>DEFL01000011.1:0-12661 GCA_002350845.1 Christensenella sp. UBA2853
ATTTTCGCTTGACATTATGGGGAAGAAATGAAGTTTTGACATGCTGAAGAATATTCCTTCCATTATTCCGCCGGAGCTGATGAAGATCATGATGGAGATGGGACACGGAGATGAACTGCTGATCTGTGATGGCAATTATCCAAAGCTGGGCTGTCCAGAACGCTGTGTGCGCATGGATGGCCATGGTATTCCTGAAATCCTGGATGCGATTTTGCGTTTTTTCCCATTGGATTCTTACGTTGAACACCCAGCCATCCTGATGGCGGTGCTGCCAAATGATCCCTACAAGCCAGAAATATGGGATGTGTACAGGGAAATTGGAAAACGATATGAACAGAATGGCTTGCGGGAGGAAGCGATTCAAAAGGCTGATTTTTATCCCCGCGGCGCGAAATGCTATGCTTGTGTGGCTACAGGAGAAGGGGCGCTTTATGCCAACATCATCCTGAAAAAAGGCGTTGTAAAATAACAATAGAAAGGAGCCCTGCCATGACACATGAAGCGCGTTCTACATATGCGGTTTTTATTGCTCATGTTTCTGGCATTGGGCTTAATGGTTGATAGAATAGGCCCTTGGAATACAGTGGATGCACTTAAACAATGCTTGAACCGGAAAGCCTCTACCATAATAACTTGTCCTATAGGCTATTTTTTAACCCCTATATCAATGTAGCTGTTTATCGTTATTTAGAGTTTCTCAAGGAGAGTTGCGAACCATCCAAACCTGTTTTATTGTATTATATAGGAATTTTGGTAGTGCGCAAAGAATATAACACCGGGGAGTGTGATCCCCCTCCTGAGAATCTCCCTGAAGGCGTGAAAAAAGGCCTGCACCACACGGTGCAGGCCTTTGATAATTTATCGGTGAATAGTGAAGATTTCCTCGGTGTTGGCAGGCGCTTTGCGGCCGAGCGCATCATGGCCGTCAAAGTATCTGCGGATTCGCACCGTGTCTGCATCCAGCGCTTCGATTTCGCACTTGCCATAACGCAGCACATGCGACCGTCTGCGGTGATTGAGGCGCGCTGACACATACTTCTGCAGTTCCGTATCCTCATGTCCCCAGGGATAGGGTCTGCGGCAGAACGGATCAGGCGTACCGGTCAGGCCGGCTTCATCACCATAGTACACCGTCGGGCAGCCGGGGAGTGCACAGAGGATATCCAGACAGGTGCGGTATCTCCTGGCAGCCAGGGCATATTCATCGGGCGTAAAACGCATGGCGCGCTGCTCAGCCTTGGTCATGCCTTCGCCTTCCTTGCCGATCAGGGCATTGAGGGCACGGGAGCGGTCATGGCTGCCCAGCAGATTCATCAGGGAATACAGGAACTGGACAGGATAGACCTCGGCCTGGTGGCGCACAACGCGCACCAGCTGCTCAGCAGGTACCTTTCCGGAGACAAAATCAAGGATGGCTGTCCGGAGCGGATAATTCATAACCGAGTCCAGCGTGTCCCCGGTGCAGTAGCAGCGCATTTCGCCGTAGGCCACTTTATTGCTGGCGTCCTCCCAGACTTCACCGAGCACGACCGCGTCGCGCTTGGCTTTCTTGGCCGCCTGCCGAAGCTTGCGGAGGAAATCCATGGGGAGCTCATCGGCTACGTCCAGACGCCAGCCGCAGGCGCCGCGGCGAATCCACGTGGGCACAATGCCGTCCTGATCATTGAACATGAAGTGCTGATATTCAGGATTGTCCTTGCGCACTTCGGGAAGGTTTTTGAATCCCCACCAGCAGCGATACTTGTCCGGGAAGTGTTCAAAGGTATACCAGTCGTAGTATTTTGAATCTGTTCCCTGTGAGGCGCCTTTCTCCGGATAATGACCATAGTCATTGAAGTAGATGCTGTCCTCGCCTGTATGGGAGAATACACCGTCGAGCATGACATGCATGCCCAGCTCATCGGCTTTGCGGCACAGCTCCTCAAACTCTTCCATGGTGCCGAGAAGCGGATCAATTTTCGTGTAATCGCCCGTGTCATACCGATGGTTGGAGTAGGCTTCAAAGATGGGATTCAGGTACAGGATTTCCACGCCGAGATCATGCAGATAATCCAGCTTTTCCGTGATGCCGGTCAGTGTGCCGCCGTAGAAATTATTGACACAGTTGTCCATGCACTTGAGATCCGGCTTGATCATCAGATCCTCGTCCCATTGCTGGTATTTCCGGTTATCACGCTTGTCCACGGCCTTTGTGGGTGCCTTGCGGAAGCGGTCCGGGAAAATCTGATAAATCGTGGCGCCGTGCATGAAAGAAGGCGTATGAAATGACTCGTTGTAGATGGTGATCTGAAAAGAATGCAGTCCGTCCCTGTGAATTTCGCCTTCTCCGCCCAGTCCGTCTGTCGGAGCACCGTACTTGATGATCTTTCCGTCCGGAAGATAGGCGATAAAGTCGTACCAGAGAAGTCCGGTCTCGTCGGGAAGGGTCAGCTCGTAGGACCAGGTGTCGCCATCCCGCAGCATGGGATAGGCGCGTTCATCATGAATCCAGGTGCGCAGGACAACGGAGACGGCTTCATCGGAAAGAAACCGAATGACCACCGTTGATCCGGCTGCAACCGGTCCAGCAGGCGAACGGAAGAAGGGAAGATGGGAGTTATGAAGCATCATGGGAATCCATCATCTACTTTCCAGATTCATATAAAAGTGCCTGGCAGCACCATGGAAGTGTGTGCCAGGCGCCTATAAGATTGGCTGTAGTTTATTTCGAGGCATCAAGGGGAGAGAGATGCCAGATTTTATCGTTGTACTCGCGGATGGTGCGGTCAGAGGAGAAGAAGCCGGCCATGGCGGTATTGATGACGGCCATCTTCAGCCACTTATCCTTGTCGGTATAGTCTGCATTGACTCTTCTCTGCGCCATGGAGTAGGAGCCGAAGTCTTTGAGAACAAAGTACGGATCGGCCATGGAACCATACTCACCCATGAGCAGGGAATGATACAGATCCTGAAGCACAGCACCATTGTTCGGGAACAGCGTGCCATCGATCATCTGGGTCATGGCCTGACGAATCTCGCTGTTGGATTCAAAGATGGTCATCGGATTGTAGGTGCGTTCGCGGTACATGTCGCGGACCGTATCAGAACGCATGCCGAAGATGTAGATGTTGTCCATGCCCACCTGCTCGGCGATTTCCACATTGGCACCGTCCATGGTTCCGATGGTGACAGCACCGTTGATCATGAACTTCATGTTGCCGGTACCGCTGGCTTCCTTGGAGGCGGTGGAGAGCTGCTCGGAGAGATCGGTCGCAGGGATCAGCACTTCAGCGCTGGAAACGTCATAGTTTTCAACAAACACAACCTTCAGGAACTTGCGTGCCCGGGGATGATTGTCGATCAGGCGGCTGAGCGCGTTGATGAAGCGGATGATCTGCTTTGCGCGATAGTATCCGGGGCTGGCCTTGGCGCCGAAGAAGAAGACGCGGGGCTCCATGGTGAAGGACTCATCAGCCACGATGCGGTTGTAGAGCACCAGGATATGCAGGGCGTTGAGCATCTGACGCTTGTATTCGTGCAGACGCTTGGCCTGGGTATCGAACATGAAGGTCGGATCCACATCCACATTCTGGCGTTCCTTGAGCATCTTCACAAGGCGCTGCTTGTTGTGGAACTTGATTTCAGCAAACTTTTCACGGAAAGCCTTATCATCAGCGAAGGGCTTCAGGGCACAGAGCTGTTCCGGATCGGTGATCCAGTTGGTGCCGATGGCTTCGCAGATCAGGCTGGTCAGCTCGGGGTTGCAGCTCATCAGCCAGCGGCGGTGCGTGATGCCGTTGGTGATTGCGCTGAACTTCTCAGGCATGATCAGGTTGTAGTCATGGAAGGTTTCTTCCTTGAGGATATCGCCGTGCAGCTGGGAAACGCCATTGACGGAGTGCGTCATGGCAACGCAGAGGTTGGCCATGTGCACCTGATCATAGCTGATGATGGCCATCTTGCCGATGCGCTCCCACTGTCCGGGAAAAGCTTCCCAGAGTCTTGCGCACAGACGGCGGTTCATTTCTTCCAGAATCATGTAGATTCGGGGCAGCTGCTGCTTGACCATGGCTTCAGGCCACTTTTCAAGGGCTTCCGCCATGATGGTGTGGTTGGTATAGGCAATGCTCTTTTCCACGATGGCGGCTGCTTCGTCCCAGCCGAGGCCTTCCTCATCGATGAGGATGCGCATCAGTTCAGGGATGGCGAGACCCGGATGGGTATCGTTAATGTGAATGCAGACCTTATCGGGGAACAGCTCGAAATGATTGCCGTGGAGCTTCTTGAAATCCTTGATGATGTACTGCAGCGTGGCAGAAGTGAAGAAATAGTGCTGCTTGAGACGGAGCATCTTTCCTTCATAATGGTTATCTTCAGGATAGAGCACCTTGGAGATGACTTCTGCAAGCTCGATCTCTTCAGAAGCCTGGGCATACTTGCCCTGACCGAAAGAGGAGAGGTCAATGCGCTTCTTGGAGCGGGCAGACCAGGTGCGGAGCACGTTGACGTTTTCGGTGTTGTAGCCGACGATGGGCATATCATACGGAACGGCTTCCACCGTGTAATAGTCGCGATGGACATACTTGGTCACGCCGTCCTCATTGACTGCATCCACATGGCCGCCGTAATGCACTTCGCAGGCATCTTCCATGACGGGCATTTCCCAGACGTTGCCGTTGTCCAGCCAGGAGTCAGGGAGTTCAACCTGCTGGCCGTCAACGATCTTCTGACGGAACAGGCCGTATTCATAGCGGATGGTGCAGCCCATGGCCGGCAGGTTAAGGGAAGCGAGAGAATCCAGGAAGCAGGCAGCCAGACGGCCGAGACCGCCGTTGCCCAGGCCGGGTTCCGGTTCTTCCTTGAGAATATCGTCCAGACTGATGCCGAGTTCAGAGAGTGCTTCGCGGTATTCCTGTGTGGAAACAAGGTTCAGCATGTTGCAGAACATGCTGCGGCCCATGAGAAACTCAACAGAAAGATAATAAAGACGCTTGGACTTATGGTTCTTGCGCTCTTCGCGTGCGACAGTAAACTTCTGCATGATCTGATCGCGGACGGTGGAAGCAACAGCTTTGTAGATCTGCTGTTCGCTGGCATCCGAGATCGACCGGCCATTGTATCTCTGGAGCTTGCCGAGAATGGATTCCTTGATGGAGTCCTTATCAAACTTTGTGGCAGGCATGCTAATCCCCCTATACCATTTCATGCGTGTGCAGAATTACACACACATTTCATACTATACTCCGTTAGAGCCGTTGGCGCAAGTCTTTTTCAGGGATGGTTTTTGGCAGAAATGACCATTCGTGGAGGAGATGCCTTAATGTATAAGGCATCTCGCCCTCATCACCGGATGGTGTGTAAAAATGATTTTTTTTGGAAACCTTTCCTCCGGGGCAGACGGCCGGGGAGTCCATTCAGACGAAAAAGCAGAACGCCGGGAAATGCGGCGTTCTGCATCAGTGTTTTGTTTGCCCGCGCATGACCGAATCACGCCCAAAACGGTCGCGAAGGCGGTCGACGGCGGCTTCAAGGCGTTCCCGTTTTTCATCCTTTTCTTCAGCATCATCCAGAAGGGAGAGCTGAACGGGAATGTCTTCCTGATCCGAGATCAGGTTCTCGGCCCCGACAGAGAACAGGCGGACAGGCTTCTGCTCCGGCCAGCTGTCCCGGAGAATCGCGCAGACTTCACGGAAAATGCGGTCCGTCGATGCCGTGGGGAGGGAGAGCGTCCTTTGACGTGAGATCACTTTCAGATCCGGACTTTTGATCTGCAGCTGGACGGTCCTGCACCGCAATCCCATCTTCCTTAAGCGCGTGCCCACCGCCTCGCAAAGCGGCAGCAGTTCCCGCGTGCAGGCGTCCCGCCCGACCAGATCGCTCGGAAAGGTACAGGCATGGGAAACGGAACGCGCGGGGTCAGTGTCGCCATAGACACGGACAGGACTCATGTCCTCACCGCGGGCTGCGGCGGAAAGGGCTGCCCCGGATTTCCCAAGAATTGAGGAAAGAAGCACAGGCGAAGCGGCCGCCAGATCGCCGATGGTGAGAATGCCGTTGCGCCGGAGCACCTGGGCTGCAGAAGAACCGACAAACAGCATGTTTTCAATCGGCTGCGGGAACAGGATTTTCGGCGCGGTTTCGCGGTCCATCACGGTGGTCGCATCCGGCTTCCGGTAGTCCGAACCCATTTTGGCCCAGGTTTTGTTGAAGGATACACCGACGGAAATGGTAATCCCGATTTCCTCCCGGACCCGCTTCCGGAGCAGATCCGCGATTTCAACGCCGCTGCCGAAGAGTGAGCGGGATGCCGTGACATCCAGCCAGCTTTCATCCACAGAAAACGGTTCCACCTGATCAGTCACCGAGAGATAGATCCGGTTGATTTCGCGGCTGACCTGGCCATACAGAGCGTGATGCGGCGGCAGAAGGACCAGTCCGGGGCATTTGGCGCGGGCCTGCCAGACGGTTTCCGCCGTTTTGACGCCGAAGCGCTTGGCAATCATATTCTTGGCAAGGATGATCCCGTGACGGTTGTCTGTGTCACCGGCCACCGCAACCGGACTGTCTTTCAGGTCAGGCCGGGTGCGAAGCTCGACGGAGGCGAAAAAGTTGTTGCAGTCACAGTGCAGAATGACACGGTCACCATCCATAGATGTCATCCCCGTGCAAATCCTGTTCCTGATTCTCTTCGTCTTCCTCATCGCCCGGTGCAAAGTTCCGTGCAATGTTTTCCGGGAAGAAGCGCGGGTCGCGGGCCAGGTCAAGCAGGTGCTCCCTGGAAACGACCGTGTCCGTGCCCAGGCAGTCCCTGCAGCGGTAACCGCAGTCCGGGCATACGCACCCCAGACGGTCCGAGTCCGCCTGAATCATATAGGTTCCACATTCCTTACAGCTGCAGCGCATGATTTCGGTCTCCTTCTGATGCTGAAAACAGAGCCCCGGAAAATCCGGGGCCCGGGATTATACGTTTTTCACCTCTCCGCCGAGGTCGGAAATGACCTGGCAGACAATGTCCAGCGCACGGCTGACTTCGGCATTGCCCTTGGTGGCAATATAGACCGAAACAGGGTCCCTGCGCTCAGAAAGGCAGTCATAGAGTGCGTCGCCGTTCCTGCCGTAATAGTCGGGCAGGGAAAGCATCCGCTGAAGCGCGCGATGCAGATCGTCTGCAGTCGCGTAGAGATCGCCGTCAAGAAAAAGTGTCATAAGCCCTCCGAAGATCAGTTGCAGGTGACCGTGCCGTCGGAAGCATCCAGGGTGACGACAGCACCGGACTTGAGAATGGCCGTTGCATGGCTTGCGCCGATGAGCACGGGAATGTCAAGGGAAATGCCGGCCACAACACCGGGGCTGTCCGTGTCCGGATCCTCCAGAATCAGACCGGAAGCCTTGCGGACCAGCGGGAGAATCTGCCGTGTGACCTTGTCGCACACGAGAATGGAGCCGGTGCGGAATTCCTCAGAGGCCCGGATCGGGTCGTGGAGGACATAGAGCGGCGCGGTGACCTTTCCGGGAACCACGGGCGTGGCGCGCAGAAGGGAATGACCGACCACATGGACTTTCATCATGTTGGTGGTGCCGGAGATGCCCAGCGGCACACCGGCTGTGATGACAACGAGCTCACCGTCGTGAATGACGCCGGCCTTCACGCCTGCTTCGACGGAATGCTCGAAGAGATCGTCCGTATTGGATTCTTCATTGATGAGCACCGGGATGACGCCCCAGGAGAGGTTCAGCTGACGATAGACCGTGCTGTCGGTGGTGCAGCCGATGATCGGGCAGTCCGGGCGGTAGCGGGAGATCATGCGCGTGGTGCCGCCGGACTTGGTCACGGAAATGATGGCGCTGGCCTTCAGGTCATGCGCGGAGGTCACGGTTGCATGAGAGATGGCTGCAGTAATGTCATAGCGGTTGTTGTAGGATGCAGTGGCAAACTGCGTGACATAATCGATGTCTGCCTCTGTCTTCAGGGCGATCCTGGCCATGGTCTGGACGGACTCCACCGGGTAGAGACCGGCGGCCGTTTCACCGGAGAGCATGATGGCGCTGGTGCCCTGATAAATGGCGTTGGCAACGTCGGTTGCCTCAGCACGCGTGGGGCGCGGGTTCTTCATCATGGAGTCCAGCATCTGGGTGGCCGTGATGACCGGTTTTCCGGAAGCAACGCATTCATGGATGATGTGCTTCTGCAGGGCGGGAACTTCCTCCAGCGGGATCTCAACGCCCATGTCGCCGCGGGCGACCATGATGCCGTCGGCTGTGCGCAGAATCTCTTCGAGGTTCTGAATGCCTTCCATGTTCTCAATCTTGGCGATGATCCGGATGGAATGACAGTCTTTTTCCGCGAGGATGCGGCGGATCGCCAGGATATCATCGGCGGAACGCGTAAAGGAGGCGGCGATAAAATCAAAGTGGTTCTCAATGCCGAAGAGGATGTCGGCCCGGTCCTTCTCGGAGATAAACGGCATGGAGAGATGTGCGCCGGGCACATTGATGCCCTTGTGATTGGACACAGCGCCGCCGTTGAGCACCTTGCAGACGATGGCTTCCTCGGACACTTCCTCCACGCGCATGCCGACCAAACCGTCGTCAATCAGGATGGAGTCGCCGGCCTTGACGTCCTTGGGCAGGTTCTTATATGTAATGCAGCAGCCTTCCTTGGTGCCCATGCGTTCGTCGGTATACAGTGTGAAATACTGTCCATTTTCCAGCGTGACGCGGCCGCCCTCAAAGTCTCCGGTACGGATTTCCGGACCTTTGGTATCGAGCATGGTGGCGATGGGCAGACCCAGATTTTCACGCATGCGGACAACCTCTTTGAGGCGAACCAGGTGTTCTTCATGGTTGGAGTGACTGAAATTGAAGCGTGCCACATCCATGCCTGCACGCATAAGCGGTTCGAGAAGGTTTTCATCAAAGAGTCGGGGACCCATTGTACACACGATCTTCGTTCTTCTGCGCATACTGTCACCTTCCGGTTTGTTTTTTTCCATGATACACCATTTCATGCAAAAAATCTACAGAATGCGGAACAGGGCAGCAGAAACGAAAAACAGTTCTATCCATTTGGTGGCTGAATTGATATAATCCCTTTGAGGAGGTGCGCCATGCCGAAGTTTAATACCGACCAGCAGAAAGCGATTGAAGCGGACAATGCCCGGATTCTGGTGTCCGCAGCCGCGGGTTCCGGCAAGACCACCGTAATGGTCCATAAAATCCTGCATATATTGAAGACAAACCCGGATGTTTCGATCTCCCAGTTTCTGGTGATCACATTTACCAAGGATGCGGCGCGCAACATGAAAAACAAGCTGCGCGAACTGCTCGAAGAAGATGGCTCTGCGGAAGCAGGGCGTGCGCTGGCCGAGATTGAGACAGCCTCCATCAGCACCATTCATTCCTTCTGCCAGATGCTGCTCAGGGAATACAGTGACAACAAAGCCGTATCGGCTGAGCCGCGCGTGCTCAAGGAAAGCGAGCAGACCCGTCTGAAAGAGGAAAGCTTTGCGGAAGCGGTGGAGCAGATTCTGAAAAAGGACAGTGCCTATTCCGCGGAGGAGAGGAAAAGGGTCTCTCAGCTCCTGGCCGCTTTCAGCACCGATGAACTGATGAAAATGGTCAAGGACCTGTACGGGGTGCTCATGGGCATCCCAAGGCCCATGGAAGTCCTGCATGCGCTCGCGGAGCATCCGCCGGCAGAAGAGTGGCGGCAGGAAATCCTGCATGCGGTGGAGCTGGATGTGCTGGAGATGCAGGAAAAAATCCGGCAGGAAGAGGAGCTGCTGCTCTCTCCGAACGCAGCGCCAGGGTATGATGCCCTTGTGGAAGAAGACAGAGCGCTGATCGGGCAGTTTTTTGCCGCATGGCAGGAGCTGAGCGATGCGCAGGAGAAAACAGACCTGCTGGAAAGAACAAAGAATGCCTTCCCCAAAGCGCCGGGCGGACGGACCAAGGATGAGGCCGTCAAGGCCTGGAAGAGTGACTTCAATGACGTGCGCAATGAGATCAAGGGTTCGAGCGGGATTCTTGCCAAAGCGATGGAACGCCTGAAGCCCCTGAATGATCCGGATCAGGAACGCCTCAACGGCGTGATCGGGGAAGAACTCCTGGGAATGGAAACCCTGATGCGCGAGATGGCGTCGATTTACCATCAGAAAAAGGATGAGGCCGGCGCCATTGATTATGCGGATATGGAACAGTCGGCCTATGCCATCATGGAAGACCCGGACAAACGGGCGGAACTGCAGGAAAAGTACCGCTATGTCTTTGTGGACGAATGCCAGGATGTCAGCGCCATTCAGGACGCAATCATTCAGCCGCTGTCCAGGCCCGGGCACCAGCTGTTTATGGTCGGGGACATCAAGCAGAGCATCTACGGCTTCCGCAATGCCAATCCCAGTCTCTTCCAGTCCTACCGCGAGCATTTCAGGGATGATGAGCACGCCGAAGAGCGGCGCATCTATTTCATGGATAATTACAGGTCCTGCAGAGCGGTGGTCAGCTGCGTCAATCAGGTGTTTGATGCGGCCATGAACCGGCTGGTGACGGAGATGGACTACACGCCGGAAGACCACCTGAGGCAAAACCTGGAGGGTGAATTCGGACCGGTCGATGTGGTCCTGGTCCGCAGAAACGATGATGAGGCGGAACAGCTCGAAGCGCAGTGCGAGGCGGTCGGAAGGTATATCCGCTCGCTGGTTGTGCCGCCGGAAGAGGTGTCTGCTCTCCAGGGCTACTCGTACAGCGACATTGTGATCCTGCTCCGGGCAGCCAGCGGCACCGCCGCAAAAATCGTCGACCATCTCCGGAAAATGCACATCCCGGCTGTCTATGAGGGCGGCATGGACTTTTACGGGCTGTCGGAAGTGAAGGCATTCCTTGCCCTGCTCACCGTGATCGACAACCTGCATAACGATGACGATCTTGTCGGCGCACTGATTCATCCGCCCTTCAGCTTTACCGATGCGGACCACGCCCAGATCCGGAGTGAATTCAATGACCGTCAACCGTATTACCGCTGCTTTGAGCGCTGCGCCGAGCGGAACGAAAAGGAGATTGACCGCAAGTGCAGGGCAGCGCTGGAACAGATTCAGGCATGGAGCCGTCAGGCCTCCCATATGTCTGTCCCTGATTTCATCTGGTGGCTGATGCGCGAAACCGGCATTTATGCCGCAAGAGGTGCGTACCCGGACGGAAAAACACGGCAGGCCAATCTGGATGTGCTCTATCAGCGGGCCGTGGACGGGGAAAAGGCCGGCCAGCTGAGGCTGGGGGATTTTGTTTCGGAAATGCATGAGGCGCGGGAAACGAAAATGTCCGACAGTGACGATCATCCCGCCATGGGCGTCGGGGAAAATTATGTCAGGATCATGACCATGCACAAGTCCAAGGGCCTGGAATTCCCCTGCGTGATTCTCATGAACCTGCAGAAAAGCATACGGCAGGGCCCTTCTCAGGGGCGGCTCCGCATGAACCTGACATCGGCCGGGGAAGAGAACCCGGCGCTGGGACTGTACCTGCCCGTCATCCGCCGTCGGACGCACAGCATTATGGATACCTATGGAAAAGACGCGTTTGCCGTCCGTGAACAGCGGACGGGGATTGCCGAGGATACGCGTCTGCTGTATGTGGCCATGACCCGTGCCATGAAGCGGCTGTGCCTGGTGGGCAGCATCCAGGACGGAAATGAAAAGCTGTGGATAAATCAGCTGCAGCCGGCCCGGATCTGGAGGACACGGTCCATGCTGGATATGATCATGCCCGCAGTGCTCGCACAGACTGCGCTTCCGGAAGCCGGAAAAAGCACGGTGCACGGAGACTGGCGGATTTCTGTGATGGATCCGAAGTCCATTGAGGACAGCGACGAAACGCAGGAGAACGCAGACGCGCGGATCCAGCATGTGCTCTCGGAAGTGCAGGGCCCGGACGGCATGTACCGGCCGGAGGAGACCATGGACGCCCCGGTCAAGACCAGTGTCACGAGCCTTGTGCGGCAGAGTGAGGATCAGGCAGCCGGCGCGGTCCCCGAGGAAGAGGAGACGGTCGAGGACAAGCGGAAAAATGAGATTGAGCTGCATACCTACCGGCTCAGCCGGACCGCTTCACGGCCGGCATTTCTGGAAAGCGAAAAGGTGCTGGCCGTGGATGTGGGTTCCACCACGCACCGCTTCCTGCGTCTGATTGACCTGCAGGTGCTTCGGGATCCTCCGGCCGGCAGTTATGCTGCGGTCCGGGATGAAGCGGAGCGGCTGGAGCGCGCAGGCATCATGACGCATGAGGAGACAGAGCGCATCCGGTTCAAGGGTGCGGCGGCATTCTTCGACAGTGAGCTGGGCCAGCGCATGCTGGCAAGCCCTGAAATCCACAGGGAGTGGAAGTTTGCCATGCAGATCACCGACGACCGTCCGACCATTGTGCAGGGTATTATTGATGTGGCGTTCCTTGAAGGCGATGCATGGGTTCTTCTCGATTACAAGACGGACTGGGACACGTCGCCCGAGCATTTTGTCCCGCGGCATGCCATGCAGATGAACTGGTACCGTGTCGCGCTCGAGCGTCTGACGGGCCGGAAAGTCGGAGAAATGTGGCTCTACGCGCTCAGGGCCGGGACGGCCTTCAGAGTGGACTGCATGGATCCGCTGACAGGCAGAAAACAGGAATCATAAAAACACAGGGGAAGAAA
>DEFL01000011.1:12678-37892 GCA_002350845.1 Christensenella sp. UBA2853
TTTCTTCCCCTGTGTTTTTATGACATTGGACTTTGTCAGGCAGGTTTTCTGCGGTGATCCACGACCTGCACTGTGCCGCCTTTCATGCGGGTGTCAAACGGACAGGCCATCGTATAGGCGCAGTATTCGCAGGGGGACTTCATGCCGTCCTGAACCGGAGCCGGACTGGTATTGCCGCTTCGGATGTCTTCGACGGCACTGCGGATGACATCCATGGCGCCGTGGTTGATGCTGTCCATTTCTTCGGGCGTGACGACGGTGATGGTATCGCTGGAGGAGGACCGGGCCGGAATCTTGACAGGCTTTGCAGCCTCCTGCACCTGCTGGTCATTGAGAATCATGCCGCTGGCCTGCATTTCCCGGTCCAGCTTATTCTGAATGACCGTCAGATCCTCGCTGGCGATCAGGACATCCTTGACCGGCTGATACAGGCCTCCGGCTACCTGAAAATCAGGGAGTCCCTGGCGCAGAGCCGTCATGTAGACCGGGAGCTGAAGCTGAAGGCCGGCATCGATGGAATTCTGCATGAGATCACGGCTGCTGCTCTTGTTGTCCACGACAAGGCTGTATTTTCGCCCGTCGTCAAGCGTGACTGTATCGACACGGTCAAGAATGCCGGAGAAGGCAATCCTCCTGCCGTCTGAGAGCTCAACCTGGACAGGCGGGAAGTGCAGCCCCTGGAAATCACCGGAGGCGCCGAACCCGATCTCAAATCCGATGGGCAGGAAATGGGTCTCCTGAGAGAAGGCGCGCATCATGCTTTCAATACTGCTGCGGACGCTTCGGACAATCTGGGCACCCTGAAACTGATGAAGAATATCGGACCCGAGGACAGAGTTTTTCCATTCTCTGGTTTCCTCGTGGAGAACACGGTTGAGAAGACGGTTCTGATCCTGAATAGAAAGCCTGGGCCAGTCCCTGCTTTTCATGGCTTCTCCGAAAAAACTGGCGATGACTGCATGATAGAACGTGCCCCGCTCATTGTTCTCAAAGGTATACAGTCCGGTGGGCTGCAGCCGGAGTCCGGATTCCATAAAGCCCATGTAAGGGCACTGCCGGTGGCGCTGCACACGGGAAACTGACATGCCCTCGGAGAGCATGAGTATATCGGCCTGCTCCTGCGAGATGCCGCTGGTCCGGACGGAGACATGCAGGCCGTGCAGGACGTCCGTCATGCGCTGAGTCCACTCAGGACTGCGATAGAGCGATGCCATGGCATGCTGCCAGAGCAGGGAACGGTCATCGCTGCCGGAGAGGAAGGCGTCCGCATCCTGACCGCGGCTGCGCAGCATGGTGGCCAGGCGTTCGAGGGCAAACGCGGGGGCAAACGGATAGAGCCCGTCGTGCAGGAGACCGCCGCCGACATTGGCAGGATTGATTTCCTTCATAATCCGGGCCAGGCGGACAAAGGCGGAGGCGGGCGTGAGCACAGCCCCGTTGGGGCGGGCGGAGGAACAGCTCAGCACAAGCTTTTCCCGGGCCATGGACACGGCCTGATAGATCCGCTGCTTCTGCCGGGCCGCCTGATCCACGACGGACAGACCAAGGTGCGCGTACGGTCTTGAACGAATGTCCTGGACTGTCAGCGGGACGCCTTTCATTTCATCAAAGAACGCACGGTTCATGGACTGAATCAGCTCTTCCAGCTGGTTCTTTTCATTTTCGGAGAGCACACTGACCCGTGCGCTCAGCTCATTTTCCTGCAGGCCCATGACGGCCATGCAGCGAATGCCGGAGGAAAAGAGCATTTCCGGCGGCGCGACGGCCACCGCGCTGGTTTTCTGCGGAAGCGAGCGGATCGTCTTTGCCGCGAGCGAAGCTTCCAGCATGCTGCAGAAGTCATCCAGCGGCACAGGATCCTCGTCGAAAAACAGGGCAAACTGATCGAGCAGATCGTTGATGGACGTCCAGACCTGCCGGTTCCGGTCAATGGCCAGCTCATCCCCGGCCTGGGCGTAGGCATCTTCCCGCGCAAGCAGTTTCTCATAGATCCCCTGATCGAGAATAAAGTTGAACAGGCGTTCTGCCGCCTTCTTGCCGGTCGTGTTCTGCAGATCATGGCGCAGGGCTTGAATGGGCTCAATGAGCTGCTGACGAAGCGCTTCCAGCGCCTGGATCTTTTCAGGCCGCTTTTCCGGAATATGGAAGGGAATCAGCCATCTGCGCCGGTCAATCCCGTGGGATTTTGCGTAGTTCTCCAGGTCCATGGCGTCTTCGGGCTCAATCCCGGCAAGCCCTGTCTTGACCATGCGGATGACGTCGCCAAGGCGGTAGCGAAGGCGGAGAATGCGCAGGAGGGAGAGGAAATACTGTGCATATTCGCTGCGCAGAATCGGCTGTGAACGGGACAGATTGCAGGGAATGCCGGAGGCGGACATCACCAGGGGCAGGAGGGAGGGCAGGGTGTCATTTTCGCACACGGCAACGGCCATGTCGCTCCATGCATACCCGTGCTCATGCCATGCAATCAGGGTCTGGCAGGTATGCAGACACTCAATATAGGAGTTCCGCGCGTAGTAGACAGACACATTGGAAAGATCCGGGATCGGAATATCGGAGAGATCTTTCAGTGCGGCTTCCTTTGCCTGAGAGGCATCCTCGCGGATAATGACATAATGGTTTGGACCGGCCTTCTGGATGGAGCCTTCACGAAAGGTCCCCATGGCATAGATTGTATTTTCGACATAGGAAATGCCGGGGTCCATGGGCGGAAGCTCGCGGAAGACTTCCTCACGGAAAGGAAGCCCGAGTTCCTGGAGATGGAATCTCAGCGTGGCGAGGGAATCCGTCGCTGTGCGGAAAATCTGTTTGTCAGGACTCCGGTCATCGCAGACAAGGCCGACCGTGACCGACGCAGCCAGGGGCAGCGCTGCTTCAATCAGGTCAATGAGCTCAAAGGAAATATAGCCAAACCCGTAAATCATCAGGTCAGCGCCGCGGAGCAGATCACAGGAGGGCAGTGCGCGCAGGGCGGACTGCCAGGCGCCGGTGATATCGACAAACCCCTGGGCAGCGCGTTCTTCATACTCACGCCAGACCACGGTGAGGTCGTGAAGTTTGGCGCGGGTCCGGCGGCTCTGGGGATGAAACTGTGAAAGCATGGAGGAATCAAGATGTGCGTTGGCCAGCTCATTGATCTGATCCGCAATGCGTTTCGCCAGACTGGGCTGACTGACGGCATCCCCGTAATATTCGAGTTCGCGGGCCTTCCGGTGGAGAATCTGGGAGATGAGCATGACCTGTCCTTCCGGCGGCAGGGAAACCATGCCGCCGCTTCCGGTCAGCTCACGGACTTCACGGATCAGCGAGGACGGGGAAAAGACCTCAATGCCGATAAAGCCTTTTTCCTGACGGGAGCGGATCAGCTCCTTCTCGCAGTCCAGCGTATAGGCAGACGGAACCAGCAGAACAGGATGCCCCGCCTGCTGCGTTTCATGAAGAAGACTGGGGATAAGGCCCGGGGCACGCATGGTGATGATGCGAATCTGGGCAGTGGATTCCATGAAATGACCTCCCGGGAAAGAGTAAGATAGATGCATTGTAATACAGAAAACCGTTTTTCAACAGTCCTGCCCTGAAAAGAAAGCGCTGCACCGATGGATGCAGCACGCGCAAAAAGGGATCAGGGCAGTTCGGTGGGGAGCGGCGCATAGCTGCTGAGGTGCAGAAGCGATGTGAGCTGGGAAATGGCAGACCTGGCGCTTCCGGAGCGCAGCTGAGGACCGGTCTGATAGCAGTAATTGCTCACGAGCCGGATATCGTATCCGTAGCGCAGATGATTCAGCGCGGCTTCTGCATTGCACAGGACCTGTCCCCACTTCTCGTGATAGTCAGAAGTCACGACGGTCATGGCATGAATGCCGCGTTCACGCAGCATGGAGATGGCGTTGACCGCATTGTCAATGGTCGTCATGGCCAGATCATCGGTCAGGATCCGGTCTGCGTCAAGACCGCAGACGGTGACCAGATACTCCTTCATCCGGCCGGCTTCGGTATGATGCTCGGGATTGTTTCCGCCTGTGGCACCGCCGGTGCACACAAGGAGCGAATCGGGAAAGGTGCGGGCCGCGGCGGCAGCTGCTTCACAGCGGCCTTTCAGTTCTTCCGTCATTTCCCCGTCTTCAAGCTGGTATCCCAGCACAATAAAGGCGTGCGAGGGACAGTCCCGAATCGGTGTGTCCGCAAGCTCGGAGGCGATCGGACGGAGGACCGACCGGTCCCATTGAAACACATGCTCTGAGTAGGTTCCGTCGGTGTTCAGGAAAACAGAATACCAGTGTTCCGCAATGGCCCTTGCCAGGAAAGCGTCCTCATCACTGTTTTCACCGATCTGGTCCAGAAGGCTGGCGATCTCCTCCATAACACTGTCTGAGGGCGTCTCACTGACGGCCAGAAGGTCATTGAGCAGGCTCCGGAAGAGCGGTCCGTTCTCAGGAGAAACAGCGTAGGACGGATTGGAGGCACCGGCCGCTGCCGGCCAGAGCGCAAGCAGGATTGCACAGAGCATCAGGCAGAAGAGAGAACAGCCTGTTTTTTTCAGCATGGCAGAGCACCTCGGGTGGTTGGATTTGCAGATCATAGAGATGCTGCACAGGATTACAGTTCCAGATGGACAGAGGCTGACGGAGTATATGGGAGGATGTGCCGCACAGGTGCAGATGGATCCGACAGATGCAGGTCCAGCGCGATCTCCATGTCTCGCCAGACCAGGTGCTCAATATGAAGATCACGGATGCCGCTCACAGAAACCGGTTCAATGGACAGGTGATCCTCATGGAAGGAAAGTCCCGCAAGATCGAACAGCAGCATATGGATATACCCGGTTGCACTCCAGGTCTGGCGCTTCTGGGAAACCCAGTCCAGAGTGATCCGGTCGCCGCCTTCCTGGGCACCGCCGTAGGGGAGACCGGTTTCGGGATGATAGATTTCTGAGAAATAGCCTTCGCGGAGCGCGTTGCGTGTGAGGGCGCGCAGTTCTGTTTCAAGGCATTGCGGATGGATTCGTCCGGCAGCGTGTGCCCAGAAGGCCTGAATATGCGGCCATACGGTTCCGCTGTGCCGGCCAAGGCCATACGGAAGATAGCGTTCAAAGGAAGGATAGACACAGGGAATGCCATTGGGCGTGATGACCGTGTGTTCTATGATGGACTCAGCCATGCGCGCATCTGCAACGCCGAAGAGGATGGCAAAGCTCAGCCCCATGGATTCCTGGGCGTCGCAGCCGCCCCATGGATCCACAAGGTAGCGGTAGGTTCCTCTGTCTTCATCCCAGAACGCCTGATTGATGCTCTGCCGGAGTGCTTCCGCCTTCCGGGCATACTGTGCTTCGCCGGAAAGCCTGTGTGCAATGCGGTAGGCGGCATAGTACAGGCAGTTGGTGGACAGCACGGACATGGGAATGCCGACCCCCTGCGGGACGCAGCGGTCTTTGGCGTACTGTGCAAAGGAAAGGATGCCGCTGCCGTAAGTGAAGTACCGGTCAGGATATGCGGCAACGCCGTCACCATAGCATGCGGGTCCGCGGAAGAGTCCCTTTTCAGGGTCCCACTCGGTTGCCTCAAAATAGGCAAGGGTCTCGAAAATGACCGGGCGTGCAAAGTCCAGAAACTCGTGGTCCCCGGTATAGAGGAAATACGTCCATGCTCCGATGGCCCAGATGATGGCATCCCAGTACTGCCCGCCGACGCGCACGCGGCCGGAATCGGGATCCCGCATGAGCACCGAGAGCAGGGTGTTTCTGGACACTTCAGGCATCAGAAGGCCCGCACCGTTCCATACATTGATCGCTGTATCCCGTGTCCAGGGCGTTTCGTAGCCGTTGCCGGCAATGATGACCGGGCGCTCTTCTTCCAGAAGCCCGTCCCTGAAGAGATGAATATTGGACTGAAGGTCGGCAACGGCCAGCTGCCAGGCCCGGGTGATGTCCGGGTCAGTGCATGAAAAAACCGGTATATGAACGCTGCAGATGGTAATACCCCCTCTGTTAAAGACTATATCAACGGGTTGAATGTACTCAGATTATAGATGGAACAGAACCGGGAAGCAAGAAGAACAGTCCGCGGAGCTGAAAAAAAGGCCGGAGCAGTGACCGGTGATAGACGTTTTGGGAAGAGCGGCGTCGAATGCAGGGGAGAAAACGGCCGGGGCGGATCGAATGAAAAATGGAAAATTAGGGATTGCGTGTCCTACCAAAATCAGCTATAATCGTCTTGGGGACATAATATGCCGAAGGAGGTAATTCCCATGATCCAGATCATTGCGGGACTGAAAGGTTCCGGAAAAACCAAACGTCTGATTGACATGACCAACGCTGCCGCTACTGAGGGCAACAATGACGTAATCTTCCTTGACGATGACAATCGGTACATGTTTGATATTGATCACAAGGTGCGTTTTATCAATGCCGGTGAATATCATGTGCATACACCTGAGATGTTCGTTGGATTTATCTCCGGCATGCTGAGCCAGAATTTTGATGTCGGCACCATCTTCATTGATGCCTTCAAGAAGCTCTGCAAGACGGACCTGAATGATGCTGCATGGCTGTTCCAGGCAATGGAAGAACTGAGCGCAAAGCACAATGTCAATTTTGTTCTCTCTGTCAGCGCTGACCCTGAGACCATGCCTGATTTTGTGAAAAAGTATCTCATCTGATCCCGCTTGACGGGCCACGTGGGATGGTGGCTGAGGCTGCCATCCCATTTATTTTTTGGATTATCTGGAGGGTAGACCATGTCCTATTTTTCTACGCGAGGAAATGAATGCGTCACTGCTTCCCAGGCCATTCTGGCCGGTATGGCGAAAGACGGCGGACTGTATGTGCCTGCCATGTTCCCGCGAATCCCCATGGAAGATATCGAGAAGATGATCTCCATGAGCTACGAGGAACGCGCATTCCGTGTGCTTTCTGACTATCTTGAGGATTATCCGGCGCAGGAAATCAGGGACAGCATCCATGCTGCATACGGCGATGGACATTTCCATGATCCAAAGGTCGCGCCGGTCAGGCGGCTGGATGACAAAACCCACGTGCTTGAACTCTTCCACGGGCCGACCCTGGCCTTTAAAGACATGGCGCTGCAGCTGCTTCCTCAGCTGATGACCCGCTCCGCACGGATGAACGGGGAAAACCGTGAGATCGCAATCCTGGTTGCGACCAGCGGCGACACAGGCAAGGCTGCACTGGAAGGATTCAGAAATGTGCCGGGCACCAGCTGCACGGTGTTCTATCCGCTCGACGGCGTCAGTGAAGTACAGCAGCTTCAGATGACGACTACCGACGGAAACAACACCCATGTCATTGCCGTCAGGGGAAACTTTGACGATGCACAGACCGGTGTCAAATCTCTGTTTGCCTCCCGCGCGTTTGCAGAGGATATGAACGGCATGGGCCGTGTCCTGTCCTCCGCCAACAGCATCAATTTCGGACGGCTTGTGCCGCAGATCGTGTATTACTTCAGCGCCTATGCGGATCTGCTGGCAGCAGGCGCCATCGCCTCCGGTGAGAGCATCAATTTTGTTGTGCCCACCGGCAACTTCGGGGACATTCTGGCCGGCTATTATGCCAGGAACATGGGTCTCCCGATCAACAAGCTGATCTGTGCAAGCAACCGGAACGATGTGCTGACCGAGTTCTTTGCCACCGGCATTTATTCCGTGCACCGCATGTTCTACAAGACCATGAGTCCTTCCATGGACATTCTGGTCTCCTCCAACCTGGAGCGCCTGCTGTTTGAGTCTGCTGACCGTGACGGCGAGCTGATCAAGGTCTGGATGCAGCAGCTCAAGGAGTGCGGCAGCTATTCGATCGGCGATCAGCGCAGGGAATGGATGGAATCCATGTTTGCTGCAGGCTGCTCGGATGACGGGGAAACCACCGAAGAAATCCGTGACATCTTCACTCAGTATGAATATCTCATGGATCCGCATACCGCCGTGGCCAGCAAGGTGCTGCGCGACTACCGCCTGAAGACCGGGGACGACAAGGTGACGGTCATTGTCTCCACAGCCAGCCCCTACAAGTTTGCGCCGTCTGTTGCGGCTGCGCTTCAGGGAAAGAATGCTGTCAAGCATCTGGATGCGTTTGCGTGCGCACAGATCCTGAATTCCGTGTCCGGCAGACCGATCCCGCCGCAGGTGGAAAAGCTCAAGGACCTGCCTGTCCGTCATACGGCAGTGTGCGAGAACAATGTGGAAAGCATGGGGAATGCGGTCAAGGCGGCGTTCGGCCGCGCCTGAAGGGCAGGCATTCCGCCAACAAAGTCAACAAAAAACCATGTACAGTGAACGCGCTGTACATGGCTTTTTTGTTATCTCATGGAGAAACCGGGATCAAAGGTGTAACGGATGAGGAAGGACGGCTTGAGATCAGAGGTGGAAACACCCAGAACCGCCGCTGTCGTGTCTGTCTCACAGGCGCGCACCGAAACCGATTCGCCCATTTTCAGCTCTTTGAGGAAATAGAGTTCCATGCGCTTGAGGTCCGGCATCAGTTCGAGCCGCTTGTCCTCGGACAGCGCATCGTAGCCCATTTCACCGTATCGCTGATTATTGGTGTGCCCGAGCTCGTCAATCCAGCTGGGATAGACTTTGCGGATATGGCGCTCGGGAAAATCTTCAATGGCATACTCGGCACGGCTGGTGACATGGTCGATGAGCTTTTTGCCTTCCGGAAAGTTCAGTTTGTCGAGCGTGGACAGATCCCTGCAGATTCTGCGGGTCCGGATATCGAGAAGCGAAACAAAGGTGGCACCGTACAGTGCGGGCCGTCCGTCTTCGTGGAGCAGCTCAGTTTCCCTGCGCCAGACTTTGCCGAGACGTTCTGACTGCCAGGAAGACCAGGAGAGTGTTTCTCCGGGGAGTACGGGGGAACAGATTTCAATGGTCATGGAAAGCATGACCCAGGATACGCCGAGATAGCGGATCATGTGGGAAATCTCCATGCCCTGCCGGCCGACCGATTCTTCAAAGATCAGAGCAACCATCTGCTGATAAGCGTCGGGCACGATGGCACCGGCGCTGTTGAGCATGGATGCATTGACGAGGGTGGAACCGCTGACAACGCCCTGTCTCCAGGCTTCCATTTTTCTTCCTCCTTATGCAGGGGTATGATTTCTTCCAAGGGAGAAGGCTGTTTTGTTTAAATCGACAAAACGGGCGGGAACACAGGCTTCGATGCTCTCGAGCCAGTCTTCCTCAGGAAAATCGAAATAGCGGGAAAGCCGTCCCATGAGGACAATGTTCACCGCTTTGGCGGAGCCGGCCTGGCGGGCGAGCTCGAGACAGTCGAGCGCATCCAGTCTGGCCTTCTCAGCAATCTTTTCTTCAAGATGTTCCGGATACTGTGCAGCCCCGGTGATGACCGGCATGGGGTCGATCATCTGCGTGTTGGTGACGATCTGCCCGCCCTCCTTCAGATAGGGAAGCCATCTTGCCGCCTCAAGCAGTTCAAACGAAACGATCAGGTCTGCCTCGCCCTGATCAATGATCGGGGAGTAGACCTTTTCGCCGAAGCGCACATAGGTCACAACACTGCCGCCGCGCTGACTCATGCCGTGCACTTCCGAAACTTTGACATCAAACCCTTTGTTCAGAAGCAGATGGCCGAGCAGCTTGCTTGCCAGCAGGGAGCCCTGTCCGCCGACACCGACAATCATGATATTTCTGACCGGCTGATTCATCAGGCATTCCTCCCATCCGGGCGCACCAGCGCGCCGAAGCGGCACATCTGGCGGCAGACATCACAGCCGACACACAGCGTGGTGTCGACCCTGGCTTTTTTGTCCCGCACAGCAATCGCGGGACAGCCGATCTGCATGCAGGCTTTGCAGCCGACACACTTGTCGGTATCGACCTGAACCGGCGACTGATGACGGACATTCTTGAGCAGGGCACAGGGACGGCGGGAGATGATCACGGAAGGCTCGTCAGCTGCAAGCTCTTCTTTGACGGCCTCATCGGTTGCTTTGAGATCATAGGGATCCACAACGCGCACGCGCCGAACCCCCATGGCACGGCAGAGCGCTTCCAGATCAATTTTGGCGGCCGGATCGCCCTTGATGTTGTACCCGGTCGTCGGGTTCTGCTGATGTCCGGTCATGCCGGTGATGGAGTTGTCCAGAATGATCACCGTGGACGCGGAGTTGTTGTACACAATATCTGCAAGACCGGTCATGCCGGAGTGGACAAACGTGGAGTCACCGATGACACCGACGGTTTTGTGCTCATACTCCGGTCCGCGTGCCTTGTTGAAGCCATGCATGCCCGAGAGCGAAGCGCCCATGCAGACATTGAGATCCATGGCATTGAGCGGTGCGAACGAACCCAGCGTGTAGCAGCCAATATCGCCGTAGACCATGCAGTTGTTCTTCTTGAGTGTGTAGAACAGGCCCCGGTGCGGGCAGCCCGCGCACATGACAGGCGGACGCGGAGGAATCGGATCCGCAATGGCCTGTGTGGTTTTGGCGTCCATGCCCAGACAGGAGGCGATCAGGGACTGGGAAAACTCGCCGACCATGGGGAAGAGCGATTTTCCTTCCACCGGAATGCCGAGCATGCGGCAGTGGTTTTCCAGGATCGGATCGAGTTCCTCCACGACGATCACACGGTGAACCGACGCTGCGAAATCCTGGAACTTCTTTACAGGAAGCGGATTGCACATGCCGATTTTCAGAACCGGATAGGTATCGCCGAAGAGCTCCTTTACATACTGATAGCAGGTGGAACTGGTGATGAAGCCCATGGAATGATCCCGGCCTTCATCGACGCGGTTGAGCGGACTGGTCTCGGCAAAATCAATGAGATCCTTTGTGCGCTGCTCCACACGGATATGGGCTTTCCTTGCCTGTGCGGGAAGCATGACACGGCTCTGGTCCTTGACATACTCTCTCTGCGGCGGCACCACGCGCTCGCAGGTGTCCACAACGGACTGCGAGTGACAGATGCGCATCACCATCCGGACAATGACCGGTGTATGAAACTGTTCTGAGAGAGCAAAGGCCTGCTTGGTAAAATCACAGGCTTCTTGTGAATCGGCCGGTTCGAGCATGGGCACTTTTGCCGCAATGGCATAATGCCGGGAATCCTGCTCATTCTGAGAGGAATGCATGCCCGGATCATCCGCGACAAGAAGGACAAGCCCTGTATCGGTGCCGATGTAGGAAATGGAAAAGAGCGGGTCTGCGGCGACGTTCAGTCCGACGTGCTTCATGCAGCATGCGGCCCTGCGTCCGCCGAGGGAAGCGCCGTGTGCGGCTTCCAAGGCAACTTTTTCATTGGGCGCCCATTCGCAGTAGATTTCATCATATTTGACGGCTTCTTCGGTAATCTCGGTACTGGGTGTTCCAGGATAACTGGATACGATGCAGCAGCCAGCCTCATAAAAGCCTCGGGCAACAGCCTTGTTGCCCAGCATGAGCTGTTTCACGGAAACCCTCCTCCGGTTTTGGAATCATTCTTATTATACACCATTTTCGTGCGCAACGAGCTGTTCAATGCCATACATGCGCCGGAGCTTTGGCTTTTCAATCTTGCCGGTGGCATTTCTCGGCACATCGGCGAAGATGATTTTCTTCGGGCGCTTATAGCGCGGCATGCCCTTGCAGAATTCCTGGATTTCTTCTTCGGTGCAGCTTTCGCCATCCTTGATGGAAATGATGGCACCGGCGATTTCACCCAGACGCTGGTCCGGAAGCCCAATGACAGCGACATCCTTGACCTTGGGATGCGCACGCAGGAAGTCTTCAATCTGAACGGGATAGAGGTTTTCACCGCCGGAGACGATGACATCCTTTTTGCGGTCGACGAGGAAGATAAAGCCGTCCTCATCCTGCATGGCCACATCGCCTGTATACAGCCAGCCATCCTTGAGCACTTCTGCTGTGGCTTCAGGATTCTTGTAGTAGCAGACCATGACCCCGTCGCCCTTGACACACAGTTCGCCGGCCTCACCCTGCTTGACCGGATCGCCGTTTTCATCCACGATCTTGGCTTTCCAGCCCCAGCCGGGAACACCGATTGCGCCGACCTTATGGATGTTTTCCACACCGAGATGCACGCAGCCGGGTCCGATGGATTCGCTCAGGCCGTAGTTGGTATCATATTCATGATTCGGGAAAATGGCTTTCCAGCGGCGGATGAGCGAGGGCGGAACGGGCTGTGCACCGATATGCATCAGGCGCCACTGGGACAGCTGATAATCTTCCAGATGGACGCTTCCGTTGTCGATGGCGTCCAGGATATCCTGGGCCCACGGGACAAGCAGCCAGACAATGGTTGCTTTTTCATTGGAAACAGCGCCGAGAATGTATTCCGGCTTGGTACCGCGGAGAAGCACCGCTTTTGAGCCCGCGACGAGGGAGCCCATCCAGTGCATTTTTGCGCCGGTGTGATACAGCGGGGGAATGCAGAGGAAGACATCGCTGCGCGAGGTGGAATGGTGATGCTGCTCGACAAGCGCGGCATGCATGAGGCTGCGGTGCTTGTGCAGGATGGCTTTGGGGAAGCCGGTGGTACCGGAGGAAAAATAGATTGCGGCATCATCGTCGTCCTCAAGGCGGATGAGCGGAGCGGAGGACGCACAGTTCATGACCAGCTCGTAATAGCTCTCAGCAAACGTGGGGCAGGTATCCCCGACAAAGAAGAGCAGGCGGTGGAGACCCAGCTGATCAATGATGGATTCAATGCGCCCGATGAACTCCGGACCGAAAAACATGACATCGACATCGGCAAGCTCGGCGCAGTAGAGGATTTCATCGGATGAATAGCGGAAATTGAACGGGACAGCAATGGCACCGGACTTGAGAATGCCGAAATAGATGGGCAGCCATTCGAGGCAGTTCATCATCAGGATGGCCACTTTATCGCCGCGCTTGACACCGCGCTCAAGAAGAAGGTTTGCGACACGGTTGGCCTTCTCATCAAAGACACGCCAGGTGATCTCACGGCGGTACGGCTGGTCAGACGTGGGCTGAATCAGGTCATACTCTTTCCATGTGACCTTGCGGTTGTCTTTCTGCTCGGGATTGAGTTCCACGAGTGCGATTTCACCGCCGTAGAGCTTCCGGTTGCGTTCAAGAAAATCGGTAATGGGCATATCTTTTTTCCTCCAGTGACAGGCTTCCCCGGCAAAACGCCGGGGAAGCGATCATAATAATATCGAAGGGATTACTCGGCAAGGTTCTCTGCAGCACGCACGACCACTTTCGTGTCGTAGCAGGTGAACATGGGATCGACAATGCGGCGGTCCAGTTTGGGCGTCACAAGCGAAACGATCGGCACAATGATCAGCCCGCCAAGCATGGCCAGCACACCGGCATTGATGGGAGAGGAGAAGAAATAATTCATGAATGCTCCCTGGAAGGTGGCCCCAGAAATGAGCACCCAGAGTTCAAAAATGGTAACGCCTACGCCGAAAATGTAGCTGGCCCATACCGCACCGCGGGTGGTGCGCTTCCAGTACAGACCGTACATAAACGGAGCCAGGAAGGAACCGGCCAGTGCACCCCAGCTTACGCCCATGAGCTGTGCGATAAAGGCAACAGCGGACGAGTACTGGAAAATGGCAATCGCGGCGGAAATGACGATGAAAACGATGACAAAGGAACGAAGGATCAGAAGCTTCTTCTGTTCGGTCATGCCGTCCTTGCGGAACTGGGCAATGAAGTCGAGCGTCATGGTGGAGCTCGAAGTGAGCACCAGAGAGGAGAGCGTAGACATGGAAGCGGACAGAACAAGGATCAGGACAATCGCAATGAGCACATCAGGCAGGGAAGAGAGCATGGTCGGTACCACACTGTCATAGCCGCCGACCGGTGTGCCTGCAGCGGTGATCTGATCACCGGTCAGGAAGAGCCGGCCGAAACCGCCCAGGAAATAGCATCCGCCGGCCACAACGACGGCAAACGCGGTGGAAATGATGGTTCCCTTGCGCACAGCGTCTTCATCACGGATGGCGTAGAACTTGCCGACCATCTGGGGAAGTCCCCAGGTGCCCAGCGAGGTCAGAATGACGACGCCCAGGAGCATCAGCGGCTGAGGTCCAAAGAAGGAAACGAAGGCACCGGGCATTTCCTGACCGTTGGAAGCTGTGGCGGTCATGCCGGAAAGCTCCACAAGCGAGGAGATGAAACCGCCGTGCACATTCAGAACGGCGAGAATCACAGCGACAATGCCGATGAGCATGATGAGGCCCTGAATGAAGTCATTGATCGCGGTGGCCATATACCCGCCGGCAACCACATAAATACCGGTCAGGACGGCCATGGCAATCACGCAGGCCTCATAGGGGATGCCGGGGAACGCCATATTGAAAAGACGGGAAAGTCCGTTAAACAGCGAAGCCGTGTAAGGAATCAGGAAAACAAAGGTGATGATGGAAGCGACCAGCTTCAGGTTTCTGTCCTGAAAGCGAAGGCCGAAGAAATCGGGCATCGTTCGCGAACCGAGTGCCTGGGTCATCAGGCGGGTTCTTCTGCCGAGGACAACCCATGCAAGGAGAGAACCCAGGAATGCATTGCCAAGGCCGACCCACGTGGAAGCTACACCGTACTTCCATCCGAACTGGCCGGCATAACCCACAAAGATAACAGCTGAAAAATAGGATGTGCCATAGGCAAAGGCGGTCAGCCAGGGACCGACAGAACGTCCGCCCAGGACAAAACCGTTGACATCGGTCGCATGTTTTCTTGCATACAGGCCGATGGCGATGGTGACGGCGATAAAGACAACCAGGAGAAAAATCTTCAGGAACATGAATCATACCTCGCTTTCTGATTTGGCATTGGAATACCAGGGATGCTGTTGCCGGAAAAGCAGCGGGCATGAAAACGCCCTCTGCTTTCCAAGGGGAAAGCAGAGGGCGGAATAACCGCGGTACCACCTCTATTTGCCACAGTCTCTCAGCTGTGACCTCACTGGGCTTGCATGCATGGCCCATGCACCGTAACGGTGTGCATCCGATGATGCCTTCCGGACAGTGATTGTCCGGTTTCGGATCATAGCTCGCGAAGCGTATATTCATCCCGGATCCCTGGCTGCCTCGCACCATCCGGCAGCTCTCTGATGGACCTGTCCAAGGACTACTTATCTCCGTTCATTGCTTTTCACGCGGAAATATAGCATGAAGCAAAGGGTGTGTCAAGGGAAAAACAAAATGGGAACATCGCCGGCGGGAGCACAGAGAAGGACGATTTTATGCATGCCGCCGGAGGGGGACGAGGGGGATCGGATCACGGACGGCGGCATGCGTTTGGCCTGAAGCACGATATGCCTTTGCTGACCTTCTTTTCCGGAAAATTAGCGGTTGAGTATTGTATGATTGAACCTGCCTTGCAATACGAAAAACAGGAGGTGCAGAGAGAAAAAAGAGGGCACGTGCTGAGGTCATCAGATGCCTGTTTATGCAGAGCTGTATGCGATGTGTCCTTTTCTGTGGCATTCAGGGGATCCTGACTGAAGATGAAAAACATAGAAGGAGCTGAGAAAACTTGTTTGAGCTGATTTGCAATATCGCTCTGTTCGTTTTTCTGGGGTATACCTACTTCACACATGTTTTGGAAGCAAAAGTCCCGAAAGCTTACATCAAGAACCCGAATGTGCTGTATCCCAGCACGTGGCCCAAAGTGATTATTATTCTTCTCCTGATCTGTATTGCGGTGAATGTCTACAAGATCATCAAAAAGAATAAGGGAAATCCGGAATTCACGTTCCAGGCGTTTGGCAAAAACACGCTGGTTTTCCTGAAATCACGCATGTTTCGCGGCATGGTGATTCTGTTTGTCATGTCACTGATCATTGAACCGCTCGGATTTGTTGTGACAAGTGCATTCCTTATGTTCGCATATGGCATGCTGCTGGGAGAAAAGAAATGGTGGCGCCTTGCGCTGATTGCAGTGGCTCTGGGCATTCTTCTGCATATTGTGTTCAGCGGACTTCTGGGCGTCAACCTGCCGCGCGGTACAGTTCCGTTCCTGCGCTCGTTCTCCCTGTTCCTTGAAAACCTGGTCTGAGGAGGAAATGTGAAATGAGTTTAGGCGAAATGTTTGTTTCCGGCCTTAGCGCGGTCTGGGGCGGCGGCAGTATGTTCCTGATGGTGATCGTAGCCATCGTTCTGGGCACCATCTTTGGCGCTCTTCCGGGCGTGTCAGCGACCATGGCTGTTGCCCTGGGTCTGACGTTTACCTATACCATGGGACCGGTGCCTGCGATCGTGTTTCTGACTGCTATTTACTGCTCTTCAATTACAGGCGGTTCCATTACGGCCATTCTCTTTAAGATTCCCGGTGTGCCATCTTCGGCACCCACCACGTTTGACGGTTATCCCATGGCTCAGCGCGGAGAAGCCGGAAAAGCACTGGGCATTGCTCTGCTTGCTTCCGCCATCGGCGGTCTCTTCTCTGCTATCGTCATGTTCCTCCTGAGCGCTCCGCTGTCCAAGGCGGCGCTGGCCTTCGGGCAGGGGGATCTGTTTGCGATTACCTTCCTGGGCCTGAGCATTCTGGTTGTGCTGGACACAGAGCATATTCTGACGACGATCATCAGCGGTCTGCTCGGCCTGCTCCTGGCCTGCATTGGTCAGGACCCGATGGCCGGCGTGGCACGCATGACGTTCGGACAGAACAGTCTTCTGTCGGGCATGGAAATGATTCCTGTTCTGATTGGTCTTTTTGCTGTCACTGAAGTGCTCAAACAGACCAGTGCCAAAAAGCGCCTCTCTGCAGAGGACGGCGTTGCCGGAAGCAAGGGACGCGTCAACACCAAAATGCCGACACTGAAAGAACTGTGGGGCATCAAGTGGGTTCTGCTTCGCTGCTCCGTTGTTGGCACCATTGTCGGTATTCTCCCCGGCGCAGGTGCAACCATTGCTTCATTTATGTGCTACACCATGGAGAACAAGCTGTCCAAGTATCCGGAAAAATTCGGCACCGGCATTATCGATGGCATTGCTGCATCCGAGACTGCGAATAATGCGGCAACCGGCGGCGCGATGGTGCCTCTGCTGAGCCTGGGTATTCCCGGCGGAAATGCGGCTGCTGTCATGGCTTCCGCACTGGCCCTGAAAGGTGTTCAGATGGGTCCGCTTCTTCTGACCAATCAGCCTGAATATCTTTCTGCCACATTCATTACCATGATCATCACCAACATTCTGATGGTGATTGTTGCCATCGGTATTGCCAAAGTGTTTGCACAGATCCTGGCTGTACCGTACTATTACCTTGGACCGATCATTCTCCTTCTGGCCATCATCGGTTCCTTCTCAGAAGGCAATTTTGTGGGTGTATCCGTGATGGTGATTGCGGGTGTCATGGGCATTGTTGTCAAGTATATGCATCTCAACAGTGCGGCCATTGTTCTGGGCCTGGTTCTGGGCGGCATGTGTGAATCACACTTTGCCCGTGCCTTCCAGAGCGCGCATATTGTGACGCATGAGCTGAACTTCGGCGATCATCTGGCAAAGGTTTTCGGCGCACTGTTTGGCAACCCCATCTCTGCTGTGATTATGACTGCCTGCATTCTCATGCTTCTGAGCCCCCTGTATATGCCGTTTGTGAAGAAGCTTCGGAAAGCCAAGTGATCCTGAATCCTGAAACAGGCCATGCCGGGAAAACCGGCATGGCCTTTATTCATACAGAAAACGCCGGGCAGAGGAGCTGACATTTCCCGCCCGGTGTTTTTTGCAGACACGCAATGCCAGAATACATTTTCGTGACTGCTAGGTAATCATAATGGAAACAGAAATGACAATGCAATAAGATGAGGCGTTTTGTGGCGGTTTCTTAGCAGATGCAGGAGAAGAAGGCCGGGAGGGGATGTCGTCAGACGGATGCGCGAGGGGTCTGGCTTCTGCTGTGCAAAGAAAGAGACAGCGGTGAGAGAAACAGAATGGATGTTGACGGCAGTATATCATTTGCATATCATTAAACGGTATAAATGGAATCGGGCCTTTGCAGCGGAAAAAGGAATGATTTGCCGGTGCTTTGCATTCCGGGCAAAGGCAGCAGAACAGATTGGAAGGATCAGTGTATGAAGCAAGAGAGAACGACATGGATCGATTGGATGGGGCTGACGGTGTTTTTGCTGATTTCTGCTGCCGGAGCAGCGGAAGTGCTGGGATATCTTCTCCCGGGTTCGCTTGAGGCGACAGTCACCATGGGCATCATTGAGGTTCTCATGCTGCTCTTTGCCGGGGCAGCCTGGCATGGAAGAATGCCTTTTCTTCTGCTCCCGGTGGCCGTGTTTGCCTGTGTTCTCGGCTATACGACCAACTATGCAGAGACCACATCCTACAACTGGGGATTCTGGATTCAGGGAAGTGTGGCTGCCATAGCCTGCATTGGCCTGACGGCCGCTCAGATCATCAGGAAAGAAAAGCCTAGGAAAATGCCGTTGGCTGCGCTGACGGCGGCGGTGATTCTTGCCGCGGCCTGTCTTTTGACGTGGTATGGATTTACCCGGCAGGACAAACAGGCCGGCGGAATCGCGAGGCATACGATGTGGGCGGTTCCATCGCAGTTTGATGCGGTGGAATGCGGCCAGCCCGGTACGGTGGAAGAACTGGTGTATATGACCAAAGCGTACGGCACGGACGGAAGGGATGTGCAGAAGCGCGCACTGGTCTATCTTCCCTATGGATATGACAGCACAAAGGAATACAATATTCTCTATCTGATGCATGGCACAGGGGACGATGAAAACTACTGGCTGAAAACGCATGCCTACAACAAAACCATGGTGGATCAGCTGATCAGTACGGGCAATATCAAGCCCCTGATTATTGTGACGCCGACCTTCTATGTGGAAGATGACCTGAAGGACACAGGACTCGATCCGCTGACATATTCGTTCCGGGAGGAGCTGCGCAATGACCTGATGCCGCTGGTGGAAAGCCGGTATGCGACGTACGCAGAGTCTGTGGATGATGCAGGGTTTATCTCAAGCCGCGACCACAGAGCGTTTGCGGGTCTGTCCCGCGGAGCTGTGACAACGTATCACAGTGCATTCTGCGGGAGTCTTGACTGGTTCTCCTGGTTCGGCACCTTCTCCGGAAGCCGGACAGATGCGGAGTATTTCAGGAATACCATCCAGAGTGAGGCATTCCGGGATTATCCGATTCACTATCTCTATGTGACGAGCGGAACATTTGACTTTGCGCTTCCGCGCCAGCTTCAGGACAATACCGCCCTGCTGAGCATAGAGCCCAGGCTGACGACCGGGGTCAACACAGACATGGATGTGTTCCCGATGCGCTATCATTCCATTGGCAACTGGCATCTGGCCCTGTATAATTTTCTTCAGAGGATTTTCTGAGGGAAAGGCGGAAAAGAATCATCATGAAGAAAACAATCAAAACGTGGAAGCTGATCCTTGTCGGTATACTGATTCTCGCAGTTGTCATTCTGGCTCTTCAGTACCGGACGCTCTGGATCATAGGGTCCAATCTGACCCAGCCGAAGATCCCGCTCAGCCAGGATGCGGAGTGGACAGGCGGGGCGTATGAGAGAATCGCCTACGGTGATCATGCGAGCCAGTACATTGATCTGTATGTTCCGTCTTCCGAAGAACCTGTGCCGCTGTTTGTACTGGTTCACGGGGGCGGGTTTGTCTCCGGAGATACGCAGACCCGGCAGGCGCAGCTGATGTACAGATATTTCCGGGACCACGGGTTTGCCTGCGCCAGTGTGAACTACCGCCTTGCAGCGGAAGCCAGGTTCCCCGCTGCCATCGAGGATGTCCGCGCTGCGGTGCGCTTCCTGGCCGGGCATGCGCAGGACTATGGTTACCGCGCAGACGGCATTGCGATCTGGGGCGAGAGTGCCGGGGGATATCTGGCGGCGTATGAAGCGGTCACGGAGGACCAGGTCCCAATCAAAGCACTTGTGGATTTTTACGGTGTCATGGATTTTTCAGGCATGGATGAACAATTCCGTGAAGAGGGGATTCCGGCCTGGGTTGTCAGCATGGGAAACGGCTGGGTGCAGAATTCGTGTGAGGGGTTTGCGAGCTGCGAGGAATGCTGGATCGGGAAGGCAAAAAGTGAGTGGACAGAACAGATCATCCGGGAAAGCAGTGTCCTTGAGATCATTGCAGGAGGGGTGAAAAACAGGGAACTGAAGTCCATGATCCAGCATGGGGATGCGGATATCACGGTTCCGTGCCCGCAGAGCAGGGAACTTTCCGCTGCGCTTGCAGCAGCCTGCGGAAAGGAAAACGTGACATTCCAGGAACTGCACGGACTGGGACACGCATCGGATCTGTTCTATACGGGAGAGCGCCTGGAAGCGGTTGCAGTCTTCCTGAACCAGGCACTGGGCATCCAACCCTAATCCGGTGCGGGCCGGCTGTACAGACGGAACAATATGACGTGAATAAATGGAATATATGGATAACAGGGAACCGAATTATCTATAATTTCCTTGCGCTATCATGACTGATCATGTATAATCATGGGTGAGTCAGTGTGACGCGGATGAAACAAAGCCTTCATCGCGGAGGTTTTGTTTTTTTCTGTTCGAGGCAGTGCCGGGACAGAGAACTGCAGCGCTCCGGCTCATGGGTACCAAGTATGATTATGGAGGAATGGTATGCGCACAAAAGGAAAAACCTCAAGCCTCTGGAGAGGCCTGACCGCAATTTCTGCAAGTCTTCTTGCCATTATTGTGGGCGCAACGGCGATTGTGAATGCGAACGCCTCATTCATCAACGGTCAGCTGGGCATCACGAACTATAAGATCGTGGACACAGCGGACGGAGAGAAAAAGGACACCACGTATTTCAAATCGGAGTATGCTTCCATTAAAGACCTCATTGCCGCAAAGAATCAGCTGGCAGAGGAAATCTCAGAGGAAGGAACGGTTCTGTTTAAGAACATAGGAAACACCCTGCCTCTGGATATCGCGAACGAAAAAGTGACACTCTGGGGTCTGAACAGCATCAACCCCACACTCGGCGGCATGATCGGCTCTTCCGTGGCCATCGATGCTGAAGGCGGTCAGAAGCAGTATGACCTGGTGACTGCACTGACGGAAAAGGGCTTCAGCCTGAACGCAGACATGCTTGCACTGTATCAGTCCGATGCCGTCAACGGCAAGGGCGGATATGGAAGAAACGGCGGTCATTCGCTGACACCTTCCTTCGGCAAGATGTATGAAAATGCTGCAAAGTATAAGATTGGTGAAGCACCCTCCAGCATCTATACGGACGCTGTGCTTGCATCGGCCGACGGGACGGTTGCTCTGGTCACTCTGAGCAGAGACAACTCGGAAGCTGCTGATTATAACACCAAAATGATCAGCTCGGATGCCAATGACAGCTTTGAGCGTCCTCTTGCCCTTTCCGCCAATGAAAAGGCAATGATCGCTCTGGCCAAAGCGCACTCCAGCAAGGTGGTTGTCCTTCTGAATTCAGACAACCCGATCGAGATCGAAGATCTGAAGAATGACGAGGGCATTGGCGCAATCGTGTGGTGCGGCGCTCCCGGCATGAACGGCTTCCTTGGCGTGGCAGATGTGATTTCCGGTGCGGTCAACCCCTCCGGTCACATCAGTGACACCTATGCTGTGCGCTCGGATTCTGCTCCGGCCATGGTGAACTTCGGTGTCTATCTGTATACCAACAATTCCAAATCCGGCACAGGGGATCTCCTGGAAGACGCGGACAAGGGTGACTGGTATCTGGTTGAGTCCGAAGGCATTTATACCGGATACAAGTATTATGAAACCCGTTATGAAGACAGTGTGCTTGGCAGAGCCAATGCATCCGGTAATGCGGGTACCACCAACGCAGCCTGGAACTGGGACGATGAAGTGTCCTATTCCTTCGGCTACGGCCTGAGCTACACGACATTCGAAGAAAAACTGAACTCTGTGGAAGTCAATCTGGGTGGACAGGGCACCGCGAAAGTGACCGTGACCAATACCGGTAATGTTGCGGGCAAGGCTGTGGCTCAGCTCTATGTCCAGGCGCCCTACACTGAGGGCGGACTGGAAAAGTCTGCTGTCCAGCTGGTTGCTTTTGAAAAGTCCTCTCTGCTTGCCCCCGGTGCATCTGAGGAACTGACCATTTCATTTGATCCTCTGTATTTCGCAAGCTATGACGAGAATGCCGTCAAGGCGAACGGTACTACCGGTGCATGGGTCCTTGACGAAGGCGATTATTACTTTGCTGTCGGCAACGGTGCCCATGAAGCACTCAACAACATTCTGGCCAAGAAGAATGGCAGCGACGCAGGCCTGGTGAAGACAGCTGAAACCGAAGTTATCTCTGCGGACAAAGCCCTGGTCTGGAACCTGGCAGCCAGAGACATCGAGACCTATTCCGCCGGTGTCGAGAACCAGCTGCAGGATATGGATATCAACAAGCTGATTGCCGGAACTGTTGAATATACAACCCGTTCCGACTGGACAAAGGGCTGGACGCCCGTTCCTGCCATTACCCCGACCACGGCCATGATGCAGGGACTGAAGGACAAACAGTACACTCTGTCTGAAAACAGCGGAGATACCGGTTCCGTCACCTGGGGACAGAGCGGTCCGCTGAAGCTCATTGATGCCATGGTGACCGGTGAGGACGGATCCTATCAGGGTGCACTGCCTTACGATGATCCCATCTGGGAGCAGCTGCTCAATCAGATCACGCTGGATGAGGCCATTCAGTTCATTGAAAAGGCCGGCGACGACCTGGAGAACATTGATTCCATTCAGCTCAGCCGCGTATACTGCAATGATGGTCCTCTCGGATATACGGGTGACCAGGTCGGCGGATATTATGTGCGCTGGACCGAAAACGACAAGAACAATCCCTATTATGTCTCTCAGAACGATGAAATGTCTGCATACCGCATGGCCGCTATGCCGACCGAGCCTGTTGTGGCAGCAACCTTCAACAAGGCGCTCATTGAACGCGAAGGTCAGCTCCTGGGCGAGGACGGTCTATGGGCCAAGGAAAGCAGCATCTATGCTCCCGGCCTGAACCTCCACCGCGCCGTATACTGCGCGCGCAACCATGAATACTATTCCGAGGACTCCGTGCTCTCTGCCTATATGGGCAATGCGGTCTGCATCGGCCTGAAGAGCAAGGGCACGATGGCTGAACCCAAGCACTTTGCCTTCAACCATCAGGAATCCAACCGCTCGGGTCTTTCCACCTTTATGACCGAGCAGGCTGCACGTGAGAACGAGCTCCGCTCCTTCCATATGTGCATGTCCGGCAACAACGCCCAGGGCATCATGACTGCCTTCAACCGTGCCGGTGTCAACTATTCCGGCGGTTACAGAAATCTGCTGGTGAACATTGCCCGCAATGAATGGGGCTATATGGGCTGGTTTGTCACCGACATGATCAACGGTGCCGATTACATGAACTGGCGCGATGTCACCGCTGGCGGCGGCGGTGGATGCCTGACCTCTTCTGCCTATGATACATCCAATATCGGAACCATGGCTGCTTCCAAGAGCGCCATCCAGAAGGATGTCTGGTTCCAGGAGCAGATGAAGGAAGCCCTGCACCATTATCTGTACAATATTGTGCAGTCCAACGCCATGAACGGGATCAGCAACACATCCAAGATTGTGTATATCCGCACATGGTATGACAATGTCCTGCTGGTGGGAACCATTCTTCTCGCTGTTCTGACCTGTCTGTGCCTGTTTATGTCCATTCGCAGCGACTTCAAATCCCGGAAGAAGAATTGAGGAGGGATGACTGATGAAGAATCGAAACGCTATCGCTTCCTATCTGATGACGGTCCCCGGAATTCTTGCCGTTGCGGCCATCATCCTCTATACCCGTGTGATGTATACCATGGCGCCGGTGTACTTTATGCTCGGCGGCGTGATTGTCCTTGTGGCACTGGGGTTTGTGATTGCCCGTAAGTTCCCGAGAATCTCAAACTACATTCCTGTCTGCGTTTCCGTGCTTCTGGCATCGGCTGCAGTATGGGGATCTGAACTGATGGTCAACCAGATCGGTTATGTCGTGGCCGGACTTGACGGTGTGGAAACGATTATCTCCTGGATTGTCTATCTGACGCTGGTCATCATTGCCCTGATTGTCAGTCTGGTTGCATCCTTCCTTCCGATGACCAAACCGGAAACAGATCCGGCCGTGCTGGCAGCTCAGACAGCTGCAGGCAGAAAGAAGATCGGACGGATTCTGACGGCTGCTCTGGCTGTTCTCCTTGCGGCTGCCATTGCCTGCACCTGCATTTTCTACAATCAGGCTTCCGGTCTGAGAAAGCAGCTGGCAACGGTGACGTCTGAGGCTGCCAGCACCAAGGCATCCCTTGAATCCAAGCTCAACGATGCAGAGGGCCGCGCGAGCAGGCTGCAGAGCCAGGTGGCCGGCATGTTCACCCAGGCGGATGTGGACCAGAAGGTTGCCGAAGCGGTGGAGGCCGCCAAAGCAGAATTCCAGGCCGCTATGCCTGCAGCGGAAACTGCGCAGGAACCCGCGATTGATTACTCTGCTTTGCCTTTCGCTCCGGTGTTTGCACCGAACGAAGCCTATGATGAGTTCACCACTGTGGCCTACACCATTGAAGACATCGGTGCGGAACTTGCCTGCACGGTCAGCCGCAAGGCCGATGGCAGTGAGTATTATGTCGAATGCAACTTCTACGGCGACGACCAGATGACCCGTACGTCCTATGACGGAAACGAGTTTGTCATTCTGGAAGACAAGACCGGCTTTATGGGCGGCAGCAATACCGCGATCCTTCAAAAAGCCATTGAGCAGAACATCTGGCTGCCGACCAAGGCACCGGCTGCATCGGCTGCAGTGGATACCTCCGTCCTGCCCTTCGCACCGGTCTTTGCACCGAACGAGGCCTATGACGAATACACCACGGTTGCCTATACCATCGAAGATATCGGTGCGGATCTGGCCTGCACGGTCAGCCGCAAGGCCGACGGCAGCGAGTACTATCTCGAGTGCAACTTCTACGGCGACGACCAGATGACCCGCACGACCTATGACGGCAGCGAGTTTACCATTCTGGAAGACAAGACCGGCTTTATGGGCGGCAGCAACACCGCGATCCTGCAGAAGGCCATCGAGCAGAACATCTGGCTGCCCACCAAGGCACCGGCTGCAGCATCTGCCGCCGTGGATACTTCTGTTCTGCCCTTCGCTCCGGTGTTTGCACCCAACGAAGCGTATGACGAATACACCACCGTTCCTTACACCATTGAAGACATTGGTGCAGAACTCGAATGCACGGT
>DEFL01000011.1:37933-80894 GCA_002350845.1 Christensenella sp. UBA2853
TACTATCTCGAATGCAACTTCTATGGTGACGACCAGATGACCCGCACGTCCTATGACGGAAACGAGTTTGTCATTCTGGAAGACAAGACCGGTTTCATGGGCGGAAACACCCCGGATATCCTGAAGAAGGCAATGGATCAGAACATCTGGCTGCCCATTCACGGTGCGACCCCTGCAGCTGCAGAGCCTGCTGCAGATCCTGCCTCTGCACTGCCCTTTGCTCCGGTGTTTGCACCGAACGAGGCGTATGACGAATACACCACCGTTCCTTACACCATTGAGGACATCGGTGCAGAACTCGAATGCACGGTCAGCCGCAAGGCGGACGGCAGCGAGTACTATCTCGAATGCAACTTCTACGGCGATGACCAGATGACCCGCACCACCTATGATGGAAGCGAGTTCACCATTCTGGAAGATAAGACAGGTTTCATGGGCGGAAACACCCCGGATATCCTGAAGAAGGCGATGGATCAGAACATCTGGCTGCCCATTCACGGCGATGCTCCTGCAGCTGCTGCGCCTGCCGCAGAGCCTGCTGCAGATCCTGCCTCTGCACTGCCCTTTGCCCCGGTGTTCGCTCCGAACGCGGCGTATGACGAATACACCACGGTTCCTTACACCATTGAAGACATCGGCGCAGAACTCGAGTGCACAGTCAGCCGCAAGGCGGACGGCAGCGAGTACTATCTCGAATGCAACTTCTACGGCGATGACCAGATGACCCGCACCACCTATGATGGCAGCGAGTTTACCATTCTGGAAGACAAGACCGGCTTCATGGGCGGAAACACCCCGGATATTCTGAAGAAGGCAATCGAACAGAACATCTGGCTGCCCATTGCCAAGTAATTCATCTTCAGCAAAAACAAAAAAGCTGCAGCTCTGACGCGGGTCAGGGCTGCAGTTTTCTGTTGGAAAGAAGGTCTCAGTTCAGCCAGTCAAGCACACCTTCCATGCTGGCCTGGATGACATCATCCTTACGGACAAACCCATAGATTCCATCCAGGTTCGTGAGGTTGCTGACTCCGGCGTCCGGGATACAGACATACAGCCAGTTTCCGGTTTCCATGATGACGCGCATTTTGGTTCCGGCAGGGCAGCTCCCGGCTTTCCCGGCAAACCAGCTGGTCCATTTTTTCAAATTCAGCGCTTTGACTGATTTTGCCAGGAGCGGGGGCGTATTCAGGCTGATGGACGTATTGCCCTCCTGCGTATAGTCGGAGCTGACATACCCTTCCAGAAATCCGATTCGGGTGTGAATCCAGGGACTGTTGGAGCCGGGAAGCGTGTCCAGAATCGGTATGACCGTGCCTGGCATCAGGAGGCCCAGACTTTTGGAATGGCTGCTGGCGGACGCCCTGAGATTGACGCCGCTTGCGACGGTAAACCCGTCCGGCACCACCGGCAGCGGGTATTCTTCACCCTCCGCGGCATTCAGGATTAGCATTTCAATCGGGTAAAAGCCGAGCACGGAGGGGAGGCTGGAATGAAAGATAGCCGTTTCACTGCTCGGTTCATCTTTCCAGGTCGGGATCAGACGCCTGCTGGCATCGAGCCACAGAGAATGCGCGACAGCAGGAGCACGGTTTTCACAGGCAAGAAGTTTGCAGTAGTGATCACCATGAATCGGGGAAACATACAGGATGAGCGTGCTTCCGTCGGAACGGAGGTACTCAACGGTAAAAACCGAACGCATGAAATCGTAGCGGATCCGATAGTCTTCATTTGCGATCAGGGCGTTTTCTCCAACTGGATAAACGCTCCAGGTCCCGTTTTCGAATTCAAACATGACGAGCATGCGGCGCCCGTCTCTCTGAAGGCCTGCCAATCCTATACCTTCATTCAGTCGGCTCATAGAAGAGGCTGCAGACCAGTCGCTGGCCAGGATGGCACCGGCCTGAAAGGTCCAGCCATTCAGATGCGGGTTTTCAAACGCCTGCTTCAGTTCAGGCGGAATTTCCTGTTCAAAGAGGGTCAGTGTGTGGACCGCTACGCTGTGCGGATCCGGAAACGTGACCTGCTGCATGCCCGGCGTATGGAAGGGGAGAGACTGAACGGGCAGATCATATGCATCCACCAGACTCTGGAACCATGCATGCAGAGGCTCAGTCCATCCTATGTCAGGTCCGTAAAAACTCTCAAAGAGGCCGTGGAGTGCATTTCCGGCATGATCTGACAGATAGGTTTCACTGCATGGCGCGAAATGAAGTTCTTCCTTGCAATGCGCGAGCAGCTCCTGGCGGCTTTCCGACTTCCAGTCAGACAGCCATCCTTCTTCAAGGACCGTGCGGACAAGACTTCGCACCATCTCTTCTCCCTGGAAGGCGAAGAATGAGGTGTCAAATGGACTGCTGCTGGTTACCTGATTTCGGTCGCTGAGCGAAAGGGTATAGACCCAGTCCGGGTGCTCAGGCGGCCAGAAGCGGACGAGATGCTCATTCTCTTCTTCGACCACAAACTGAGCGGCCTCCTCAGGCGTGTAGCCCAGAACTTCAGTGAGGCTGCTTTGGACCAGGGAGATCAGACCGTGTTCATTGGATGCAGCGTGTGCGGGATAGAGGCAGCTTAGCAGCAACAGGGCAGACAGAATCAGGATGCTGCCCCAATGCGAACAGCGGGAGTCATCAGATCGTAAGTTCATTGTTTATTCCTCCATCTCGGACCGGCCCTCTGTCATCATCTCTTCCGCTTTGATACGGTGCCTTCTGAGCACAGCGGGACGCAGATGCATGACGAAGGCCGTCTCTTCTTCGGACAGTCCGAGCCAGCAGGTCATCAGAAGAATGCATCGCTCAGTGAACGGCAGGTGCAGGATGCCGATGAGCAGTTTCAGATCACCTGGCTGTGTACAGCCAAAAGCGGCCAGCTGTGCGGATAGCGCAGCATCATCTGCCGGATAGAACCGTCTGAAGCGGCGGAGGGATTTTTTGCAGACGATGCAGGCTGACCGCAGGCACAGTGTGCGGGGAGAAGAGAACGGATATTCCCGGGAAGCGGAACTGTTTTTCATCAGCCGCAGAAATGCTTCGCAGAGGGCTTTTTCAGCCTCCTGCTGACTGCCAAGACACAGAAAGCAGAAGCGGAGCATGTCATCCGCCCAGGCATCATACCAGGCGAGAACTCTCTTTTCCGGGGACAGAGCGGCAGAAGGCGCGGGAACAGCGGACAGGGACTGCGTGGATTCCATATTGCAGGCCTCCCGGTTAACCATTGCCGACCAGGGACATCTCGAGCAGTCTGTAGCCTTCGGATGTGATCTGGAGAAACAGGGTGATGCCGCAGTCATAGTGGCTGTCCTTGGGGTCTGCATGCAGGGAGACAAAGCGCGTATGGCCTGTGTCCCGCATGAGGAGCAGCTGGAATTCAGAGACCAGACGGGATGAACCCGGATTCAGCGTTTCCATCTGTTCAGCAGCCCATTTCCGGATGAGGTTCATCTCAGCGGGATCCATAAACTGGCTGTCAATGATTTCAGCACCCTCCAGCAGGGCCTCCTCCGGGGTGAAAAGATTGAGACTGCAGACAACGCCGTTGGCGAGGAAGGATGTTGAAAAGCGGAGCTGGCCGCTTTCATCTGCACAGTCTGCATACCAGGACATATCGTCGTTGTGGATGACCTGAAGATCATATTGCGGTTCGCTGCCTGTCAGTGTATGCCACAGTTTTTCCGCATATTCTGTGGCTTCCTCTTCACTGCGGATGCTGGTTTGTCCCTGAATGCCTTCGGTGAGATAGTGTTCAGCCGGCATGGGCCATCCGATGTCCATAAGCTGCTCCCGGGTCTCAGAAGTGGCAAAGGCACCGAGCAGGCACATGGAAGCGAGGAGAATAAAGGCAATGCTCAGAGCGTGAAGGGGCTCATGCTGCTCGACAACGGACAGAATGCGGGTTTTGAGACGCTTTCCGGTCATGGTCATGCCGGTTGCAAGTACACCGACACCCGGTGCGTTTCTTTTTGAAGCAGCCAGGACCAGAACACTGGCATAGGATTTTCTGTCCTCAGGGGACATGGAGTGCGTCACGGAACTGTCGCAGCGCAGCTCACAGTCTGTCCGGCTCATGGATGCGGCCATCCAGACCAGCGGATTGAACCAGTGCAGCATGCAGCACACAAGGCGCAGAATGCCCCAGAGATGATCCAGGTTTTTATAATGACAGATCTCATGAGTCAGTACCTGTATGGCATCCTGCGGTGCAGCACTCAGCGGCAGGGCAATATACGGGCGGAAAACGCCGACCAGGCAGGCACTTGGAAGCGGGTCCGTGAAATAAACGGGCAGGGGATGCTTCACACCTCTCTGGCGGCAGACGGTTTCATACTGCTCGAGGAGATCCCCGGAAATGGGTTCGATCCTGTCGGCTCGAAGCCGCATACGGAAATGAATGTTGCTGAAAAGAAACCAGGCGGCCACAAGCAGCACACCGACGAGCCAGATTTTGGCCAGAGCAATGCTGACGTTTGCGTTTTCCATGTCAATGGTCAGACGCTGTACGGCATCATACGCAGGCCTGTTTTCGGACTTCCAGAACATATCGGAGATTCCTTCGACGACGTCCCCAACGCGGACCTTGATCTGTCCTGCAATCGGACGAATGCCCGCGTCTGCAGCGAAAGGGGAACGGATTTCATGAATCAGGGGATTGACCAGGGAAAGCGGCAGCAACAGGCGGATGGCAATGAGCAGCCATCCGAAACACAGCGCACTGTTGCCGAGTGTTTTCCGGAAAAAACGGCGCAGGGGTATCATCAGGAGAATGGCGATGACAGCCATGATATTGGCTTCGATCAGAAAATTGTAAAGATAGGCGGAACGCATGAACAACCCTCCCTCTGCAGGCATAACCGGCCTGCGGAATGAAACTGTCGTGATTCTCTGCGGTTTCGCTTGAGATCAGACATCCATGAGTTTTACTTCTTTCGCATGACATCCAGAATCTGCTGCAGGTCATCGGCCGTCAGATCACCGGAATCAACGAGCTGGTTGACGAGAAGAGAAGCTTTTCCTTTGAAAATATGGGAAAGAAACTTGTGGGTTTCTTCCGTGGATGCTTCTTCGCGTGTGACAAGAGGCGTGTATTTCTTGGCCCGGTCCGAATCATCCACGCTGATGGTGCCCTTCTCCACCATCCGCTTGAGCAGGGTAATCACGGTGTGGCGAGTCCACCCGGTTGTCGGTGAAAGGACTGCAGTAATCTCTGTCATCGTGCGCGGCGCGTGATCCCAGAGCACTTCCATGATTTTCCATTCGGCTTCCGTCACCTGAATTGACATGAATAACACCTCCGATTTTTAGTTGACAGCTGTCTACGTCAGAGAGTATACAACTGTCTACCAATCGTGTCAACTGATCAAATGTAAACAAAGTGTGATAAAAAACTCACTCTGCGGGAAACGGCAGAGTGAGCCGACATGAAAAAAGCACATAAGCCGAAGCTTATGTGCAAAGGGATCAGATATCGTCTTCAGGGGTTTCTTCAGACCCGTCAGGGAGATCCATATCCAGATCCGAAAGGGCATCTTTGGGATCCAATACCGGTTCTACCAGGTTTTCCTCGGCGTCTGAAATCATGTCTTCCTGCATATCCTCAGAAGGCATTTCGGGAAGATCGGCTTCATTCTCCTCGGGTTCCTCGCGCTCAGCACGCGCCACGCTGGCGATACGGCTGTCATCCGAGATGCGCATCATCTTCACGCCCTGTGCAGTACGCCCGCAGACGCGGATGGAATTGATCGGGGAACGGATAATCGTGCCGTCGTCGGTGATGAGAAGAATGTCTTCATCCATATGGACCAACAGCAGGGCGGCCAGCTCACCGGTCTTCGGGGTGAGGGTAATGGCACGGATGCCATAGCCGTTGCGGCCCTGTTCACGGTAGGCGTCAGGGCTGGTCAGCTTGCCAAAGCCGCGGGTGGTGATGGCCAGAACCATGGTCTCAGGTTCAATGATCGCAAAGTCGATGATTTCGTCTCCTTCACGCAGACGCATGGCGCGCACACCGGTCGCCATACGGCCCATGGAGCGCACGAGGGATTCCTTGAAGCGGATGGACATGCCCAGACGGCTGCCCATGATGAGCTCGTCATCACCCTTGGAGAGGCGAACGCCGACCAGTTCATCGTCATCCCGGAGATTCAGTGCGATCAGGCCGCTGCGGCGCAGATTCTTGAATTCGCTCAGCGGTGTCTTTTTAATGATGGCCTGCTTGGTGCCGAAGACGAGATTGTAAGCGGTGTCATCACCCTTCGGAATCGGCAGCATGGTGGAGATCTTTTCGTCTGTCGAAATCTGCAGGAGGTTGATGATCGCAGTTCCGCGGGCGGTTCGGCCGGCTTCAGGAATCTGATAGCACTTCAGAGAATAGCAGCGTCCGCGGTTGGAGAAGAACATGATCTCCTGATGCGTGTTGACAATGCACATCTGTACTGCAAAGTCTTCATCCTTGGTGGTCATGCCTGTAATGCCCTTGCCGCCACGATGCTGTGCCTTATAGGTGCTGGCAGAAATCCGCTTGATGTAGCCCGTGTGCGTCAGAGTGACGACCATGTCTTCCTCAGCGATCAGGTCTTCCACATCAATTTCGCCCTCAATGGTGGTCAGTTCAGTCCGGCGCTCATCGGCAAACTTATCGCGGATGGCGAGGATTTCGTCTTTGATCACGCCCATCAGGAGCTGATCATCGGCGAGAATGGACTGCAGGTAGGCAATGGTCTTTTCGAGTTCCTGATATTCCTCCAGGAGCCTGTCGCGTTCCAGACCGGTGAGACGGGCAAGACGCATGTCCAGAATGGCCTGGGCCTGCTTTTCCGTGAATTCAAAGGTCTCCATGAGGCCGGTCTTCGCGGTGGAAGTATCAGGCGAATTCCGGATGAGGGCCACGATTTCGTCGATGTGGTCGAGTGCTTTCAGCAGACCTTCCAGAATATGAGCACGGGCCTGTGCTTTGTTCAGGTCAAACTTGGTTCTGCGGGTGACAACATCCTTCTGATGCTCCAGATAATAATAGATGATGTCGCGCAGATTCAGCACGCGGGGCTTGCCGTCGACCAGGGCGAGCATATTGGTGCCGAAGGTTTCCTGAAGCGAGGTGTGCTTGTAGAGGAAATTCAGGACAACCTGCGGATAGACGTCCTTTTTCAGCTCAATGACAATGCGCATGCCGTTGCGGTCGGATTCATCGCGGATGTCAGAGATGCCTTCAATACGCTTGTCGCGGACAAGGTCGGCAATCTTACTCACCAGCGTGGCCTTGTTGACCATGTAGGGGATTTCCGTGACGACGATGCGGCTGCGGCCGTTCCCCATGTCCTCAATCTCGGACTTGCAGCGGACATTGATGTGGCCGTGACCGGTATAGTAGGCCTGGCGGATGCCGGATTTTCCGAGAATCATGCCGCCGGTGGGGAAGTCAGGTCCCTTGATGTGCTGCATCAGGTCTTCAATGGTGCATTCCGGATTGTCGATCATGCACACAACGCCGTCAATGACTTCGCCGAGGTTATGCGGCGGAATATTGGTGGCCATGCCGACAGCAATGCCGTTGGAACCATTGACAAGCAGGTTCGGGAAGCGGGACGGAAGGACTGCCGGCTGCATGAGGGTTTCGTCGAAGTTCGGATAGAAATCGACGGTGTCCTTTTCAATGCCTTCCAGCATGTACATGGTCAGCTTCTGCAGCCTGGCTTCGGTATAACGCATGGCAGCCGCGCCGTCACCGTCCACGGAACCGAAGTTGCCCTGGCCTTCGACAAGCGGATAGCGGATGTTGAAAGGCTGGGCAAGACGAACCATGGCGTCATAGACAGAGGAGTCGCCGTGCGGGTGAAATTTACCCAGAACGTCACCGACAACGCGGGCGCTCTTGCGGTAAGGTTTGTCAGGTGTCATGCCGAGCTCAGCCATATCATAGAGAATACGGCGGTGCACCGGCTTCAGACCGTCGCGCACATCCGGCAGAGCACGGTCCACGATGACGGCCATGGCATAGGAAATGAAGCTCTTTTTCATTTCCTGTTCCAGGTTGACCGGTATCAGCTTATCTTTGATATCACTCATGATGTTGCTCCTTCACAGCGGAATCAGATGTCCAGATCCTTGACCAGGTCACTGTTTTCCTGAATGAACTGCTTGCGCGGTTCGACAGAATCGCCCATCAGCAGCGTAAAGAGCTGATCGGCCTCCATGGCATCCTCAGGGGTAATCTGCATCATGGTACGGGTTTCAGGATTCATGGTCGTAGTCCAGAGCTGCTCCGACGACATTTCGCCCAGACCTTTATAGCGCTGAATATCCGGCTTGGGGTCGCGTCCGATTTCATCGAGGACGCGCTGCAGCTCGTCATCATCGTAGACATAGCGCTCAATCTTGCCGCGGGTCACCTTATAGAGCGGCGGCATGGCAGCATAGACATAGCCCTTTTCCACGAGGGGACGCATGTAGCGATAGAAGAAGGTGAGAAGGAGAATGCGGATATGTGCGCCGTCGACATCAGCATCGGTCATGCAGACAATGCGGTGATAGCGCAGCTTGGATTCGTCAAACTCGTCTCCGATGCCGCATCCGAAGGCGGTGATCATGGCGCGGATTTCCTGATTGCTCAGGGCGCGTTCCAGACGGGTCTTCTCCACGTTCAGAATCTTGCCGCGCAGAGGCAGAATGGCCTGGAAATGACGGTCACGGCCTTCCTTGGCGGAACCGCCTGCGGAGTCACCCTCGACCATGAAGATTTCGCACTTGCTGGGATCTCTCTCGGAGCAGTCAGCCAGTTTGCCGGGCAGGGAGGCGGTCTCAAGGACGGTCTTTCTGCGGGTCATTTCACGGGCTTTGCGGGCTGCCTCACGGGCGCGTGCTGCATTGACGCAGCGATCCAGGATGGTCTTTGCAACCTGCGGATTCTCTTCAAGATAGGTGGTCAGCTCTTCGGTGACGATGGAGTCCACGATGCCGCGGACGTTGCCTGAACCCAGCTTGGACTTGGTCTGGCTCTCAAACTGAGGATCCTCCATCTTGATGGACACGATGGCGGTCAGGCTCTCGCGCACGTCATCGATCTTCAGGTTGGCGTCGGAATCCTTGAGATATTTGTATTTGCGGCCATAGTTGTTGATGGCACGGCTGAGAGCTGTATTGAAGCCGGTCAGATGGGTACCGCCGTCGGGGGTTGCAATATTGTTGGCGAAGGAATAAATCGCGTCCTGATAGCTGTCATTGTACTGCAGGGCGACCTCGACCAGCACACCGTCCTTGATGCCTTCCGTGTAAATGGGCTCGGGGAAGAGCGGCGTCTTGTGGCGGTTGAGATACTTTACGTATTCGCGAAGACCGCCGGCATAGCAGAAGTCATGCTCCTTGGGTTCATCAGGCCGCTCATCCCGGAAGAGGATCCGGATGCCCTTGTTCAGGAAGGCCATTTCACGAAGACGCGTCTTGAGCGTGTCATACTCGAAGGCGCCGGTTTCAAAGATGCCTTCAGGATTATCAGGGGACTTGACATCAGGCCAGAACTGGATGGTCGTGCCGGTCCGTTCAGTGGTGCCGATGACCTTCAGGTCATACAGGTAATGACCGCGCTCATATTCCTGCTGATAGACTTTGCCGTCCTGATAAACAGTCACGGTCAGATGACGGGAGAGCGCATTTACAACCGAAGCGCCGACACCGTGCAGACCGCCGGAAACCTTGTATCCTCCGCCGCCGAACTTGCCGCCGGCATGGAGAATGGTCAGGCAGACTTCCACTGCAGGACGTCCGGTCTTGGGATGAATGCCGACAGGGAAACCGCGGCCGTCATCCCTGACGGTGACCGATCCATCTTTGGACAGCGTGACATCAATTTCCTTACAGAATCCGGCCAGTGCTTCATCGATGGAGTTGTCCACGATTTCATAAACAAGGTGATGCAGTCCGCGGACATCAGTGGAACCGATGTACATGCCGGGACGCTTGCGGACAGCTTCGAGGCCTTCCAGAACCTGGATCTGATCCTCGCCATAGTCTTCCGTCACCTGGGTGGCTTCACGGATTTCCCGTTCCATCTCTTCTGCGGAGAGCTCTTTGTATTCTTCCACCGCATCACTCTGCGGGTTTTCGGAAGACGCTTCCGGAGCCGGGGAATTCAGCATGTTTTTTTCTTCCATAATCTACCTCACATCTTGTCTGCCTGTTGCTTCCATGCAACTGCATCGTCCGGAATGCCGGACTCGTCGAACCTTGCGCGCAGGGAGCGCAGACCGGTGGTGGTCAGAACGCACTGCAGTTCATTGTGCGCATCAGTATAAAAAACCAGTGTTTTGGGATGGGCTCCCAACTGCTGGATGCGTCCGCTTTTCCGCAGCTTTTCCAGCAGCATTTCCGTTGTGTCCGCAGGGGGATAGGTCAGATCGGCCAGAAGGAGAATTCGACTGGCATCGATGGCCTTGTTTTTACCAAGATGGACAATCAGAAAAACCCCTCCAAACCCTTGCAAATACTTCAAAACGGAACAATTTATTATACCACAAAACACCATTTTTTGATAGTCTGTTTCTACTTATTAAATGGGAAATATCAAGCAATTCCGGATTATTTTTCCGGACGGCAGAATCGGTGAGGGAAGGGAGCACGGAAATGTCATGACCGGCGTGCACCAGTGGCGCAAATACGCCCTAAATGCAGGGATTTTGACAATCACCCCCTTTTCAAGTTCTGCAACTTATGTTACAATCGGACGGAAACATCTCGATGTTTCATGCAGCATTATGCTGAAAGTGGACTTCATGATTCTGTTGGGTGCGCCTGACGGATCATGTTTGATCTGTCTGAAAAGAAACTGGAGGAATGAACATGATTACAGCAGGCGATTTCAAAAAAGGAATTACCATTGAGTGGGATGGCGGCGTATGGAATATCGTTGATTTCCAGCACGTGAAGCCCGGCAAAGGCGCAGCTTTTGTCCGCACCAAGATCAAGAATATCATGACCGGTGCTGTTGTGGAACGCAGCTTCAACCCCACTGACAAAATGCCCAAGGCCATCATCGAGACCAAGGAAATGCAGTACGTCTACAATGACGGCGATCTGTATTACTTCATGGACAACGAGACCTTCGAGCAGCTGCCCCTGAACCACGACCAGGTGGAAGATGCCATCCCCTATGTCAAGGAAGGCACCACCGTCGTCGTCCGTTTCTTCAAGGGAAGCGCTTTCTCCGTTGAAGCTCCGAACTTCGTGACCCTCCAGGTGACCGATACCGAGCCTGGCTTCAAGGGCGACACCGCCAGCAACACCTATAAGCCTGCAACCCTCGAGACTGGTTACAGCCTGCAGGTGCCGCTGTTCATCAACACCGGCGATATGATCCGCGTGGATACCCGTACCGGTGAGTACATGGAGCGCGCATAAGCGTATCTCTTTACAAAAGAACAGCATAAAAGACGAATCCCCCGGGTTCAGCAAGTAACCGGGGGATTCGTCTTTTTATCTTCAGGCCAGGGCGTGGGATCAGTAGGTGCCGGCACAGAGAATATCCGGAATGGCGCGCTCGTTGACATCGATTCCGCCGCCGTCGGCGAGCTGCACGCTTTCACCAAGGAAGAGCATGGCAGCCGTATTCCCGCCGTCAAGATTCAGGGCATCGGTGCAGCCGGCCTCCAGCAGGATCTCAGCGCAGGTCTGCAGATCAGCGCCGTCAGAATGCGTTTTACGGCCTTCCACCAGCAGGGCGATAAAGTGGCTGCGCTCGACGACACCGATGGCGCAGCGCGGCTCGAGGTGCGTGTAGGCGCTGTCGCTCAGCTTGGGGATTTCTCCGTCCCGGATCAGAATCGGGCCAAAGGAGAGCACGGTCTCTGCGCCGCGTTCAAGGTACTCTTTGGCGGAATAATCGCTGCATTCGTTGACCTCAGTCATGCCGCTGGGGAAGAAGGCCATATTGGCCAGATTGGGCACGGCACGCACGTACTTGGAATAGGTCTTCTTGTAGATCGCCTTTCCCTCGCGGATGATGATGCCGGGATAGCGGTCATGCGCAATCCGGTAGCTGTAGAAGTCTCCGCTCATGGCAAAGACGGCGTGGTCACGCTGTGCGATTTCCTGAGGAAGCCCGTTGGTTCTCCCGGGCTTTTTTTCGTTCCAGGTGCGGGTGTACAGGGTGGTCCCGGGACGGCAGACAATGTCCGCGAGATAGTAGGTGATCAGCGGACTTTTGGTCTGATGACGCGTGATTTCAATGCGGGTATCTGCATCCATATACAGCCAGAGTCCCTCGGCGTGATTGCTGTAGTAATACCCGTCCCCGGCGGCGGGCAGAAACCCGTCTGCATCGGTTTCCGGCATTGCATCGGGTGAATTGACCATGATCAGTTCCGCGTGTGCAGAAACGCAGAAAAGCAGGCAGAGCACTATGACAAGAAAGGCGCGAAGTCTGTTCATCAGCTGAACCTCCTGAAACATTCGATAAACGAAAGGAAATGCAAAGAACCGCCCATATGGGCGGTTCTGATTACTCAGCGGAAGCCAGCATTTCCTGACCGCAGTGGATGCGGCGAAGCGTTTCTTCCTTGCCAAGCAGGTAAGCAATTTCCATAGCACCGCCCGGAGTGGAAGCCTGACCGGAAATCGCAATGCGGAGCGGCCAGAGCACAGCGCCGTTCTTCATGCCGGAATTCGCGATCGTCTCCATAAGACGGTCGTGAATCACCGTTTCATTCCAGTCGGCTTCATCAATGCCCTCCAGAACAGGGAGGCACAGGGCCAGGGCCGTTCTTGCAACTTCAGGATTGGACTTCATCTTCTTGTGGGTATAGAGATCAACAGAGTACTCGGGAAGCTCTCCGAGGAAAGCAACCATATCCGGTACGCGGTTGAACACTTCGGTGCGGTCTTTCATCAGCTCAGCGAGACGATGATAGTCAATGTTCTTGCCTTTGAGCACTTTGTCAAACCACGGCGTGACGATCTCCAGGTAACGGTCGAAATCCATACGGCGGATATACTCAGCGTTGAACCAGGTGAGCTTGTCGACGTCAAAGATGCCGGGCGCCTTGTTCAGGCGGGAGATATCGAAGACGTCAATCAGTTCATCCATGGTAAAGAACTCGCGGTCATCACCGGGATTCCAGCCAACCAGCGCGAGGTAGTTGATGAGCGCCTCGGTCAGGTAGCCCTTCTCGACATAGTCGGAGTAGTAGGCATCGCCATCGCGCTTGGAGAGCTTGTGATGGCTGTCACGCATCACGGAGGGCAGATGCACATACTCGGGAATATCCCAGCCGAAGGCTTCATAGAGGAGATTGTATTTCGGCGTGGAGGAAAGGTATTCTGCGCCGCGCATGACATGCGTGATGCCCATCAGATGGTCATCGATGACGTTGGCGAAGTTGTAGGTGGGCATGCCGTCTGCCTTGATGAGCACCATGTCATCAAGCGTGTCATTCGGGAAGGTCATGTCGCCATAGACCGCGTCATGATAGCTGCTTTCACCTTCCGTCGGGGCATTGAGGCGGATGACCCAGGAATCGCCCCGGGCCAGGCGCTCTTCCACTTCCTCCTTGGGGAGACGGAGGCAGTGCTTGTCATACTTGTAGACCTCTCCGCGGGCCTCGGCAGCCTCGCGGCGGGCTTTCAGCTCGCACTCAGTGCAGAAGCAGTAGTAGGCATGGCCGGATTCCACAAGCTGCTTGGCATAGGGCAGATAGAGCTGCTTGCGCTCGGACTGGATATAGGGGCCGTAATCGCCGCCGACGTCCGGGCCTTCATCCCACTGCATGCCGCAGCCGCGCAGGGTGTCATAGATGACCTCGGTCGCACCTTCCACATAGCGCTCCTGGTCGGTATCTTCAATGCGCAGGATGAATTTCCCGCCCATTTTTTTGGCATAGAGATAATTGTAAAGGGCTGTACGCAGGCCGCCCAGGTGCATAAAACCGGTCGGACTCGGCGCAAAGCGTGTACGAACTTCCATCGGAGGATCCTCCATTCTGTTTCTGAGTCTGAATTGTGTGCGCAGGGGTTATTTGGACAGCTTGGCCCAGGTGTCCTTCAGCCCGACCGTGCGGTTGTAAACGGGCTTTTCAGGGGTGGAATCAGGATCCTTGCAGAAGTAACCGTTGCGGAGGAACTGATAGGTGGTGCCGTTTTCTGCCTGCGCGGTGCAGGGCTCGGCATAGCCCTGGAGTGTGGTGATGCTGTTGGGATTCAGGCGGCTGATAAAGTCCTTTTTGGCGGATGCGCCGAAGCCTTCTTCTTCGGTCTCCTCTTCGGGCATTTCCTCTGTCAGAAGCGGCTCATAGAGACGGGCTTCAAAGGGAACGCAGTCCGCTGCGCTGACCCAGTGCAGCGTGCCCTTGACCTTGCGGTCAGCGCCGGGCGTTCCGCTGGCAGATTCGAGATCCACCGTGCAGTGCAGCTCGACCACTTCACCGGCCTCGTTCTTGACGCATTCATCGCACCGGATGATATAGGCGCCCTTCAGGCGGACTTCATTGCCGGGGAAGAGGCGGAAATACTTCTTCGGCGGATTCTCCATAAAGTCATCCTGCTCGACATAAATCTCGCGGGAGAAGGTGACGCTGCGGGTGCCGAACTCGGGATGGTCAGGATGATTCTCCAGCGTGATCGTCTGCGTCTTGTCCTCAGGCCAGTTGGTGAGCACGACCTTGAGGGGGCGGAGCACGGCCATGACGCGGGGAGCACGGGAACCGAGGTCATCGCGGACACAGTGCTCAAGGAAAGCAAAGTCCACGGTGGAATCAGCCTTGCTCATGCCGATCTGATCGACGAAAGAGCGGATGGCTTCAGGCGTATAGCCCCTGCGGCGCATGGCCGAGAGTGTGGGCATGCGGGGATCGTCCCAGCCCTTGACATAGCCGCCTTCAACGAGCTGGCGCAGATAACGCTTGCTCATGACGGTCTGTGTGATGTTCAGGCGGGCAAATTCAATCTGCCGGGGATGACCGGGGAGCAGGTTGGAAGCCTTTTCCACGACCCAGTCATACAGCGGACGATGGATTTCATATTCCAGAGAGCACAGGGAATGGGTGATACCTTCGAGCGCGTCGCCGATCGGATGCGCAAAGTCATACATCGGGTAGATGCACCACTTGTTGCCGGTGCGCCAGTGCTCCTTGTAGAGAATGCGGTAAATGGCCGGATCGCGCATGACAATGTTCGGGCTGCTCATGTCGATCTTGGCGCGAAGGGTCTTGCTGCCTTCGGGGAATTCACCGTTGCGCATGCGGCGGAACAGGTCCAGGCTTTCTTCTGCAGGACGGTCACGCCAGGGGCTGTTGCGGCCGGGCTCGGTGAGGGTTCCTCTGTATTCGCGCATTTCATCCTTGCTCAGTTCATCGACATAGGCAAGGCCGCGCTGAATCCAGTCTTCGGCGATTTCGTAGCATTTATCATAATAGTCGGAAGCAAAGTAGAGACCGCCGGTCCAGTCAAAACCGAGCCAGTGGATATCCCGCTTGATGGCTTCGACATATTCTGTATCTTCCTTGGCCGGGTTGGTATCGTCAAAGCGCAGGTTGCATTTGCCGCCATACTTTTCTGCGGTGAGAAAATCCATGATCAGCGCTTTGCAGTGCCCGATATGCATATAGCCGTTGGGTTCGGGAGGAAAACGGGTATGCACCTCCGCATAATGGCCTTCCTTGAGATCTTCATCAATCGCATCCCAGATAAAATTGGAGCGGGTGCTTTCCATAACAGAATCCTCCTAGAATAATCGTTTGGGACGTCAAAAAACTGCACAAAGTGCCTGTTCATTATAGTTGTTTTGACGGTTCGTTTCAAGCTGAAATCAAGATAAATCGGTTTTGCGAAGGGAATGGAGCACATGCGGATGCGGATATGAAAAAGCGTGCTTTTCCCCTGGGGGAAAAGCACGCTTTAAAGTCAAATACAACGTGCAGTTTCGCCTTATGCGCGATGCATTGCTGCGAAGCACTCGCTGCAATACACAGGGCGATCTTCGCGAGGAACAAAAGGAACCTGAGTGGGCTTGCCGCAGTTAGCGCAGATGGCATCATGCATCTCACGAGGTGCACCAGCGGCCGGCCGGCTGGCTTTGCGTGCAGCGCGGCATGCTTTGCAGCGGGTGGGTTCATTCTGGAAACCCTTCTCTGCGTAGAATTCCTGCTCACCAGCGGTGAACACGAACTCGGCGCCACAGTCTTTGCAAACCAGCGTCTTGTCTTCGTACATGGTTAGGAAACCCCCATAAAATGATATAGGCTTATTTCTCCGGCTGACCTGATCTTTGACCCCACACACGCCGTCTGGGAGGTAGCTCAACGCTTTTGCGCCCTCACGCGCTCCTCTCGGGATGAACCCGGACGGACTTACATCTAGACCGCACCATGCTCCCCGTCACTTTGGACGGATTACGTGGACCGCTTCGCCTGCGACTGGCATCGGCTTGCAACCACAGACCCGAAGGAATAAAACCATGAAGATTATAATTCGATTGAACGCAAATAGCAAGAAGTATTTTGCTTCTGATAGACTTTTTTTATAAAATAAATGATTGCAAAAGATCAAAAAAACGCAAAAAATACAAGATTTGCGCTATAATACCCTTGCAAACCTTTGAACGATGTGGTGTTAAAGTGAACTTGTTCATTTTAAGAACCATACATCATCAATATGGGACAAAACTGAGACAAAAACAGAGACCGCTGCAGCCTGACGGATGCAGGTAAAGAAAGGAATGTGATGGAATGCGCCGGATGTTCAAATGCCTGTGTGTGATGTTGATTCTGATCCTCATCTCCGTGAGCGCTCTGGCGGAGGTCGATACCGGCCGGATTGAATCGATGGAAGACGCTTCAGTCTTTCTGGATGACAACGGGATCGATACCGTGATCCGGCCGAATGGACAGCCGTATTTCGGAGAAATGAACCGGGATAATGTTCAGCTGTGCACATACCTTGATTTTGTGGAAATGCCGGACATGGAGGACACGGTCTTCATTCGGATGACGTTTGCCCTGGAAACATGGGAAACCATCGGCGCCGACCGCGTGGGAATCCGAGTGGGGAAGGAAAACTATGTTTTTGAGGTTTCCCCGCATACCAGCGAGTATGACATGACCTACTATGAAGATTATGTCGTGTGTCTCACGGACAAATCACTGCCGATGCTCAAAGCCATGGCTTCGGGAAAGACGGATACCTGGGAAATCACGTTCTACAGTGAGGATCCGGTGACGGGTCTCCTCCGGATAGACCGCGCAGCAGCCAAAAAGGTGTATAACCTCTATGTGGATGCCAAAGGCAGCAAACAGAACCTGGAAAGCTTCAGGGATATCTGGCCGTGCATCGTGGAAAAGACCAAATAAGATCATAAGACACAAAAAGCTTCCCGCATCAGTTTGCCGACGCGGGAAGCTTTTTGTGTGCAGGGATTACAGAGTGAATTCCACTTTGGCAACCCGTCCGATGCAGTTCATTTCATGCAGGTTGACGGTGACAGCGTCATATTCCTTGTTGTAGCTCTGCAGCAGATAGGTGGTGGGATTGAGTGTCTTGATCTTTCTGAGATAACGGTGCTGGTTGTACTCCACCAGCATGACCGCGCCGTCGATCGGGCTCTGCGCCGGAACGATCAGTGCGAGATCACCCTGATGGATGCGGAAACCACGCATGCTGTCATCCGGGGCCAGAAAATAGAAAACCTTATCCGGTGCACCGCCCTCGATGCGTCCCTGAATAATGGGGAGCAGCCGGTGATCCACGGGCTGAAGCACGGCATTCATGACAGGCACATTTTTCAGGACGCTGGTGAGCGCATCGAGCCAGATACTGCCGGTGACGCCTTCATCCTTGGTTTCTTCCTTGGTGCTGGCCACCTTTTCAGCCTCGACACGGGGCTTGGGCGGAGCCGGCACTTTGCGCACGACATTCTGAATGCTCGGCTGAACCTGGGCGAGATCCACGGTTGCGGCGATATCATCCAGAGAAAAATCAGCTTCTGTCTGCTGCTTGAGGCCGATGCTTTTGAGAATGCGGCGGGCCTGGTCATCCGGGATGATGCGTGTCCCGTTTTCAACGGCAACGATATAGCTTTCGCTGAAGCCGCATTTTTTTGCGACCTGTTTGGGCGTCATATTCTGGCGGATGCGTTCGGTACGGATCAGGTCTCCTAGACGTGACATGGAATAACCTCCTGATATGCTTATTTACTCTTCAATGGGAAACAGACCGTCATGCGGCAGGAATGCTGAAAGGGACGGGGAGAGCATAGCGGTGCGGAAAGGATGGGTCTGGAAATACGTTTCCAGGATGCGAACCTCGGATGGATGCCCTGTCTGCATCTGCAGGACATACCAGTCCTCGGGCGGCATCAGCGGGACTTCCTGACCGAGCACGGTGACTGTGTCCAGTGCCTGAGGCAGGCTGTACCGGGTGCCATTGAGCGGAAATCCGCTGTAAAGCTGAATATCAGCGCCGTCAAAATGATAGTGGATTTCAGCGTGCTGTTCGGTCACTTCAACTGCTTCCCGCATGCCGAGCCGGGTGAGCACACGGTCTGCTTCCGCGAACTGCTCCATGTTGACCACGACGTCAAAACTGTGCCAAGAAACATCCAGACCTCTCTGGGTGAGCATCCAGGCACCGCCCAGACAGAACGGGATGCCGGCACGGGTCAGCTTTTCACAAAGACGTTTAAGGGCTTTCTCCTTGAGGGCCATTGATTATCACCTCGCGTGTATTGTATCTGTTTTGATTTCTCATGGCAAGGGCAGAACAAAAAGGAAGCCGGATCATCCTTTGACAGGGATGTCCGGCAGCCTTTTTGTCGGTTATTCGCTTTCCTCGCTGACGGTCAGGGAGAAGGTACAGGTTTCACCTGCAGCGTCTTCCACGGTTGGCGCATAGGCTGTCACACGGCCAAGATGGCTGAGGGATGAGAGAAATGCATCGGAAGAACTCTGCGGGATATGGATCTCGAGGACAGTCTGCCGGGGACTGCTGTTTTCTTTGAATGCCTGCGAGGAACAATTGCCTCCGAGTGAAACACACAGTTCATGGATGTGTTCAAGCGTCTCATCAAACGCTGCGGAAGGCACCGTGATCGCTGCCGCTCCTTCTGCTTTCAGGGAGCCGGCATCTCTCTCTGAAGCGGAAAAAGCGGCGGGCATATCACCCTCAGCGGACTCGAAGATTTCTTCGTACTCAGCGGGTTCGAAGGCTTCCTCGTACGCTGCGGATTCGAGGACTTCTTCGGCCTCTTCCACGGGCATGGCAGTCGACTGCAGAGTTGGTGCAGCGTCATACAGGACCATGTCGGATTCCTGAGAAACGGCTTCTGATTTCATCCCCAGGACGATTGAAGGTGCAGCTGCGTTTTGCGGGGCAGAGACCGGGAGGGAGGAGCGCCGGTTGGAGTACAGGGCGGTGCCCACGACCAGAACCAGCACAGCGCAGGCAGCGAGCGTGCGAAGGACAGGCGGCGTGAAGCGGACTTTCACTTTCGGTTTTTCTTCCGTGGAAAGTGCGGCCACTTTTTCTGTCCACTGCGCATGGAAATCTTCCGGGAGAGGAGGAACATCTTCGGAGAGATCAGACAGATCAGACTGCAGGGCCGAGAGGGAAGCGCGAAGCTCTTTACATGCAGGACATTCTGCTTCATGACGGAGCATTTTCTCTTCATCTTCGGGACGGATCACGCCATCCAGGAAATCATCGAGGAGGACGCGGTATTCTTCACAGGTCATGGGATGCGCCTCCTTTCATTGAATTGGACGGAACGGAATCCGATTTGTTCCCGGTCTGTGATGGATCCGACAGCATTTTTTTCAGGGCCAGCCGGCCGCGGCTGATGCGGCTTTTGACGGTCCCGGGTGGCAGGGAGAGAATGAGCGCAATCTCTTCATAGGATTTTTCCTCCACACAGGAGAGAATCAGCGGCGTGCGCTGCTCTTCAGGAAGGGCGGACAGGGCTTCACGGACCTGCCGGTTATGCTCGGCGCGCTCCAGGCTTTCCTGAGGTCCGGGGTCCCGGGCCGGCAGATCGTGTCCGCTTTCCTGCATGGCATCCACCGAATCGGAGGCACGCACTTTTTTCTTTCTCAGGGCATCCAGACAGCAGGTGACGGCAATCCGGTACAGCCAGGTGGAAAAACTCGCCGCCTCATTCCAGGAGGAAATGCGGGACCAGGCTTTGACGAAGGCTTCCTGTGCACAGTCCTGCGCATCTTCGCGGCTGCCCATCATCTGCCAGCACACACGCCAGATCATGGGTTCACAGGGCGTGGCCAGGGCTTCAAAGGCTTTTGCGTCGCCGGCTTTTGCCTTCCGGACAAGAACCGGATCGTCCATGCATGCTCACCTCCGCATGTATTCTTGTGCACTCATGATATCAGCTGATCGCTGGAAGTCAAGAAAGAAAAAGGCCCGCCGAGCGGCGGGCCGGGAAGGATTACTGGGAGACAGGATCGACAACGGCAAGGGTGATCTGCAGATCGATGTACTCACCGTCGGGAATTTCAGCAGAGGAGTTGCCGGCAATGTCAGCCAGACCGGGCACGCGGTAGACTTTCACCTTCAGGGTGTCGCCTTCACCGTGCTGTGCGATCAGGGACTGCAGCTGGGAGACGGACGTGATCACGTTGTCATCCACATCCACAATGATGTCACCGGCCTGCATGCCGGCAGCCTTGGCGGGACCATTGTCATCCACAGCGTCCACATACACGCCGTTCGGGATGGATCCGTTCATGACTGCGCTGGAATAGGTATTGATGCTCTTGATGGTGATGCCCAGACGCGGTCTGCCGGTCATGTCGGTGTTGCCCTTGGAAGCAGCGGTGGCAGGATCATCCTCACCGGAGAATTCAGGGGTTGCAATCACGCCGGACAGAACATCGTTGATCAGGGGCTTGGCTGCATTGATCGGGATGCACATGCCAATACCGTCAATGGTCGCGCCGGAGAAGGCCGTGCCGGAGTACTTGAGGGTCGGAATGCCCACCAGTTCGCCAGTGACAGAGAACATACCGCCGCCGCTGTTGCCGTTGTTGATGGCAGCGTCAACCTGAATCATGGTGTTGGTCGTGGTCTCTTTACGGCCGTACTTGTCATAGTCCGTGGAAGAAATGTTGCGGTTCAGAGCAGAGATGATACCGGTTGTGACGGTGCCGGAGAATTCCTCACCCAGCGGATTGCCGATGCAGATAGCCCAGTCGCCGACCTGCAGGCTGTCACTGTCACCGAGGACAACAGGCTGGAGATCCAGCTTGGGAGCATAAATCACGGCGATATCCAGGTTTTCATCGGTGGCCACAACTTCTGCGTTGTAGAGCTCAGGATCACTCTGACCATCGACTGCGACGGTGATCTTCAGGGAAGAAGCATCTTCGACGACGTGGTAGTTGGTGAGCACATAGTGCTCAGCAATCACAACACCGGAGCCTGTGCCCGCGAGCACTTCCTGGGTGGAAGGTTGCTGGCGGTTGCCGCCGTTGCCGTAATCATAACCGTAACCGTATCCGTTGCCTCCGAAGGGGAAACCGAATCCGAAATAGTCGCCCCAGTTGTTGGAACCGTTGGAATAACGAACCTGCTGATAATTGCGCACGCCGACCACGCTGCCCTTGACATCAGCAATGGCCTGAGTGAACGGGGAAGTGACAACCACACGTTCTGTCGTGGCTTCCGTTGCGGAAGCATGCTGTGAGGTCAGTCCGACACCCGCGCCGATCATGACGCAGACGACTGCAAGCGCGATCGCTTTCATCCAGTTGTTTTTCATATGAATACCTCCATTCATGAGTTTTCAGCATCTTTGTTTTCTGAAGCTCTCTTTCTTTTGCTTCGGCGTAAGTATAACCCTGAATTGCGAACCATTCATGAATGATTTGTGAACAATCAGAGGAAAATTGTAAAGCTTTGAAAAAAACAGGATGCGGCATCGGCAGCCCCATCCTGCGGGACAGAAAAGACCGGAAACAGACAAAAACAGCATGGTCCGCGCGGGACCATGCTGCAGGGAAAGACCGGTAAAAGGATGCGTTCTGTCAGGAACGGGAGGATTTCCGCAGGGCCAGAATCAGGCGCAGAAGTCCGAACAGCGCAGCGAGCAGAACACAGAAGACACCTTCCACGTGGCAGAAATAAGCTGCGGCAGGGGTCACAATGAGCAGGGCGAGCAACAGAAACAGAAGGAAGCGCCAGGAAGGAAAGGGAAGTGCCAGAAAACAATGGGGAAGACAGGCGCATTCCAGCACAGTGCCCATGAGCATGTGAAAGATGATGGCTCTCTGCCATACAGAATCCTCGCCGAACAGGAACAGCAGGAAGATGATCAGAATGTCAACTGCTGCGGACAGGAGGAGGAATATGATTCGGAAATCGGAAGGGGCGGAAGGAATGGTGCGCACAATATGCCTGCGCAGGAAAAACGGAAAAATGAGCGGGATCAGGAAGAACGGAAGTGCCGCGGGTCCGGGAAGCGAGGAAAGGGATGCGAGGACAGAAAGCCACACGACAAAGAGTCCATGATGGAAGAACAGCCGCACTGTGGTCTTTCTGCACAGCTGGATCTGTTCCACCGCCTCGTCAAGGGATAGACCCTGCTCAGATTCCCGCTCAAGGATCACCGTATGATTCCCAGCCTCGTGGACCGGCACAGGACATGCGCCAAGGGATACCCCATCGGCGCCCTGCAGGGGATGGGCGAGGAAAACCTCTGTTTCGCGGCTTTCCAGAGAACGGATGTCGGAGAGAATCCGTGAATCGAAGCTCTGGACGTGCCGGAAGGACACGGCGCCGAGCAGCGTAAGGCGATCCACCTGATTGCCGTGCGGAATGCCTGTAAAAAGGAGGACTGCATGAGCGCTCAGATCAAGCAGCTGGCGTTTCTCGTCCAGTTCCAGTTCCCTGGTTTTTCCTTCATTCTGGACCAGCTGACAGTTGTGCATGAAGCGGATGCGGTCATCTTTGCTGCTGTCAATGCAGAAGAAAACGCGCTCCCCGGTGCCATCCTGAACCACCTGGCCGGGAATGGAAGAAAGGTGCAGTGTGCGGAGAAACGGAAAACGGCTCTGGAACTGGGCAGGCGCAAGATTCATTTCAGGAAACAGGGCGGCAATGTCATCCTTCTGCGGCATATGCTCATAGGTTGCAGCGAGTGCAGCGCTCAGGAGAACACCGTCCGGGAGGGAACGGATTCTGGAAACCGGATAGGTTCCGCCGGGGAGGATCAGATCACCCTGGATGCTGACAGGACCCAGGAGAAGTTCTTCAGGAATGCAGACACCGGAAATACGGGGATGCAGAATGGACAAAAGAGGGCTTGTCTGCTTTGCTTTCCATCCTTTTGGGGAAAAGCGAAGGAGGGAGAAAACAGGGTATGCGGCTGTCAGACCGAAAAGGATGCAGCCGACTTCGACCAATCCCCGGTCGGGAAACAGCACCAGAACAAGGGACAGACAGAGGAAAAAGACCAGAATGATGGCAAGAAAACGTTGATTCATGCGAATCACCCCCTGCTTTGTTCGAGGAGTGCATGGTTGAGCAGAAACTCGCCGCCCCAGAAGACGTCCGTGCCGAGCGTTTCGGGTGCGCCGGAGTCGAAAAAGAAACGGACACGCTGTGTGCCGAGGGCATTGCACAGGGTAATGACCAGAGCGTAGGCAAGCTTCTGCTGGGAAGCTGCATCCATTTCCCGGATCGCCTGTTCACAGTCTGTGGAGAGGTTCAGAAGAAGCAGGTCATCGGATATGCCGATCCCCAGCAGGTCGGTTTCATCCATTTCGAAGGGGAAGACGCTCTCCAGTCCTTCCTGGATTTCAACGGATGTCGGACCTTTGGAGAGCAGGGAAAGCAGCAGGAAGGGGGAAGCCGCTGAGGAGAACGGAACCGTGCGTGTGACCATCTCCAGGGAATCACCGCGCGCAAGGCAGATCTGCGTCAGATCCCGGAGCCCGGATGTGTACTGCCGTCTGTGCTGCTGTCCTTCCTCAAAGTACAGTGTGCCGAAGGTGTCGCCGGTCAGGCTGGTCATCAGCGTGGAACCGGAAAAAATGCGGACTGCACTCAGACCGGGGATGAAGGTGGTCAGAGTATAGACCATCGATCCGATCACGGCCGAGGGATCAAAGCCGAGCAGGGAGAGGCGGGACGTCAGATCAGAGACAAAACGGAGCGTCAGCAGCCTTCCGCCGCTGGGAAGCTCAGAGACATCCGGGTCCTGGGTCAGATAGGACAGCAGATCCGGCATGTGTGCAGCGCCCTGCGTATACTGGCTGCCGCTGGAAAGCGCCTGAAGCAGGCCGAGGGCGAGCAGGGAAGGTGTCTGGCCCTGGAAAGTGAGATTCCGGACCTCCGGAACAAAGCCTTCCTCCCCGACAATGGGGAAATACAGCGTCCCGGTGCATGTCAGAGGGACAGAGGCCGGATCGCCGCCAAGCGGCGTTCTTCTGGATTCCATCTGCTGGAGGAGGACGGGAAGCTCGACGCCGGAATGCTGCGTCAGTGAGCCCATGGGCAGATTATCGGTCAGATCCATGCCGATGGCACGTTCATTGACTAGCAGATTGACATAGCGGATGTCCTCAATGCCGTACAGGCTTGAGGCGATGGCCAGTCCTGCAATATACAGATATTCCGTTGTCGCGGACAGTGCGGAGGCATCGAGCTGCACGGTGCAGACATTGCCCGCCGTTTCAATGGGGAAGCGCCCCGACAGGAAGAGCTGTGTATTGCCGCCCAGCTGCAGATGTGCGGAATCGGTCGGTGTGGACAAAAGTGCGGAGACAACGCTCTGTGCGCTGGACGTGCCGTGCTCGCAGCGGATGGCGGATACGACCGAGGTCAGATTCCGTTCATTCAATGTGGGCAGGTAAAGAGGAAGATACGCGGTGAAGCGCAGATCTTCAGTGCCTGTCGGCGCCTCATAGGGAACAGCAGCCGGCGGCAGTGTCTCCATGGCTTCAGAAGACAGGGTATCCGGGACCGTGCATCCCGAGAGGAACGGCAGGAGGGAGAGCAGGAGAAGGCAGGCAATGCATCGTTTCATCTCATTCCACCTCCATCCATTCGGTCACCTGTGCGAGGGAAACCTTCCACAGGCCGTCCTGGCGGGTCATCCGGAAAACGCGGGGAGACAGTTCGACACGGTGCAGATTGCTCAGCGTGACGAATCCTGTCACCTGGATGATGGCATCCTGCCCGTCCAGGGACACCGTGGGGGTGGACGCGCTGAACTCGGTCAGGGTGGGCAGTGTCTTCATCTGCGCGACAAAGTCGTTGTAGGAGGGCCTTTCCATGGCTGTCATGGCATCATTAGCAGACAGGCAGCGGTACAGTTTTTCCCAGTCCTTTGCCTGCAGAAGGGAAAGAAAATGATGCATGGACTGTTCGCAGTTCAGGAGCATGTCATCGCTGCGCGTCATGGGACCGACCAGCACATCGTCCTCGGAATCATCGAGAAAATAGTTCTGTTTCAGACGCAGGGAACCGGTCACGCTTCCGGTCTGTTCGACGAGAATCTGTACCTGGTCCACATTGCAGTTTTCCGTGACGGTGGCCACAATGGACTGCATGCACAGACGCCGGCGGAGCGGGGCTTCGGTCAGCCAGTATTCGTATTCCTGCCAGTCGACGGGTTCGTCGGCATAGCGCCCCATGATTTCAGGGGACAGGGTGACAAAGAGGGTCCGGCCCTGTCTGACGACAGAGAGGATCCGTGTGCCGACCGGAAACAGGGGCGTCAGCTCAGTGGAGCCGGCCGAGGGCCCGGAGAGCAGTTCCTCAAGAAGAGCCAGTTCATAGGACTGACTGTTGGTTCGCGTGATAAAGCGCCATTCGCAGGCCAGATAGGGTTCATCCCAGTAGCGGAAATACAGGGCCGCCGGGACATCTTCCGTAAACACAGAGGTGTCCACCGAGGCCGGCAGGGAAACATTTTCCAGTGTCCGCACGGGCATGGAAGAGAGGGTGGCACAGCCTCCCAGCAGCAGAAGAAGGCAGAGCAGCACCAGGCAGAGCAGGCGTTTCACCGGGCATCACCATCCTTTCCGTTCAGGGGAAGGGTGACGGTAAAGGTGGAACCCTGCCCGGGCATGCTGTCCACCGTGATTTCTCCGTGGTGCAGGTTGACCAGCTGACGCACAATGGAAAGTCCGAGGCCGGTTCCGCCCGTCTCACGGGAACGTGCCTTGTCCACACGGTAGAAGCGCTCAAAAATGTGCTTCTGATCATCGGCGGAAATGCCCACGCCATGGTCAGTCACTGCAAAGTAGGCCTTTTTGCCTTTGACGGAAAGGCTGACGGAGATGGACTGGTTTTCCTGGGAGTATTTCAGGGCATTGTCCATGAGATTGGTGGCAATCTGCTTGAGCTTGTCATGGTCGCCCAGAATCGTGACGTTCGGCGCAATATCGGACAGGATCTGCTGGGAACGCTGCTCGGCAGCCGGGGCGAGCATGCGGATGCTCTCCATGATGATGTCGGAGAGACTGACCTCGGAAAGGTCCAGTTTCATCTGATGATTATCCATGCGCGTCAGTTCGAGCAGATCGGTCACAATATGGGTCAGGCGGTCAATCTCATGATTGATGTCCTGGAGAAACTCCGAGCGGAGCTCAGAAGGCATGTCCGGCTGATAGATGACATTTTCGAGCAGCAGCTTCATGGATGTCATTGGGGTTTTCAGCTCATGACTGGCATTGGAGACAAACTGATTCCGGCTGCGGTCGAGGGATTCCAGCTGTTCCGCCATCGCATTGTAGTTTTCAGCGAGATTGCGGATTTCGCCGGAACCGGTCACAGGGGCGCGCACGGAGAGGTCGCCCCGGGCCATGTTCTGAATGGTGCGGGTCAGCGCAAGCACCGGGCGGGTCAGAAGGTGCGAGAAAAAGCCGGCGGCGAGCAGCGCGGCTGCAGCCACCAGACCGAATACGATCAGCAGTTCCCGGCGGACCAGACTGAGCGATGCCATCATTTCATCGACGTCCGCGATAAAAACAAGGATGCCGAGATTGCCTTTGGTTCCAATAATGCTCGATGCACAGCAGGCGACATAGTTTCCGGTCAGTGCATTGCCCTCCTGAAGAGCATGCAACCCATAGGCCTGGGGCTGCCCGGAGAGAATGGCCAGCGTTTCCGGAAGCTGGAGGCGGGTGCCCATCAGGGCAGAGAAGGAATCAAACTGGATTTTGGCATCATTGTCCAACACAAGAAGTCTTCCGCCCAGTTCATTGGAGGAAGACTTCAGGGTTTCAGAAAGTGCATCAGACTGCGCAGACTGAAAAAGCGGCGCAACAGTCGTCGCCAGCCGCTCAACGGAGATGCTGTCCTGACGGATGCGCTGCTGATAAAGATATTCACTGACATAATTCGTCAGACGGGTAGCTGCAAAAGCAAAGGATACACCGATAATGATCAGAAAGACGAGCATGATCTGCCATCGGATGGGCATGCGCGGCAGAGCATCAGCCTTGCTCCGTGAAATAGTAACCGACCCCCCATTTGGTGAGAATGTAGAACGGATGGGCAGTGTCTGATTCAATCTTTTCCCGCAGCCGCTTGACCAGGACGTCCACGCTGCGGTCGTCGCCTGCAAACTCGTTGGTCCAGATCTGGGAGAGAATCTCAGAGCGGCTGAACACCTTGCCCCGGTTGGAAGCAAAGAGAATCAGAAGATCCAGCTCCTTGGTGGACAGCTTCAGTTCCTCGCCCTTGAGTGTGACGGAGCGGCGGACAGGGGAGATGACCAGATCTTTGACGACAAAATCATTGCGGGTATTGACATAGATGGGTGTCATGGCGACACGGCGGAACAGGGCCTTGATGCGGGCCTTGACTTCCAGAATATTGAAGGGCTTGGGAATATAATCATCCGCCCCGTACTCGAGACCGAGGATCTTGTCAATGTCTTCCCCTTTGGCGGTGAGCATAATGATCGGCACATTGGAATGCTCGCGGATCCTCTGGCAGACAGCAAGACCGTCCAGCTTGGGAAGCATGATGTCCAGCAGAATCATGTCGCAGGGGGACGAAAAGAACTTGTTGATCGCATCTTCGCCATCAACAGCAATTTCTATGTCATAATTATCTGACTCGAGAGAATATTTCAGTCCCTTGACGATCAAGGGTTCATCATCGACGACCAGAATTCTCTTATTTGCCAATCTGTCCACCTTCTGTCGTGTACACGGGCGTGCACGAATCATACCCAGATGGGTACAGATGAATTGTAATGCAAGTTGGATGAAAAATCAAGAAGAGTTTTACAAAATGTCATAATCATAAGACAATATTTCACAAATAAGAATCAGAAAAGTGAAAATAAAAACATCCTCCGTACAGGAGGATGTATAAATATAGGAAAAATCAGATTCTGGAGAAGTACCGGAGAAGATTGCCGCCGGCAATGCCGGAAACAGCTTCCTCGGACATGCCGCGGCGACGGAGGGCATCGAGGAGGTTCGGGACCTCGTCCGCTCCGCTCAGACCGCGCGGCGCACATTCAATGCCGTCGAAGTCAGAGCCAAAGCCCACGATGTGTTCTCCGCCCATCTGGCAGACATAGTCGATGTGTTCCGCCACGCGCTCGACATCACATTCACCGCTCTCGGAGAGGAACGCAGGATAGAAGTTGATGCCGATATAGCCGCCGTCCCGGATCATGGCGCGGATCTGTTCGTCGGTCAAATTGCGGAAATGACGGCACAGAGACATGCAGCAGGAATGAGAGGCAAGCGGAGGCACGTTCGTATGATTGAAGATGTCCCAGAAACCGGCTTCATTGAGGTGGGACGTGTCGACGGCCATGTGGCAGGACTGCATTTCCTTCACCACATCCAGACCGTACGGCTTGAGTCCGCGCTTTTCTCCGGATTTTGCGGGATATCCGATGGCGTTTTCATTGTTCCAGACCAGCGCGGTCATGCGCACGCCGAGCTGTCTGAATTCGGAAACGGCTTCCAGGCCTTTTTCGAAAACTTCTCCGCCCTCGACGGAGAGCATATAGGCGTTTTCGCCTTCCTTTGCCTGTGCGGGATCATCGACCTGATGGATGCCGGCTTCCTCAAAAAACCTGCGTGCGCTGAGCTCTCCGCGCACGATTCCGTCCACATCTCCCCGGTTTCCGTCGCGTCCGGTCCACAGGGCGAACGTCTGAAGCGTGATGCCGCCTTTGCGCAGTTTTTCAGGATTGATCATCAGATCCTGGAGTTTCGCATGGTTGACGCCCAGTGCGTACAGTGTATCGGAATGGGTATCAGCGATAAACATGGGGCACCTCACAGTTCTTCGCCGCGTTCAATGGCTGCGATCTGATCAATTCTTCTCTGATGTCTTCCGCCCTCAAAGGTTTCTGTGAGCCATGCCTTGGCGATCATCTTGGCGACGTCAACGCCGACAACACGGGCTCCGAAGGTCAGAATATTGGAATTGTTGTGGCGCTTGCTGAGCGTTGCGGTATAGACATCGGAACAGGTGCATACACGGATGCCGGGCACTTTTCCGGCGGCCATTCCGATCCCCACGCCGGTACCGCAGATGAGAATGCCGCGGTCGCATTCGCCGCGGGCCACAGCGCGGGCAGCACGGCTGCCGAAGACAGCATAATCACAGCTTTCACGGGTGTTGGTGCCGAAATCCTTGTACTCGAGTCCCATTTCGTCCAGGAGATGCATGATTTCCATTTTCAGATCCACACCGGTATGGTCACAGGCAAGAGCAATCATTGAGTTTTCCTCCGTTCGTGATGTGGTTTTTCCGCAATGATCCATGCGGGAATACTTTGCATTCTGTCGGCATTGATTCTAATCCATGGAAGACAGAGATGTCAATCGGTGAAGGTGGTCTCACTCCTCCGGACTGGATGCTGCGGCCTGTTCTGCCTGCGCATGGCGCTTGGCATCCATTCGTTCAGACAGCACCCGCATGAGGCGGAGAGACTGAACCAGGAGTTCCCGATCCTTGATGCCCGGGAATTTCATGGTGATGGCAGGATACGGCTTTTCGACAAGCTGGAGGCGCGTATCGGTCTCACGCAGGGTGGTGAGCAGCATGAGCGGATCCTTGACATAATTGCTGTCCAGCCGCATGACAAGATTGTCTCCGCGGTGAGACACCTGGGAGATGCCCTCGCGGTTGCAGAGATAGCGGAGCTGAGAAACATCCAGAAGCGTATTGACAACCTCTGGCATATCGCCGAAGCGGTCGATCAGTTCGTCGATGATGTCCTCGCGGTCTGCATCCGAAGAGAGGGCAGCGATGCGGCGGTACATTTCCATGCGCTGATGTTCGTCGGTGATATAGGTTTCAGGCAGGTAAGCATTGACGCGAAGATCCACGCGGGTCTCCAGTTCGCTGGTGATGGTTTCACCCTGGACTTCGCGCATGGCTTCCTCAATGAGACGGCAGTACATCTCATAGCCGATCGTCTCCAGATGCCCGTGCTGCTCGGGTCCGAGAATATTGCCGGCCCCGCGGATCTCAAGATCGCGCATGGCAATGCGGAAGCCGGAACCGAACTCTGTGAATTCACGGATCGCGCTTAAGCGCTGCTGTGCGGTCTCTGAGAGAATGCGGTTGGGACGGAAGGTAAAGTAGGCATAGGCCTGACGGCTGGAGCGGCCGACACGTCCGCGCAGCTGATAGAGCTGACTGAGGCCGAAGCGTTCTGCGTCAAACACGATCAGGGTATTGGCCGTGGGCACATCCAGACCGGACTCGATGATGGTTGTGCACAGCAGGACGTCGTAGCTGCCTGCATAGAAGTCCATCATGACATCTTCCAGAGCGGACGGCTTCATCTGTCCGTGGGCCAGACCAATGCGGGCCTCCGGCACGAGCGCATGGAGGCGCTCATAGAAGGGCTCGATCGACTGAACGCGGTTATAAAGGAAATACACCTGTCCGCCGCGGGAAATCTCGCGGAGAATGACGTCGCGGATGAGGACATCCGAGTATTCCACGACGTGGGTCTGCACCGGCAGACGGTCGGCGGGCGGGGATTCCAGAATGGACATATCGCGGATGCCGACCATGGACATGTGCAGTGTTCTCGGGATCGGTGTGGCCGACAGTGTCAGGACGTCGACCTGGTTTTTCATGTTCTTGATGGCTTCCTTGTGGGTGACGCCAAAGCGCTGCTCTTCGTCCACAATCAGCAGGCCAAGGTTCTTGAAGCGGACATCCTTGCCCAGCAGGCGGTGCGTTCCGACAATGATATCAATGTTGCCGGCCGCGAGATCGGAAAGAATGCGTTTGATTTCCTTGGGCGTGCGGAAACGGGACAGAAACTCGACTTTCACCGGGAACCCGGAAAAGCGCTTGAGGATCGTGTTGTAATGCTGCTGAACCAGAATGGTGGTCGGAGCGAGCATGGCGACCTGACGGTTGTCCATAATGCACTTGAAGGCGGCCCGCAGGCTGACCTCGGTTTTCCCGTAGCCAACATCGCCGCACAGAAGGCGGTCCATATTGTGGCTCGATTCCATGTCGGCATTGATTTCCTGAATGGACTGCGCCTGGTCAGGAGTCAGTTCATAGGGGAACTGATCGTTGAACTGGTTCTGCCAGATGGAGTCCGGCGGGAACGCGTGACCGGTGTTCTGGCTGCGGCGGGCATACAGTTCGGCCAGGGAGAACGCCATCTTGCGCAGGCCTTCCTTGACTCTCGACTTCTGCTTTGCCCAGTCCCGGCCGCCGATGGAATTCAGTTTGGGCGGATTATTGGGATTGCCAATATAGCGCTGGACACGCGAAAACTGCTCGATGGGCACGTAGAGCTTGTCATGCCCCTGGTACTGGATCAGGAGATAATCATGCACCGCGCCGTCGGCTGTCATCTGAATGGTGCCCTGGAAAATGCCGACGCCGTGGTCCACGTGGACGACCAGGTCGCCGGGGTGCAGTTCGGTGAAGGAAGAGATTTTTTCGCCGGTCTTCTGACGCGAGCGTGCCCGGTGATAGGAAGCGCCATAGATATCCGTATCAGAAACGAGGACCAGGTGCGCTTCCTTTGACAGGAAGCCCCGGCTGAGGGTGATGGGCAGGATGGTGACGCTGCGGTCTTCGATGTCCTCACCGGATTCGGAAAAACGGGAGGTGATGCCGAATTCGGACAGGGTTGCCTGAAGGCGCTGTCCGCGGGCCGTGCTTCCGGAGAGCAGAATCACGGTATTCTCCTGTTCCAGCCACTGCCGGACATCCGCGGCCAGGGAGCGGATCTGGGACTGATAACCGGTCAGCTGAAGCATGTCCATTTTGATGACATCTTCCACTTTCAGCCCGGCCATGGAGCGGGTCAGGTCCGAGACCGTGACGCAGGTATATTCCTGAATGTTCTGTGAGATATCGTCCCAGGCGAGGAAGAGATGTTCCTGTGCCGGCACGGCCTCGCCGCGTTCGATGGCGGTCGCGAGGTCCTCAGAAAAACCGACCGAGCGTTCCCTGCAGCGTTCACGCAGACTGTCCGGTTCGCAGAGCATGATCAGGTCAGGATGGAACCAGTCGGTGAGCGAAAAGGTTTCAGGGAGCAGAACATTGGCCCAGGCGCGGATGCGGCGGAAAGGAAGTCCCTGTTCCACCAGGTCCGCATCTCCGAGCAATGCTTCCCGGCGGCGCTCAATCTCCGTCTCCTGGGTGACAGACCAGTTCTGTTCCCGGATTTTCGGCGCAACTTCCTCATCAAAATAATCGGGGAGCTCTTCATCCGATTCCGGCAGGGGAGGCAGATCGTCAAACAGAGAAGCGTCTCCCTTTTGCGATTCCTGTGCGCTCTGTGTACCGCGGAGGCTGTTCAGGGCTTTGCGCATTCTCGCTGCGGCCTCCGGTGCGTCATCCGGGCTGAGAATGATTTCGTTTGCCGGAGGAATGACACATTCGTGCAGCCGCTCAAGGCTTCTCTGGGAAATGGCATCAAAGGAGCGGATGGAATCGACGATATCGTCAAAAAACTCAATGCGGAAACCGGACGTGCTCGAGGGTGGATAGACATCCAGCACGGAGCCTTTCAGACTGAACTGACCTTTGCCTTCCACGATGCCGGTCCGCTCATATCCCATGTGCAGGAGATGGCTGACGAGCAGATGCTGGGCGTAGCGGTCATCCGTTTTCAGGGAAACCGTGCCCGCGCGGAACAGACGCGGATTGCCCATGCGCTGCATGAGTGCGTCCATGGATATGGTGAGCACCTGGACATCATCGGCGGTCAGATGCGAGAGAGTTTCCAGCCTGCGCCATTCGGTCTCCTGACTGGAGACGCCGCGGGTGAGATCAATCTCGCCTCCGGGCAGCCAGGCGCTGCGGACAGACACCAGCTGCTGCAGATCATCGGCTGCTTTTCCGGCTTTCAGATCATTGGTCTGTACAAGAAGAATCCGTTTATGCGTGCGCTCGGCAAGACAGGACGCAACAAAAGCGGCCTGTCCGTCGGGAAGGCCGGTTAATGCGATGGTGTGTTTGTCCTGCAGCGCTTTTTCAAGCTGGTCAAAGGAGGGTGGAGAAAAAGCCTGTAAGAGAGGCAGGTTCATGCGTTGTCCTTTCGTTCAAGAGTTGGATTATTTGCGGTTGCAGAGCTGCATGGCATGATCAATCCCGGAAACTACCCAGTCCCTGGCGGACTCTGCCGCTCTCTGGAAAGCGCCGTGGACAGCCTCTGCTTCTTCCCGTGTGCGATAGGAAGAGAGCACCCAGTCCGCCAGGTCCCAGCCTTCGGGCTGGGCGCCGACGCCGATGCGGATGCGCGGAAAGTCCTGCGAGGGCAGCGCCGAGAGAATGGAGCGCATGCCGTTGTGTGTGCCGGCGCTTCCGCCCTTGCGCATTCTGGTTGCGCCAACCGGCAGGTCAATGTCGTCATAGATGATCAGCAGATGATCCATGGGCACTTTGTACCAGGAGGCCAGGGGACCGACACAGTTCCCGGAGAGATTCATCATGGTCTGGGGCTGGCAGAGCACAAGACGGCAGCCGGAGAGTGTCGTCTCTCCGATGAGCCCCTGCGAGCGGGTTTTGGTGAGCGGGCACTGAAGCTCTTCAGAGAGCAGGCGGACGACCTCAAAACCGCAGTTGTGACGTGTATGTGCATATTTGGCCCCGGGATTCCCGAGGCCGATGATCAGGTATGTTTCTTTTTCCATGGTTTGATGTGCGCCGAAAAGACGCGAAAACAGATTTTGCATAGACGGGTTATTTCTTCAGCCAGGGAGCGGGAGTCACGCAGGCAGCCTCGGTGTCATCATCGAGATGGCTGATATCCAGCACCATCAGGGACTTTTCATCGGAAATGCGCTTGTGCACAGGGGAAGCGGTTTCCATGACAAACGCCTTGCCAACCACACCGACGTTGAACTCACGCATGAGGTCTTCCATGCCCTTGGCTGTGCCGCCGCCCTTGAGGAAGTCGTCGACAATCAGGCAGTTCTGGCCTTCCTGCACCGCGCGGCGGGAAAGAGACATCGTCTGAATGGAGCCGGAGGATCCGGAGACATAATTGATGTTGACAGCGGAACCCTCATAAACCTTGGAAGAGTGACGTGCGATGACCAGGGGAACACCCAGTGCGCTGGCCGTGGTCAGAGCCACAGGAATGCCCTTGGTTTCCATGGTCAGGACAAAGTCCGGATGAAGATCGTTGTACTCGGTCGCAAGAATCTCGCCCATTTTCCGTGTGATCACAGGATGGGAGAGAATATCGCTCAGATAAAGGAATCCGCCGGGAAGAATACGATCTGTTCCGCTGAGCTGCTCGCAGAGGGAAGCAATATAATCGTAGGCATTCTCCGGTTTCGTTTTGGCGCGATAAAGGACACCGCCGGCTGCACCGGTGATGGTGCGGATTTCTCCCAGACCGAACGATTCCACCACTTCGCGAAGCAGATCAATATCTTCACTCATGGTCGATTTGGCCGTGGAGAACAGCTCACAGAAGTAGGAAAGGGTGAACAGGTGGTTGGGAGAATCTGAAAGAATCTTCATCATTGCGCTCATGCGCTCGTTACGGCGGATCTTATCCAAAACTTATCGCTCCATTTCCGCCGGCCGCTTCAGGGCCGACCGACACATTATATCATAATTCCGCGAATGATGAAACAGTAAAAAAGAAAAAATGTTCGGGAAATTATGCATATTCTGGGAGCAATAATACGAAAAATGAATCAATTGTTCAGGGAATTCCTTAACAATGCCTCAATGGCTTCCCGGAGAACAGCACAGGAATCCGACCAGCGCCGTGCCCAGTGGCGGCAGAGCTCCTCATCGGCCAGGGAGATGATGATGGAAAAGGTCGGATCCTCAGGCGGGTCGGCCATATACAGGGTCCATTCGCCGCGGACGGACTTGGTCAGGGAAACGGTCTCCGGAACGGGACCGGTCCGGTTTCGGTGAAACCCTTCCGTCAGGGTATCTGAAATCAGGCTGTAGATTTCAGAAGCGATGGTCTGCCAGCGCTTTTCAAGACAGGAGAGGCGCTCACTGGTTTTCAGGCGCATGTCGAGCACCAGCAGGTCTTTTTCGAGCAGCTGAAGACGGATGCAGGTGGTGCCGTCCGGAAGACGGGATTCAGAACACGGCATGAGCTGCTGGGAACGGAAACGGTCCCGGTAGGCGGTAACATTGGCACTGAGCAGTTTTCGACGGCTCTGAGGAATGATATTGGGAAAGCTCTCAAGCATATACCGCCCGGAATCTGTAATGCGGTAGAGCATGGCAAACGGATGACGGAACTGTTCGATCAGGCCCTGCTGCTCGAGTTCCGAGAGATTCAGGTGCAGGGAAAAATAATTCATGAGGGACAGATCCGTCACAAAGACCAGAAGCTGTGTATCGGAAAGCGGACCGATCGAGGACAGTGTTTCCAGCAGGATCATCCGGTTTTCCGAATCGGGAATGATGTGACGTTCCATGCGGGCATCCTTTCTGCGCCGGAAGGTGCGAATCCAAAAACCTCCCGACTGCATTGCAGGGGGAGGTTGAAAGTGAACCGGATTCAGATAATGAAAGGACGGATATCTTCAAGCAATGCTTCGAGCTGTTTGGGATCGACATGCTCGTCATCGTCCACTTCAAGGGTGATGGGCCTTGAAAGGTCGAGGCTGAAAATGCCGAGGATGGATTTTGCATCCACCACATGGCGGCCGGCACGCAGATCCATATCAAAGTCATATTTGTTCACTGTATTCACAAAGGTCTTAACATTTTCAGCAAGACTGAGTTTGATTTCAACTTTTTTCATGAATGGGACTTCCTCCTTGTCCAAAAAGCGAAGGGTAAAGGGTTGAGACCGCTTGGTGCGGTGTACCGTTATTATAGAAAAAACAGGGAAAAAATCAAGAGACCAGGAGAACATCTCATCAGGAGGGTATGGGAAAGAACGGGGACAGCGCTTGAATGGAAAGGCGTTCGAGAGTAGAATACAATCAGAAGAGAAAAGAACAGGAGGCAGCGTGTTCATGGTGGATTTGAATCGGATTGCGACAGAGCAGCGCAACCCGGATACAATGGATATTGATCGGGTTTCCACACTCGAGATGGTCAGGGAAATCAACAGAGAGGATGCAAAGGTTGCGCTTGCTGTGGAAAAGATCCTTCCCAGGATTGCGGAAGCGATTGACCAGACAGCGCTCCGGCTGAAACAGGGCGGACGCCTGATTTATGTGGGTGCCGGTACTTCCGGACGTCTGGGCATTGTGGATGCGTCCGAGTGTCCGCCGACCTATTCTGCGCCGCCGGAAATGGTGATGGGCCTGATTGCAGGCGGTTACCCGGCGATTTTCAAGGCGGTGGAAGGCGCAGAGGACAGCCGGGAACTCGGCCGGACTGATCTGGAAAACATCCATCTCACCGGGAAGGATGTGGTCTGCGGACTCGCCGCGAGCGGAAGAACCCCCTATGTGCTCGGAGCCATCGCCTATGCACGGGAAATCGGCGCGCTGACGCTTGGCATCTCATGCTCTCCCGGGTCTGAGGTGGATACCCAGGCAGACATCGGCATGTCGCCGCTGCCGGGGCCGGAAGCCATCACCGGAAGCACCCGGATGAAAAGCGGAACAGCGCAGAAAATGATTCTGAATATGCTGTCCACCGGCGTCATGGTGCGTCTGGGCAAGGTCTACAGCAATCTGATGGTGGATGTCCAGCCGTCCAATGAAAAGCTGGTCCGGCGCTGTGTGCGGATCGTCTCTCAGGCTGCCCGGGTCGAACCGGAACAGGCTGAGGAAGCGCTCAAGGCATGTGATTATCACTGCAAAACAGCCATTGTGATGATAGTGCGCAGCTGCACGCGCAGTGAGGCCGAACAGCTGCTGGCGGAAAACGACGGACTGGTGGCTGCGGCGATCGGTGAATAATCGGTAAGAATGGAAAATGACCCGGAGGCAGACAAATTGCCTTCGGGTTTTTCCACGTTTGGACGGCTACTGTGCTCATGGATCCTCTGCCTGTGGAGCAGGGGAGGCATCAGGTGCGGGGTTGCCCAGCCAGAAGCGGGCAAGCAGAGATTCAAGCGGGCCGGAACGGGGCTGCCAGTGCGGGGGCATCAGGCGGCGGTAGGTTGCCTGGCGGAAACGGTCATCGACGAGGATCACAATCCCGCGGTCGTGCTCGGAGCGGATGACGCGGCCGGCGGCCTGCGCGGCTTTCTGCATTCCCGGGATCTGATAGGCATACAGGAAGCCGTGTCCGAGATGGGCATCGTACCATGCTCTGAGCGCTTCCTGCTCAGGACCGACCTGCGGGAGCCCGACCCCGACCACCATGACCCCGTCCAGGCATGTTCCGGGAAGATCAATGCTCTCGGAAAAGATGCCGCCGAGCACACACAGAGAAAGCACCGGCTGATCTCCGGTGAGGTAAGGCGCGAGAAAGGCATCGCGCTCTTCGAGCGTCATGGAAGACTTCTGCACCTGACAGGGGAGATCGAGCACACGTTCTGTCATCTCAAGAAAAGCAAAACTGGGAAAGAACACGATATACCGGCCGCGGTGGGCTTCGACCATGGTGCGGATCATCTGCGCGATCCCTTCGACGGACTGTTCCCGGGCGGCATAACGCACATTCACATCGGACTGAATGACGAGCAGGTTTTCCCGCGGATAAGGTGAAGGCGCGGAAAAGCAGGCGTCTTCCTCATCTCCGCCCAGGAGAAGCTTCATGTCATCGAGAGGGTCCAGGGTTGCGGAAAAACAGATGGTGCCCTGCATGCCGTGCGTGACGGCGGCAAAATGGGTGGCAGGATTCAGACAGCGGGCCTGCACAAGGGGATCCCGGGTGCGCCGGATCAGAAAGGCATAGTCCTCTTTTGCGCGCTGCGAAACCCGGGCGAAGGACAGGAGATCGGAGAGCAGCTCCTGCAGTGTGCTCTGTTCTTCGCCCCAGTCGAGATGCTCCTTTTCACTGTCAAGGAGCGCATCGGTCACGTCAAGGACAGCACTGAATACAGCATCGGGGATGCTGTCGAGGGTTCCGCTGCTGATCGTGCGGATGGAGAGAAGGTCCAGCTCATTCATCAGCCGGGTCATCGCCTTATACAGGGGATGGGCGCGTCCGGCCATCTTTCCGAGCCGTTTGCGGAGTTTTCTCAGGACCAGACCGTCGATCTGCCCGGAGAGCATATCCCGGATGCGCGGGAGAAGATGATGCGCCTCGTCAATGAGGAGGGTCACATCATGCGTGGCGTCGAAAATCCGCTGCAGATGCACGGCCGGGTCAAACGCATAATTGTAGTCGCAGATGACAAGGTCGGCGAGCTCTGAGATGGAGAGGGCGAACTCAAAGGGACAGAGCATGTGCTTTTCTGCGGTTGCACGGATCTGCTCCTTTGTCCATACACCGCAGTCGAGCATCTCTTCAATGGCTTCGGCATCCCGGCAGAAATGCCCCCTGGCCCGCGGACAGAAATCCGGATGACAGATCATCTCTTCCGGGCACTGACGTTCCTTGGCATCGAGTTCGAGCACCCAGAACTCGGAAAGGAAAGGCATGTGCGCGAGTGCGTCAAGCGGTCCTTTTCTCTGGGTGGTCCTTGCGGTGAGATAGAAGATCCGCGAGGTCAGACCGCGCGGCATGGCCTTGATGGCAGGAAAAAGCGTGGCAGCAGATTTCCCGCTTCCTGTGGGCATAGAGGCAAACAGCCTGCGCCTGCGGGTAATGGCGGTATAGACCTGGACAGCATACTCTCTCTGTCCGGGACGGTAGGCGGGATAGGGAAAGGCGAGGGATTCAATGCAGGCGTCCCTGGCTGTCTGATGGCGGTCCATAGCCCGGAGTCTGTGAACGTACGGATCCAGGAGCAGATGGAAAGCATCGCTGCAGGCCGTGCGGTCGAGGGTCTCAGGGAATACGCCGCGCACTTTTCCGGTGCGGCTGACATAGACGACCTGGATTTGAACAGTCTGCAGTTCCTGCCGCTCCTGAAAAAGCATCCAGGCATACACAAGCGCCTGCGCTCTGTGCGCAGGATAGGGGGATTCCGGAGGATCCTTGCCCTGCCAGAGCTTGATTTCCTCCACTGCAGGTTCGGCACCGTCGAGAAAAGCATCCATGCGGCCGGAAAGCACGAGGGTCAGGGAGAGATCCTCGAGAACAATCTCGGTCTTCAGGGGGACTTCAGACTGCCAGCCTTCCGTGAGCGCACTCTGACGCGCCTTGTGTCCAAGCATGCCGTCCTGCATGGAACGGATATCCGTGCCGCGCGTAATATCTTCGCCGTGCAGCGTGAATTCGACCAGTGTGCGAACGGCCAGTGCGCGCTGTTCCAGATGTTCCACCCCCTTCCCGTGTAAAGAAAAAAAAGTGGAAAGGCAGATGCCTTTCCTGAAAGCTTACAGATTGTCGATCTGGCTGAGCGCGTCTTTCTGGCTGGCAAGCAATGCCTCGAAGCTGCTCCGATAGGTTGCGACGGTCTTCTTCAGCCCTTCCACCTGTGCGGTGAGACGATCACGCTCGGCGTTCAGACTGCCCAGCTGAGCCTCAGCCTTGACTTTGGCATCCTGGAGAATCTCATCGGCCTGTTTCTGCGCGTTGGAAATGGTTTCTTCCTTGACTTTCTGTGCCATCTCAAGGATCTCACGGAAAGCAGCCTCACTCTGGGGAGACACGGAAGCTGCGGCAGGGACCGGAACCGGACGGGCAGCCGCGGTCTGCGCTTCACGCAGCTGCTGCTGGAGTTTGTTGATGGTGCCGAGCTGACGTTCCATTTCGTCACAAATGTCGTCAAGGAAAGAGTCGACTTCATCCTGATCATATCCGTTTTTGCGGATGGCAAACTCTTTGGATTCAATAGCGTCGATGGTGATCTGCTGCATATGCGTCTACCCCTTTCATTTTCACCCGTCACCGGGAATTTTAATCATGTAGAAAACATTCGACCTGAATGTAGGTGCGGCCTTTTCTGGACAGGCCGCCGATCCCGCTGACCCGGATGCGTCCGTGTCCGCGGATGGAAATCAGATCGCCTTCCTGAAGCTGGCGGTCAATCCGGGTTTCCTCCTGATGCGCAATCATGACCAGTCCCTGACGGATCATGTCAGCAGCCTTTGCACGGGAAACATGCAGTCCGCCGGACAGAACAGCGTCGAGCCGGAGAGAGGCTGCGGAGAATTCCTCTATGATGCCGTGCGGCAGGGAGAGAACCGGGGGCTCTGAGAGAACCGTCACTTCGATGGAGGTTCTCCCGGCCTGCGTCCATTCCATGGGAAGCCGCTGGGCCATTTCAGGCATGGCATACAGATGCGCGGCCCGCTCACCGGCAATGAGATCTCCGAAATAGCTGCGGTCGAACCCAAGTCCCATCAGGCTTCCGAGAAGCTCGGGGTGCGTAGGGGATGCAAAGCGCGGATTCCAGCTGATCTGCAGCCAGGTTCCAGTATACACCGGCTCATCCTCCGTGGGATGAAAGCACACCTGCACGCGTTCTGCTTCCGGATATCCACCGAAAATAGAGGCCGCCACATCAAACTGCCGTGCGATATGGACAGCCTGGGAAAATACGTCCCGGGCGATAAACCGTCCGGGTACCGGGATGTCTCTTTTCTGGGCGGCTTTTGCACCGCTTTCCAGACGAAGACGGAGTTTTTCCTGTGATTCTTCCTGCATGGCTTACAGATAGCGCAGCGGTGAGAGAATCTGGCGGATGAGCGAGATCAGCAGCCAGACAGCCACCGGAGACCAGTCAAATGTTCCCATCAGGTTGGGGACGTTTTTCTGCAGAAAGCGGCGGACAGGGGTCAGAATCGGTTCCACGATGCTCCGGATGATGCCGGTCCATTTGCTCTGAACCGGGTTGACCCAGGACATGACAACATAGACCAGGAGCAGAATATTGAAAAGATTGAATACAACATCAAGCAGGCCAATGATCAGCCGCATGTTCAGGACTCCTTTGCATCAGAATGAAACAACATTCGCTCAGGAATATCTTCTCTGGGGAACATAGTTTTCCATTTCACCGGCTGCTTTCCGGTCCAGACGGTCAAAGTCGAACCCGGCAGGTGTCTGATTCTTCGGTTGGGGAACGGAACCGGGCCAGCGGCGGGCGAGTTCTTCGTCGTTGAGCTGCTTGATGGTTCCGTAGGGAAGAACGCAGATATTGGCCGGTGAAATCAGATAGATGCGCAGTCTGGAAATCTTGGTGAAGGTATAGCCCATGGTAAAGGCTGCACCGTAGAGCAGGTCCAGGCAATGTGCATTTTCACGCTCGTCCTGGATGAGCTCCGTGTTCACAATAATGCTTTCGCCATTGCGCATAAATTCGATCAGACGGAAGCAGGATGAGGCGGACAGCGGCTGAGCGAGGCGCTCAACATGTGAGTAGGATTTGCCGTCTTCATGCACGAACTGGCCGGGCATATAGTGCATCTGACCCATATTGCTCTGAGCATTCTGGGCAGGCGCGGCATTCTGCTGCTGGGCAAAGCCGGCAGGCTGTGCCGGTGCGGCAGCCTGGGCGAACCCATTCTGTGCAGGCGCATAGCCTGTTGCATTCATCTGAGGCGCATACCCCGTTCCATTCATCTGTGGCGCATAGCCTGTACCGTTCACCTGAGAGAAATCGTTCTGCCAGCCGTTATTCTGAGCATAGGACTGCTGGGTATACATGGTGCCCTGCTGGGAAGGATCGACCTGCCAGGACTGCTGCTGCCAGCCCTGTCCCCACGGAGCCTGAGACTGGGTGGGATCGGTCTGCTGCCAGCCCTGTCCCCAGGGCTGCCCCTGCATGGGAGCGGAAGCGTCCTGCCAGACATTCTGCTGGGCGGTGTCATACATCGGCTGATCGGCTCCCTGAACCGTGTACTGGTTCATGTTCTGCTGATCCGCACTGTAATCTTTCTGACGCGCTTTCTTGGGAGGAAGAGGATGATACCCGGTATGACCGCCGTTGGCAAGGTTCGGTGTGGTGGGCTTGTCCTTTTTATCCTTATCATAAGGTCCGTTCGCAATCCTGCTGAAAAGAGAACGGACATAATCACCGATTGGCATAGGGTAAAACCTCCCGAATGTTTATTTCGGACCGTAATCCCTGGGTCCGAAGATTGCACTGCCGACGCGGACCATGGTGGCACCGTGACGGGCTGCATAAAGATAATCACCGGACATGCCCATGGAGAGTTCCTCCATGTCAATGCCGGGAATGGCTTCCTCACGAATCTGCTCAAAGAGCGTTCGCATGTTCCCGAAAAGGGAATCGAGTTCGGGTGTGGGACCGAGATTGGGCATCACGGCCATCAGGCCGCGCACATGCAGGCCGGGCAGGGAAGCGACATCCTTCAGAAACGGACGCAGCAGTGCGGGATCGATACCGCCTTTCTGCTCCTCGCCTGCAGGGCTGACCTGCACAAGCACAGGCATGACCATGCCGTGCTTGAGAGCCTGTCGGTTGATTTCATGAGCCAGTTCCATCCGATCGAGGGACTGGATCATAACCACATCCTTCATTATATATTTTACTTTGTTTGTTTGCAACCGGCCAATGAGATGGACAGCAAATTTTCCATCGAGAAGGTATCATCCAAAAGTGATAATGT
>DEFL01000034.1:0-470 GCA_002350845.1 Christensenella sp. UBA2853
GTGCCTTCAGCACCGGCAAACACCGGGATCATCAAAGCTGCAAGAGTCAGAATTACAAGTACGATGCTCACAATTTTCTTCATAAGGGTCAACCATCCTTTCATATATCAAACCTGCATTGCAGGGAAATCTGGGTTGTTGTGCTCTGGCTCATCTCGCCAGGCATTGATTGATACGGACGCCGGAAAAGGATGGCAGTGAAAACAGAAATTTCTCCGGACAAATTTTGACAAAGTCAATGCAACAGGGCTGCCGCCTGGGGTGCGGCCTTTTCTGCTTTGATAGACAGCAGGCGGAAGTGATCAGCACACGGCGAAAGAAACCAAAAAAAGATTGCCGCAGCGTATGCTGCGGCAAGGATTCATGCATTACTTTTTGATGTAGAGATAATCACCGGTGCGGATGAGACGCGGGTTGGTGATCTTGGGGTTCCACTTGAGGATCTCGCGGTAGCTCTTGATGCCGAACTT
>DEFL01000034.1:522-10912 GCA_002350845.1 Christensenella sp. UBA2853
TAGCCGGCCTTGGCAGCGGGCTTGCGGAAAGCGCCGCCGGAGATTTCGTTCATTTCGTCGAGGGTCAGTTCTGCGCCAAATTCGATATCGCCGATATCCATCATATTCTCAGTCATGTTCTTATCCTCCTGCTCTTTAAGCAATTTCATCATTTTGATTTGAAAGCATCTCGCTTTCATTTGTTGATACGCACGTCTTTTCTCTCTGGCAGTGCTTTTCGCATTTTTTTCGCATTTTTTCCGGATCCCCGTGAAAAAGGATGCGATCCGTTTCGCATGTCCCTGGATCATGGAACGGTGTGCAGGAAATCAGGCAAACGATGCACGGAACCGTTTCAAAAAGGAACATGTTTCCCGGAATGCTTTTTTGACAGCGTCGATGACGCATGAACCAAAGGCTTCAAGCGCTCTGGGGTCCTGAACGCATGCGGGAATGTCGGTAAACATTCCATTGTAGGTATTCTCAAGTTCAAACAGATTCAAATCCAGTGTCATGGAAATCTCTCCTTCATGATCCATCGTCTGTATTCATCACCGCACCATCCGGGAAAACGGCACGCCCTGAAAAGGACGTGGAGTTCTGGAATTGCGGTGCGTTTGTCTGTGATCTGCTGCAGCGCATTCCTCATTCGGCCAGGCCGTGGAAGAATGTCTGCAGAGGTCTGTCATTTTTCTGACAACCGTTGATACGTACACGGAAGCGTGTTGGCAGTGCCGCCGGTTTGCACACCGGAGCGGAAAGACTGTTTGAGAAGAAGAGAAGAATATGAAAAGGCCTTCGTCTGATGTGTCAAACGAAGGTCTTTCGGGCTTTCAGCGATTACTTTTTCATGAGGGCGGCGCCTGCGTTCCAGGCCTGACCGACCTTTTTGCCGGTGGCATAATAGCCGTGCTGGAACTGGTCAAACATCAGGGCGTGGAGCTTCTCGGGATCCACCTTTCCCTTTTCATTGAGAACGGCCTCTTCGGCTTTGACGTTGACGATTTTGCCGACAATGCCGGAGACAAACTCTGTATTGACCGTTTCGAGCAGTTCACATTCCATGACCACCGGGAATTCCTCGATGATGGGCGCATGGACCTTGTCGCTCTTGACCGCGTGATAACCGGTCCGCTCAAACTTGTCATTGATTTTGTTGCCCGAAGCAATGCCGAAGAAATCGGCGACATCCATATGGGCTTCATCGGCAAGCGCAACGGTAAATGCCTTGCTGGCCTGAATGTTCAGCCAGGTTTTCTTGCCTTCACCAATAAACAGGATGATTTTATCGTCGTCACAAATCTGACCCCAGGCAACGTTCATGACATTGACTTTCTCATTTTCATCATATGCGGCAACCATCAGAACAGGCATAGGATAGACAGCCTGCACCAGACCCAGATCCTTTTTCATTACTATGGCTTCCTTTCCATCATCTTATTGCCTTGCGGGCAGGTCTATGTTATCATTGAGTGAAAAAAGAAGCAAGTACCAACATTTTTGTAAGGTACTTACCTGGAGGTAAGCATGGAGAAACCGATTAATGAGGCGAATTTTGAGGATACCGGGTACAGTTACACACTGTCGCTGATCTCGGGAAAATACAAGCCGATTATTCTCTACTGCCTGATGGAATATGAACCTGTGCGGTTCAATGAAATGCAGCGGTATCTGGGCAGGGTCGCCGACAAGACACTGAGCATGCACCTGAAAGAACTGGAGAGGGACGGCCTGATCCACCGCAAAATGTATCCCGAAGTGCCGCCGAAGGTGGAGTATACGCTCACCGAGCGCGGCCATTCCCTGATGAAAGTGCTGGACCAGCTGTGCACCTGGGGCAATGAAAACAGGGAATGAAGGCAGCGCGCTGCTTGAAAATACAGGGTCCCGCGAAAAATGCAGAAAGATCAGCATAAAAATGGAAGCTCGGCAGATGTGACCGCAATGTCAGGTGCCGGGCTTCCTGTTTTACAGTGGAAAGGATCTGAACGCATCGCTGAGCTTTTTCGGGATGCCGCGCGGGCCGCGCACGGCAAAAATGTCAAACTCTGCGCCAAGCCGGTCAAAAGAAAACGCATCCGGTGGAAAACGCCGGATCAGCCGGATCTTCATCAGGCATTTCATCGGGACTTCCGTTTTTTTGAAAAGAGAGGGAATGTCGGTTTCCGTGACCAGACACTGGAAGAGGACAGCGGATACAGGGGAGGCGACATACATGAAGACCGTGTCGCCTTTTTTGATGCCCTTTCCCTGCTTCCAGAGAATTTCCCTGCGCTCGGCAAAGGCGCCGACAATGTCATAGTATTTCGGATTGGCAGGGATGATCCACTCTTTGGGAGAGCGCAGCTTTTTCCTGGTTGTACTGGAGGCGGTTGTCAGGAAGCTCACATCGAGCCAGCGGCAGATGTCTTCGAGGGGAACTGTTCCGTCGAGCAGAACCGTAATCCAGTTTCCGCCGCGGATATGATATCCCCGCAGATAGCCTTCCTGAGCACTGAGCAGATCCACGAGCAGAGGATCGTTCAGCTTGACATTGAGAATGTCAACGGATTCCGGGCCGGAAAGTCCGAGCCTGCTTTTCTCAATACGGCCGATGAGCGCAAACATTTTCTGATTGTCGCGGTGCCGCAGGGCAGCATATTCCGGATACCGAACCCATGGATATTCGGCCTGTACGCCGTATTTTTCTGCGGCATACGCGAATACATCTTCAGGCACGCTCATGTTCTCATTCACATCCCTTCCCGGATTCCAAAAGGAACAAAGTCAGCCATTTCATGTCCGGGCAGCGGACTGGAACAGGGCGACAGAGGCCAGTGTTCCGTCCTCATGGAGAGCCGCGAAATGCAATCCGTCTGCATCGCTGCGGCTGCGCACAGAAATGGCCTCACCCTCCCGGCACTGGCTCAGAAAACTGATTTCCATATCGCTGGGATTGAAATCATGCCAGAAGGCCGAGTCAAAGGCATCCTGAAACATGTCAACATAGCGGAGATTGTTCATATGCCGGCTCTTGTCCAGATCGGAAACGCGGACGGTATGCACATAGACTTCCTCCATGCTTTCTGCTGACTTTTCCAGGCGGATGAAGTCGGGAATCTGGTTGGGAATGTCTTCCGGCACCCCGTCGGGAAATTCAATGGCGCTGAAGCGCACGGGACGCTGGCGCACCAGGCTGATCAGGCAGGTTTCCGCCCTGCCCATGGCGGCAATGGTGCCGTGCTGACGCAGGACATAATCAATATTGGCCAGCACCGGCTGATGATACGGTTCCATCCAGGTGCTAAGCGACAGCGTGTCGGTATAGTCCATTTTGTGCCTCAGGGCGACGCGGTAGCGTGTATAGACCCAGGCTGCACTGTACTGCTCGGGCAGCACATCGTTTCCCTTGCTGTAGGCGTGCATGAACCAGGTGTGGCCGTCCTGAAAGTAATGCATGGCACCCTTCAGCCCGATCAGGCCGTCGGGATCCGCATCCCGGTACTGGGGGTAAAGAATCTGTTCGTAGGGCATGAAAAATCTTCTTTCTGCAGACAATCTGCGCGCGGGTGCATCACCGCGGGCGGGGAGTATGATACCACAAACTGCCGGGAAAAGCACAGCTGCTGCGGGTACCTTTCGGGAGGTTTTGCTTGCATTCCGCCGTGCACAACAGTACACTATGGGAAACGAGGACCTGCTCCGGGGCGGGCAGGGGAGAACGGAACAGAAAGAGGGGAAAGAATGACACTGAACAGAGAAGATTATGTGGAACCCAGCTGCGTCCTGTGCGGAAAGCCCGGCGAGGAAGAACCCGTAAAGTCAGTGCCTCTTTCGAGGGTCATGGAAAAGCTGGCGGAATACGAGGACAGGAGTGACTGGCCTGCGGTGGAACGCCACCTGAAATACTGGATGGAAGAAGCCAGAATGGGCCGGGATGAGCGGGCCCAGCTGATGCTGAACAATGAGCTCATGGGGTATTACCGCAAACAGGGAAACCGGGAAAAGGCCTTTGAGCATGCAGAAGCGGCTGTGCAGCTGGTGGAAAAGCTGGAGATGGAGAACACCGTAACCGCCGGCACCACCTGGGTGAATGCCGGCACGGTCCGGGAGGCGTTCGGGGACCCAGAAGGCGGCATGGCCTACTTCCGGAAAGCGCGGGCAAACTATGAGAAGAATCTGCCCGATGGGGACAGCCGGCTGGGCGGTCTGTACAACAATATGGCGCTGGGACTGTCGGCGTCCGGGCAGTATGAAGAGGCCATGGATCTGTTCCGGCGTGCCCTGGTGATCATGGGGAAGCAGCCGTACGGTGAACTGGAACAGGCGATCACGTATCTGAACATGGCAGATGCTGCCGAGGCAGCGCTCGGCACGGAAGTGGCGGAGGAGGAAATCCGGGAAGAGCTGGACCGGGCAGAGGCGCTTTTGAATACAGAGAGCCTGCCGAGGAACGGATACTACGCGTTTGTCTGTGAAAAATGTGCGCCGGCTTTTGGGCATCACGGCTATTTTATGACGGAAGCTGAGCTGCGAAAGCGGGCCGAGGCGATCCAGGCGCGGAAATGAAAGGATTGAAGATCGGGATCACTGATGCAGAGCAGGGGAAACCACGATGTGCATTGAACATGTATACAAAAGGTGATTTCGGGGGTGCAACCAGATGGAAATCAAAGCGGTAAAATTCAGAAAAGACGGTTTCTATTCTCAGCCTTTCGCGTTTGGCGGCGAAGAAGGAACTGAAATGTTTGATCCCGATGTCCGCTATCGCGGAAGCCTGCAGAATTACCTGATTGATAACGGCAGCGAAGTGATCCTTGTGGATACAGGCCTTCCGGCCGGTACGCCTGAGGAAGTGCCGGACGAGAAGAGCGCGGCCTTTACGGGCAGGGATATCTGCGGGTATATGGAAGCCTTCGCAAAGCTGGGATATCAGCCCGAGCAGGTCACGAAGATTCTGCTCACGCACAAACACTCCGACCATTCCGGCTGCATTCGCGAGTTCCCGAATGCGAAGATCTATGTCAACGAGGATGAACTCTCTGCAGCCGAACTGCAGGGTGTTTCGAACCTGGTGCCGGTGAAGTTTACGGACGGTGCGTACTATAACTTCCCGGAAAGCCAGAACATCTGCGACGGCGTGACGTTCATCAAAGCCAAGGGCCACACCAACGGCAACAGCATTGTGATCGTGGAAAAAGACGGTCTGTTCTATATGATCCACGGCGATATCACCTATGTGGATGAAGCGCTCTATGCCAACAAGCTGTCCGTGGTCTTTGACGATAAGGCAGCTGCCCGCGAGACGCTGGACCGGGTGCGTGAGTTCATCGGGAATCATCCGACGGTCTATCTTTCCACCCATACGCCCCAGGGCTATGAGAACCTGGAAGCAAACCGCGTGATGGATCTGGATCATCCGGTGGAGACCATTTTCGAGGAGTATGATTTCTCGGGAGAAACGGGCTCAGGCAAATATGTCTGCTCCGTGTGCGGATATGTCTATGACCCGGATGAGCATGACGGCGTGGCCTTTGAAGATCTGCCGGATGACTGGAAGTGCCCGCGCTGCAGACAGCCGAAGACAAAGTTCAACAAGGCATAAGAAGGAGGACGGAATATGCTTCAGATCGGAACGCCTGCACCGGACTTTTGTCTTCCGGACCAGAACGGGGTCAGCCGCCGGCTTTCGGATTATCGCGGACAGAGAGTGATCGTGTACTTCTATCCAAAGGATATGACTGCGGGATGCACCTCTCAGGCGTGCGGCTTCCGTGACCTGTATCCGCAGATCCGGGAAAAAGGTGCCGTGATCCTGGGCATCAGTGCCGACACGGTGGAATCCCACAAAAAATTCGAGGAAAAACACGGCCTTCCATTCATTCTGCTCTCGGACCCGGAGAAAACGGTGCTGCAGGCGTATGATGTCTGGAAGGAAAAGAACATGTACGGCCGGAAAGTCATGGGTGTTGTGCGCTCCACTTATCTGGTGGACGAAAATGGCATCATTGTGAGCGCGCTGGATAAAGTCAAAGCCAAAGAGAATCCCCAGCAGATGCTCAGCGCCCTGTGACGGAGCCATCAAAAAATGCGAGAAGCGATTGGGGCACCCTCCGTAAGGAAGGTGCCCCGGTGGTTTTATTTGAGCAGGTTTTTCAGTTGACTGACTGGCTCAAACAGATGCTGCAAGCTACGAATAGCCCTGTCATTGCGAGGAGCAAAGCGACGTGGCAATCCGTATTCTCCAGTTAAAAAAGCTGCGGAAAACGGATTCCCACGTCACCGGTGTGCGCACCGGTTCCTCGGAATGACAGGGCTAAACGCATTATCATCTGTTGTGCTCTGGATTTTGGGGAGCAAAATCCGATGCTCGTTATAACTGTGGACGCGTCGTCACAAGCTCCATATCGTTCGTTTCCGTGCAAGCACGAAAACTCATTCATTCCGCTGCTCCTCCTTTTCCCAAAAAGTCTGGCGACTTTTCGGGAGCCCTGTTTTCAGTCTCTTATGCCGTTCTCCCCGAACATCGTTCCTGCCCAGGAGTCTCACCGGAGCGTCGCTGCGCTCGTCCCGTTTGTGGAGTCTTGGCACGGTCATATCCTGTTCGGACGGTCATTCAGTTTTCTTTTGAAGTGGCATTTTCATCTTTTCGGGCAAATAGAAAAAGCCGATTTACACAACCCCTTGCCGAAAGGATAGAGATACCCTTTCAAAGCAAGAAGTCATGTAAATCGGCTTTGTTGCAAAGTCGAAGCCTGTTTGTGCGCCGCACTGTCAACAGGCTGAAAACAGGTGGGCGGCGTCGGCATTTGGTAGCAGCCGAAGCGTTAGCGGCAACTTAGGCGCACCGCAGCCCGTGGCATGAACCACGCAAATCTTTGCTTCTCGGATATTCAGTTGTGTACTCCCCAACGGGGAGCATGGGTTTTTATACCAAGGATGCAAAAATTGTCAAGGAAAAATATGGAGAGTAGAATAGACAAGCTCCACATGTCAATTAAGTGTCTTATGTTTTTCAAATAGAATACGATTATCTCTGGGAGACGGTGAACAGCGAATAGAAGTAACCCTTCTGCGCCATGAGATCATCAAAGGTCCCTTGTTCCGAAACCTCGCCGTTTTTCAGCGCGAACAGACCGGTACAGCGGCGGAGGATATTCTCGTCCAGGTCGTGTGTAACAATGACGCGGGTGTAGCCGTCCAGCTTCAGAATTGCATCCAGCACCTCAAAGGAGGTCTCAGCGTCCAGAGACGCTGTCGCTTCATCTACGAACAGCACAGGCGTCTTGCGCAGCAGCGCCCGGGCGATGGAGATGCGCTGCCGCTCGCCGCCGGAGAGGCCGGAGCCGTTTTCACCGCAGAGATAGTCCGCGCCCTTTTCGTCGATGAGCTTTTTCAGTCCGGACAGCCGCACGGCACGGTCGATCTCCTCCTCCGGGAACTCGGAAAACATGGTGATGTTGTCGCGAACCGTGCTGTTGAATACAAACACGCTCTGCTGGATGATGGACACGAGATCGTAGAGTGAGCCGGTGGAAACGGTTTTGAGTTCTTTTCCGTCATAGAGGATCTCGCCCTGATAGTTCTTCGAGGACGCCATCAAGAGGTTCAGGATCGTGGACTTGCCGCTGCCGGAACCGCCCACCAGCGCGTAGCAGCCGCCGGCGCGCAGTTCCATGTCCACGTCACGCAGCACAGGCTTTCCCTCTTCGTAAGAAAACCCAAGGTTTTGTACGGAGATCCCCTCGGTCAGCTGCGTGGCGATCTGCTCCCCCTCATCGGGGATGTTCTGATGTAAAGCCAGCGCCAGCTTGTCGATCAAGCTGAGCGCAGACTGTTTCCCGGCGTAATACGTTGGGAAGACCTGGATCGGCGCAAGCACGTAGTTCAGAAGCTGTACAAAAACGATCGCCGTACCGGCGGTGATGCCTGCTTTCCCAGAAAGTGCCAGGGCGGCAGCCACAAAGAACACGCCGAACTGCAATACGCCGCCCGCGAGGCCGGAGGCATAGGAGACGTGGAGCTTGACCTTCTCCCGGCTGTTTGCCGCATCCGCAACGCTGTTGTTGCTCTCGTCGTGGAGGGCGGAAATGCTCTTCTCTGCTTTGAAGCTTTTGATCACCGCGAAGCCGGAAAGCACGTCTTTGAGTATGCCGGTGTAGCGCTCCTTCTTGTCGGACACGTCCTTTTCCGCCACAGCCGCCTTGTTGCCGAGCACAACGGATACAAGGATTGGCAACAGCGAAAAGCCGATGGCGATCAACGTCAGCAGAGGGCTGTACCACAACATCAGTCCCAGTGCGCCGACAAAGGTAATGCCGACCTGGATCGTGTTCTGCAACATACGGATGTAGTCCTGCTCGATGGTGTTCGCGTCGTTGGACAGCGCGGAGAGATAGCGCGCGCTGTTCTCTCCGGAGAAGGCCTGAATGCCTTTTTCCATCAGCCGGTCAAAGGCGTATTTGCGGTATTGCTGCATCGCCCTGGCACGGAATCTGGAGAGGAACGTCCGGTCGAGCGCCCAGGCGATCAGCATCAGCGCAAAGCCGATGCCCGCAATGAACAGCAGCGCGCCGAAACGGATCGTGGTATCGCCGGAGATCAGATCGGAGATTCCCTTGATCGTCCATGAGATCACGAGCTCCGACACCGCTGCGAGAAACGCCGCGAGCACGGTCATCACGAGATTGAACTTGTTGTTCCGGAACAATTCTTTGACGAAGGGGCGCCGTAGCGCCTGGATTTCTTTCTTGCTCATCGGATATCCCTCCTGTCTTGTTCATCAGTAGCGGATGATGTAGTACAGCACGTAGGCCCAGCTGAGCAGTCCGTGGAAAATGGCCCAGCCGATGGAGTGCCACGCGGTATAGCTGATGACCATGGCCAGGGCGCTGCCAAAGGTAATGCCGGATTTTACGGTTTTTTTCACAACAGTTTTCTTCTCGTCTTCCATGTGTGTATCTCCTTCTTCAAATTCTGTTATCATGGATGCGGAACGAGGGCGGACGAATGCAGCGTCGCAAGATGATCAATCTTCGCTCACCGCGCTCCAAAGAGCGGTAAACTCCTCGTTCTCAAATTGGCTTACCGCGTTACGGACGCCGTCCATTGCCGTTGCCCCCAGGTCATCGTTTGCGCTGGCGCCCTCAATGCGGCCCACAAAGCGGATGTCGCTTTCATCATAGCTGGGAGAGGCGTCAAAGAATGCGGCAAGCTCTTTGGCCTTTTTCAGGGTGTCGCGCGCCGCCTCCCCCTGCCCCGACAGGTGCTGTGACCCGGCCAGAGCGACGAGTAGCACAGCGCTGACTCTGTCGAAGTAGTTCGGCTTGCCCCCCTCCCGCAACCCCTGCAGAAGACTGATCCCCCAGTGCAGAATCGCTTGGGCGGAAGCATGATCACCATGGTTCAGGTATACGTTCACATAGCCGATGATCGTGGTGATCAGATCGGAGACGAGCTTCAAAAGAGCCTCCGACAGAAACGGTACCGCCTCCTCAATGTGGTCGCTTTGGGCCAAAATATGACCGATCCGGGGGCTGTATACCCCGTCTGCGTTATGGGTTTTCCAAAGCTCTATGGCCTTGTCCGTTTCGCCCAGCCCCAGATACGTTTGCGCGAGTCTCCCGTAGATTGTCTGCTCACTGATCTGCGGGTCTTCGTTCTGCGGCAGCAGCAGCCGGGATTGCTCCAGAAGCTCCAGCGCGCGGCGAAACAGGGCCTTGTCCCCGCTGTCAAAGCCAAAGGCGCGGTAAAGCGCGGCGCTCTCACTGACAATCTGAAAGGAGTGGGGATACTTCTTGAGGGCCTTTTCCGCCTCCGCAAGCCCGTCCCAATCCTTGCTGCGGCGGTATTCCTGCAAGCGTTTCACCGTCGTCTCCAGACGGTTGTCCTTGACTTCATAGCCCAGCAGCACGTCCACAGAGGTATCGAAAAAATCTGCCATCTGGATGATTAGCTCCAGCTCCGGGGTGGACAGCTTCGCCTCCCACTTATATACCGCGCCTGCCGTCACCCCCAAGGCCTCGGAAAGCTGCTCTTGGGTCAATGACCGCGCCTTGCGGAAAGCGCGGATGTTCTCCGCCAGCATCATCTTCATGTGTCCGCCTCCTTTGTGTTTCTGTAGATGATTATGATGCATCGAAGCTGGAAAGTAAACAGACCGGTCATATCAATTGGATTTTATTTTTCCTACTGTCAGTAAGAGTTTTGCTTTTTGGGGGCAAAAATAGGAATCAATAGAAACAACAGCCAAAGTTGACCTAAAAAACGAGTATACACGTAGCGGCCTGCTTGAATGAGCAGCAGATATTATAAAGACGGCGGGGATTGCTCCCCGCCGCCGATGCCTTATACATCAATCAGATCATGGTTTACGATTTCCATAACCCTGTCCCAGATGATGTTCATCCGCTGCAAAATCCAAACTTAAAAG
>DEFL01000035.1 GCA_002350845.1 Christensenella sp. UBA2853
CCTAACTTTCCGTGAAGAACCTCTTTATTGCCCGCCGGATCTCATCCATTCCGAACGCACGGATTTCTCAGGCTGACCGCTGCAGATTTGTCGCCTGTCAGGCGACCACACCCTCCCCGCTTTCTGGTATGCTCTGAATGCAGGATGAAACTGCAGAAAGCGAGGAGCGTCACGATGAAAAAGAATCTCACAGAAATGGTCTTTATTCTCGACAGGAGCGGCTCCATGGCCGGGCTCGAATCTGACACCATCGGCGGCTTCAACAGCATGATTGCCCGCCAGAAGAAGGAAAGCGGCGATGCCTGTGTGTCCACCGTGCTTTTCTCCCATGAAAGCATGGTTCTCCATGACCGGGTGGACCTGAAGGAGATTGAGCCCATGACGGAGAATGAGTACCGCGTCGGCGGCAGCACGGCCCTTATTGATGCCATCGGCGGCGCGATTCACCATATCGGCAACGTCCACAAGTATGCGCGCAGCGAGGATGTGCCTGAGCACACTGTCTTTGTCATCATCACCGACGGTTTCGAGAACGCTTCCCACCGCTACACAGCCGATGAAGTACGGCGGATGGTCAGCCGCCAGAAAGAGAAGTACGGCTGGGAATTCCTTTTCCTCGGCGCAAACATCGATGCGGTTGAGACCGCTTCGCGCTACGGCATCGGGGAAGACACCGCCGTCAATTTTCACAGCGATTCCCGCGGCCAGCGGCTCAACTATGAAGTGCTCGGCGACGCCATGACGCAGGTGCGCTCCAGCGCGCCGCTCGACCGCTCATGGAAGCGGAGGATCGAAGAGGATTTTGAATCCAGGAAAAAGGATCAGTGAACAGACCGGGAGGGAGGAAAAACGATGGATGCCATGTGGAGAAATGCCGTTCTGGGCGTCATCACAGGGGATGCCCTAGGCTGTCCTGTCCAGTTCAAAACGCGGGAAGAAATCGCGCAAAATCCAGTGACAGGCATGCGCGGGTACGGCACTTTTAATCTTCCCGCCGGGTCCTGGACCGATGACAGCAGCATGACCATCGCGCTGCTTGTCAGCATCCGGAAGATGCACGGCATTGATCTGGACGATGTGATGAAGCAGTTCATCCGCTGGCTGGAAACCGGTGTCTATACTCCCTACTGTCAGTCTTTCGATGTCGGGCGCACCACTCTGAAGGCCATCCGGAAATACCAGAAGGAAAAGAAGCCGCTCAAATGCGGCCTCTGGGATGAAACCAGCCAGAGCAACGGCAGCCTGATGCGCATCATGCCCGCCTGCCTCTACTGCATTGAGCAGAAGATGACCGATGAGGACGCACTCCGCCTTATCCATCAGGTGGGCAGCCTGACCCACGCGCATATCTGCTGCAATATTGCCTGCGGGCTGACCTACTTTATGACCAAAGCGATTCTCACCGGAGACGGCTCGCTCATGTCCCGTCTGCAGAGCGGACTGGACTGCGGGTTTGCCTGGTATGAAAGCGCACTTTCCGATCACGAATTTCTTCACGCCTATGGGCGGCTACGTGACCTTGCACAGTTTGCACAGCTTCCGGCCGGGAAAATTCAGAGCAGCGGGTATGTGGTCAGCACCCTGGAAGCCGCACTCTGGTCCCTGATCACAACCGACGCCTTTCCTGACGCGCTTCTCAAAGCCGTCAATCTGGGGCTGGATACAGATACCGTTGCCGCTGTAGCGGGCGGACTGGGCGGATTGTACTATGGTGCAGAGGGCATCCCGCAGTCCTGGCTGGATACCCTGGCAAGGAAAGACTGGATCGAATCCCTGTTTGAAGCATAATCTGCAGATGAAAACGGCCGCTCCCCTCAAAGGAGCGGCCGCTTCTCTCTTCATCGGTTATGCTTCTTTTTTCTGTTTTCCCACATGCAGCCAGGTGGTTCCCCGCATGCGCATGCGCAGCGCGACTGCCCGTCCGAGCCATTCCACGCACATGGCCACCCAGACACCCGGAACGCCCATGTGGAAGGTGATGGTGAGCAGATAGCCCAGCACGCATCGCGCCAGTGCCAGTGCTGCCACAGAGACGATTCCGGTATAAATGCTGTCCCCGGCCACCCTCAGTGTCATGGCAGGAAGACTGCTGTCGCACCAGAGGATGGGCAGGCAGACCATGGCAATCCGGAGGACCGTCATAATGATCGGGGTGCCTTCCGGTGAAGCATGGTAGAACTGCAGAAGCAGCGGGAGCAGCGGATAGAAAATCAGGACGGAAATCAGCGTAATAATCCGTCCGATCCGGATCATGTTGATGCTGTAGCGGCGCGTCAGTTTCCACTTGCCCGCACCATAGCACTGTCCGCATACGGTGCCCGAAAGCGTCACCACCGAGGTGCACGGAACCACCAGAACGCCGAGAATGGAGTTGGCCACTGCATGCGCAGCCAGTTCCGTGGTGGTCAGGCGGGCCAGATAAATCTGCACCAGCAGCATGCCGCCCTGGAGAAGCACGGATTCCACCGCCAGAGGCATGCCCAGGGAAAAGATTTCCCGGGTCGTGGACGGGCTGAAGCGGATAAAGTCGCGGAAATGCAGTCCGTAATCATTGTTGAAGCGCAGCACCATCAGCAGGGCTGCCACCATGCCGATGGCCCGGGCCAGAATATAGGACAGTCCCGAACCCTCCACGCCCATATGCATGCCGTTGATGAACAGCAGGCTCAGCAGCATATGGATCAGATTGATCACAACCGTCAGAATCAGGCTCTGCCGGATGCTGCCCAGGCTCCTAAGGATATTGAAGATGGCATTGAACACGGAGAACGGGATAAAGGAGACGGCCATCATCCGCATATAGGTGACCGCATACTCCACAAGGATCGGTTCCACGTTTGGATACAATGCCCGGACAATCCATTCGGAGGCCGCAATCAGCACAAGACTGAGCACCACAGCCACCACGCCGCAGATCCCCGTCACTTCCCCGATCGCCTTGCGGATTTCAGAATAATCGTTCCGTCCCTTCGCGCGGGCCACCACAATGGCGCCGCCGGTTGCCATGGACGTAAACACGAGACTGACCATGCCGTTGACCGTGCCCACCATGGACACAGCGGCAATCGCCGCCTCTCCGACCGAGGAGACCAGCGCTGTGGACACCATGCCGATGATCATGATAAAGAACTGATCCAGCAGGAGTGTCAGGTACATGCTGCGCAGTTCCTTATACGTGAACTGCTCGGTGGTCAGGAGATCGTTCATTTTTTGTTGGAGAAAATGCATGTCCTCACCCTTCATTTTCAGGACCACCCGGCCAAAACAACAGCGGCCGGCTGAAAAGAGGAAACGCTGCAGGCAGATATCTGCAGACAGAATTATTATACCAGATCAGAAGAGGTGAAACCATCACCCCGGGAAGATTCATTGAACCTTTTTCGTTCTTATGCTGTCACGGTTTTCTGATCCCTGCAGGCCTTCAGAAGAATGGGAACCTCAACGGCCAGCATGAAGGCCCAGCCGATGGCGGAGGCAAAGGCAACGCCAGGGATGCCCATGGAGGGCGTCAGGATAAAGACAAACAGGACGCGGAACGAAATCTGAATCAGCGTGCCGATGAGCGTCATCCGCATGCGCCGCAGTCCCCGGAACCCGCCCTGGACACCGTTGGTCATGGCCGGGAAGAGATAGAACAGCGACATCCACCCGAGATAGGTCACGCCCTGTGCAATGACTTCCGTCTGGGAAGCATCCACGAACAGATGCATGATGCCGTTTCTTGCCACCAGCGTCACCAGACCGATGAGCAGGCCGTAGACTGCCTCGATCCGCATGCCGTCCCGGAAGCCTTCCCACATCCGTTTGAGTTTTCCCGCCCCGCGGTTCTGTGCCATAAAGGTCGTGATCGCGCTGGAAATCGTCTGCTCGGGCATGCAGGCATAGTCGTCCATCCGTCCGACCACATTAAAGCAGGCCATGGCATCCACACCCAGGGAATTCACGGCACCCTGGATCAGGATTTTCCCGATCGGCTGGCAGCTCTGCTGAAGCGCCGTGATGCCGCCGTCATGCAGTGTGCGAAGAAGCAGCGCGCGGTCCGGTTTCCATTCATCCTTCCGGATGCACAGAAGCGGAATGCGCAATCTCACATACCCGATGCACAGAACCGCCGACAGGCACTGGGAAATCACCGTGGCCCAGGCCGAGGCCAGCGCCCCGCCGTGCATGACGCCCACAAAGAGGATATCGAGAATCACATTGAGCACGGAGGAAAAAATCAGGAACGCCAGCGGCGTTCTGCTGTCCCCCACGCTTTTGAGCGCATAGGCTGTCGCATTGTACAGGAACGTGAACGGGACGCCGAGGAACACAATCCGGAGGTATCCGGCGGCGAGATCCAGAACATCGGCGGGCACCGCCATCAATCGGAGCAGCGGGACCGCGCAGAGCATGCCAAGAAGCGTCAGGATCAGTGCCAGCACTGATCCGCCAACCATGGCTGTCGCCAGTTCCTTCCGCAGCTGCTTTTCGTCCCCGGCCCCGTAAAACTCACTCATAATGACGCCCGCCCCGATGCACAGGCCGGAAATGCCGAGCACCAGAAGATTGGTCACCGGAGCCGAAGTGCCCACAGCGGCGAGCGCTTCTTTTCCGACAAACCGCCCGACCACCATGGAGTCCACCGCGTTGTAGGTCAGCTGAAACAGGTTGCTCAGCACCAGGGGAACTGCATATCCGATCAGCCTGCGCGGGATCGCGCCTTCTGTCATATTGACCGCTGCCATGTCCTGCACCTTCCCGATATCATATCTGCCGCATAGTAGCACTGCCGCCCCCTCCCGTCAAGCTTCCCTTGCACCAGACCTGCAAACGTGATAATATACCCCAGTATCACTCGTATTATTAGGAGGCAACAGCCATGCAAGTCATTACGACCCGTGAGCTCAAAGAGCGTCTTGAAGAGCTGCAGGGAACAGAGATCTGTCTGCAGGGATGGATCCGCAGCCACCGCAAGCAGAAGAATATTGGTTTCATTGATTTTTATGACGGAACCTGCTTCAAGAATCCGCAGGTCGTCTATGATGATACGATCGCAGATTTCGCCGCAGTCAGCGCCATCCATGTCGGTGCCGCCATCACGGTTGTCGGCAAAGTGGTCCCCTCCTACAAGGATCCGACTACGCCGGAAGTGCAGGCCACCAGCATCACGCTCGAAGGCGACTGCCCTGAGGACTATCCGCTTCAGCCCAAGCGCCACTCGGTTGAGTTCCTCCGTGAAATCGCCTATCTGCGTCCGAGGACCCGTCTGTTCCAGGCGGTCTTCCGCATCCGTTCCGTGGCTGCCATGGCCATCCACACCTATTTCCAGGACCGCGGCTATGTCTATGTGCACACCCCGCTGATCACCAGCAACGATGCAGAAGGCGCCGGCAATACCTTCACGGTGACCACGCTGCCCGCAGACAAGCGTGCCCAGGATCCCACGCAGGATTTCTTCGGCAAGCCCACGTCCCTTGCTGTCACCGGTCAGCTTGAGGGCGAAACCTTCGCCATGGCATTTTCCAAGATCTACACCTTTGGACCGACCTTCCGCGCAGAAAACAGCAATACCAAGACGCATGCTGCCGAGTTCTGGATGATCGAGCCGGAAATCGCGTTCTGCGATCTCAACCAGCTGATGGATATTGAAGAGGACTTCCTCAAGTTCATTGTGCAGACCGTGCTGGACAAGTGCCCGGACGAACTGCAGTTCCTCGACAAGTACTCCGGCGGCGGACTGATCGAGAAGCTCGAAGGTCTGGCCAAGAGCAAGTGTGCCCGTGTCACGCACGAGGAAGCCATCACCATCCTGCGCAAGGTGAAGGATCGCTTCCAGTTCGAGCCGAAGTACGGCGAGGACACCGCCAAGGAGCATGAGAAGTATCTCACCGAAGAATATTTCCACTCCCCTGTCTTTGTTTACAACTGGCCCAAAGATATCAAAGCTTTCTACATGTATCAGAATGACGACGGAAAAACCGTGGCAGCCGTTGACCTGCTGGTGCCCGGTTCCGGCGAACTCATGGGCGGCTCCCAGAGAGAAACCCGCTACGACCTGCTCTCACAGCGCATGGACGAGCTGAACATCTCCAAGGATGCCATGTACTGGTACCTGAATCTGCGTCGGTTTGGCGGCTGCACGCATGCCGGCTTCGGCATGGGCTTTGAACGCCTGCTGATCTACCTCACCGGTGTGGACAACATCCGTGATGTGATCCCGTATGCCAGAACGCCCCTGAACTGTGAGTTCTGATCCTGATCCCTATCGCTTTCACAGGAGGTGAAGGAGATGTCGAGAGAAAGAAAGCATGCATTTCTGAAATCGCTCGGCAGATTTCTTCTCCTCCTTTTTGCTGCCGCAGTGATCTATGTGCTGGTCTGCGTGTTTAACCCCCAGGAAGAGGACGCAGTGGATACCACCCCGCAGGAACTGCTCAGCGCATCGCCTGCCGTCTCACTGTCCTCCGAGGACGAACTGCTGGATCTGATCGATGACTCTCCCATCCCGGTTCTGTGCTCATGGGGTGAGGCTTCTCTCCGGCTCATTGCAGGCAGCAGCTATGATGCCGCTTTCGAGAACGGGTTTGGGCGCATCACTGCCCTGAGATACCTGTACGGGACGACGGAAGTCGATGTGATCAGCATTTACCCGGCCCGGGCTGTATCGCTTCTGGGCCGACTGGATTATCACATGTCCGCGGCCCCTTCCCCGCTCCTTGCGGGCTATAACTCGGTCCGCATGGAAAATGAGACCACCATCCGCATTCATATTCAGACCCGCTCCGGACTGTATGCCGTCATCGTTCCCAAAACCGCTGTCGGCGTGCTCTCCGAAATCATCCGCCCCCTTCAGCTCACCCGAGTTTCTGATTTGTAACACAGAGGAGACCCGCTATGCAGACACGTTTTGATGCCATCATCATCGGTGCCGGTCCTGCCGGCATCTTCACCGCCATGGAGCTGACCGCGATTCGTCCGGAAAGCTCTGTCCTGATTGTCGATACCGGCAGAGCCATCGCCAGCCGCACCTGTCCCGCCAGAAAACTCGGCAAGTGCGTTCACTGCGACCCCTGCGGCATCGTGCACGGCTGGGCAGGCGCCGGCGCGTTTTCCGACGGCAAGCTCTCCCTGTCCGATGAAGTCGGCGGACACATCAACGAGTACATGAGCCATCAGAAGGCCCAGGAGCTCATTGCGCATGCCGATGAAATCTATCTGCGTTTCGGTGCGCCCAAAGAAGTGCACGGCCTGGATGACCGGAAAGTGGATGAGATTGCATACGATGCCAGCCGCTACGGCATTCATCTGGTGCCCTGCCCGGTCCGCCATCTGGGCACAGAGAACTCTGCCCTGGTCCTGGGCGGCATGCATGACTATCTCACTCAGCAGACGAAGACCACCTTTATGGAACTGACCACCGCAGATGACCTGATCGTGGAGAACGGAAAGATCGTCGGCGTGAATATCCATGAGCGCGGCAAGGAGCCCTGCCCGGTCTATGCACCGTATGTGGTGGTCGCCCCGGGCCGCGGCGGTGCCGAATGGCTGACCGCTCAGGCTGCCAAACTGCAGCTGCGCACCCAGAACAATGAAGTGGATATCGGCGTGCGCGTGGAAGTGCCCAACTCTGTCATGGATCACCTCACCAAGCACCTCTATGAGGCAAAGCTGATCTATTATTCGGATACCTACGAAAACAAGGTCAGAACCTTCTGCATGAATCCCGGCGGCGTCGTGTCCGAGGAGCACTATGAATCCGGCCTGGCCGTGGTCAACGGTCACAGCTATGAGGATCAGGCGCTGAGGACGCAGAACACCAACTTTGCCATGCTGGTGTCCACGCACTTCACCGAGCCCTTCAATCAGCCCATTGAATACGGCCAGTATGTGGCGCGCCTGGCCAATATGCTCACTGGCGGCCCCATCATGGTGCAGCGTCTGGGCGACCTGCTCAAGGGCCGTCGGACGACCAAGGAACGCCTGGCCAAGTCCACCACCATTCCCACACTGACCACAGCCGTGCCCGGCGACCTCTCCTTCGTCCTGCCGGAGCGTCATCTGACCAGCATTGTCGAAGCGCTGCGCGCCTTTGACCATATTGCGCCGGGTCTGTACAGCCGCAACACCCTGCTCTACGGTGTGGAAGTCAAGTTCTACTCCAGCAAGATTCTCGTCGATTCCAACTTCATGACCGGCATTGAAGGTCTCTATGCCATCGGCGACGGCGCCGGCATCACCCGCGGCCTCATGCAGGCCAGCGCAACCGGTATCGCGGTTGCAAGGCATATTGCCGGAAAACTTGATCAGAACTGATCCTTTGCTCTTCAATAGAAAACACACGGGAGAAGAGGCATGTCTTCCTTGCAGAAGACGTTTCTCTACTCCCGTGTGTTTTCTTATGCTTCCTGTGCATCCGTTTCCTGAGGCGCTTCCGCCTGCTCTGCTTCCCACCTGCGCCGGTCCGCGGCACGTTTGCCGCCCAGCCATGCACCGATCAGGAAAGAGACTGTGCCCCACCGGATCAGGCCGCTCCAGAAACGAATCTCCGCCATTTCCGGCGTCTGGAACCGCACCGGGCTTGCTGCCATGCCGGTCAGGTCCCAAAAGCGTTTGCCGATCGCCGATGCACTCACCAGCTCCTCCGGCACCCATTCCGGGAACACCATCATCAGACGGGCGGCACCCATCACCAGGAGGGCTGCAGCCCCGATCAGCATGCCCCAGAGCAGGACTGCGCCAAGGCACCTGAGCAGGATGCGGCCCAGGATCTGACGCGGATAATGCGTCTTCAGATCCTCACGCGTTCTGTCATACCATGTCCTGCAGGTTCTCTTCAGGGACCGGACCCACCGGGTCATCCAATAAATGCAAAGGCTGACCAGCGCAAACAGAAGAATGATGCATCCCCGGATTCTTTCCCTGGTCAGTTCCACCGCCTGACCGTTCCCGAGTGCCTCCGACGCAGAGGCTTCAAACAGTGTCCTCTCAGCATCAGCAGACCGGCCTCCGAGTGTCAGCACAGCCACTTCCGCTTTCGGTGCATTCTGCGTATTGACCGGAATCCATGCAGTATATGCACTCATTTCTCCGATCCGCCTCCGGTGGGCCGCAACACCCGCAACCGTGTAGGCGGTTTCTCCGATCCGGACCGTCTTTCCCGGTACTTCCTGGTCTCCGAAGAGCAGAAACGCGAGCTGCTCATCGAGCACAATCACCTGTTTTCCGCTGTCTCCCCGCGCAAGCGGACGGCCGGATACAAAGGCGCGCGGATAGACCTGGAAAAAGCTGCCGCCGACCTGATAGAGATTCACATCGCCCTGGCTCTTCTCCCCGGCAGTGAGTGAAACCCCGCCGGTTGTCTCATGAATGGAGACAGGCCGCGCCATTTCCTCCCAGGCGGTTTCCATTTTCGCCAGCGGCTGCAGCAGATCACCTTCCGGAGGATAGGCGGCATACTGGCTTGCCTCCGGTCCGCTCAGCAGCCCGGTCACACCCGCGATGATGAGGAGCAGGCCAATCAGGCACAGAACATTACCCCGTAGTTTTCTCCTCATTTCGATGCTCCGCTCTCCCCTGTATACTGCATCACGGGACCGCCCTCGGTCAGGGCACGGTCTTCCATGTACAGTACTTTCTGCCAGGTCAGGTCTTCTGCCACGGATACCGTGCTTCCGGACTCAGCCAGCACCGTCACGCTCATTTTCTTTGCGATCATCCGGCTGCCGCCAAAGGCAGAGCTTTCCGTTTCGCCAACGAGCACATAGCGGCTGTCGCCGCTTCCGCGCACAGCTGCAGCGGGCACAAGACATGTGGCCTCCTGACTTTTGGTGACCAGCCGCGCCTTGATATCGCCTTTCATCATATTGCTGACACTGCCCAGGGCATACCGGACATCCTCGGTGATCGCTGCATCCGCATACGGATGGCCTTCCGAGTCAAGCCCTGTACTCACAACCTTGGTGCTCGCACCACCCCATGAGTCCGAGTCCACAATCACGGTGGTACCCTGATTCACGCTCTGCTTGATCCCCGTCAGGTCCAGCCGGATGACCGGTGCAACACCGTCGGGCGTCATGCGGGCGAGCACGGTGTCTCCATCCGCCGTCGCGCCTTTTTCCACTTTGACTTCAATGACATACCCGGCATGCGGAGCCGGGATGGTTTCAGCCGTCTGGCTGAGGACCTGAACAGCTGTCATCTGCTCTTCAGTCTTCTGCAGTTTTTCCCGGTATTCCTCCATCTGGCGGAGGCTGGTCCAGGTTTCCTCCGGGATCGCATACCGTTCCATGGCCTTCAGTTGGTCTTCCGCGCGCTTCAGCGCTTCCCCGGCCGTCTGCCAGGCCTGATAGGCGTTCCGGCTTTCTTCCCCGGCACCCTCCGGCAGGGTTTCCCCCTGCATTTCCAGGTTTTCGCGCAGAAGGCTCACGCGCAGGGCCACCCAGGCCGAGCGCTCGGTTTCCCGGGCCTTTTCTTCCTCCAGCCAGGCCTCCTGCCAGATTTCCTCATTCCGCGTCAGACGGATCTCGCCGTTCTTTTTCTCAAGACTGCGCAGTTCCTTCTGTGCCGTATCATAGTCCTTTTTCAGGGTTTCCAGTGTTTTTTCCGCATCGGTCACGCGGGCTTTCAGCAGCACAGCCCCGGCTTTCACCTGGTCGCCCGCTGCCGCTTTCACCTGCGTGATCGTCAGGCTCAGATCCTCGGGCACAGGCACCCGGATCTCCTCGGACTCGGGAAACACCACTTTTCCCTTCAGTTCAATCTCCTGCTCAAACTTTCCGTTTTTCGCCTGGGCAAACCGGACTTTCGGCGTCGTCAGTGTGCGGACGGTGCCTGAAAAAAACATGCACAACGCAACCACAATGGCAAGGATCAGAAGCCCGCGCAGGGCAAATTTCTTCATCTTCATTTTAACTCCGTCAATTGTAATCCACTGAGGATATCCTCCTGGAAAAACAGATATACAAACAATGCCGGCAGAATATACAGTGCCGCCCCGGCAAACTCAAACCCGGTTTTTTCCTTGACCAGCTGATTGAACATGGTCGAGAGCGGCTGCAGGTCTCCGCGTGTGGTCAGATAGGTCAGCGGCTGTTCGACCAGGTTCCAGCTCTCGGCAAAGGAGAGCGCGGCCGCAGCGCCGAGAATAGGCCTGCACACAGGCAGAATGACCCGAAGATAGACACTGAACGTGCCTGCCCCGTCCATTTCCGCCGCCTCAATGAGCTCATTGGGCAGACCCACCATGAACTGGCGGATCAGGAAAATGTAAAACGGAGCAAACCACATGGGCAGGACCACCGCCCAGATCGTGTCTGTCAGTCCCAAACTTCTGAGGGTCAGCACATTGGGCACCATGGTCACCTGAAAGGGAAGCAGCATCAGCAGAATAATCCCGAAAAAGGCTGCATTTCTTCCCGGAAAATGAAAGCGGCTCAGACCGAACGCCATCGCCGGAATGATGATGGCCTGACCGGCCAGGATCATGGCCGCATACATGGCGGAATTCACAAACAATCTGAGAACCGTATTGTCTGTGATCAGGATCTGGTGATACTGTCCCAGAGAAAACATATTGGGGATCAGGTGAGGGTCCATCCAGCGGCTTTCATCAAAGCTGCCGCGTGTACCCATATAGCTTTTCATCTCGGAAATGGAGGAAAAACTGTACAGGAACGTCTGCAGCATCGGAAGCAGCATCAGGACAGCCAAAACACCCAGGAATCCCTGAATCAGGCGGAACCGAACGCCACGCTGTTTACGCATCCGGCCGCCCCCTTACGACAGGCCCTGCTGGGCACGGTTCTGAAGATAGAACAGCACGCCGAACAGAGCAAACACGATCAGTGCAAAACTGTAGGCAGCTGTCGTCACATTCTGATAATTCAGCTTGCCGTACATATTGTTCATATAGTTCTGCAGGGTATACAGAGGTTCATCCGGATACGCTCCGCCGATGAAATAAACCTCCTTGAAAATGCGGAAAGCATTGACCCAGCAGAGAATAAACACCAGGAATGCGGAAGGCACAATCAGCGGCAGGGTGATTGAAAAAGCCTGCCGCGTAAAGGAAGCGCCTTCTAGCGTCGCATACTCATACAGAGCATCCGGGATCGCCTGGAGCGCAGCCAGGAAAATGACTACACAGAATCCCAGGTTTTTCCACAGGAACAGCAGAATGACGGGATAGCGGAGCTCCATGCCCTGCAGCCAGAGCACCCGGCCGCCGCCGAAGAGCGTGACAAGACGGTTGACAGGGCCTCCGAAGTCAAACCACAGAAGCCAGATGATCAGCACCGCGCTCGACGGCATCAGGTACGGGAGCAGCACACTGCTCCGGAAGAACGTCCCGGCCGGGCGGATCCGGTTGAGCAGAACGCTCAGCGCAAAGGACAGCAGGAACAGGCCCGGTGCGCAGATCAGGCTCAGTTCCATGGTGTTCTTCAGTCCCAGCTGAAACATGGGGTTCTGCCATACATTGCTGTAGTTCTGAAACCCGACGAATGCATTTTCAAAGCTTCCATCGGTCATGCTGTACCAGATGCCGCCAAAGAAGGGCACCACATAAAAGAGCAGGATGCCGATCAGGCCCGGAAGCAGAAATGGCAGCACCAGTCTTTTCTTGGTATACAATCCATCAATTCCCTTCCAGACGCATCATCTGTACCTTTCGGTCAATATAGCTCAGCAGCTCTTCCGCGCTCTTCTGCCCCTGCAGATACCCGTCAAAGAGGCTGTAGAAGGCATCCGATTCATCCCCGGAATACAGCTGCCGCATCAGACTCCAGCGAACCGGACGGAGATGCGCAGCGCGGCCGTGATACAGTTCGATGTCGTCCGGACTGATCATCCAGTAGTTGGCATCAAATTCACTCAGTTCACGCTCATAGTCGGCCAGGATCTTTTCCCAGTTTTCCTTTTCCTCTTCATCCTGTGCATTTTCGACATGGAGCCGGGCTTCGTTTGCCCATTTTTCCATGTTCTTTCTCTGCTCTTCATGGTCCGGATAGCGCTTCGGTTCATTGTCCTGCGCGCTCACCGTGTACCACAGCTGCGGTCCCATGTTCTCTGCCAGGGCTTCCAGGAAAGCAATGGCCTCTTCCTGATGCTGTGAATACGGATTCACCCAGGCGACGGACAGTTCAAAGGGCAGAACGGGGTCTTCCCCATCACGGAAAGAGAGCTGGAAAGCCTGGTAGGCTCCGCCGTAGTTCTGCATGGTGATCGAACTGTAGGTGGTAATGAGGCCCTCCTTGTATCCGCCGTCGTCTGAACCGATAATCATTTCCTGATTTTCGAGTTCTTCCCCCGGCAGGATTCCCAGTGCCTCATAGTCCAGCTGATCCAGACGATTGAGCAGTCCGCGCAGTTCTTCCGAATTGTAGGGCATGTCTTCACGGCTCATCGTGTACTGGCTCAGGAGATCCCGGATCACATTCTGGCGGAAATCTTCTTTGGACGTATAGAAATCCAGCACCACATATCCGCTGCCCGTGATCTTGTCCGGCAGTGTCTCCAGCAGGTCAAAGAACTGGTTCCAGGTCTTCGGCACGTCGTCCTCCGTCAGACCCAGTTTCTTCCATCCCTTGGTATTGTATCCAAGACAGTCGCCGACCGCATTGACCGGAATCGCGACAATCTTTCCGTCCTTCATCAGACTGTCCTGCACCAGAGGATACATGCTTTCCGTCTTTGCTTTCAGAATCGCACTCCCTGTGAGGTCCGCCATAAATCCGCGGTCATAGATTGCGCTGAACGCGCTCGCGCTCATCTCCATCAGATAGACATCCACGCGATCGTCCCGGTTCATCATGGCCTGCAGCAGCGCATTCTCGTCCCCGTAATCCTCCATCACCACCGTCACATTGCCGTGGGATTCCGTGAAGTCATAGTACGCATTGTTCAGTCCGGTGCTCCACGTATAGGGACGCACATGCAGTGCGATTTCACTGCGCTGTGCGGGGTCGCTATTGCGCACAATCACGGTGCTGTAGTCGCCCAGCACCAGGAATCCGTCATCCAGTACTCGTCCAAACCCGGATCCGCTCAGAGGGCAGTCATTCACCGCCTCTGCCGTGGACAGGTCACGGCCGGTCACCCGGTAGATTTCGCCGGCATGGACATAATACAGGATGTCTGTTTTTTCATCATAGGTGACAATGCGCGGGCTGACCTGTTCAAGATCAAAGCGCACGATTTCATCCATTTCCTCCGTGACGCCGTCATAGAGACTCACGGTCATGAGGGCGTGATCCCCCCAGCGGGTCTGTGACAGGAGGATGCGGTCCTCTGTCCCGTACCCGATGTTGCTCAGATCGGGAATATAGCGTTCCTGCGCCGTCCCTGTGGTCAGGTCATAGATCACCAGCACTGCATTTCCGCTGTCATCATAGGTATGGAGATAGAGGTTCTCCCCCACGCACAGGCCAGAGCTGACGTACTTGCTGCCCGTCCAGGTGCCGTAATCTTCGGTCATGCTGCTCCAGTCGAGCGCCGGTAAGTCCGTCGCCTCCACGCTGGCCTCGCTGCCGTCAAGCACGAGTCTGCGGACTGTTGCGTTCTCAATGGTTCCGCCGCTTTCCTCGGTTCTGACGCGCGTCACCAGGGCAAGGATTTCTTCGCCGTGTTCAAACCAGCAGACAATCTGTTCGGTGATGTTTGCGTTTTCCTGGTCCGCTTCCCCGCTCTGCGTATACTGCAGACCGTTCATGCGGTCCATCATGGCCTGAAGGCTGTACTGAGCGGTTTCCTTTGTGTCCAGGTCATAGACCATCAGACTTTCATTCATGCCGCTTGTGAACATGTAGACCTTGCGTCCAACCAGAAAAGTCGACCGGATGGCTGCGTAGCCCATGTTTTCATCAAACCGTGTCAGGACTCTGTCTCCCGGGGAGGCCAGGGCCGCCCCTGTCAGGCACAGCAGTGCCAGCACAATGCAGATCAGTCTTTTCATCTTTTCTTACCCCCGTTGTTCAGTCTCCATGAGCCATATGCTCTGTACCGTTGACCCCTTCGACATACAGAATGACAGTCATGCCTGCCCGAATCCGGGCGTCCGGCGTGATTGACGCGTATGCCTTATAGGTTTTTCTTTCTGTGGTGCCTTCCTTCACCGTGGAATTGATATGGGAGATGCGGAGGATTTCCCCTTCATAGGTCTTTCCGCTCTCTGTCTCCCAGTACAGTTCCATGCGGACCTTCTGTCCTTCCTCAAGGATGAACAGATCCGATTCAGGAATATCAAACTCGACCTGGAGACTGCTGGTGGGCAGAATTTTCATCAGCGTGTCCCCTTTGGCGATCGAATCTCCGTTGTTCTTTTCCACGCTGGAGATGATCCCGCTCACCGGGCTGAGCACCTGCTTGCCCGGAGCATACAGCCCGTCGAGAACGCCTTCCACGGTTTCAAAGAGCAGTTCGCCGCGCTCCACGAAATCTCCGTTGGCGACATACACCCGGACAGCACTGCCGCTGCCCTTGACCGCGACCGGCTTGGCCCGGTCCACGGTCCCGCGTCCGACGCAGCTTTCTCTGGCATAATCGCTTTTCCTGTAGGCGTCCACTTTTTCTCCGATATAAAAGTCTCCGCCGGTCACTTCAATCTGGTATCCGTCCTCCGTCAGGGCTGCAACCATACCGGTTCCCTTGTGCGAGCCGTCGGTCACGCATTTGAGGTAAACGCGTTCACCCAGATGGATATATTTGTTCTCACTGCTGTTGTAGGCTTTGTCCGATGTCGCCTTGATGATGTAGCGGTTCGTCGGCTCAATATACAGGCTGGCGCCGTAGCGCTCGGTGACGTCCTCGGTTTTGTCCCCTGCCTGAAGGTACATGCCGGAGATCGTGCCTTCCACAGGCGCAAAATTCAGGGTTGCTTCCACTTCCGCGAGGCTTTCCCCTTCGGAAACCAGCTGCCCTGCGCTCTTGGTGATCCCGCTGAGCCGGCCGCCGTAGCTGACCTGCACCGGCACGGTTTCACCTGCGGTAATTGTTCCAACATATGAATTGTCAGCCATGGCGGCACTGGTGATGCCGCAGGCCAGACAGGCCGCAAGCAGCCATGCTGCAAATCGTTTCATTTTGAACCTCCCAAATCCCCGTCCTGAGCCGTTTCGTCTGTCACGCCGGTCAGATACATGTCCGAAAGCGGATCCGTGCCCAGTTCCGTCGTATCCCCCTGCACGTCAACAGACCACTTTGAAGAAGTTGCGTTCATTTCCAGGAAGAAGGTGAACCTGCGTCCCGCCGTTCCCCTGCTCTTCAGTTCCTCATATTTCCAGCCCGCCAGATAGCCTTCTGTGGGCATGCTGACCGTATGTGCGCCGGACTGAAGGACAAGACGGTCAATGCCGCTTTTCTCCAGTTTGCGCAGTCCGGCCCCGTTGATTTCCCAGCGGCAGTCCGTCTCCTCCACGGCTGTGAGCACCAGATGGTTCTCTTCGGTTTCCTCATCCCGGATTTCCTCGAGATGCACGGTAAACAGGCCTTCTGCCATCCCGATCTGCAGCTGTTCGTCCCCCAGCGTCAGGATGCTCATGGGTTCCGCCTGCTCTGCGCCGTCGAGCTGCACCTGGTCATAGTCATGTGTCATGGTCTGGCGGCTCTTGGCATGCGGCTGCCATTTTCCGCCGCCGCCCCCACCGCCGCCCGGTACAGGAAGCGGTTCCCATTCAATGTCTTCATACGGATCTTCGGGATCGTCCGGTTCCTCCCAGGGGTCCTCTGTCGGCTGCGGTTCAGGCGTGACCGGAACCGTCGGCACCGGCACAGGCGTTTCTTCCGGTACCCCCTCAAAGGCATCTGCTGCTACCTGTTCAATGTTCTCCGCAAAGGCCCTGCTGATTTTGACACAGTTCAGGAAGGCCCGGCTCCCGATTTTCTTCAGCAGGCTGTCGGTGGAAAGAATGACTTCCTTCAGTTTCGGACAGTTGCCGAATGCCCTTTCCCCGATTTCCTCCACACTGTCGGGCAGGATCACGGCTTCCAGGCTTTCATTGCCAAGAAATGCATCCGGTCCGATGATCCGGATACCGCGCGGGACACTGACCACTTTGCCGGTCCCCGTATAACGGACCAGCACATCCCCGTCCGTCACAAATTCCTCCTCAGGTTCCTCTGACGGTGCAGGGGTCTGCGTTGCATCCGGACCGGGTGTCGGTGACGGCGATTCCGTTGCGTCCGGGTCCTCCGAAGGAAGCGGAGTAGGCGTCGCATCCGGATCGTCGGTTGGTTTCGGTGAGTCTGTGGCGGACGGTTCTCCTGTTTCTCCCGGCTGTTCCGTCGGAGACGGGGTGATTATGGCGGTCGGGTCCGAGCCAGGCGTCGGATCCTCTGTCTCCTGCGCCGCTGTCGGAGACGGAGTCGGCTCCGCCGGTTTCTCGGTCGCCGGTGCCTCCGTTACAACCGGCTTCTCGGTTGCAGGCGCCTCCGTCACGGCCGGTTTCTCGGTCGCAGGCGCCTCTGTCACGACCGGTTTCTCAGTCACCGGCGCCTCTGTCACAACCGGTTTGGGCGTTGCTGGTGCCTCCGTCACGACCGGTTTGGGCGTCGCAGGCGCTTCCGTGACTGCCGGAGTCTCCGTTGCATCCGGCGCTTCCTGCGCTGTCACGACTTCTTCGCCCAAAGCGAACGGCAAATCCCTGTATTGCCCCGGCAGCAGTGTACCGAGGATCAATACCGTGATACCTGCCGCCAGCAGGCGGCAAATGCCTTTCTTTCGCACAGTCTTCTCCTTTTCCCCACACACGGAGCCCCGCCCCAGCGGCATCCTCCGCGTGCTGTTTCATTCATACTCTTTGCTCCGCTCAGGCGGCTGTCCCTTCCTGCCTTTTCCTGAAGCGGACGGGTGCTTTTCCGATTCTTTCCTTCATGCACCCTCTATCATAACGCAGTTCACTGCCGCTTTCTTCCGCCCCGGCAACTTATTACAGCAGATTGAGCAGTTTTGTCCTCTCTGCATAAGATCGGCTGTCCGCCGACTTGAAAAAAAGCCTGCCACGATGCGCACCGCATTTCCTGGCAGACTTTTCCTAAAAAAGGGGCAGAAAGCAGAAAAGCGGCTTGCGCCGCTTTTCTTATGCCTCAGTCTTGCTGGATTCCTTATCTGCAAGGTACTCCTGGATAGTGGCAAGAACTTCGTCCGGATCCAGTCCATGCACCATGCAGGCCATCTCCAGAGACTCACCATAAGAAGAGGGGCAGCCAACGCAGTGCATGCCGCACTGCATCAGAACACCGGCAATCCCCATGTCATAACTGAGCATTTCGCCCATGGTCGTTGCTTTCGTGATTTCCATTGCTCAATACCTCCTAGGTTTGATCGCATGGGGAGTATACGCCATTTTCCTGTGTTTGACAAGGGTTTGACAAATTATTGTCAATTTGTTCACAATCTTCCCCGCTCTCTCCAATCCGCAGCCGATCTCCCCCATGGGAGGCCTGATCATCAGCACATTTCCGGTCGTTTTCTTTTTCGTGAAGGACCGATGTGCTGCACGGCGCGCATCGTCCCAACTGTCGCTTCAGCGGTTCCAAAGCATCCCTTTCACGCTTTCAATGCACAGCCCTGTCCCGTATAATGTAACCGTGCCAAGGGAGTAGCGCATCACCGGAAACGGTGAATTTGGAATCGACAGCACGATGCGAAAGCATCCGTTCCAAATAAAACAGCAAGACTTGCTCAGAGTATTCTGTGCGGGTCTTTTTTCGTACAGAAAGCATGAACACCACACAAGGAGGTACAGCAAATGCTTTCATTCATCATTCTTCTCTTCATTCTCTCTTCCCTCTTCCGCGCATGTCTGTTTCCCCGCAGGTGGGGTTTCTTCGGAGGATGGCATCCGTGGATGTACGGTCCCCGGATGCGCGGTCCCTTCATGGGCGGTCCCTTCTGGATGCATGGTCCTTTCACGGGACGGCCTCCCATGGGCGGTCCCTTCGGAATGCACGGTCATCCCCGCGGCCCCTGGATGGGCGGCCACTTCTGACATCCCCCGTTTCCCGCATCGCTGACACGATGCGTTTGTGTCCTCCCTGCCCCGCGGCAGGGAGGCATTGGTTTTTTCTATGGATCGCACACCGCTCCCGCGGGTGCGTTTTTCATGCGTCACACTTTTCCCTTTCTCTTTACATTCCGCAATCGCCTATGGTACAATCTGCCTAAGGGTATCGGAAGTGTTCCGGTATCGTGCATTCTTAGGAAAGGAGAATACAGACATGGATAAATACGAATGCCCGTGCGGCTATGTGTATGATCCTGCAGAAGGCGATCCCGACAACGGTATCGCACCCGGCACGGCCTGGGAAGATGTCCCCGAGGATTGGGTATGCCCCACCTGCGGACTGGGCAAGGATGCATTCACCAAGGTTGAATAAGACAAACAAGCGGCTGCCCCGTTTTTGCGGAGCAGCCGTTTCCTTTATCCTTTATTCTTTCTTTTCTTTTTCCATGGCATCCCGGAACACAACAAACTTCTGATACAGAAATTCTGTGGTGAAGTTGATCAGCATGTTGATGGCCTCCACCAGCCAGTCATGGACTCCGGCGTTGGAAAGCAGCTGTCCCCACCAGCTCGACAGCGGCGTGAAGACCAGATAATAGAGTGCGACCAGCGCCATGGCCCTGCCGACATTGGACGTGGAATGAAAGGTAAACTTCCGGTTGAAGGTAAAATTCCACAGCACACTGAGAACAAGTGACGGAAGGTAGCTCAGCCAGTACTGCGAAAAATGCAGCACATCATGGAACAGAGCAAAGCTCGCCACCTGCACAAGCCCGGCGGATATGGAAAACAGTGTAAACTTCACTGCCTGGATAACATCCCTGCGTTTCATGCGCTCATCTCCGATTCTCTGCCTGTTTCACAGGCCATTTGCATTATAGCGTTTTCGCCGTGCTTCGCAAGCAGAAATCGCAAATATTCAGACACTGTGACAGACACAGCAAAATCTGCTATAATGGTTTTATCTTCAAAAAACAGAACCCAATCATTGTCTTAAGGAGGCAGCAGTCATGGGAGAATCCTACAATATCTGTCTGGATATCGGCGGCACAAAAACCCTCGGTGCCATCTTTGACAGCAAGAAGAACATCATCTACCGCCTGAAGAAGAAGACCAAGTCCGGCGGCGACGATGCCGGCAACGTCGAAAACCTCATTATCAGCGTTGTGGACGAGATGATCAAGGAATCCGGCGTGAAAAAAAGCCAGATCCATGCCATTGCCGCCGGCGCCCCCGGTGTCATCAATCAGGATACCGGCATTGTCCTGTTTTCTCCCAACCTGCCCTGGCGTGATTACGATATCCGCACACCCATCCAGTCCCGTTTTGACGTCCCCTTCTATATCGGAAATGACGTCAATGTCGGCGTTCTTGGCGAGCATGCCTACGGCGCAGCCAAGGGCTATGACAACGTTGTCGGTTTCTTCGTCGGCACCGGCATGGGCGGCGGGTTGATCCTCAACGGAAAGCTGTTTACAGGCACCGGGTTCAAAGCAGCGGAATACGGACATATGGTTCTGGAGCCCGAAGGCCCGGTCTGCAACTGCGGACAGCGCGGCTGTCTTGAGATCTTCTCTGCCAAGAAGGGCATGTCTGCCTATATTCTTCAGCAGGCTTCCCGCGGCAGGAAATGCCAGCTGGCCGACCAGATTGAAAACGGCGTCTTCAAGAGCCGTGCCCTGAAGAAGGCACTCGCAGACGGCGACACCGTCACCATGGAAGCGGTGGACCGCGCCTGCCATTACCTCGCCATCGCAACGGGCAACATGATCAATACCTTCTCCCCGGATATGGTGGTCTACGGCGGCGGCGTCATTGAAGCCGTCGGCAAGATCTTCCTCGAAAAGATTGAGGCCGAAGTCGACAAGTACTGCATGCCCAGCATCCGCTCCACGGTTCAGCTGAAGGCCGCCGCACTCGGAGACGACTCCATCCTCTACGGCGCCCTCTCCATGATTCCTGACTGACAGAAATGCCAACAGCCGGCACTGCGCCGGCTGTTTTTTTGTGCCTTTTTACTTCGCACCGAATGCGGCGCGCAGGGCCTTGAGTTCGTCCTGCCGCCTGGTCATTTCTTCAAGCGTCTGCCGGGTCTCTTCCGATTCCATCAGCAGCCGCCCTGCCTCACGCACCCCTTCCCGGAATGCTTCCGACAGACCTTTCACGCCGTACCCGGCCAGCGGACAGACAGCAGATGCACGCTGATCCATGGCTGCGCGGATTTCTCCCTTTCTCACAACCGGCAGCAGCGGAAAAATGCGGCAGGAAAGCGGACGCTCGTTTCGATTGCACCGTCCCGGACAGACCACGACATTTCCAGCTGAGCCGGACAGCACTTTCCAGCCCTCCATGTGCTGATAGCGTTCTTCCTCCCCTGGAAAGAGCAGCATGCCGGTTTCCTCCCCTTCCAGGGAGCGGCAGCACCTGGCCGCGCACAGTTCCCCGCAGTCACTCTCCAGCGGCGTCACCTTTTCCAGGCATTCCCTGGCCTTCTCTACAGCTTCCCTGGCCGTCACAGCTCCACCTTCCTCCAAAAAAGCGGGAGAGGTTTTTTCTTTCCTCTCCCGCAGTCGTTCACTTCAGTTCATCCGGCCGTGCGCTCAGTCGAGGAATTCCTCGCGGAGAGTCACGCCGAACTCCTTGGCGATGGCACGGAGTGCGTCATCGGTAATGGTCTGGAGTTCAGGCAGTCCGGTGGACTTCTGAAGCACCCAGATCTGGGCAGACTTCTCAATGGTATGCATGAGACCGAAGGTGATATCAAAGTCAGGACCGGAAACAAACAGACCATGCTGTGCCCAGACCGCAGCTTCAAATTCCTTCATCTTCTCGCAGGTGGCCAGCGCGATATCTGCTCCGCCGGGAACCATCCACGGAACCACGCCCACACCGCCGGGGAACACGACCGGGCATTCGGTTGCGCTCTTCCACAGAGCACGGCTGAAATCACGATCCGTGAGCGGCAGCACATAGGTCATGGCAATCACGTTGGCCGGATGTGCATGATAGATCACGCGGGTTGCACCGTTGGTGGCTGCCACGCGGACAGAATGGTTCATAAAATGGGACGGGAATTCGCTGGTGGGACGTCCGCCGTTCACCAGACCCCAGACAACACGATAGCTGTCGCCCTTGTCATTGATCTCCACTACACACAGACTGTCGGCGGGATCGAGAATCACATTGCGGAAATACTTGCCGCTGCCGGTTGAAATAAAGTATTCACCTGCCAGGTTGGCACCCGTCACGCCCATGTTGACCCAGGGCCGCGGGGTCTCGTCAAAGAAGGGACGCATCTGTTCGACTTCTTCCTTCTTCAGACGATAGGTCAGGTTGCCGCCGTTGCGTTCATGCCAGCCCTGAAGCCATCCGTCGTTGCACATGCGAATGTAGCGCTGCATGATGTCGAGATCAAGAATACCAGCCATAATGATCCTCCTCCAAATTCATCTGTTCTGTGTGTGGTGTGTTGTTCAGCGGGTAATGATGTCTACGGGGATATTGAAGATTTTGGCCACCTTGAGAATGGTGTCAATATGTCTGCCGACACCGGCTGCCATGTGGTGGGTCGGGCCTGCTTCGCTCCAGCGGTTGCAGAAATCCCGCGCGCCGCAGGTGAAGCGCATGCGCATGTTGGTGTCGCCGAACATGAAGATCGGACCTTCCTCGTTCACGCCCTCCGCCACGACAAACTTGAAGTGGCCGTCCCGGTCCTGGGTGATGCCCAGGAAGGTGATCGGTTCATTGACGGGAGGATAGAACTGGGTCAGATAACCGCCGCCCGTCTTTCCATGGAAGACGGGAACGATCTTCATGGTCGGTTTGTGTGCCTGGGAGATATCGGCATCGCCCGAGCCGCTGTGTCCGATAATGCAGATATCCTCATTGAAGTCAATGGAATACATTTCGGAGAGCTGGCCGGTTCCGCAGATGGTCTTCATGATGCTCATTGCCATGGCCACCTTGATGTCGCCTTCCACAGCGCAGGCCGTTCCCTGCTTGATGAGCATGGAGAAGGCAGGAATCAGCATGCTGTCGAGCTTGCCGGCAATGCCCTGAGCATAGCCGTCATAGTGGGAAGCGACCAGAGCGAGCTGCTCATCTTTGACCCACTGCTCAAAGGCCACGACATACCTGGCCATGTCCCATACCTTTTCGATGGTGCCGCCGCCTTCAATCTCGAAGGTGTCCAGGATGTCCTGGGCCTTGGCACGGATCGCGTCCTCATCGGTGATGTTGTCGGCAATCGCCCACATCTTTTCCCAGTCAAACTGCTTGGTATAGAGGAACATGCGGTGATACAGGTTGGTTTCGTCGATATACAGGTCCATCATGCCGGGATACGGACGGCCGATCTGGGCAATGTTCGTATCACGGAAGCGGCGGCGCACCTGAGCCGCGCGGCACCAGTCCTCAATCTCAGCCTGTACTTCGGGGTCTCCGCCCTCAACGACGCCGGTGATCACGGCATGGCGCTTGCCGGCACGCTCAAGGTCGGCCACCATCTCGCCCACAGCACCGCAGGCATAGAGTTCACCCAGCCAGGTCGGCGTATCCGTGGTGGCATACTCGGGGGCGCGCTTTTTCTGCACATTGACCAGCACGACCGGGACATCCAGGTCACGGACGGCAGGAAGCATATTATAAGAGGTTGCATACGTCAGAAGCTGAAGAATGACCAGGTCCACGTCTGCAGCGCGGAACTTGTCGCCGGCCGCCATGGCCAGTTCTTTGGTGGTCACAATCCCGCCGTCGATCAGTTCGACAGAATCCGGAATCCTCGTCTTGAAATCCGCATACTGGCTCTCAAACTCGGGAACCAGGGATGGGAACTGGGGCAGATAAGCGCCAAGTGCAATGGCAAATACACCGACCCTTGCTTTTGTGTTGACTAACATGATACAACCTCCTCTTACTCTACAGCCTTCAGCTGAATTTTCAGATTGCCAAGCGCTGTCGCTTCAATGGGCAGCGCAACGACCTGCTTGCCTGTTGCCTTTTCCGTGAGCTCATTGAGGAAGGCATTCTTTGCGCCGCCGCCCACAATGTACAGCTTCCGGTAAGTTTTTCCGGTATTGTGTTCCAGCTCTTCAATGGATTTCCCGTAGCACGCAGCCAGGGAGCAGTAGGCGCACCGGAAATAGTCGCCCACCTCCATATGCTCCGCATGCAGCTCGGCATCAAAGGCTTCCTTCATGCTCTTGGGCGCCATGAAGACCTGGCTGTTGGCATCCACCATGCCGGTGAAGGTGCTCTTCTGCGCAGCTTCCACAATCTCACCGAACGGTTTTCCGGGGCACAGTTCATCGCGCAGACGGTTGACCAGCCACATGCCCATGATGTTTTTCAGGTAGCGCGTGTAGCCGACACCGCCCTCATTGCTCCAGTTGGACTGTTCACTGTTATCGTCCGTGATGGGCTTGGGGATCTTCACACCCAGGAGCGACCAGGTTCCGGATGAGATGTACAGTGCATCCTCATCCATGGGAATGCCTTCGACGGCGCTTCCCGTGTCATGCGTGGCACAGAGCACAACCTTCATGCCCTCGTACTCCCCGATCACTTTTCCGGGCTGGCTGAGCGCCGGGAAGAGATGTCCGGGAAGCCCCAGTGCATCAATGATTTCCCGGTCATATTCGCCTGTCACGGCACTGACGAGACCGCCGGTCGTCGCATTGGTATATTCATGTGCTTTGGCCCCGCAGAGCTTATACATCAGATAGCAGGGCATCATCAGAAAGTCTGTGACGCCTTCCAGCCTGCCGGCCGCCTGATCAGCGCAGAGCTGATATACGGTGTTGAACGGCTGGAACTGAATGCCGGTATGCCGGTAAAGCTCGGCGAAACTGACTTTCTCGTGGACTTTCGGAATCACAGCCTCTGTCCGGCTGTCGCGGTAGGCATAGCACGGAAGGACTTCCTGATCGCCCTTCATCAGCACATAATCAACGCCCCAGGTGTCAATCGAGAGGCTCTCAATGGAGCCGTATGCTTTGCGTGCTTCCTCAATACCCTGGCGGACATGTCCGACAAGCGCGTCCAGGTCCCATGTCAGGTGGCCGTCCTGTTCTGTGACACCATTGGGAAAACGATAGACTTCCCGTGTCTGCAGCTGGCCGTTTTCCTGCCATCCAACAATATGCCTTCCGGAAGAGGCACCGATATCTACAGCAAGACAATAGCGCATCGATGATCTGCCTTTCCTGTGCAGAGTACAGCAGCCCTGCACATTCTGTGAATTCATATGAAAGTATAAACGATGAAATCACCAGTGTCAAACCAACTTTTCTTCTTTTGGGGACTGAAGTGACCAAAAACGACCACAAAAGCGGCAGCCAGGTTTCCACACCTGACTGCCGGAGTTTTTTATTCGGTTAGCGTGGCATGGAGAGTGCTGCGCGGCCTTCACCACTGATCGTCAGGGCCGGTGCGGTCTTCGGGACAAAGAAGGTCTCACCTTTTTTCATCGGGATCTCTGCGCCTTCCCATACCAGGGTCAGATCTGCGTCAAGCGCCGTCAGGATGCCGAATTCTCCGATTGCGGGGACTCTGACCGTGTCGGTCACATGCATGAGATCCAGCGTGAAATAGGTCTCATCCAGCACCCGCACGCACGGTTCATCCGGAGCCGGGATCGGGTTTCGCTGAATGGTCAGGTCGGTCACAGCCAGTGCCTTCTCCAGATGCAGTTCGCGGCGGTTGCCCTTGCTGTCCACGCGGTCCCAGTCATAGAACCGGTACGTGATATCCGAGGACTGCTGGATTTCATAGAGCATGATGCCTGCGCCAATGGCATGCACACAGCCGGACGGGATCATGCAGACATCGCCGGGATGGACATCCACGCGCCGGATCAGTTCCTCCACTGCGCTTCCCGCTTCGCAGGCTTTGCGCAGCTGATCGAGTGTAACCCCTTCCCGGATGCCGTACACCAGCTGACTGCCTTCCGGTGCATCCAGAATCAGCCAGGCTTCTGTTTTGCCAAGTTTCCCGTGCTCGTGCTCATGCGCATAGGCGTCATTGGGATGCACCTGCACGGAGAGCTTATCCTTTGCGTCAATCAGCTTGAGCAGCAGCGGGAACGGCTGGTGCTCAAACCGCCCGGCAAAGGGCATGCCGTATTTCTCAACCAGCGCGGTCAGCGTCATACCGGTATCATCCGTGCTCTCCAATTCCTTCACACAGCTGCACTCCAGGCTTTCGCCGGTCGGGATATCCTCAATGGGCTTGTTATAGACCGTCATGAGCTTTTCCCCGCCCCAGGGGGTCAGCGCGCCGCCGCGGAAGGCGGGATGCATGCGCAAAGGCAGCAGCGGACAATCCTCAATCAGCCGTTTCTCAAAGAAAATGCATTCCTTGAGCCGGTTATGGGTTTTGGCCTTCCCGGCCTCCCGCATGCCAAGCCTGGCGAAGAGCTTGATGGAGATGGAGTTCTCACAGTATGTGTCGCAGCGCATAGCGTCGCAGCCTTTCATGCGCAGGATTTCTTCCACATCCTCGATCGCACGTGTGCCGTACCCTTCCGTCTGGAGCGTTCTGTGCACGGCCAGGCGATAAAAGCTGCCCGGATGCGTGCCAAACAGCCAGTTGATCTCACGGTAGGCGTCGTCCGCCCCGGTCGACACGGTCACAGCCATGACCATGCCGGGTTCACCATACAGGCAGTACAGCTCTCCTTTCTCAATGTCTTCGCGAATCAGGTCTCTGTTCGGATAATCTCCCCAGTGCCACTGATGAAGCCCCTGCTCCTCCATTTCCCTGCTGACCAGTTCGTAAAGTGCACACACCGCATCCAGTTCTTCCGGTCTTGCCTGCCTGAGAATCATAATCCCCTCTGTCCTTTCTCTTGTATCTCTGGTTCCCTGGTCTGTATCCCGCATGCAGCGGCTGCTGCCTGCACGGACCTGTCATGTCTTCTGTACAAGCTGCACCGACTGCCAGATCACGGTCGGGTCCATATGCTTCAGATCGGCCACGCCGGTCCGGACCATCATGGCTTTCAGACCATCGGTCATCTGTTCGATGACCTGCTGCACGCCTTCTGCGCCTTTCTCACCGAGCGGTCCCATCAGGGGACGCCCGACAGAGACAGCATCAGCGCCCAGCGCGAGTGCCTTATAGGCATCTGTTCCATCTTCAATACCGCCGTCCACGATCAGGATCAGATCGCTGCCGACTGCTTTTCGGATGCCCGAAAGCAGGGCAACCGGCGGGACAGCCCATTTCAGAAGGCTGTTGTGGTGTGAGAGAATCAGGCCTTTCACACCCAGGTCCCTGCAGCGGACCGCATCCTGAACGCTCAGCGCACCCTTGACGATAAACGGGAGATGCGTGAACTGTACCAGTTCCCGGATCTGCTCAATGCTCTTGAGTTCCATCTGCTGGTCAACCACCACGGAATCCTTATCGTCATCCGTGTTGACTGCATGTTCGAGGTCCATCCCCACAGCCAGCGCGCCCGCTTTCTCCGCGGCTTCAATGCGCGAAAGAATCGCATCCGTATTCTTGTACGGTTTGATCACCTTGATCACACCGTCGCCCATGCTGACAGCGCGCTCCAGTTCAGCGACATCGCCCATGCCGATCTGCGCACATGCGCCGGCCAGAGCCGCTCCGCGGGCCATCTCCGGTACGCCGTCCGGATGAATCCGGTTCAGATGGCTCAGTGCCCCTGTCATGACGGGTGTCCTGAATCTTTTACCAAACAGGGTGAATTCCGTCGTCGGATGAACACTGCCGACGATGCGCCCCTCCACATACAGCGAATCCATATAGGATCTCGCAATCTCAATGGAATTGCCTCTGTTTCCTGCCATGTGCGCTCACCTCCCGGCTTTCTTCATCTCAGCCGCGGCTTTTCTGCCATCTGTACATTTCTGTACACATGATCAGGAAAGAACCCACAGCATGCAGGTCATTGACACTCACAGGACGTGCGATATAGAAAGCATAATCGCCCACACCGGTTCCGATGCAGACATTGCCGATCTGCAGGTCTTCGCCTTCCCAGGTCAGGGAGCGGATCACGCCCTCATAGCCGCGGATCGCATGCTCAGCATAGTCATCCGGCAGATAGCCCTTGCGCATTGCCTTGCACAGGCCTGCGACATACAGGCTTGAGCAGGAATTCTCCAGCCAGTTGCCGGGCTCGTTGACTTTATCGACCACCTGATACCATCTTCCGTCCTCGGACTGGAAGCGGCAGAGGTTTTTGAGCAGATCGCAGGCCATGCGGATCACTTCATCCCGGTTTTCCAGATCCTCATCAAGGAAATCAAGGTCGTTGAGCAGAGCGACGGGCACCCATCCCATGGCGCGTCCCCAGCATTCCGGTGCCTTTCCGGTCTCCGGGTCTGCCCAGGGCTCGATACGGTCACGGTCCCATGCATGGCGCAGAAGACCAGTCTTCTCGTCCTTCGTATTCTGCTCCATCATCAGCGCTTCGCGAATGACGTCCGCCATCATCTCCCGGTCACCTGTGCGGCTGGCATACTCTGAGCAGAACGGTCCGCCCATATACAGTCCGTCCAGCCACATCTGGTTGGTGGAATACGTCTTATGCCACCATCCGCCTTCCGGCGTACGGGGAATGGCACGAACTTCCTCTACAACGCTCGCGATGCACTTGTCATAGTATGCATCTCCGGTTTTGTCGCGAATCGGAAACAGCAGAATACCGGGCTGAATATCGTCCAGGTCGGCAAACGAAACTTCCTTGATGCTGCCGTCTGCATTGAACACACTGTCAATCCAGTCCTTAGCATATTCAAAATAGCGGTCGTCCCCGCTTTCCTTCCAGGTTTCCATCATGCCGGAGAGGAAAACGCCCTGGTGATAATGGAAATGCCCCTTCGGCGGAAGATCTGCAGCCCGAAATTTGCGCATCATCGTTTCACATGCTGCCTTGGCATATCCCAGTGCATCAAGAGAAGTGCTGTTTGTATTGGTGGTCATTCCCATGGATCGACCCATCCTTTCTGTTGTTTGTATCTGTATTGTAACCTGTTGCCTTTGCAAATGCAATGATCCGATTGCAACAAGGCAGGGTCACGAGATCTGCCCTTTTGGCAGCACAGCAGTGTTTTTCAATGAAAATGCCCGGCCAGGGCATCACCGGAGTGACAGCCTTTGGCCGGGCTTCCTGCTGAATATCTGTCATTCAGCAGAAGGATTTCCGATCATTTCAGGCACGAGGCTGCCTTTCCATTAAGCAGCTTTCTTTGCCTTCTTTTTCTTGTTGAAGTAGCGCAGGAAGACAATGGCCAGAAGCGCAAGGATAGCCACGCCGATGCAGACGTCCACAATCAGGAACAGGCGGTCCATATTGCTCATGCCACCGTTGTCGGTAGAGAGGGTGTAGTATCCGCTGTTGCCGATGGTGTAGAGGATGTTCTTGCTGGACTGTCTCATCGCGAGCGTTGCGGTGGCACTGTTGTCCGTGAACTGGTTGGAAGCTGCGCTTGCGAAGCCCAGCATCAGGTCGTTGCCGGAACGCACGCAGTGGTCAGAGATCATGTAGCCATAGGATCCGTCATAGTCTGTCTCAACCATGCCCACGAAGCCCCATTCACCGCGGAGAACGGTATTGAGGAGGTTCGGGTTGGCGCAGCAGGGCAGCGTGCCGATCCAGTTGAATGCGCTCATGACAGCAAGAGGTGTGCCCTTATAGTTCTTGACCGCAGTCTCGAACGGCTTGAGGTAGATTTCACGGATCGCCTGTTCGGAAGCGAAGGTCAGAAGGAACGAGCAGCGGTTGCCTTCCTGATCATTCAGAGCAAAGTGCTTGATGTAGGGATAGACGCCCTTGGTGCATGCGCCGTTGATTTCTGCGCTTGCCATCTTGCCAGCCAGGACGCCGTCTTCAGAGAAGTACTCGAAGTTGCGGCCTGCAAAGGCATTGCGGTGCGTGTTCATGGCAGGTCCATACCAGCCGAAGTTCTTGGCATCCTGGTATTCCTGACCCATACAGGTGCCCATTTCTTCAATCAGAGCGGTGTTCCAGGTCTGAGCCATCAGGACTTCAGAAGGATAAGCGGTACCGTAAGCGCCGGTAATGAAGTTGGACAGGCCTGCAGGTCCGTCGCAGTCAGAGGTCGCGACTTTGCCCACGGACTCGACTTCAACCGTTCTCCAGCCGCCGATGTTGATCATGGTCGCCATGTCGTTGAAGGAGAGCTGATCGAGCAGCTTTTCCCACTGCGGATCATCATAGCTCTTGCCGGTCAGGTCAGCCAGCTTCAGGCCGTTCTTGGCTTCGAGCGTCGGCATCACGTCATCTGCGTTGTCATACAGCGTGGGATCATAGATGCCCACAGCATTCTTTTCAACTGCTGCACGGACTTCAGCGCTCATGGTCAGCTGTTCAGCCGACGGAGCAGCCGTTGCTTCTTCATAGTTGGCGAAGCCATCCGCACGGGAGAGCTGGACGAAATTGCCGCGGGAGTAATCCTGGAAGTGGTTGACCGCAACCTGCTTATCGGTGGAACGGCCTTCCTTGGAATAGTCGATGTCAGCGTCAACGGTAAAGGACTCGGAAGCCTTCACAGTGTGGGAGTCGGAGCGGACAGAAACCGTGTATTCGCCGGCTTCGAGGATGTATCCGCCGCCGGCCACCTTGATGCCGTCGGAATCATAGCTGGCCAGGTCTTCCACCGGGATGGAGAAGGACAGGGTTTCGGAAGCGCCGGCAGCAAGCACGCCGGTCTTGCCGAAGTCAACCAGATTGACAGAAGCCTTTTCAATGCCGCCGTTGGTATAGGGCGGGGTGAAATACACTTCCACAACATCCTTGCCCGCAACCTTGCCGGTATTGGTCACTTTGACTTCAAAGGTGACCTTGGTGCCGTCAAAGGCAAAATTCTGCATTTCCTCGGTGAAGGTCGTGTAGCTCAGACCATAACCGAACGGATACTGCACAGCCTGATCATAATCAATCAGACCTTCTTCAGCAGCGGTCTCGTAGAACTTGTAGCCGACATAGATGCCTTCCACATAGTTCACCTGTGCCAGGTTGCCTTCATAGGCACCGTCGTTGGCAGCGATGGTCTTCTTCAGATCATCCACATTGGTATAGGCAAAGTTGCCGAAGTTCTTGAAGGTGGGGGTCGCCGTCAGATCCTTGACGAAGGTATCCACGGTTCTGCCGGAAGGATTCACTTTACCGGAGATGATGCTGCCCAGAGCGGAAAGGCCGGTGTTGCCTGCGCCGGGAGCATAAATGACGGCCTTGATCTGATCATAGCTGTCAACCCAGCCAAGTTCCATGGCATTGTTCGCATTGACAACGACGATGACCTTGTCAAAGGAGGAGCAGACCTTCTCGACCATCTTTTCTTCCGTCACGGAGAGCTCAAGATAGTGCTCGCCCTGCTCGAAATCATCATAATCGCCATTGTTGGTGTAGGAAGCATTGTAGTAGTTGAACTTTTCAGGAGCCACAGACACTGCCTGAGCAGGATTGTAGGTTCCATGAATCACCGCATACATATCGTTGGGAAGGTCAGCACCTTCACCGCCGGAGCGGGAGATCACCACAACAGCCGTATCAGAGAATCCGGTCGCCTGGGTCATCACTGCGTCCGTATACTTGTCCACAGTGGGTTCCGGAAGCGTCCAGTCCTGAACACCCATGGCAACGCCGGGTCTGTCCGTCCTGTAATCCTTATACAGCTTGGTCAGTTCCTCATTGGTCTTGTATCCGGCATCCTGGAGAGACTTCAGAACACCGACAGCGGAAGAACCGTCAGAAGAACCGGAACCGGTACCGCCGAAGATGGGGTTCGTGGAAGCCCATCCGAACACGTTCAGAGCCTTGGTGTCGGATGAAAGCGGCAGAAGCCCGTCATTCTTCAGAAGAACGAGACCTTCTTCGCCGACCTTCTGAATCACATCTTTGCTGGCTTTCACAGTTTCTTCTGTGAGCTCAGCCTTGGAAGCATTCAGGAAGCCGGAAACATTGGCATACAGCGGGCCGTAGCACATCATGTTCACAAGAAGCGTCACAATGCCAACCCAGGAAAGAACGGCGGTCCAGCGGACCAGATGCTTCTTGCCCTTCTTGACGTGGCGGGCCAGAACGAGGACCACGACCAGAAGAATCAGCGCAATCACAATGGCCCATGCATAGCCTTTGACCATTTCAATGTAACTGGAAAGGTCAGCAGCACTCACGCCCATCGGGGTAAAAATCGGACTAAGCAGGCTTGTCAAGACTTTAACCATTTTTTCTTCATTCTCCTTCAATTAGGGATTCAGATTGGAAAACAGTATTCCATGGAAGATTGCTCTTCCCCCCTGTACAGGCCCTTCCCTCCCGCTCAGGGTGCCAAAGGCTTAACCTCGCTTTCCTCGATATTTTTGCAACAATATATATTTTTTTCAGAGCGTTCCTGCTCTGCTGTTGCCTTCATGCAGTGTTTCCCCGTAAATCTTTCGGACCGTTTCAAAAGCTGCCTTGGGGCGGCGGTAACGGTCCACAACACCTTTGTTGTTCTGCTGTTTGGGTCTCCGGTGCGCCCAGCTCTCATCGACCGGCACATCGGCAAACTGCCAGATAAACGTTCCAGACAGGCGCTGCTCATGCTGAAGCACGGTCAGCTGTTCCTCAAGAATATCCGCCTGGCGCTCTTCACTCCACATGGCTTTCCCAAACGGATCATGGAAACCGGCGATGGCACCGGCACCGACCTCCGTGATGAGAATCGGTTTGCCTGCCGCCCCGTTTTCCTCCATCCAGCAGAGGAGACGATCCATATAGGTTTTCACACTCTCCATCTGGTACCACTGCGGATAAATGTTGAACGACACAATATCCACAAGATCCAGACAGATATCCGTGTAGCATCTGCACGAGGCAAATGAAACGGGCCGCGTCGGATCCAGCGCGCGAAGCTGAGCGATCTGCTCGGCATAAATGGCACGCCCTGCTTCTGTCTCGCTCTCACATTCATTGAGCAGGCCCCAGATGAGGATACTCGGATGGTTGCCATGCTGGTGCACCATCTCTTCGTTGCACTGCCGGCACTGCTCCATGAAGCGCGGGCTGTGAAATACACTGGCCGGAACAGCGCGTGCATGGTTTTCCTCCCAGACCATCATGCCCAGCTCATCACAGAGGTCAAGAAAGCGCATGTCATTGGGATAATGGCAGGTGCGCACTGCATTGGCCCCCATGGTTTTCATCATGCTCAGATCCTGCATCATGGCCTGGACTGGGATACTGCATCCGAAATCGCCGTAATCCTCATGCCGGTTGAAGCCCCGGATCTGAATACGCTGTCCATTGAGGAGGATGGCCTCGCCCTGAACCGCTACTTTCCTGAATCCGAAACGGTCCTGCAGGTCATCCACTATGCGCTCCCCAAGCCGGATCTCCGCCCGAGCCGTATAGAGCACCGGATGTTCCGGGGCCCAGGGGGCAAACTCCCGGGATGTCAGGGTCAGAGGCAGTGCCTTTTCTTCATTGCGTCCAAGGGAAAATCGGATCTGCTCCGTACACGGACCGGCGTGCACCAGCAGGACTGCATCGCGGATCTCCTCAAAAGCTCTGACAAAGACCGTGACTTCCGCCTTCCAGACTTCATCCGTTCTGAAGGTCTGAATGGACATCCGTTCAATCTGCACTTCGCTCAGACAATGCAGTTCCACAGGACGTGATATGCCGCCGTAGGTTTCGTAATCGTTGGGCACATGCAGGCAGGAGTCTTCCGAATAGCGGTTGTCGACATGTACACGCAGCGTATGCCTGCCTGCTTTCAGCTGTTCAAGCACACAGTCAAACCCGGTAAAGGCATTATAGTGATGCCCGATATGCGCTTCGTCGAGAAATACATCCGCCGTGTGACTGACGCCGCCGAAACGAAGCAGATAATTGCCCGGCTTTCGGATCTCAAGCTCACGCACATAGTCCGCTTCCCCGCGGTACCTTCTGTAGTCCGGCATGGTTTCCCACACGCCCGGAACCACAGTCTGTACCCATTCCGGATTTCCCTGAGGGGCAAATTTCCATACGCCGGAGAGATCTTCTACGTCCCGAACCCGGTGTTCCTGAAACAGTCTCAGCATACCTGCAATCTCCACGTCTGAATTTCTCGGGTACGATATAGTTTAGCACAAATGGTCAAAATGTACTACAGATTATATATGATTCATATGACTAATATGCGGTAAAATCGTTCTCACAGGCACACCCGCATTTCCCTCTTCCGGACAAAAAAAGACTGCTGCTTTGATGCAACAGTCTTTTGCTTTTACCGATATTAGCCCTGGCGCTGCTTATGCTTGGGATTCTCGCAGATCACCATGACCTTGCCTTTGCGCTTAATAATCTTGCACTTTTCGCAGATCGGCTTGACAGACGGCCTGACTTTCATGAGGATTCCTCCTTTGACTCTTCAGATCAGCTCTTGCTGCGCCAGGTGATCCGACCGCGGGTCAGATCATAGGGCGAAAGCTCGACAGTAACTTTATCACCGGGATAGATGCGAATGAAGTTCTGGCGCATCTTACCCGAGATATGCGCCATTATCTGGTGGCCGTTAGGCAACTCCACGCGGAACATGGCGTTCGGAAGGGCCTCAACGACCTTTCCATCCATTTCGATGACGTCATCCTTTGACAAGTTTTCAGTCCTCCTTGCACAGGGGCCGTTCCAGGCCAAACCCGTTTTCTTCCAGGAATGTCCTCAGATCGCTGTCCAGCAGGTGTCCGCTGGGAAACGTCTGGTCCAGATTCATCTTGACCGGTTTGGCTTTTACATGTTTTACGTTTTTCTTTTTTGGATGATGAAGTTTGTGCGTGAGCCCGTCGGCAATCACGACATGTCCTTCATCCGGAACCTCCAGTACAATATAGTACCGCTTACGGTCGCGTCCTTCAAGTGACTGAACAACACGCCCGGATTCCAATGCAATCCGCTCCATCAGTTCTCCTCCTTCCAGACATAGCCTGGATATGTGAGAAGTTCCGGTGGCTGGTCATCTACAATCGCCAGTGTATGTTCATAATGGGATGAGAGCTTATGGTCACACGTTCTGACAAACCAGCCGTCATCGCCGTAATCCACGTGCCAGTCACCCTCAACAATCATCGGTTCGACGGCGATCGTCATGCCTTTGCGGATGCGAACGCCCATCCCCGGGATGCCGAAGTTGTAGACAGCTGGATCCTCATGCATGTCTCTGCCGATGCCATGACCGGTCAGATCCCGCACAACACCATACCCTTGGGATTCAGCCAGACGCTGAACCGCTGCGCCGATATCGCCCAGTGTGTTCCCTACCCTAGCTTCATACGCTCCGGCGAAGAAACACTGTTCGGTCACGGCGATCAGCTTTTCCGCTGCTTTCGACACTTTGCCAACCGGAACGGTCAGCGCACTGTCGGCCTGCCAGCCTTCCAGGACCAGTCCGCAGTCAAGCGAAATGATATCGCCTTCCTTCAGGACATCCGTTTCACTGGGAATGCCGTGGACAACCACATCATTGACAGATGTGCAAAGGCTTGCGGGAAATCCATTGTAGTTGAGAAAGGACGGAACTGCATTTCCCTTACGGATCAGTTCGTCAGCCCGAAGGTTCAGATCCATCGTTGTCATTCCGGGTCTGACCTCTTCTTTCAGCGTCTGAAGCACCTCGTAGAGAAGTGCGCCAGCTTTGCGCATGCCGGCAATCTGTTCCGAATTTTTTAATAGTATCATTCAGCTTTCCTCAGTGCATCCATAATCGACTGATAGACAACGTCGATGTCCTGCATGCCGTCAAAAGTCTTCAGAAGACCGCGTTCCTGATAGAAGCTGATCAGCGGGGCCGTCTGGGAATGATAGACATTCAGACGATTCTGCACCGTTTCAGGATTGTCATCCTTGCGCTGGATCAGTTCTTCGCCGCACTTGTCGCATGTGGTCTTTCCACCGAGAGTGGACACATGATACGTTGCGCCGCAGTTCAGGCAGACACGACGTCCGCTCAGACGCTTCACCAGGGCTTCATCAGCCACGGCGATCTCGACGACTACATCGATTTTTGCTATTTTCTCGAGTGCTTCAGCCTGAGGCACTGTACGCGGGAAGCCATCCAGAATGTAACCAGGTTTGCAGTCGTCCTGTGCCAGACGGTCCTTGATGATTTCCACCAGGATTTCATCGGGCACGAGTTTACCGGATTCCACATAGGCTTTGGCCTTAAGACCTACGGGCGTTTCCTCTTTGATTGCTCTGCGGAGGATATCACCAGTTGAAATCTGAGGGATCTTCAGTTCATCGCATACGCGCTGAGCCTGGGTTCCTTTTCCTGCTCCGGGAGGTCCGAGAAAGATGATATTCATTCCAGTTCACTTCCTGTCTCTTACATCATGATGGGTCCGTGCGTTTTCACGCACGGACCAACCGTCTTACATGAAACCGCCCTTTTCCACATCCATGTCGATGCCGCGGACACTCATCTCGCCCTGAATCGTGCGGATGGTTTCGAGCGACACGGACACCGCGATCAGAATGGAAGATGCAGCATACGGCACGCTTGCATTCAGGCCACGGGTCAGCAGAGTCGGAACAGCAGAGAGAATGGCAAGGAACAGAGCTGCGAACAGATTCAGATGACTCACGGTCGACTGGAGATACTGACGCATATTTTTGCCGCGCTGACCAGGGATGGTAGCACCCTGCATGATCAGCTGTTCAGCCTGCTTCTTCGGATCAAAGCTGATAGAAGAATAGAAATAGGTGAAGGCGATAATCAGAAGGGCTGAGATGATAATGTACAGCACGCTGCCATTGCTCATGTTCATCAGCCACCACCGAGTGAAGCCCTTCGTGGCCTGCGGGTCAACCAGCTGAATGATGGTGGACGGGAAAGCCATGAAAGAATAAGCGAAGATCAGGGGCATCACGCCAACAGAGACGACCTTCAGTGTCAGGCGGGTATTCTGTCCGCCATACACGCGGCGACCTTTGGTCTGCTTGGCGATCTGCAGAGGAATGCGGCGCTCGCCCAGTTCGACGAAGGTGACAAAGACGGTCATGATAATCGCAACAGCGATCACGACAATCACGGTCACCCAGCCGGAGGTGGTGCCGTTGGCACTCGCATTGGTAAAACCGCTGACGATGCCATTGAAGAGGTTGGAGATAATACCGATAAAGATCAGCAGGCTGATACCGTTTCCGATACCCTTGTCCGTGATCTGTTCACCCAGCCACATTGCGAACGCAGTGCCGCCAGCCATGGAGATACCGACCAGCAGGTAATTCAGCCAGCCGCTCTTCATGTAGTTCAGGCCGGCTACAAGACCGACCGCCTGCAGAGCAGCAAGAGCGACGGTCACATAGCGGGTGATGCGGTTGATTTTTTCACGGCCCTGACCGCTTTCATCCTGGCTCAGCCGCTCAAGTGCCGGAATGGCAATGCAGAGCAGCTGCATAATGATGGATGCGTTAATGTAGGGCGTGATACCCATGGCCATAATGGTCATGTTGGAGAAGCTGTTACCGGTCATCATGTTGACCAGCTGCAGCAAAGGAAGATCCATGGTGGATCCGACTCTGGCGGGATCAATGCCCGGTGCCGGAATCACGGAGACAAGGCGATAGAGAAGCAGCATGAGGAAGGTATAAACCAGCTTCTTGCGGATCTCTGTGTTGGCCCACATCTTTTTCAGGGAATCCAGCATGTCAGATCACCTCGGCTTTCCCGCCGAGAGCCTCGATCTTTTCCTTTGCAGAGGCAGTAAACTTGGCGGCCTTGACGTTCAGCTTCTTCTGAAGCTCACCGTTGCCCATGATCTTGACACCGCCAAGGGTCTTCTTGATGATGCCAGCATCAAGCAGTGCTTTTGCATCGACAGTGGCCCCATCTTCGAATACGTTCAGACGTTCGACATTAACAGAAGCATAGTCGGTGCCAAAGATATTGGTGAATCCCTTCTTCGGGACGCGACGATACAGGGGCATCTGGCCGCCTTCAAATCCGGGGCGCTTGCCACCACCGGAGCGGGCCTTTGCACCTTTGTGGCCTTTGCCGGAGGTTTTGCCCAGTCCGGAACCCACGCCACGGCCCAGCCGCTTCTCAGCGGTGGTCGAACCTTCTGCAGGACGCAGCTCGTGCAGTTTCATAGGGTTTACCCTCCTTATTCGTTGACTTCTTCAACCTTTACCATGTGCTTCACGGCAAAGATCTGTCCGCGAATCGCGGCATTATCGGGACGAACGACCGTCTGGCCGACCTTCTTGAGGCCAAGCGCGGCCACAGTGGCCTTGTGCTTGGGCAGGGAGGCAATGGGAGACTTGGTCAAGGTAATCTTGAGTGACATCGTTCATTTCCTCCTTCTCACAGAATGTCTTCAATGGTCTTTCCGCGCATAGCGGCAACCTGTTCAGGGCTGCGCAGAAGCTTGAGGGCTTCCAGGGTAGCCTTGACCATGTTGATGGGGTTGTTGGTGCCGAAAGACTTCGTACGAATGTCCTTCACACCGGCCATTTCCAGAACGGCACGGCAGGCACCACCGGCGATCACGCCTGTACCTTCGGGAGCAGGCAGCAGCACAACCTTGGCAGTGCTGTAGTAACCGGTGATTTCATGAGGAATGGTGGTTCCGGCCAGCGGCACCTGAACCATTGCCTTCTTAGCGTCTTCATTAGCCTTGCGGATGGCTTCAGGAATTTCAACCGCCTTGCCCATGCCGGCACCGACATGACCATTCTCATCGCCAATCACGACGAGTGCGGAGAACCTGGCGTTGCGGCCGCCCTTAACGGTCTTGGAAACGCGGTTAACGGCAACAAGGCGATCCTTGTATTCGCTCTTTTCTTCGTAGCGTTGCATTGCGTGTGTCCTCCTTCTCTTAGAATTCGAGTCCGGCTTCACGGGCACCTGCAGCGACTTCAGCCACACGGCCGGTGTAGACGTAGCCGCCGCGGTCGAACACGACGCACTTGATGCCAGCAGCAAGCGCACGTTCTGCGACGAGCTTGCCTACCAGCTTGGAAGCACCCTTCTTGTCAACCTCATCCAGCTGGCTCTTGATTGCTTCATCCATGGTGGATGCTGCAACAAGCGTTACGCCCTTTGTATCATCGATAACCTGGGCCTGAATGTGCTTGTTAGAACGGTATACAGACAGACGCGGCATTTCAGGGGTGCCGCTGATCTTTTTGCGGACACGCTCATGACGAATCTCACGAACTTCATTACGGTCGCGCTTTTTGAACATTTGCAGTCACTCCCTCTCTTACTTCTTACCGGTCTTGCCTTCCTTGCGGCGGATGTGCTCACCCTGATACTTGATGCCCTTGCCCAGATAGGGTTCCGGCTTACGGATGGCACGGATATCAGCTGCCATGGATCCGACAACCTGCTTGTCAGCGCCCTTGATCACGATGGTCGTGTCATTGGGGGTCTCGAAGGAGATTCCTTCGGGGGCAGCGATGATCACAGGATGAGAGAAGCCGATAGCAATATCGAGCTGCTTTCCACCGTTGTTGGCCTTGGCCTTGTAGCCAGTACCAACCATTTCCAGGGTCTTGGCGAAACCGGTGGTCACGCCGACGACCATGTTGTGGAGCAGTGCACGGTAAAGTCCATGCATGGACTTTGCCTGCTTGGAATCGTTGGGGCGCTCAAGCGTCAGCACATTGGCCTCCTGCTTGATGGTGATGAGTTTGTCTACCTGCTGGCAAAGAGTCGCTTTCGGGCCCTTAACCGTAACCAGGTTGTCGTCATTCACCGTGACCGTCACGCCCGCGGGTACCTGAATCGGAAGCTTTCCGATACGAGACATGTTTCACACCTCCATGACGTGTCGGTTACCAGATGTAGGCGAGTACTTCCCCGCCGAGTTCGTTCTTGCGGGCTTCCTTGTCTGTCATCAGACCCTTGCTGGTGCTGATGATAGCAATTCCGAGACCGCCGAGAACCTTGGGCAGTTCTTCGCACTTGGCATAAACGCGCAGACCAGGCTTGGAAATGCGCTTGAGCCCTGCGATAACAGGTGTCTGTTTGCCATTGACATACTTCAGAGTGATCTTCAGAACGCCCTGGACACCGTCATTAATATTATCAACCGATTTAATATAGCCTTCTTCCAGCAGGATCTTAGCGATCGCCTTTTTGGCTTTGCTGGAGGGCATCTCTACCGTATCATGCTTTGCGACCTGTGCGTTGCGGATGCGGGTGAGCATATCGGCAATGGGATCATTCACAACCATGATAGAACCTCCTTCCGTTCTTCTCCCCGCTTACCAGCTGGCCTTGCGGACACCGGGGATTTGGCCCTTATAGGCCAGCTCTCTGAAGCAGATACGGCATACGCCATACTTGCGCAGAACCGAGTGCGGACGACCGCACAGACGGCAACGGGTATAAGCGCGGGTGGAGTACTTCGGCTCTCTAGCCTGCTTGAGTTTCATGCTCAGCTTTGCCACTGTTTATTTCCTCCTTCTTTACGCCTTCTCATAGGGCATGCCCATTGCAGCGAGCAGTTCCTTGCACTCTTCATCGGTATTGGCGGTGGTCACGAAAATCATTTCCATGCCGCGGATCTTTTCGACCTTATCATACTCGATTTCAGGGAAGAGGAGCTGTTCCTGAATGCCAAGGGCATAGTTGCCGCGGCCGTCGAAAGCCTTGGCAGAAACGCCATGGAAGTCACGAACACGAGGAAGCGCGACAGAGACAAGCTTATCAAAGAACTCTTCCATACGCGCGCCGCGCAGAGTTACCTTTGCGCCAACGTTCTGTCCAGCACGAACCTTGAAGTTTGCGATGGACTTCTTAGCCTTGGTGATCATGGGCTTCTGGCCGGCAATCGTTGCCAGTTCAGCAATAGCCTGTTCCATCGCCTTGGCATTATCTTTGCAATCACCAAGACCCATATTGATCACGATCTTGCACAGCTTCGGGACCTGCATGGGGTTGGTGTAGCCGAACTTCTGCTTCAAAGCAGGAACAGCCTCGGCCAGGTACTTTTCCTTAATACGTGTAGCCACAAGCTTTTCCTCCTTTAATCAAGCTCCGCGCCGCACTTCTTGCACACACGGATCATCTTACGAACCTGCTTGCCCTGATCATTGGTCTCATGGGTGACCTTGTGGGTCAGGCGGGTAGCCTTGCCGCACTTGGGGCACTTTACCATCAGGTTGGAAGCGTCGATCGGCAGTTCCTTATGGATGATGCCGCCGGGCTGAGCCTGATTGCGGGCTTTCTGATGGCGGGTTGCCACATTCACGCCCTGAACCGTAGCACGGTTCTGCTTGGGGAAGCAGGCAATAACCTTGCCCTCAACACCCTTATTCTTGCCGGAGATGACGACAACGGTATCATTCTGCTTTACATTCATCGTCTTATCCTCCTTACAGTACTTCGGGAGCGAGAGAAACGATCTTCATGAAATCCTTCTCACGCAGTTCACGGGCAACAGGTCCAAAAATACGGGTTCCGCGGGGCAGGTTCTGATCATTGATGATCACAGCAGCGTTATCATCAAAGCGGATGTAGCTGCCATCGGAACGACGACGGTTCTTACGGGTACGGACGACGACTGCCTTGACAACGTCACCCTTCTTCACTTGTCCACCGGGGGTAGCGGTTTTGACGCTGGCCACAATGACATCACCAATGGAGCCATCACGCCGGAAAGAACCGCCCAGCACACGGATGCACATGATTTCCTTGGCGCCGGAATTATCGGCTACCTTGAGTCGCGTTTGCGGCTGAATCATTCGGTATTTCCTCCTTCATGACAGCAGCTTACTTGGCCTTTTCGATAATCTCGACCAGGCGCCAGCGCTTGTCGTGGCTCAGCGGGCGGGTCTCCATCACGCGGATGGTATCGCCTACGCCGCACTCGTTATTTTCATCATGAACCTTCAGCTTAGAAGTGCGGTTCATAATCTTGCCATACAGGGGATGGCGGACACGGGTCTTGATCTGGATGACGCATGTTTTGTCCATCTTGTCGCTGATCACAACGCCAACCCTGGTTTTGCGAAGTCCTCTTTCTTCAGACATTGAAGCGGCTGCCTCCTTTCAAGTTCACTTACGCCTGTTCCTTGAGGCGGAGTACGGTTTTCGTCCTAGCGATATCGCGCTTGACTTCCGTAATCATCTTCGGATTACTGAGCTGACCGGTGGCCAGCTGGAAGCGCAGATTGAACAGCTGAGTTTTCAGTTCGGAAACCTGAGCCTGCAGCTGCTCAGTAGTCATATTGGTCATTTCCTTCGCTTTCATTACTGTTCACCACCTGCAGCAGTCGTCGCCTCGTTCTGGCGCGTAATAATCTTGCTCTTCAGAGGCAGCTTGTGAGCTGCGAGACGCAGTGCCTCTTTGGCAGTTTCTTCAGGAACACCCGCGATTTCAAACATGACACGGCCGGGCTTCACAACGGCTACCCAGTACTCAGGGGAGCCTTTGCCGGAACCCATTCGAGTTTCAGCGGGCTTTTCCGTGACAGGCTTGTCAGGGAAAATCTTGATCCACACCTGGCCGCCACGCTTGGTGTAACGGGTCAGTGCGATACGGGCAGCCTCAATCTGCTGAGAAGTCACCCAGCAGGGCTCGGTGGCCTGCAGGCCATAATCACCGTAAGCAAGGAAGTTGCCACGATGGGCTGCGCCCTTCATGCGTCCGCGGAAAACCTTGCGGCGCTTGACTCTCTTTGGCATCAGCATGGATTACTTGACCTCCTTCGCAGCAGGCGCCTTCTTGGCGGCGGGGAGCTTCTGTCCCTTGTAGATCCAGACCTTGACACCCAGGCGGCCATAGGTCGTCTTGGCTTCAGCAAAGCCATAGTCGATGTCGGCACGCAGGGTCTGCAGCGGAATGGAACCTTCGTGATAATGCTCGTTGCGGGCGATATCGGCGCCGCCGATACGGCCGCCCAGGGAGCACTTCATTCCCTTGACGCCATTCACTTTCATGGCGCGCTGAATGGACTGCTTCATTGCACGGCGGAAGCTGATGCGCTTTTCGAGCTGCTGTGCAATGTTCTCAGCAACCAGCTGGGCATCTCCGTCAGGCTGCTTGATTTCATAAACATTGATGTGAGCGGCATGTCCGAGGAAATCGGTGACTTCCTTCTTCAGCTGCTCGATGTTAGCACCCTTGGGGCCGATGATCATACCGGGCTTGGAGGTGAAGATGTTCACCGTCACGGTAGAAGCGGTACGCTCAATATCAATGCGGCTGATCCCGGTTGCATAATACTTTTCTTTGAGCATCTTGCGGAGTTTGAAATCTTCCACAAGATTATTCGCGAAATCCTTCTTATCAGCGTACCAGCGCGTGCTCCAGTCATAGATCACGCCAACACGTGCGCCGTGGGGATTTACTTTCTGACCCATGGAATAACCTCCTTCGCCTTACTTCTGATCGAGCACCACGCTGATGTGGCTGGTGCGCTTGAGCATCGGGGACGCGCTGCCGCGGCTGCGGGCTACATAGCGCTTCAGCGTGGGACCCGGATTGGCATAGACCTCAGCAACGTAAAGGTCTTTTCTGTTGAGGTTCTGATTGTTCTCGGCGTTGGCGATCGCGCTGTTGAGCACCTTCAGCACAACGGGAGCTGCGGCTTTGGGGGTATAGGTCAGGATGGCCTGGGCATCTTCCGCGCTCTTGCCCCGGATGAGATCAATAACGATCTTCACCTTGCGAGGGGAGATGCGGATGTACTTGGCATGGGCCTGAGGGCGCTTGTCAGCATTGGCTTTGCGTGCTGCGCTCTTTTCCTTGGATCTGGTTGCCATACTATCTCACTCCTCTCGCTTACTTCTTTGCACTCGCCTTGTCCCCGGCATGGCCGCGGAAGGTGCGGGTGGGGGCGAACTCGCCCAGCTTGTGACCAACCATATCTTCAGTTACATAGACCGGCACATGCTTGCGGCCGTCATGCACTGCGATGGTGTGTCCGACGAACTCCGGAAAGATGGTGGAAGCGCGGGACCAGGTCTTGACAACCGCCTTCTTGCCGGAAGCATTCATTTCGTGTACGCGCTTAAGCAGCGCTTCCTGTACATAAGGGCCTTTCTTAATCGAACGACTCATTTTTTATTGCTGCCTCCTTCCTGTGGATGCGCGATTACTTGTTGCCCGCGCGCTTGATGATCATCTTATTGGAATACTTCTTGTGCTTCCTGGTCTTGTAACCCAGTGCAGGCTTACCCCAGGGAGTCACAGGAGCAGGCATACCGACGGGGCTCTTGCCCTCGCCGCCGCCGTGCGGGTGATCATTCGGGTTCATGACAACGCCGCGGACAGTAGGACGGATGCCCATGTGACGGACACGGCCGGCTTTGCCCAGACGGACATTTTCGTGGTCGGAGTTGCCGACGGTTCCGATAGTCGCCATGGCGTTGAGCGGGAGCTTGCGCATTTCACCGGAAGGAAGACGGACTGTAGCGTATCCGTTCTCTTTGGCCATCAGCTGAGCTGACAGACCAGCGGAGCGGACCAGCTGGCCGCCGCGACCGGGCTTGACCTCGAGGTTGTGGATCAGTGTGCCGACCGGGATGCTGTTGAGGGGCATCGCGTTGCCGGGCATGATGTCAGCCTGTTCGGCAGCCACAACGGTCATGCCGACTTTCAGATCAAGAGGTGCAAGGATGTAGCGCTTTTCGCCGTCTGCATAGTGCAGAAGAGCGATATTGGCGGAACGGTTCGGATCGTACTCGATAGCAGCAACCTTGGCAGGAATGTCCTTCTTGTTGCGCTTGAAGTCGATGATACGATACTTGATCTTGTTGCCACCGCCCTGATGACGGACGGTGATCTTGCCCTGATTGTTTCTGCCGGAATGCTTCTTCAGATATTCCGTCAGGCTTTTTTCGGGCGTGGTCTTGGTGATTTCATCATAGGTCAGAACCGACATAAAGCGCCGGGCGGGCGAAGTCGGCTTGTACACTCGAATAGCCATTATGCTGTCCTCCCGTCTTACTGACCCATACCATCAAAGAACTTGATGGGCTTGGAGTCCTTTTTAAGGATGACATAGGCCTTTTTCACTTCAGCTGTACGGCCCTCAGTGCGGCCCTGTCTCTTCATCTTGCCGATCGTGCGGGTGGTGTTGACGCGGGCAACCTTGACGCCGTCATCAGCGAACACTGCTTCAACGGCCATCTTGATTTCGGTCTTGGTGGCAGTCACCGGCACTTCGAACACATAGCGCTTGTCTTCAAGGCCATCATACGCCTTTTCAGTCAGAACAGGGCGAATGATAACGTCATGCATATCCTTCATTAGGCGTACACCTCCTCGACACACTGCAGGGCAGCCTTGGTCAGGACAACCTTGCCAGCATTGAGAATGTCGTAGACATTCAGGGTGTTGACATAAGTGGTCTTGGCCTGCTCAAGGTTTGCGGTGGCGCGGACGACGTTCTCGTCGCGGCCAGGCAGCACAACCAGCGCTTTCTTCTCAGCCTTGAGGGCCTTGAGAACGTTCGCCATCAGCTTGGTCTTGCCTTCGGCAAGCTTCAGCTCGTCAACCACGATGATGTCACCGTCATTGAGTCTGGAAGTCATAGCAGACTTGAAAGCCAGGCGGCGAACCTTCTTGGGAACGTTGATGACGTAATCGCGGGGCTTCGGTGCGAAAACCACGCCGCCATGACGGAACTGCGGTGCGCGGTTGCCATGATGACGTGCATTACCGGTGCCCTTCTGGCGATAAATCTTGCGGCCGCCTCCGCGGACTTCGCCGCGGGTCTTGGCGCTCTGTGTTCCCTGGCGCTGTGCGGCCAGGTAGGAGCGGACGACCAGATGCATGGCAGCCACATTGACGGGAGCAGCGAAGATGGCTTCGCTCAGCTCTACTTCGCCGATGGCAGAACCATCCATGTTGTATAGAGCAGTCTTAGGCATGTTTCATTCTCCTCCTTGTCCGCCTCAGGCCTTCACGGTGTCACGGACGATCAGCAGGCTCTCGTTCGGGCCGGGAACAGCGCCCTTGACCAGAAGCAGATTGCGTTCTGCGTCCACATCGACCACTTCAAGGTTCTGAACGGTCACACGGTCCACACCATACTGGCCAGCCATGTGCTTGTTCTTGAACACACGGGAAGGATCGGAGTTTGCACTCATGGAACCTACGCCGCGATGGTACTTGGAACCATGGGCCATAGGACCGGTGTGCTGATTCCAGCGGGCAATAGGTCCGGTGTAGCCGTGGCCCTTGCTGGTGCCGGTGATATCAATACGATCTCCCTTTGCGAACTGGTCAACTTTGAGTTCGTCACCCACATTGTAGGAGGTGCAGTCGTCAAAGCGGAATTCGCGCAGCTTCCTCATGGGAGCTACATTTGCCTTTGCAAAGTGTCCCTGCTCAGGCTTGTTGAGTTTCTTTGCACGGTTCTCACTCAGCTTTTCAAAGCCGACCTGAACCGCTTCATAACCGTCGCTCTCGACGGTCTTCTTCTGCACCACTGTGCAGGGGCCCGCTTCAATCACGGTGACCGGAACAAGACGGCCGTCTTCGGTGAAGACCTGTGTCATGCCGATCTTTTTACCAAGGATCGCTTTTTTCATGATCTCGTTCCTCCCGCATTACAGCTTCATTTCGATTTCGACACCAGCAGGAAGTTCAAGCTTCATCATGGCGTCCACCGTCTTCGGATTGGGGTTGATAATGTCGATCAAACGCTTGTGTGTGCGGCGTTCGAACTGCTCACGGCTATCCTTGTACTTGTGGGTAGCACGCAGGATCGTCACGATCTCTTTTTCCGTGGGAAGCGGAATAGGACCGGACACACGGGCACCAGTTCTCTTGGCGGTCTCAACAATCCTGGATGCGGACTGGTCGACAAGATTGTGCTCGTAGCTCTTGAGCTTGATACGGATCTTCTGGTTGGCCATTTAATACCCTCCTTGATCGTTCTCGGTACGCATTGACTTCCCCACTGCAGGTGCAGGAACGTCTGCGTTTTCGAGTCCGTCGCCCGATTATCGGGCTGGTCCGCGGTAATTACCCGTCTGGCCGGACGGCAACTTACCGCTTCATCCCTAAACAGACAACGTTCGGATTATAAAACACATCCCAGAAAAAATCAATAGCCTTTTACACTTTTTTAGAACTTTTTTTCTCTCAAAGTGTTGGGATTGCTTGCTTTCAGCATAAAGCTTTAATCCCCTGATTCGTGTGTGTCTATATTGCTCCATTTTTTGTTTTTTCCTTGTCTTCCCACATCTTCAGCCCTTATATACTCTATCCATTCTGTCCCTGGGCTTCTCGCTTCCATGCACACGTCCCCGTGTGTATCTAAATCGCTATATTTCAGGCTTTTTGTTCTGCTTTCTACCAGATCCTGCATGTTTGCGGCATTTTTACCCTGTTTTGCCCCTCAATTTCACATTTTTTTCCTTTTCCCATAAAAAAACCGGTTTCATTTCTGAAATCGGTCTTTTTTGCAGTGTCCATGTCCGAAATGTATCATTCCGAGGCCGTCTCTTCACTGTCGTAGGTGACATACTCACTCAGGATCCAGGCATGCCATCCATTCGCTTCGATTTCTGTCCAGCCGTCGTCTGTTGTGCTGAAGACCGTCATGTGTGTCCCGCATGGCAGGTCTTCCAGAATCCGGCTCTTGTTTTTGCCGTTCATATGAATATTGATCCGGTTGCCGCTCTTGGTTTTCCCATTGTAGGAAACCTGAGCCGTCACAAGATTCTCGACCCTTCCCTCCAGGAAGGTCAGAGAGCTGGTGGCAATATAGCCCACGCTGTCATCCACCCAGATCCGGGTGAATTTCTCGCCCACATCAAGCACCAGGCAGATGCGGTTGGTCATAAACCGTCCCACCACATCACTCTTGCTGCTGGCCCGGTTAAAGAGGGTTGCATAGCCGCTCTTCTGTGCATTGATCATCGCATAGCGCCGTTCATCGGGCACCTCATCGATCTCGTACATGAGCCGGCAGGTATCCACATAGGTCTTTTCGCCGTTCAGTTCGACCAGTGAGTGCACAGTGCCCGCAGAAATCATCTCTGCGCATTCCATGGACCCGTCTTCCAGCATGAAATAGAAGTCCATTTTTTCACTTTTTACAAACGTAGGCCCGGGTCCCTTCTCTTGCGGGCTCTCCGGAGGGGGTGTCACAATGGTCTGTTCGGAATAGGAAGAATTCGTTCCGTCAACAACAGAGAAGTCATCATTTCCATCGCCGCCGACAATCATGCCGCCGTCCTCAGTATACGTTACCGCATGCGCACAGACTGCAAAAAGCAGGATCAGACAAATCAGAAGTGCAGGCACACGCAGATGCGTACCGTGTTGCATGAAGCACCTCCTAAAGGCTATTGACCGGAAGCCGGTCTCAAAGGCGCGGCATTTGCCGCTTCCTTTATTTTATAAGATTTTCCCCTTTTTGGCAATCCGGCATCCATGAATCACAGAATTCCTTCTTTCATATATCCTGCATTGTCCGGCTCTCGGATTCGTCAGTACCCGAGTGTGCGGTTCACGGTCCGGAGAAGCGGAAGGCCCTGTACATACCGTCTGAAATCCTCACAGAACAAGTCCACAATCCTGTCTACGGTGTACCCCAGGGATGTATTGCCCGAGCAGTGCGGAGTCACCAGAAGTCCGGGGCATGTCCACACCGGGTCCTCCGGCGGAACCGGTTCCTGTTCAAATACATCCAGAGCAGCCCCGCCAAGCCTGTGCTCCGTGAGCATGCCGACCAGCGCCTTCTGGTCAATCGCCTGCCCCCGCCCCACATTGATGATCATCGCATGCGCCGGAAGCATGGCCAGGCGCTCCGCATTGAGCAGGTGACGCGTCTCCTTCGTTCCCGGAATGCACAGGATGACGATATCCGCTTCGGGGAGCGCAGCCTCCAGATTTTCCACGGACTGAATGCTGTCAAACGCGTCATCATTGCCTTTGCCTGACCGGTTGATGCCTTCAATGCAGGCGGGTCCGAATGCGCGAAGACGCAGCGCTGTTTCATGCCCGATATCCCCGGTTCCAATGATCAGAACACGGCTTCCGCGGATCGAACGGACCGGAAGATTTCTGTCCCAGCGATGGCCGCGGACGATTTCCGTATATTCCATCTGCCTGCGCAGCAGCATCAGCGTCACCATGATGATATGCTCCGCAATGGTCACCCCGTATGCACCGGATGAATTGCTCAGCAGGACCGCATCCTTCAGATACGGGCTGCGCAGAAGATGATCCACGCCGGCAAACGAGGCACAGAACCACTTCAGCTGTTCGGCCTTTGCAAGCAGGGCATCTCCGTCCGCCAGGATGATCTCGCTTTCCGCCGCCGACGCTCCGGCCAGGGATGCCTGGTCAAAGAATGCAACGCTGTAGCCGGCCGCTTCCGCCTCCGATGTGATCTTCGCACGGTGTTCATCCCGCAGTCTGCTCATGCATACCGTAATCTTTTTCATGTTATTTAGGCTCGG
>DEFL01000050.1:0-1920 GCA_002350845.1 Christensenella sp. UBA2853
TTTCTATAAATGCCGACACCATCTTCCAGTTCAAACACTCTTGTCGGCTTTATGTATTTTTCCTTAACATCAATACTACGCACTCCACATGGCACGAGGAAATGATATTACTGGCACATACTCGTTTCCTTCATGACTGCTGACGCCGTCCCGGTCAAAGCGCAGAATATGGATCTTATGCGTCCCGTATGGAATCACCCCGAAGAGCCGAAATCGGTAGGCAGACGTGCTGCCGACCGTCCAGGTGGAGACAGCCTCACCGATCGGCTCAAACGTCGCGTAAGGCTTTGCGATATATCGGAGCGTTTCCAGCTGCTGCAGTTTTTCAAATACAGTCTCTCTCGATGCCGGAAATACAGAACTCTTCCGCACGATCATCTTCATTCCCCCTGTGAGCGGTTTGTACCTCTTCCATCCTGAGCCTGATCAGATTAATACCGCGATCAGAACAGCTGCATAGTAGATCACGGAAATCAGATTCGTCCATCCACCTGAAATGATTATGCGAATGCCTTTCGGCAGCCTGCCGACGGCAGGTTTCAGCAGGAACAGCATCCCAGGGCTCAGCAGGAACATCCGCCGCGGCAGCACTGTCTTCCCGGTCGCGATCAGGAAGATCAGCAGAAGGAATCCGAGGCCTTCACCGGCATACAGGATCAGCGGCATCTTCTGAAAATACTTCATGGCGGCATTCAGGACATCCCGGTTCCTGTCGTCGCCCAGAAGTCCGAGATATGCGAAGTGACTGTGATAGGCTCCGCCGGTGATGACGCCAAAGCAGGAAAGCAGGAAGGCGGCCATGGCCAGCGTGTGCGCCTGTTCACCGGTCATCAGCACGATATGATAGAACCCGACGCAGTACAGAAAGGCCGCGATGGGTCCGATCATGCCGCCGGCCATGACGCGCCTGGTCGGCAATCCTTTCATGACGTCAATAATAGCGTTTATCTTTTCTTCTGCCGAACTCTTCGGATCGCAAGCGAAATCCTCCGGGGTGTAATATAGCAGCATATCCCCCGCGAACATCAGCAGTGCGCCTGCAAGCCCGATCCATATCGTAGTCAGCAACATCTTTTTATCTCCTGTTTCACGACATCATTCTGTCCTTTCCGAGCAGATATCAAAGACATGTATGGACTCTGATGATTGTCTGCGCTGCTTCAACCTCCAAGGACACCGGTAATAAAGATCTCAATACCGATACCGATCAGAATCACGCCGCCCAGAATGGATGCTTTCCCGGCAAGGCGGGTACCGAAGCGCTGACCGATGCGGAGCCCGCAGGAACAGATAACAAAAGTTACTCCTCCGATAATGAGACCTGCGGCAAGGGCCTGCGCAACATGATATTCCTCAATGGTGAAACCTACAGACAGCGCGTCAATGGAGGTTGCCACGCCCTGCATCAGCAGTGCAACGGGTTTCAGGTCAGCATCCGTATGCTCCGTATCGCCGCCGCGGATTCCTTCGAGCAGCATCTTTCCGCCGATGAACAGGAGCAGCACCAGCGCAATCCACGGGATAGCACGCTGGAAAGAGACAAATGCCTCTGCAACACTTCGCACGCAAAACCAGCCGATTACGGGCATCAGAAACTGAAACACTGCAAAAGTCAACGGAATCATGATCCTCATGCTGCGGGACATCTTCGGTGCATTCAGCCCATTGGCCATCGACACCGAAAAGGCATCCATCGCCAAACCAACACCCAGCAGAAAGCTGTTGATGACAAAAGAAACAAGTGAATGCATATGATCACCATCCCAATTTCTACCTGATCTACAGTACCATCACGAGCGTCCCCGCGCCGATCAGGATGCAGCCGATCAAGGATTTCATAGTGAATTCCTCATGCAGGAAAACAAAGGCCAGCACCAGTGTGATGACCACGCTCAGCTTGTCGATGGGCACGACCTTCGA
>DEFL01000050.1:2043-5298 GCA_002350845.1 Christensenella sp. UBA2853
AGGAACACCATGCCCCAGGCCATCACCACCACGACCCCCGTGCGGATCGCCGTAGCCAGGTTGGAATTTACGCCTTCAATGCCGATCTTGGCGAGAATAGATGTCAGCGCGGCAAAAACCGCAGAACCCAATGCAAACCCGAACCACATACTTCTGCCTCCGATCCCTTTCGAAACAGGTTATTCCAAAGCATAAAGCCTGATCCTGTCAACAGCCGGTCTGAACCGGACAAGCTCTTCCTTTGCGAATGGCTTCCCGTGGGCAGGATACAGCATGTCCGCGTCTTCGGCGATCAGGAGATCCCAGGACCGGCCAAACGCGGCCGGGTTCTCCACCCAGATCGTGATCCGACGGCTGCTGGGGAAACCGTTCATGGCCGTGTCCCCCGGGAAGATCACCCGGCCTACCTTTAGCGAAACAGAATCGCCCGTGTGACCCGGCGTGAACAGGATCTTGCCGCCGATCCGTGTTTCCAGGGCATCCCGGGTTTCTTCCGTGATCCACATGATCCGATCGCCAAAGGCATCGGAAAGAGGTGGGAACAGATATTTGAACTCAACTGTGAAGTGATCATCGTAGACAGTGATCCGCTCGATCAGTCTCCGACGAGGCTATCGTCGTACTCCGTCACCGCCCCGTCCAATTCTCTGAAAAAGGTCTCCAGGAACATATCCACGGTTTTTAGGTTCGCAAGGAACATATCCACCGTCTTTTGCCCATTGGACGTTCGTGGGAACATGTCGAGCGGAGCACAGCCTTCATATCATGTCTGATCGTAGAAGCTGAAATTCCTTTCCGGATCATCCCTCACTCTGTCCGCCGCAATCTTTGCGCGTTCAAACCGATCTTCAATACTCTCCACATGTCGTGCATCAGTAAAAATGCCGAATCTGATGCTGACTTTGTCTGTACTCTCTTTCGCGGATAATACATCGCACAGGAACTCACTGATCAACCGCTCATAATCATCCTGATGTGGGCAGTATAACAGGAAGATGTCGTCTTCCTCTCTGCAGCTGATCCCACCGATCTCACGAGCGATTTTTCTCATACCTGTACCTATGCTCCGCAGCACCTGGTCACCAAATTGCCGCCCATATTGTTTGTTAACAGAATGGAATTTGTTCACATTGCAGGCAACTGCGTCCAGAGTCATGTCCTTGTACAGATGATCAAGCCTGCTGACATACCGGAAGAAGTAGTCCTTGTTCAGCAGTCCGGTCAGTTTATCACGCTCCGTGTAATGGATCAGTTCACGATCCTCCGCCAACTCGATACACTTGGCAATTCGGGCTTTGACGATCTCAATATCCGGATATGGTTTCGGGATGAAATCCATTGCGCCGAATCTCAGACAGTCCAGCTCCGCATCCTGATCAACCGTTAAGATGACAACCGGGATGGATATAAGTTCTTCATCGATCTGCATCTGGGCGATGACCTCCCGCCCATTCATGTTCGGCATCTGCAGATCAAGTAGAACGAGATCGATCCTATCCTTGTGACTCCGCAAGGCTTTCAGGGCTTCGACGCCATCCGAAGCGTAGGAAATGTCATACTCCTCCGCAAGAAGGTCACCCATGATTTCACGGTTCATTGCGATATCATCGACGATCAGAATGCGCTTGCGGGCATGGATAACTGGGATGTAATCCGAAGCTGTTTCACTGTCGGCTATATCATCCTTTTTCAGTATAGTCTCTTTCAGATATTGTTTCCGGGCATACATAGCCTTGTCGGCCTCTTCGGCGACTTGCAGAAGAGAGGGATGTTTATCCTTGTCGTATTCCGCCATGCCGGCAGACACGGTCTCTCCCAAGCGGATCTTGGAGCGGTCGGAGGGAATGGCATTGATCTGATTCATCAGCTCCTTCCGGACGCGGTAATCCTCGCCGGAGAGGATGGCAATGAATTCATCTCCTCCCACCCGGAAGACCGGACTGCGATTGAAGACGGCACAGATCTTTTCGCAGGCTGCTCGGATGCAGGCGTCCCCTTCCTTGTGGCCATAAAGATCGTTGACTTTTTTCAGGTCGTTGATGTCGAAGACTGCCACCGCAAAGGGCTCCTGTTCTCCCTTCTCAATGGCGGCATTGATCTTTTTCTCCCACTGAATGTACGCGTTTTTGTTGTTTGCGCCTGTGAGGGGGTCGATGTCCGCCATCCTCCTGGCCGCAGAGAGATTCTGTGCTGTCTCCTTTCGTTCCATGATGTCGATAAAAATCCCGACGTAGGTGACGGGAGAGCCGTCCGGGCGGCGTATGAGTTTGCCCACGGCCCGGTACCAGCGGTAGCCTCTGCTCTTCGTCAGCAGACGGTATTCCACGTCATAGGTCTTCTGCCCTGTGTAGTCGGAGATGGTGTCGTGAAACTCCTTCAGCACCCGTTCTTTGTCGTCGGGGTGCAGCAGATCGGACCAGGATTCCAGAACGTCCGGAAAATCCTCCCTGCTGTGGTAGCCCAGCATTCTGCGGAACTCGTCGCTCCATTTGACCCCGACCATCACGCCCTGTTCATCGAAATCCATGGTCCATTTGCCTGACCCGAGCATCTCGTGAATGGTGTCGAGAGAAGCGGCTTCGCTCTGCAATGCGGCATTCAGCGTATGAATGGCATTGAATTCGTAGATTTCCGCCCTTTTCAATTCGCAGACAAGCAGCATATCCGCGACGATGCCAAAGATCGAAACCATGACCTTCTGCATATTCTGTGGCGTGAACTGAGTAAAGCTGTGATCCGTGGAGAAAAAGAATAATGTGTAGCCAAGCATGATCACCGCCGCGACAATCCCGCCTCCATATCCGAACAGCGCGGAGCACAGGACAAGTCCCGCGATCAGAATCATATTCGGGTTGGGAATATCGCAATAAAACACAAGCAGGATCAGCGCAGCCATGATTACTGCCGTTATGACAATTTTCTTAGGCAGGCTGACCTGCAGCTGCATGAGCGTGTTCTTTCTCAGCTTATCTGCCACCTTGTGTCACCAACCTTTCTTTTTCCCTGGTTTTCGGAAAAGCGTCCCGTTTCCACTGCTGTTGAAAGCAGGTCAAACAGATACAAGCCTCGCAATTTGGCGAAATCCGATGACAGCCATATCACGATTCCGCGATTGAACAATTCCTGTCAGATGTCTTCACTCAACTTCTCAAATTTCTCCACAGGCATAGGCTTATAGAAATAATATCCTTGCATTTCAAAGCAGCCACGATCGCGAAGGAAATTTGCCTGTTCGACGGTCTCTACCCCTTCTGC
>DEFL01000030.1 GCA_002350845.1 Christensenella sp. UBA2853
AGTGCTTTGCGAAGCCTTCCGATTAGTCAACTCCGGACTCGTTTTCACAAGCCCGCGACTTCCGTCGTGGGTAATTGACTGATACCAGTGAAATACAAAGGATAATGTAGGCAAAAGATCAGAATCTGTCAAGAAAAACATACAGAGAAGAAACGATCCGCGCCTTGTAAAAGCAGACGGGATGCGATAAGATACAGCCGAAATGGCGTATGCCCAAAAGCAAAGGAAAGGAAGCCTGACAATGAAACATTATGCAGTGACTGAAAAAGCAATCAAAGCCTGGAGCAAAGATTACCAGAGCAGTCCCGTGAGACAGCTTGCGACCCTGGCGCTGGCCAAGAGTGATTTGAAAGATGTTGAGGCAGTTTCAAAAGCGGCAGGCAAAATGCGCTACAAGTTTTCCATTGACATCAAAACACTGGATGTAACCAATCAGAAGCATTCCGGCCGCTGCTGGCTGTTTGCCGCCACCAATGTGCTGCGTGAAAAGATCGCAAAAGAGCTGAATCTGGAACAGTTTGAACTGTCTCAGAGCTATCTTGCGTTCTGGGATAAATTCGAGCGCGCCAATTATTTCCTGGAGAGCATGCTCGACACGGCAGACCTTGCACCGGACGACAGAACCGTCTCCTTCATTCTTCAGACCGGCGTGCATGACGGCGGCCAGTGGGATATGTTTGCCAATATTGTGGAAAAGTACGGTGTGGTTCCCAAGGACGTGTTCGATGAGACCTATCAGTCCTCCAACACCAATGCCATGAACCACGTGCTCAACCGCAACCTCAAGATCTGCGCGGTCCGTCTGCGTGAAATGGTCAAAGCCGGAAAGACGGCAAAGGAAATCCACGAGGCAAAGGACGCAATGCTCGGCAGAATCTATGGCTTCCTGTGCAGCTGCTACGGTGAGCCGCCCCGCACCTTCGACTTTGAGTATGTCGACAAAGACGGAAACTATGCCATTGAAAAGGGATACACGCCCAAAACCTTTGCGGAAAAGTATGTCGGGAATCTCCTGCAGGAGACGGTCAGCATCATTCATGCCCCGACCAAGGACAAGCCGTATCACAAGACCTTCACCATCCGCTACCTGGGCAATGTGGTGGGCGGAAAGGATGTCAAGCACCTGAACCTGACCATGGATGAATTCAAGGCCGCGATCATTGCGCAGCTTCAGGACGGCGAAGTGGTCTGGTTCGGCAGCGACGTCGGCAAGTATGGCGACCGTGAAAAGGGCTTCTGGGATGATCTTTCCTTCAATGATGAACTGCTCACGGGCCTGGACCTTGCGATCTCCAAGGAAGACGCGCTGGATTACGGCTTCTCTGCCATGAACCACGCGATGGTTATCACGGGCGTCAACCTGGAAGACGGCAAGCCCAACCGCTGGAAGATTGAGAATTCCTGGGGCGACGAGAAGGGCAAGAAGGGCTACTATATCTGCTCGGATACCTGGTTTGACCAGTATGTCTTCCAGGCGGCAGTGCAGAAGAAGTATCTCGGCAAACTGGCCTCTCTGGCCGATCAGAAGCCCGTAGAGCTGGATCCCTGGGATCCCATGGGCACGCTCGCTGACTGAGGGAGCAGGCACTGAGAATATTCCGGAGTGTAATCAAGTTTCATGAGCAAAACTAAAGAGCGAATCAGGGAAAGCCAGCTCCGCTATCAGCAGGGGCTGGGACAGAACTTTATCTATGATGACGACCTGCTCGAGCAGCTGGTCATCGCATCCGGTGTCGGTGAGAATGACTGCATCCTGGAAATCGGTCCGGGCGCAGCCAGCCTGACCGGCCACCTCTGTGATCATGCGAAACAGGTGGTTTCCGTTGAACTCGATGAGCGGCTGATTCCCCTCATCCGGGTGGCCATGGAAAAGCACAGCAATTTTACCCTGGTCCAGGGTGATGCCATGACGGTGGATCTCGCAGCCCTGACGGAGGCCATGGACGGCCCCGTAAGTGTGGTGGCCAATATCCCCTACTACATCACCACGCCGCTGATTCAAAGGATTCTGACCTGTGGAATCCGTCTGAAAACCCTGGCCGTGATGGTCCAGAAGGAAGTCGCAGACAAACTGCTGTCCGCTCCCGGAGAAGAAGGCTGGGGCATGCTCGCACTTCGGTGCCAGTATCTGGCCGAGCTCCACCGGGCCATGGAAGTGCCTGCGGCATGTTTTACCCCGGTGCCCAAGGTGGACAGCACCTTTGTGGTTATGCAGATGCGGGAAGCACCGGCTGTCAGCGTGCGCTGCGAAGAGGATTTCTTCCGCGTTGCGCAGGCCGGCTTTGCCCTTCGGCGAAAGACGCTGACCAACGGCCTGTGCGCTGCTTTCCATATGGAGCGGCAGGAAGCGCTTGACCTGATGGAAGCAGCGGGACTGGACAGCAGGATCCGCGGTGAAAAACTCACCATGGAAGAGCTGGCACGGCTTTCAGATGCCTATACAGAAAGACGGGAGGGCAGCCGATGACCATAGCAGAATTCCGTCATGTGTCGGAAGCGCAGTACAGAAAAGATGCGCAGATGTTCTCTTCCGGCATGGAGATCGGGGAGATTCCCCTGCCGTCCAGGGCGACAGCCGGTTCGGCAGGCTATGATTTTGTGTGTCCTGTGGACGTGGAAATCCCTGCCGGAAAACGGGTGGTGATTCCCACCGGCATCCGCGCCATCATGGATCAGGGCTGGATGCTCATGCTCTGCCCGAGGAGCAGTCTGGGAAGAAAGTACGGACTGCGGCTTTCCAATACGGTGGGCATTGTGGACAGCGACTATTCCCATGCAGAGAATGAAGGACATATCCTGCTGGTCATGGAACACAGCAGTGAAGAAACCGTGTGCCTGCATGCCGGCGACAGGATCTGCCAGGGCATTTTTCTCCCGGTGGGTCTGGCACGGGAAGCCGATGTGACCGGCGACCGCGTGGGCGGGTATGGTTCAACCGGGAAATAAGACGGTCATGACGAATGACAGGCCTGAGGAGTGCAGTGCTCTTCAGGCTTTTTCTGTGGGAAAACGAGCATGGAACCGGGGCGGCAGACTCCAGCAAATACATGAAAAATGCAGGATGGATATTGATATCCTGCATAAAGTCCATTACAATGACCGTGCTTTAGAACCAACTGAAAGCATGAATGATTCAAGAATACATATCAGTTGTGAAAGGGGAATGTGACATTATGAGCACATATGCAATGAATATTCTGGAAGATCTGAAAAAGAAAAATGCAGATCAGCCCGAATTTGTTCAAGCCGCCACTGAAATCCTGACCACGCTCCAGCCCGTGATTGAAAAGCATCCCGAGTATGCTGAAAACGGACTGCTCGAGCGCTTTGTTGAACCTGAGCGCGTGATCATTTTCCGCGTGCCGTGGGTGGATGACCAGGGCAAGGTTCGCGTCAACCGCGGCTATCGTGTGCAGTTCAATTCCGCCATTGGTCCGTACAAGGGCGGCCTTCGTCTACATCCCTCTGTCAACCTGTCCATCATCAAGTTCCTGGGCTTCGAGCAGATCCTCAAGAACAGCCTGACCGGCCTGCCCATCGGCGGCGGCAAGGGCGGCTCTGACTTTGATCCCAAGGGCAAGAGCGACCGCGAAGTGATGAACTTCTGCCAGAGCTTTATGAATGAACTCTACCGCCACATCAGCGCGGATACCGACGTTCCTGCCGGTGATATCGGCGTTGGCGCCCGTGAAATCGGCTATCTCTACGGCCAGTACAAGCGCCTGACCGGCCTGTATGAAGGCGTTCTGACCGGCAAGGGCCTGACCTACGGCGGCTCTCTGGCCCGCAAGGAAGCCACCGGTTTTGGTCTGTGCTATTTCACCGAAGCCATGCTCAAGGCCAATGATATGGACGTTGCGGGCAAGACCGTGGTCGTGTCCGGCAGCGGCAACGTGGCCATCTATGCAGCCCAGAAGATCACCGAGATGGGCGGCAAGGTGGTTGCCATGAGCGACTCCAACGGCTATATCCATGATCCGGCCGGCGTCAACCTGGCTGTTGTCAAGGCGATCAAGGAAGGCCGCCGCGGCCGCATCAAGGAGTATGTCCAGGAAGTGCCCACCGCAACCTATACCGATGGCTGCCGCGGCATCTGGACCATCCCCTGCGATATCGCACTCCCCTGCGCAACGCAGAATGAAATCGATGTTGATTCCGCCAACGCCCTGATTGCCAACGGTGTCAAGGCCGTTGCAGAAGGCGCCAATATGCCTTCCACCCTCGAAGCCACCGCAGCCTTCCAGAAGGCCGGCGTGCTCTTTGGACCGGCCAAGGCTGCCAATGCCGGCGGTGTTGCAGTGTCCGCACTGGAAATGAGCCAGAACAGCCTGAGACTGAGCTGGACCTTCGAGGAAGTCGACGGACGTCTCAAGGGCATCATGCAGAACATCTTCAAGAAGGTCGACGAAGCGGCTGCAGAATATGCCACCAAGGGCGACTATGTTGCCGGTGCCAACATTGCAGGCTTCCTGAAGGTTGCCGAAGCCATGATGGCTCAGGGTGCAGTGTAATCTCTCACAGACAGATCTTTCATCAGGAGACGGCTTGGCCGTCTCCTTTCTTCTTTGTTCTGAGACAGAATTCATACAGGATCCGGGAGATTTTTGTGCAGGTTTCGGGGCTTTTCATTGCCGGGAAGCTATGCTATACTTGCATCTGCAGTGTATTCTGCATACGAAAGCAGAGCAACTTGTCCCGTTGTCGGGATAATCATTCGGAGGAAATAATTCATGAGAAAAATAGGTGTTCTGACAAGCGGCGGCGATGCACCGGGTATGAATGCGGCAGTCATGGCCATTGCAAAATTTGCGGACCGTTACGGCATGCAGCTCGTCGGCATCAAGCGCGGATACAATGGACTTCTGCGCAAATCAACCAGTCTCTACGATGATATGGAAGAAATGCATCTTGATACGGTGTTGGACATCGCAGACCGCCCCGGTACCTATCTGCGCACGGCGCGCTGCATGGAATTCCTCGATCCCGCATGGCGTGAAATCGCAGCCAATACCCTGCGTGCCATGGAGATTGAAGGTCTGGTGGTCATCGGCGGTGACGGCAGTTTCCACGGTGCTGAGAACCTGTGCAAGCTGGGCATCCACTGCATCGGCATTCCCGGAACGATTGACAACGACCTGCCCTATACGGAAATGACACTGGGCTATGACACAGCCGTCAACGTCTGCGTCAACGCGGTGCGCGCCATCCGCGCGACCTCCAGAAGCCATGACCGCCCTGCGGTGGTTGAAGTCATGGGCCGTCACTGCGGCGACATTGCACTGACGACTGCTGTTTCCACAGGATCTGAAATCGTGCTGGTGCCTGAAGTGCCGTGGCGCGTGGAGGATGTCGCCAAGAGACTGAATCAGCAGCTGGCCAAGGGCAACACCCGCGCCACCATCGTTGTGGCAGAAGGCTGCTGGGAATCCATGGAGCCCTTTGACATGTATACCTTCCTCAACAGCCATGGCAAGAAGTGCTATGAGGGCGAGCCGATCAGCGCTGTGCGTTTTGCTTCCATCATGAAGAGAATGTGCAACAACGTTGAAGCGAGAGCGACCGTTCTGGGCTATACCCAGAGAGGCGCTGAGCCGACGGCACGCGACAGCGCGTTTGCCTTTGAAGCCGGCCACCTGGCAGTCCGCCTCCTCAGAGACGGCATTTCCAATCAGGTCATCGGCATGAAAGAAGGCAAAGTGTACTACATGTCGATCGATGAGGCACTGAGGGCCAAGAGAGAATTCAACCGGCCGCTCTACGACCTTGTCAATCATCTGTAAAAAAATCAGGGCTCTGTTTTCCGTAGAAAACGGAGCCCGTTTTTTCGAAATCAACGGTTGGTGATACGAATGCTGAATGCTTATTTTCTCGTCGGTGAGATCCTCAAGCCCCAGGGCGTCCGCGGGGAGGCAAAGATCAAGCCCTATGCGTCCAATCCGGATGACTTTAAGCGCTGGAAAACACTGTATCTGAAGGAGGGCGAGGCGTATCGCCCGCTCGAAGCCAGGTGCTCGCGTGTGCACGACGGATTTGCGTATGTGACCCTGGAGGGATGCACAACGCCGGAGGATGTCGAAAGGCTTCGCGGAAAAGAGATCTATGTGGACAGAGCGCATGCAGCCAAGCTGGGTGAGGACGAGGTGTATATTTCCGACCTCATCGGGTGCGAGGCCTTTACCCGGGAAGGGGAAAAGGTGGGCGTGCTCATTGATGTGCTGCAGTACGGAACGGTGGATACCTATGTCTTCCGCACGAAGCATGGAAGCCTGATGGCCCCGGCGCTCAAGGCAGTCTTTGTGGAAACCGATGTGGAAAACAGGAAGATTGTGGTGGACCGGGAGAGACTGGAAGAGGTGGCCGTCCTTGAAGATTGATATTCTGACCATTTTTCCGGAAATGTTTCAGTCTGTCCTTTCCTCAAGCATTATCGGGCGGGCAAGGGAGAATGGCCTGATTGATGTGCAGTGCACGGATATCCGCCCGTTTTCCGAATGCAAGCACAAAAACACGGATGATTATCCCTTTGGCGGCGGGGCCGGCATGGTCATGCTCGCGCAGCCGATCGCGGATGCCATGGCGTCTGTGACCGGGGAAAACTTTCACGGCCGGCGCATTTATCTCGGACCGAGGGGACGCACGCTGACCACCCGTGTGGCCAGAGAGCTCTCCCATGAAGAGCATCTGGTGCTTCTGTGCGGGCATTATGAGGGCGTCGACCAGCGCGTGCTGGATACATGCATTGATGAGGAAATCAGCATCGGGGACTATATCCTGACCGGCGGCGAGCTGGCCGCGATGGTGCTGGTGGACTGTGTGTCGCGCTTTATCCCGGGCGTGCTGGGCAGTGAGGAAAGCCCGGAGGAAGAATCCTTCTCGGACGGGCTGCTGGAATACCCGCAGTATACAAGGCCCAGGGAATGGAACGGCATGGAAGTCCCGGAAGTGCTCCTCTCGGGCAATCATGCCAAAATCCGTGAGTGGCGGCGTCAGCAGTCGCTTCTTGCGACGCAGCGTTTCCGCCCGGACCTGTTTGAAAAGGCTGAACTGACAGTCAAAGAGAAAAAATGGATACGGGAGGTGGGACTGTGTTCCTCAGAAAACTGACGGTCATTGTGCTTCCCCTGCTGCTTCTCCTTGCGCTCATTTTTCTGCTCCCCTATGTGGACCGCCTGAACCTGGGCCTCTTCACAGAGGGCGTCCGGGGGCTGATTCTGGGGATTGCCCTGGCCATGCTGCTGCCGCTCTCCGGGGCGAGCCGGCACAGGGCGCCGTTTGCGGGACTTCTGTGGATTCCGACACTGCTCATCGCGGGCGTCATCGTCTATCAGTATCTGGAGACACAGGGCACGCGCGTGGATGTTCTGCATATCCTCGCCACGAAGGATTCCTCGGTGATTTTTCTGGAGTCCCTGTTCATGGGCTACATGGGTGTGACATGTCTGAGGACGCACAAATGATCTGAGCAACAAAAAAACGCTACAGCGCGTAGCGTTTTTTTGTTGCAGAGCATCAGACAAAGCTTTCATCCTGATTAAAGACCGGAATGAAATCGACCGTGGCGCTGGTCGGCCCCTGGTAAAACCCGGGGAGGCCCAGGGCGAGCATATGTTCCTGAACGCGGGCGTATTCGCGGTGCGTAATCCGCCGCTGAAGAACCGGGATGCGCACATTGTTGCACGGGACATACTGCTGCATGAGGCTGACAGGAATGCCCTCGGGCAGCGTATCGTGAACCCAGTCGAGCAGATGAATGCTCTCTCCTGTACAGCCGGGCAGGATCAGGTGGCGGATGAGCACGCCGCGGCGCATAATGCCGTCTTCATCATACCGGGGGACCCCGCACTGGCGGACCATTTCCTGAATGGCCAGGCTTGTCTTTTCGAAATAGTCATCGGCCCCGGCACAGAGCTTCCCCATGGAGGCGCTGTAGTGCTTGAGGTCGGGAAGATAGACATCAATTACGCCGTCGAGCTGTTTCAGGGATTCCACCGACTCATAGCCGGACGTGTTCCACACCAGGGGCACAGGCGGCCGGTAGATGTCGAGGGTTTCCAGAATCTTTGGGATAAAGGGCGTTGCCGTGATAAAGGAGACGGTCTGCATGCCCATGTCCACCAGGCGGCGGAGGCTTTCGGCAAGCGCCTGGGGCGTAAAGGGGCGTCCTGCGTCGCGGTGAGAGATATCAGCATTCTGACAGTAGACGCACCGGAGTGTGCAGCCGGAGAAAAAGACGGCGCCGGTTCCGCGCTGTCCGGAAACCGGAGGCTCCTCCCACAGATGCGGGGCAATCCTTGCGATGCGCATGGTTTCCGGCATCCGGCAGAATCCATGCCCTTCACTTTCGGTGCGAAGGGCATGGCAGGCTCTGGGGCAGAGTGTGCATGCATTCATCACTGGACATCTCCCCGGATGATCACAGAATCCTTCAGGGCCGGATCGGAAGGCTTCAGTGTACGCTCCGTGCCTTCCAGATAGGAAATGCCGTCATCCTCACAGAGCGTGTAGCCCTGTTCATCCGGATCCCAGCCGATGAGATACAGCGGATGATCCGGAATGTCCACCGTGGACTCGATCTTCCCTGATGCAAAGGGAATACAGCAGCCTCTCCGGATAAAGAGCAGCGCTTCATGCAGCCGGGCATCGACCCAGTGGTGTCCCTTCTTCATGGGCACCAGATCCATATCGTTGTAAGCGCGCAGGCGGACGAGCAGCATGTCCTCCGGGAGGTACACCACACGGCCGGATGTGTTCTGCACATAGACCGGGGCAATCATGCACTCATTGCCGAGCATGACCTGGTCTTCGGTCTGGCAGGCGATTTCGTCGTCGGGGTAATCAAAGGCCAGGGCGCGGAAGAAGAGATCATCATGGTGGACCGCCTTGAGATACTCGCTGTACAGGTAGGGCAGCAGGGCATAGCGGACCGTGATGATATTCTTCATGTTTTCCCAGGACTTGAAGCGGTAGACTTCCTGTTCCCGGGTGTGCAGGGCGGAGTGATTGCGCATGAGCGGCGTAAAGATGCCCAGTTCAAGCCAGCGGATCAGCAGGTCTTCGGTGGTATCACTGCCAAACCCGCCCAGATCCGCACCGGTAAAGAGGAAGCCGCACATGTTCAGTCCGGGGAGCATCTGCAGGTTCAGTTTCAGATGAGCCCACCAGGAGCGGTTGTCGCCCTGCCAGAGACCGCCGTAGCGGTGTGCGCCGATATAGCTCGAGCGGCTGAAGAGCAAGAAGCGGTGATCGGGATCAAAGGCATGCATGCCGTCCATGGTGGCCCTTGTCATGCCATAGCCGTAGAGGTTGTGGACCTTGTCATGGCGCACACGCAGGCCGTCCATGTCATGATAGAAGGACTTGTAGTCGTCGCGGTTGTTGGCCACAGCGGCAAAGGTCCCCTGCAGCTTCCAGTTGTCGTCCACGCGCAGGTTTTTGCCTCTGAGTTCATCGGCCACGCTGTAGGCCAGGTTAATGCCCTCCATGGAATAGAACAGGGAGGGTTCATTCATGTCATTCCAGAAACCGTCGACGCCGGCTTCGAGCAGAGGACGGTACAGGGAACCGAACCAGGCCCTGGCACGGCTGTTGAGGTAATCGGTGAAGAAGCACAGGCCCGGCCAGACCGCGGCGCGAAACAGCGTGCCGTCTTCCCGTTTGACAAAGGCGTCGTGCTCGAGGCCTTCTTTGCAGGCGCGGTCTTCGGGATCGTCCGGAATGCCGGCATCAATGATGGGGATCAGGTGAATGTTTTCCCTGCGCATGCGTGCGACGAGACCGGCCAGGTCCGGAATCTTTTCAGGATGCCAGGTGAAGTCGCGGTACTGGTCCATATAGTCGATATCCAGGCAGACACCGTCGATCGGAATGCCGCGGGAGCGGTGCTCATGGACAACGCTGTCCATGTCTTCCGCCGAGCCGTAACCCCAGCGGCTCTGGATGTATCCGAAGGCCCAGAAGGGCGGAAGGTAGGATTTTCCGATCAGACCGCGCAGTTCGCGGCTGACAGACCTGGGGGAATCGCCGGTGATCACATACAGCGAGAGATCGCCGTTGAGGGAGGTGATCACGATCTCCTCCATGCTGGTATCCCCGAGATCCCAGATCACTTCGCCGGGATCATCCAGAAACAGACCGAGCGTCCGCTTTTTTCCGGAGATCACAATGAAGTTATGGGAGCTGTACAGGCTCTGCCGGTCCTCGGTGTGCATGATGTCATCGCTGTTCCAGGAGCGGTAGACATGTCCGCGCTTGTTGATGCCGCGCACAGTTTCGCCCAGGCCGAAGATCATGTCATCGGGTTCGAGCGGCATGGAAAAGGAAATGGAAGACGCGTCTTTTCTGACCGTGAGGCACTCGGGATCACCGGGGAGAACAGGCAGGTCGCGGACCACGGCCTCGGTGGGAAGGGGGCTGCCATAGACGTAGCGCTGAATCATGAAAAAACCTCCCAATTACACAGTTTGATTATTCTAACAAGTTGATCGGACGCGCTTTACAAACACTTTGCTGTGTGATACATTTCCCATGTGCCCAAACGCAGCACAGAAACGAGGAAAAAGTATGCTTGAAAAACTGGGACGCAATCTGCCCTGCTGGTGCGGGAGCGGAAAGAAATACAAGAACTGTCACTACAATATGGATATGCATCTGGAAGCGCTCGCAGAAAACGGGGAGGAAGTGCCGACCCATCGGATGATCAAGAACGCCGACCAGATTGCCAGAATCAAGGAGAGCTGCAAGGTGAACCTGGCCGTGCTCGATGCGGTCGGGAAAGAAATCGGACCGGGCATGCCGACCTCCCGGATCAACGAGATTGTCAACGATGTCACCTATTCCATGGGCGGCATTCCGGCTCCGCTGCACTATGAGGGCTATCCCTACAGCGTGTGCACGTCGGTTAACGAACAGGTCTGCCACGGCTTCCCGTCAAAGCATGTGATTCTCCGGGAAGGCGACATTGTGAATGTGGACTGCTCTTCCATCCTGGACGGCTATTATTCGGATTCCTCGCGCATGTACTGCATCGGGGAAGTCTCTGACGCCAAGAAAAAGCTGGTGCAGGTGACCTATGAGTGCGTGCAGCTGGCCCTTGAACAGGTCAAGCCCTGGGGCCATCTGGGAGATATCGGTGCAGTCATTGAACAGCATGCGAAGGAAAACGGATTCTCCGTGGTGGAGGAAATCGGCGGACACGGATGCGGACTGGAATTCCATGAGGATCCGTTTGTCCGGCATGTCGGCCGCTTCGGGACAGGCATGGTCCTGGTGCCCGGCATGATCTTCACCATTGAGCCCATGATCAATATGGGCAAGAAGGATGTCTTCACCAGCCGGGTGAACAACTGGGAGGTCAGCACCGTGGACGGACTGCCCAGTGCCCAGTGGGAAGACATGGTGCTGGTGACCGAAACCGGCTATGAAATTCTGAGCTGGTAAAAGCGGGAAATCCCCCGCTTTTTATTTTGCCTTTGCTGCGTGTACCGTGCTCTTCCGCCGGCGAAACAGCGTTTTGCGGATGTAGTGCGCGATGGTGGAGGACAGAACGAACCCCACCGACATGCCCAGGAGCGTCAGCAGGCAGTTGGTGCCGTTGAGCGCAAAGAGCTCATGATTTCCCCGGATCGCGCCGGTCATGGTGTAATAGAACAGATCGCCGGGGATCAGCGGGATGATGGCGGGATAGATGAAATAGGTGGAGGGATCCCGGGTGATATTGGCGAGCAGCTCACCGTAGGCGGAAGCAAACAGCGCCGAGAGCATGACATAGACAAAGCGCTCGGGAATAAACTGACTGAGGATGATCAGGACAATGCGCGTCAGCGCGCCACCGAGGCCTGCGAGGAACAGGTCTTTACCCGTGATGCGGAAGACAATGCCGAAACCGGTGGAGGCAGCAAAGGAGACCAGAACAAGAATCAGATTGTCTACCATGTAATCCACCTCCCGAACAGTCCGAGGGCAGCGACTGTGCCCATCGCGAGTGCAAGCGTTTCAAAGGCAACCTTCATGATCTGCAGGAAACCGTTGATCTCATGATCACAGATCAGATTGCGCACGGCATTGACCAGCGGAATACCGGGCAGAATCAGCATGGTGATGGTGATGACAACGGAGGAAAAATGATCCGCAAACCCGATATAGACCGTAAAGATGGCCATGCAGGTGGCGGCAAACATATACAGGAAATCGCAGAGGAAGCGGTTGATGGACAGCTTTGAGAGCAGCATCATGAGGTAATGAATCACGGCAGTGATCACTGCGACGCAGATGGCGTCATGGAAGGAACCATTGAAGAGAAAACAGAGGCACAGCATGCCGACAATCTGTCCCAGGAGGATGACCCAGTCCGGGTATTCCCTGACAATCTCCGATTCCTCCAGCAGGTGCTGGAGCGTGGACGGCACCGGCTTTTTCGCGCAGACCCTGTAGGAGAGCCGGTTGAGGTTTTTCAGGCGGGAAAGATGGATGCCGGCCGGCGGAATGGTGATCTGGCGTGAGGCATACAGACCGGACTGCGTCTTTGCCGCAATGCTCATATGCGTGGAAAGCAGGAAAATGCTGATGTCCCTGAGATCATAGCTCGAACAGATTTTGTCCGCAGCGAGTTCCACACGCTCGAGGTTGGCGCCGGAGACGATCATATCCCGGGAAAGACAGACGACAAAATCGAGGATCTGTCCGATATCTGTTTCAGTGAGTTCTTTGGGTGGCGTATACATGGTTTCATCTCTTTCCATTCATCCGTCATCCCGGCTGCTTCGGGCTTCATCCTCCGCGTTCATGCGGCGGATATCATCGAGAAACTCGGGTGTCAGGACGGTTTTGGGAGCAGGGGAAGCGGCGCGGGGTTTCTTTGCTTTCGGCGCAGGGGCCGCGGGGGCCCGCAGCGGAGCGGGAAGCCGCACCTGTTTTTTCTTTCCGAGCTTTTCCGTGATCATCTTTGCCACAGCACCGTAGGAGAACGGTGTGCAGGGAAGAGCTGCAGAGAGCCATGGTGAATGGCAGTAAAACAGAATTTTGTCCTGGCCGGGCCAGAGCTGCACGCGGGTAATGGAGGACCAGCTGATCTCTGTGACGGAGATCACGACCATGCCGTCCTCGCCGGCGGGAGAATCCACCGGGCGCATGCGCGAGAGCAGCTTCCAGGAAGCAGGACGCGGCAGGCAGCATTCAATGTGAATCCCCTTCTGATCCACTGCACAGTCGAGCACATCCGGCCCCTGAAGAAGCAGGTCCAGGCCGATGAGCAGGCTGATGACGCCGAGAAGGAGCAGCAGGGAGACCGGGAAAGGACCAGTCAGCAGCGCCTCTAGGGCGGGAAAGCCGCCGGAAATGGTCTCAAGCACGCAGACGAGAAGAAACACAATGCCTGCGACAGGGAGAAGGATGCGCATGCTCCTGTTCCAGCAGATCCAGTCCAGAACGGGCACGTGGTCGATACACCAGGTCACGCCCTTTCCGGATCTGGCAGAGGCGGATGACGGCCGGCTTGCGGTCCGGCGTTTTTTCTTGGCGGCGGGCATGACGATCACCTCCTTGCCCGGATTGACGAAAATCAAAGAAAAGAGTACGCTTCCAACCATCAAGGGGGACTGAAAACATGCGGATTCTGCTGACAGGGTTTGACGATTTCGGCGGCGTGAAGGAGAACCCTTCATGGCGGGCGGTCCAGGCGGCAGCGCGCCGGCTCCATGAGGCGGAATGCGTCCGTCTGCCGGTGGTCTATGGGGAAGCGGGACGGAGGCTGCTGGAGGCAGTCCGGGAGAAAAAGCCGGACCTAGTGATCTCCTGCGGAGCGGCCATCGGGCGTGAAACCGTCACACCGGAGCTTCTGGCGATCAATTACCGCTATGCGCGCAGCGCAGACAATGCGGGCAGCATTCAGCTGGGCACCCCGGTGGATCCCGGCGGAAGCGCGGCGGTCATGAACAGCCTGCCGCTGGCCGGGATCGTGGAAACCCTCCGCGGGGAAGGTCTTCCCTGCTCGCTTTCAGTCTCAGCGGGCAGCTATGTCTGCAATGATCTCTATTATACGCTCCTGTCTCATCAAAAAGAACTGGGATACCGCGGACTGTTTGTGCATGTTCCTTCCGCAGACCGGGTGGATCCCGAGACAGCTGCTGATATCCTGGTGCGTCTGATCCGGGAAATCGGATGACAGATTCAAAGAAAAAGCCGCAGGGTTACCCCTGCGGCTTTTTGGCACCATCATTCGGCGGAATCCGGCGCTTCCTCAGACAGGACATCGTCAGCCTCTGTCTCATCAATCGGCCTCTGGATCTCCACAAAAACAGGCTTGCTGTTTCTGGAAGTGGCTGCCTTCACAATTGTACGGATCGCTTTGGCGATACGTCCCTGCTTGCCGATCACTTTGCCCATGTCAGCTTCCGCGACATTGAGTTCGAGAATCACAGCTTCAGGACCTTCCGTCACGTGGACAGCGACCTGCTCCGGATGATCCACCAAGGACTTTGCCACAAAGGTGAGCAGTTCTTGCATGGAACGTTCCTTTCTAATTCCCGTGAACAAGGGAATTGGGCAAGGACAGGAGCATTACTTTTCGATAACGCCTGTCTTCTTGAGCAGAATCCGGACGGTGTCGGTGGGCTGAGCGCCAACACCAACCCAGTACTTGGCCTTTTCGCCGTCGATCTTGATCTCAGCGGGATGGGTCATGGGATTGTAATAGCCGAGTTCTTCGATGAAACGGCCATCACGGGGGAAACGGTCATCGGCGACGACAACACGATAGAAGGGCTTTTTCTTCATACCCATTCTCTTCAGACGGATTTTAACTGCCATGGGACATCCTCCTTCAATTGGTTCGGAAAAAAGTTCATATGGAAACCACGGAATTCGTGGGACCACGCGTGTTAATGGGGCATGGAACGCATCAGCTGACGCATTCTGCCTTTGTTCTTGCTGCCGCCAAACTGCTTGATCATATTGCGCGCATTTTCAAAATTGCGGATCAGCTGATTGACGTCCTGAACGGTTGTGCCGGAACCGGCAGCGATGCGCCGGCGGCGGCTGGCATTGAGAATTTCCGGATTGCGGCGTTCCTTCTTGGTCATGGAACGGATGATCGCTTCCGGCTTTTTCATCGCATTCTCGTCAATGTCGATGTCTTTGCCGGAAAGACCCGGAAGCATGCTGAGCATGCTCTTGATGCCGCCCATTTTTTTCATGGACTGCATCTGCTCAAGGAAGTCCTCCAGATCAAACTTGCCCTTTTCAAGGCGCCGTGCCAGTGCATCGGTCTTGGAGACATCCTGGTCCTCAATGGCCTCGCCCGCTTTTTCGAGGAGCGTCATCATATCGCCCATGCCGAGGATGCGGCTGGCCATGCGGTCCGGATAGAAGGGCTCGATCTCGGTGAGCTTTTCACCGATACCGGAGAACTTGATCGGCTTGCCGGTGACCGCGCGCACAGAGAGTGCCGCGCCGCCGCGGGTGTCGCCGTCGAGCTTGGTGAGGATCACGCCGTCCACATTGAGCTTGTCATTGAAGGTCTGGGCGACATTGACGGCGTCCTGACCGGTCATGGCGTCGACCACCAGGAGGATTTCCTGGGGATGCACGGCGTCGCGGATGCGGGCGAGCTCATCCATCAGCTCAATATCGATGTGCAGACGGCCGGCGGTATCGATGATCAGCACATCGCGGCCGTAGTAGCGTGCCTGTTCGATCGCTTCAAGCGCGGTCTTTACAGGATCCTGCGTGCCTTTTTCGTAGACCATGGCACCGACCTGTTCACCGACCACCTGCAGCTGCTTGATGGCAGCGGGGCGGTAGATGTCGCAGGCGGCAAGCATGACTTTCTTTCCCTGCTTCTGCAGGTATCCGGCCAGCTTGGCGGCCATGGTGGTTTTGCCGGCGCCCTGCAGACCGCAGAGCATGTAAATGGTCGGAACCGAAGGAGACCAGGTCAGCTTCGCCAGCGATGTGCCCATGGTTGCGGTCAGCTCTTCGCTGACGATCTTCATGACCTGCTGGGAAGGGGTCAGGGAACTGAGGACTTCCGTTCCTACACATTTCTCGGTAACGCGCTTGATAAAGTCTTTGGCGACGGCATAGTTGACATCGGCTTCAAGGAGCGCCATGCGGATTTCGCGCATGCCTTCCTTGACATCCTGCTCTGTCAGCTTGCCCTTGCCGGTCATTTTGCCCAGAGCGTTCTGCAGTTTTTGGGTCAAGCCTTCAAATGCCATGTCCGTCCTCCTCTGTATACAGCTCAATGAGTGCATCGAGCTGTGTGATAGCCTGATCAACCCGGTTTTCTCTGAGCAGACTCCTGCAGGACTGCAGGCCGCTGAGCATGACGCGGAAGCGTTCCGCCGTGCCCAGAGAAGCTTCGAGATGGAAGAGCTTTTCAGCCGAGCGGGTGAGGACATTGTACACTCCCTGGCGGCTTACTCCGGTTTCCCGGGCAATCTCCCCCAGCGACATGTCTTCTTCGCAGTACATGGAGAGGACTTCTTTCTGCTTGTCGGTCAGCAGCCCGCTGTAGAAGGCTGCAAGGTAGGCAAGCTCGACTTTCCTCTGCAGAAAATCCTGTGTTTCCTGTTCCATGCTTCCACCTCACTGTCAACCGCTTCCGGTTGCCATGGGTATTATACACAAAGACCGATATGTGTCAAGTATTTTTAATTGACAGAAAAAACCGGCAGATCCAGGCAATTGTCGCCTGACAACCAGTTTGAACGTGCAAATGACAAATTCGTTGAACGTACAGCTCTGTGCATCGCACGGGGCTTTTTCTTTTACCCTGATGATGCCCTGTATATCATATACCGCATACTCTCGACGGCTCTCAAAGCCTTGGGACACAACGCTTTATTCCTTTCGCCTGTGCTTTTTTATCGGGATCGTAGAGGGCGATGATGCACGGACTGCGCAAATCGGGTGAAAGTGATGGGGGATAAGGTTTTGCGAGACTTCCAAGTCCGGGAGCCAAGACACGACCGAAGGTCGTTAGGACTTGGGAGAGACGATCAAGAAAATTGTAATTTTTCTGGAAAAACACGCTCAACGAGTTTGTAACTGATCATAGTGGAATTCTGCCGTAGCATTCGGGGAAAGAAGGTGTCGTACACAAATGTAGTAATACCAATGGTTTCAGAGAAGCATTTCCCAGTTGCTTTTCCCACTTGGTCCCCATTTACTCTGTTTCTGCCCCCCCACTTGCCCCAATCGGGGAGGCAAGTGGGGGGCATTCGGGGAAAAGCTGACAACGCAAAGGAGTTATGCCATGAAAAAAATGAACTACAAGGCTCGGTGTGAGAAACGAAAGGTTTCCAAATGTGACTCGATTGTCAGAACCTACAGCAAATTGCAGTCCTCTACGGTTGACTCGCTCGAACACGATCTCCTTGCATACAAAATGGTAGTTTCTGTGCTTCGCATCTGGTTTCATATTCCCCTGCCGAATTGACAGGCGGTTTGCCTTGCGTGAATCCGATTCAGCGATATCCTGGCAGACTGAAATCAGAACGATCTTCGCAGATAGACCATATCCACCAGCTGAATGCCGCATTCAATGATTGGATGGTCATAATTATCGGTAAAGAAATTCGAAATGATATGCGAACGAACAAACCCGCACTTTTCATAGAACGGAACAGTCGAAGGACAGTCACCTGTTCCAACCTGCAGGACAGAATACTGCTCTCTGAATGTCCGGATGATAAAAGCAATCATCTCTTTCGCATAGCCTTTTCCCTGGTATTCCGGTACTGTAGCAAGATTTTTGATTTCAAGCACACCGTTTCCTTCATCCGTGATGACGCACTCGCATTTGATGCCGTTGTCATCGAGAACAAACATCCTGCCGTAAGGGAGATAGCGATCAATCATATCTTCCTGCTCGTCTGCCAGTAAAAGAAGATCAAGATGTTCTTTTTTGTTTTCTGTTACTTCGAATATTCTCAATGTTTACCTCCGTAAATATTGAACGGATACGTGCCGGACAAGCTGGAATTTGTATGATGAACTTCCGGGTTATTCTGCCATCGGGCATCCTGAAACAGGTTTTCAGTGATTCGCATGCATGGCAGTGTATCCATTCTCAAATTCTTTTCCTGCATCAGATGCTGCGATGTCAGATGCCGTTAAATCACCCTTTCCATCATAGCGGTAGAATCGTCCGCTTTCTGCGATAAACTCCAGGATACAATAGTCTTCATCATTAACGCCCTTTGGATAGTATTTCTCATCCCCTGCGTTCCACAGGAGTTCTCTGTATTCCCTTTCAAAATGAATAACAGCATGCCCAAACAGGCAAAGCCCTTCAAAAGTCGAATCATCAGAGAAATACAGACAGGCATTTCCATTCTTCAGCAGACTTTGCACATGAGATGAACTTGTATTTGTCGAGATCAAATGTCTGCCCATTCCCTTGTGCCATACGCAAAAAACTCTTCGGACATTTTGTCTGCCCATCTCGTCAGCATAGCCGATGGTTGCAAACAGAGAACGGTTTATAAGATTCATCATTTCATCTCGTGTCATGGTTTTCCTCCCACATTTCCGATGGTTCGCTGTGTTTATTATCGCTGTAAAGAATGCATGAATCCATAGGATGAGCAGGAAGGATTTTTCCTGATGGAAGCATGCTGCTCAACTTTTAAGAAAAAAGAGACATGGAGTCATTGCAGGCTCCGTATCTCTTCTTTTGATATCCAGAAAAAAAGGAGCGGGAGTTTTGCTCCCGCTCCGAGGTGACATTCTGGATGCTCAGCGAGCCATGTAACGGTCATATGCACTCTGATATGCATTGATGACTTCATCGACGCTCAGGGAATGGAGAGTCTCGACAAAGCTGTCCAGATTCTCCAGCGGTTCAAGGCCCATGATGAACTTGACGGTCATCTCGTTGACGTAGGTTTCAATATCGCCGTAATAGTCACCATAGACTTCTTTTTCCCCTTCATTGAGGGTGACGCCGGCAGGGAATGAATAGCTGTAGTCGTTGTTCGTATCCCAGACGCGGCCGTTGGCAAACACGGATTCATCAAATTCACGGCCGAGATTGGTCTCAAACGGCCAGCTGATGAAAGCGGCATAGGCGGACATCATATGAGTGGAAGTGCCCAGATCGTTGTTCATGATCAGGTCAGTAAATACAGGAACGCCGTCTACCAGTTCATAGGACTTGCCTTCCGTGCCGTAATTGCAGAGCATGAAGCCTTCATCGGTATAAAGCTGATCGAGAAGTTGCAGAGCCAGTTCGGGATGCTTGCAGGCGGTGGAGATAGCAGCAGCCTTGGCAATGGAGGCGCCGCCCTTGATCTGACCGTAATGAAGCTGCTGGCCTTCTTTCAGGACCGGATACGGGACAGGAACAAACTTGAAGTCAGGATCCACTGCAACGCCCAGGCTGTTGATATAATCCAGCACGCCGCCGTGTTCGCTGGTGGCAGCGCAGAGATTGCTGCTCATCATGGCAATACCGTCATCAAATGTAACAGTGGAGGTAAAGTCGGGGTCAATCAGGCCTTCAGCATACCACTGAGCCATCAGAGCCACATACTCTCTGTAGCCTTCTGTGAGCGGACCGTACTGTACTTTGCCGTCCTTGACAAAGAAGTTGCCGCCCTGGGCTACGTCGGCCATGCCGAAATCAAAGGCTGCGTTCAGTGCGTTGTACTTGCTGATGCCGGTATAGGCCAGACCGAAACCACGGGTCATGCCCAGTTCATTCTTGGCGCGTGTGAGATACTCGTGCCAGTCGTCGAAGGTGACAGGCATTTCCATGCCGAGCTTGTCCAGGATATCCTTGCGGATGATCAGACCGCACTGGGTTTCGCCTTCCTTGTCCATATAGGGCATCTGGCAGAAATACGGCATGCGGCCGCTGTCGGTGACCGTGTTGATTTCACGATACAGGCTTGCATGACGTGCTTTTTCATAGTTCGGTGCATACTGCTCAACAAGATCCTTCAGATCAATGATGATGCCTTCATCGATGGCGGCGTCTCCGCCCTTGCTGTAGTTGTTGTCAAACCCGATGATGATATCGGCATATTTGCCGGATGTCAGCATCAGGGAGAAGTTGTTGGCGTCCTCGCCGATGGGCGGGACGATCATTTCCAGATGAATGCCGGTCTTTTCCTCAAGGGTTTTGAGGATATCCAGGTTCTGAATATCACCGACAACATTGGTGACATCGTGGGATGTGATGCCGCACCAGATGGTCAGGGTGACAGGTTCATCCGTGAGATGCTGGATTTTTGTGCCGTCAGGTGAAGCATGATCCGCAAGCGTAGGCCACTCGACGGTTTCCGCACAGGCACAGCCCAGCAGCATCAGTGCTGCCAGAAGAATGGACAGGAGACGTTTCAACATGGTGAAAACCCCTTTCATGATAGATATAGATTGGTGCACAGCACCGTTTCAGCCGGCATGCCAGCACGGCCGAAGAGACAGATTGGGAGCGCTGTCAGCACAGCGGCAGATCCAGGAAGAACCCATCGCGGTTTTCCGGATACAGGGTAACGCAGGAATTGACCATGACCGGGTCTGAAGCGGGACGCGCGCAGGTGCCGTGATTGACATCGTATTTGGGGAAGGCGCTTCCGCTGAATTCGGCCACAAGACGATGGCCTGAGGGAATGGTATAGCGCACATGGCCGAGAAGAATCTCTGCCGGGCGGATTTCGCCGGTTTGAAGAGGCTGTCGGTTCCATCCGGCAGCATAGCTTGCACGGACAGCACCGTCACAGAATCGGAAGAAGCGCGAGGCGGCAAAGGATTCGCCTGGCGAGAGATCCCCAAGACTGAGCATGACATCCGCATCGCGGGCATCGGATGAGAGAAGGACTGAAGCACGGACCAGTCCGCAGACGCACAGGTCTTCAGGCAGCGGATCGCTGATAAAAATCAGACGTCTCTCATCTGCAGTGTCCGGAAGACGGGAGACGCCGTACCCCGGATACGGCAGAGGCTTTGCAGGAAAATGACGGAAGGAGGCCCCGGCGGCGTGCGTATCGGGCAGATCTGAAAGAAGGGTCATGTCGGCGAGATCGACTCGGTAAGACGCTGAGGAGGAAGGCCAGACTGTCCCGCTGAAGCAGGAAGCGCCTGAAGGCGTAAAATAGCGTACAGGCGGGAAGTCCGGAGAAGGCGCATCCTTCAGGAAATGATCGAACCAGGAAACGAATTCAGACTGCAGGTCGACGGCATACACACCGTTTTCCAGCGCACTGTCCGGACGCGCGGGCGGCTCACCGGGCTGCCATGGAGCAATGAGAACGCGGCTGTCCACGCCGCATCTGCGCTGCGTCATGCAGTGATCGATCAGGGGCGTGCGCGAGGAATCGTACCAGCCGGCCACATAGAAGGCCGGAACCTTCATCCGCGTCAGATCTGCATCGCGCCCTTCCTTGTGCAGCAGTGTGAAGTCGTCAAACCCCTCAAGAAGATGCCGGCGGTAGTCCTCCAGCAGAGGAAAGGGCGTGTCCTGGAGGGCGGGCATGGAGGAGAGGGGCAGAGCGGAAAGCTGGCTGACCGGATAGTCACGCAGCCATGAAAGCAGACGCGGCAGCATACGCTTGGTTGTTTCCGGATCGTAACGGCCGTCATGCAGCCGGGAGATCAGACGGCTCATGCACCATCCGATATGCGAGGAAAAGAGGAAGCCGCGGTTGTCGCAGTCACGGTTGATGGAAACGCTGGTCTGCATCGGGCATACGGCGCGCAGATGCGGAGGAGCTTCCAGAGCGGCCATGATCTGAAGATAGCCTGAGAAATAACTGCCGAACATGCCGACGGCGCCTGTGCACCAGGTCTGAGCGGCGAGCCATTCCACCGTATCATATCCGTCCGGACCGTCTGCAGTGAAGCGGTCAAACTCACCGTCTGATTCCCCCAGGCCGCGCACATCCTGAATGAAAACCGCATAGCCGCGGCGCACATAATAAGCGGGATCATACTGCAGAAACGAGCGGCTGAAATCCCGTTTTCGGAACACTGTGCGAAGGAGAAGCACAGGCCAGCATCCATCCTCTGCGGGACGGTACAGGTCTCCGCGCAGGATGGTGCCGTCGCGCATCGGCGTTTCAAGGTTATACAGACAGAGCATGCTCTCAGAGCTCATCCGAACACCTCGTTTTTTCGGGGCCGGATCGGCAGCCACTGGATAAACACTTCCAGCCAGCGATCCCAGAAGTCGAAATAATGGATGCCGTCACTGTTGAAGAACACAACATCGAAAGGATTGGGCAGGGTGGTAAAGTACTGCAGATCTTCTTTTTCAGCATTGTAGCAGCCGTCCTGTCTGCCGCAGCATGCAAAGATCTTCGGCAGAGGCTTGCCGCTCTCGGAGGCGAGACGGGCCAGATAACGGTTGTCATTATCGGTATTGTGGCATTTGCTTAAATCTCCGTCATCCACGCCGAAGACCTGCCAGCGGATAAAGTTCAGGGGATGGCGCTTGCCGCCGGGAATCATGGGACCGATCATGTCGATGAAATTGGCACTGGAAAAGATGCCCATGGCAGCATATTTCTCCGGTTTGGTAAAACCGAGCTTCATGGTGCCGTGACCGCCCATGCTCATGCCGCCGACAAAGTTGTCTTCGCGCAGAGGCGAGACAGGCATCTGAGAATAGATGATCCGGGGAAGTTCCTCTGTGACATAATCAAAATAGCGGCCGCCGTCTGTATTGGCGTAGAAGCTGGTCTCGACAGAGGGCATGACAACAGCCAGACCGCGGTGCTGTGCGTAGCGCTCCACTGCGGTAAAGCGCTGCCACATGGAACAGTCGTCCGTGGCTCCGTGAAGCAGCCAGAGTACGGGATACTTATCGTTGTCCAGTTTGCGCTGATCCGACTTTTCAGGCAGGATGACATTGACAGGAACCATACGGGTCAGACATTCGGAATACAGATCCATTCTGATCAATGACATGCTCTCACCTCCGATCCTTTAATACTGTATCAAGGAACACACTGATCCACTTGTCGCGGAAAGCATCGCTGTGACCGCCGGGCTCAGTGTGGAATTCATAGCGGAAGGGATTGCCTTCAAAGCTTTCAAAGAACGCTTTCAGACCAAGACCGACCGGATAGGCGTGGTCTTCGCTTCCAACAGCATGGAAGACTCTCGGCACAGGCTTTCCTTCTTCAATGATGCGGCGGGCATTGAGCAGCACATCGTGCTCCGGATTGCCCTCCAGGTCACCCGTGTCTTCCACCCCGAAGTTGACCATATTGACACTCATCTTTCCGGGACCGCCGGGAGCGGAGGGGCCGCCGGCAGATTTAGGCCGCAGATGTTCAAGCGGAATGATGGAGCTGGCCGAAATCACGCCGATGGTGCCGTACTGCTCGGGACAGCGCATGCCCAGAGAAATCGCACCGCTCCCGCCCAGAGAGAAGCCTGCGATATACTGATCCTCCCGGGCCATGGAGATGCGTGGGAACATATGGTGAATAATCTGGGGCAGTTCTTTTGTCAGGAAATCAAAGTAATCGGCTCCCCAGTACATGTTGCAGTAGCGGCTGTAGCCAGCATGAGGCATGACAACAGCGATCTGATGCTTGTCGGCATAGCTGCGGATCCGGGTCTGGTGCAGCCAGTCGTTTTCATTTCCTCCGCCGCCGTGAAGCAGCCACAGGACCGGGTAACTGCCCGGCTTGCGGTCATCCGGCAGAATCACGTTCATGGAGTCATGCAGCAGCAGGACTTCCGAACGAAAGTTAATCTGCATGAGTGTATTCATGGTTCTGGATCACTCCCTTTGATATATTCAGTTTCACGATCAGACGGGAGCCTCTGTCAGAAAGGCTCTCCTGCTGGGTTCAGTATAAAACGGCCCGGGACAGCGTCAATACACAGGTTTTTGGATTGCCATGCTCTATTTTTACACGGCATTCCGGATGGGTTAAAAACGGACACTGACACCCGTAAAAAATGAACATCTGCACAAACGGCCCGGCTGAGAAAAAGGAGTCCGGTTGACAAGGGAATGTGGCGCGGCTAAAATGAAATAGCAAATACGGCACTCAGCTGATGCCGGAATTACAGGACGATATAAATGAAACACAATCTATGGAAATCCAGGACCTTTCGAATCTGGATCATCTGTTATCTTATTGTGCTGCTCATCCCGCTTGCTTTCAGCGGCATTCTGCAGGAGCATACCTCCGGAAGGCTGCACGAACGGGCGATGGAAGACGGCAGCCATTCACTGGAGCTGCTGGCGGGTATCACCGATGAAAGGCTGACCGGGGTGATCACTCAGGCAAACACCATCTGTACAGCCTCGGATATGATCAAACTGCGTTTTATTGAACTGCCTTTTGATGCCAGGAAATACTATGAAGTTCATCAGCGGGCTTCTTTTCTGACGAATTTCAGCGCACAGAATGACATGGTCAGCGGCTGCTATGTGTACTGCGACAACCTGAAAAGCATTGTGGATGCCCATCATATTTATACCCGGGACAATCAGTACAGCAGGATTGTGACACAGGTGTTCGGCCTGGAGGAGACAGTCTTTGAATCGCTGGTCAGCAGCCGTCATACGCTGGATTTTTACAGGGTCAGCGGAGGAGAAAAACTGCTGCTGGTGAAGAGCTTTTCATCTGGTATCCGGTATGATTCGCCGCGGCTGACGCTGATTATGGTACTGGACACTTCAAAACTGAAGGATTTTTTCCATATGGCAGGTGAGAACTGGCAGGGAGAGGCTGTGCTGCTTCTTCCGGAGGCTGCGATCACAGGACAGAGCGCGGACTGGATCACATCCGAAAGCAGGATCACCCCCGGAAAAGACAGTGTCACGGTTTATCAGAAAAGTGAAATTGCGGATGAGATCGGGTATGCACTGATGATTCCTCAGTCGCGTCTGATGGCCGATGCAAACAGCAGCCGCAGGCTGTTTCTGGGATTCTGCCTTGCAGTGCTGCTTCTGGGCAGTACGGTGGCATTTCTGTTTGCACGCCGGAATTATCAGCCGGTTCGGGAACTGAGCCGCGCAGTCGAGGCAGATGAAGCAGAGAATGACTTTTCTGCCATCTCACGGCGTGTCGGCGAGATGCAGGCCGAGATGGCGCGTCTTGGAATGATTGAAGATCAGCAGAATTTTGAAGCACTCCTGAACGGCAAATGGTCAAGAACAGGCAATGACCCGGTCCGGCTGGCCGATGGCAGCTTTGACGGGGACCTCTTTATTACAGCGCTTCTGGAACCGGAGAGGGAGGATGCGGAGACTGCGGATGAAGAGCTTTTCCTGCGCAGCCTGAATGATCAGCTTGCTGCGGAGGCAGGCGGCTCATGCAAGGCCATTGTGCGTCCTTACAAGGACGGATATGCTGCGGTTCTCGGATTTGCGGGGAATGTGAGCCGATACGATGCACAGCTCTATGCACAGAAACTGATGAAAAATGTGCTTTCAAAGGACACGGCCTTCCCTGCCCTGTCCGGCTATCTGGGTGACACCCATGAAGGCCTGGAAGGGATTGCGCAGTCCTATAAAGAGGCTGTGACCGCACGTGAGTATGCAAACTTTGTGTCGAAAACAGGCCGTCAGATTGTGCTCTTCGATGAAACCATGGTTTCCAGCGGGATTTCCTGGCAGGACTATGATATCGTGGATGCAGAACGCCGTTTTGTATCGCTGATGCTGGCAGGAGACTATGATGCCAGCGAGAGCCTGCTGCATGAAATCCTTTCCTACTATACCGGACAGGAAGGCCTTTCACTGCGTGTGATGCAGACAAGGATGTACGGCGTGATCAATATGATGGTGAACGTCCTCCATGAGGTCGAGCCGGAAATGGGGACGAACCCGGATGATCTGAATGATCCGATGGAACTGCTGCTGCATGCACGGACCATGCAGGAGCTCGAAGATGTCATGAGCCGGATCCTGCAGCAGCTGCGCATGCAACATGAGGAGACGCAGGATCAGCTCGGAGCCAGGCTCGATGCTGTCACCCGCTTTATTCATGCGAATTATGCGGATGAGAATCTGAGCGTACAGATGCTGGCCGATCATTTTGAACTGTCCCTGCCCTATCTTTCCAGAGAATTCAAGAACAGCCGGGGAATCGGCGTGCTGAATTACATCAATCATTACCGGATTGAAAAGGCCAAGGAGATTCTGACCCAGGAGGAGGGCATTACGCTTTCTGAAACAGCCCGCCGGGTGGGATACAGCAGCAGTCAGACGCTGATCCGCATTTTCAAGCGGTACGAAGGCGTGACGCCGGGACAGTACAGGAGCGGAAAAACAGGTTCGGCCGGTGAAATGGAAGAATAGGCAAAAATGGAACGTGTCAGGTTAAAAAATGCCCATGTCCGTCGGGCAGAATCCGCCGTGGGATGCCGCGGACAAAAATCAGCACATGCAATCATCAAAAAGAAGCCGTTTACGGCTTCTTTTTTGTTGCATATGATAAAGACAGCGAAAAACAGAAACAGCTGCGTCGGCAGGCTCTGGCTGTAGACGCAGGAAAACGGGAGGCGGAAACAGGATGACATCCATCTCACCCGCGAAAAAAAGAAAACACGGAGGACGGCTGATTCTGAATTACCGGCAGAACAGACTGCTGTACTGGATGCTGCTGCCCTCAGTGGTGTATGTGCTGATCTTTAACTACCTGCCGATGGCAGGCCTGGCGATGGCGTTCCAGGATTATTCGCTCACCCGCGGAATCTTCGGAAGCAAATGGGTCGGACTGAAGAATTTTCAGGATTTCTTCTCCGGAATCTATTTCGCGCGAACGCTGACCAACACGCTGATCCTGAGTCTTCTGGATCTTCTGATCTGTTTCCCTGCGCCGATCGTACTGGCCCTGATGCTCAATGAGGTGCAGCATGCGGGATACAAAAAGCTGGTCCAGACCGTCAGTTACATTCCGCACTTTATTTCCATGGTTGTGGTCGCGGGACTGATCAAGGAGTTCACCAACTCTACAGGCGTGATTGCGAGCATTGTGAAAGTTTTTGGAGGAACCCCCAGGAGCTATATCTCCCTTCCTCAGTATTTCCGATCCATTTTTACGATTTCCCAGGTCTGGCAGACCATTGGGTTCAACAGCATTGTGTTTCTTGCGGCGCTTTCCGGAATCGATCAGGAATTGTATGATGCGGCGAAGATTGACGGAGCCAATCATATCCAGCAGACCTGGCATGTGACTCTGCCGGGTATAGCCTCTACGATTATTATCATGCTGATCCTCCGCTGCGGAGCCATCATGAATGTGAACTTCGAAAAGGTCCTGCTTCTGTACTCGCCGTCAACCTATGAGACGGCGGATGTCATCAGCACCTATGTATACCGTGTGGGGATTGTCAAGCAGAAGATCGGCTACAGCACCGCTGTGGGCCTCTTCAACTCGGTGGTCAGTCTGGCGCTGGTGCTGACGGCAAACAAACTGAGTCGGACCTATACAGACAGCAGCATGTTCTGAGGAGGGAGTAAGGATGAAATACGGAACAAAAATCCGGGAAAGCCTGCCCCGAAGGATCTTTCTGGCTGTGAATGCGGTGGTGCTCGGACTGGTGGGCTTCTGCTGCCTTGCGCCCATGTGGCATGTTTTCTGCTGCTCCATTTCCAATCCCAGTGTGCTGGCACGCACCGGCGGGTTCCATCTGATTCCGATTGCACCATTCTCCTTTGCGGGGTATGAGGCGGTTTTCGGCTACAGGAACATTCTGACCGGGTATCTGAACACGCTGTTCTATGTGGTGTTCGGGGTGGCGCTGAACCTGCTTCTGACAGTTCCCTGTGCCTATGTGCTCTCCAGAAAACGGTTTCTGCCTGCAGGCGCTGTCATGATGTTTATGGTGTTTACGATGCTCTTCAGCGGGGGCCTGATTCCGACGTATCTTGTCTTTGTCAAGCTGGGACTCATCAATACGCGGCTCTCAATCCTGCTGTGCACTGCTTTCAGCACCTTTAACATGGTCATTCTGAGGACATCGTTCATGGGGCTTCCGGATGCACTGGAGGAGTCTGCGCGGCTCGACGGCGCGAACGACCTGCAGATCATGGTCAGAATCATTCTCCCGCTGAGCAAGGCCAGTCTGGCTGTCATCACGCTGTTTGTCGCGGTCGGCATCTGGAACTCGTGGTTCACTTCTGCCATTTATCTGATGGATAGAAGCAAGTGGCCGATTCAGCTTTTCCTGCGCGAGGTTCTGATCAACAACTCCCAGAAAAGCCTCGAATCCGGGGTGAAGGCCTCGGCAGAATCCCTGCAGACGCTGGTCAAATATGCCATCACGGTTGTGGCCACGCTGCCGATTCTGTGTATCTATCCCTTTGCCCAGCGGCATTTTGTGAAAGGAGTTATGATCGGTTCGATCAAGGGATAAGCAGATATGAACGAAAATCAGAATCCAGTCAGACTGCTGAACGGACAGTATGTTCTGCTGACATTGATCAATTTTGTGGTGTCCGTCAGTTATTCCATGGTCTCCACGATTATGGCAAAGTATCTGGGAAGCATTGGGCTGAGCATAGCGGTTGCCGGTGCCATTACCGGAGCCTTTTCCATTGCCTCCATGGTTGCGCGGCCTTTTACAGGCATCATCAATGACCGGCTGAACAGGAAGCTTCTTCTGATCGGTGCCACCGGCGGAATGGCACTGTGTACGATGCTGTATGGCCTGACGGATGTGTATGGTGTGCTGCTGGCCGTACGTTTTCTGCACGGCATGTTCTTTGCCTTTTCCAGCACAGTGAACATGGCGGTGATCCCGGAACTGGTGCCTGAAAAGCGCGTGACCGAAGGCCTCAGCTATTACGGCGTGGTCCAGTCGATCGGTGTCGCAGTGGGTCCCTCAATCGGCCTGGCATTGATCAACATGGGCGGATACCGGATGAATTTCATCGCCTCGGGCGTCCTGGCTCTGCTTGGTGCAGGAGCAGCATGCATACTCCGTCCATTCAGCGGAGCACAGAGAGCGCCGAAAAACCGGAAGATTCACTGGAAGGACATCATTGCAGTCGAATGCCTTGCATTTGCTGCTGTCGATGTGGCCATCGCCATGGCCAACGGACTGGAAAACAGCATGATTGCGCTTTACGGAGCACAGCAGGGGATTGCGAACATTGGATGGTACTTCACCATCTCCGCGATCGTGCTGTGCGTGACGCGCGTCCTCTTCGGAAGACTGGCGGACCGCTGCGGCGTCGCTTTTTCGCTGTACCCCGGGCTTGGACTGATGATCCTCGGTTTTCTGATTCTGTGGCGCGCATCCTCCCCGTGGATGTTTGCGGCAGCTTCTGTCATCAAGACAACAGGCGTCGGTCTGGCACGCCCGGCCATTCAGGCGGCCTGTGTCCGGGCCGTTCCGCCTGAAAGACGCGGGAGCGCCTCGAGCACGTATTATATCGGGTCTGATATCGGTCAGGGGACATCTCCCGCCATTGGCGGCAGAATTGTGGACATGACCGGAGACTATGGACTGGCATTTCTGCTGTTTACCCTGCCTCTGATGCTGGGTGCAGGAATCTTCGGATGGGCCTCTCGCAGGCGGAAAGGAAGGCAGATGTGATTAAAAAAACAGGTACAGCATGCGTCATGCGGGACGGATGCCGTCTGGCTACGGATGTTTATCTGCCCTCGGAAGAAGGAAAATGGCCGGCTGTCCTCTACCGGACACCGTACGGGAGGAACAGTCTGGAAACAGATCCTCTCTACAGCCGCTTCCCGGAACTGGTCGCGGATGGATATGCCGTGGTCACCCAGGATCTTCGGGGGACAGGGGAAAGTGAAGGGACACTCGGACTGAACGGACAGAATGAATTTGACGACGGGTATGATGCCGTGGAATGGCTTGCGCAGCAGCCGTTCTGTGACGGAAGTGTGGGCATGTTTGGGCTGTCGTACCCGGGCTTTGTTCAGAACGCGGCGGCCTCCCGCAGACCTCCGCATCTGAAGGCAGTCTGTCCCTTCATGTGTCCTTCACAGCAGCCCTTCGGAATCCGGAAAGGACACGTGCGTCATATGCAGCACCTCTTCTGGGCCTATGCGCAGACGCTGGCGCACCCTGACAACTATATTCCGGATGCATCCAGACGCGAAGATGTGCTCTTACAGATGCGGGAGAACTTTTCCAGGCTGGAAGAGATGATTGCGCAGAAGCCGCCGGCAGAATGCGAGGCGGCGCAGATCCCGGAGGTTCCGATTCTGAAGGATTATCTGGATGTGATGGATGGAGCGGAAGACCCGGAATACTGGAAAAAGATGCATATGCCCATTGACTTTGATCAGGTCCGGGTGCCTGCGCTGTTCGGTACAGGCTGGCTGGATGGAGCCAGAGAATGGACAATCGACAGCTATCTTGCTGCGCGCAGGAGCAGGGATCCTCTTACAAGAGAGCATGCCAGGCTGATTATTGGGATCTGGCCCCATGGCGGGGACATGCCGGATACAGTGGAGGGCACAGATTACACACCGGCGGCCTCGGGCAGAAATGCAGGCGTTTTTGAATCCATGCACAGATGGTTTGACCTCTGGCTGAAAGGAAAGGAAGAAGAGGAAGAGCCGCGGGTGCGCTACTTTGTGAGAGGAAGCAATCTCTGGCGCACGGCGGAGGACTGGCCGCCGGAGGGAAAAACCTGGAAGCTGTATCTGCATGCAGATGGGACACTGTCAGAGCATAGCGAGAGACAGGGCGGACAGGTATCCTATACAGTGAACCCGGCAGATCCGATGCCTTCCGCCATCACCGACCGGGCCGGCCGCCGTATGACGGCTGACTGGCAGGATCTGGGAGAGCGGAAGGATGCGGCACTGTTTGTGACATCTCCCCTTGAAAAAGAACGGACCCTGGCAGGCACGATGAAAATGCATCTGTATGCATCGGCGGATACACCGGATACAGACTATGCGTGCAGGCTGTTTGACATTGCGCCCGACGGACGCAGGACAGAGCTTCTGGCCGGGCTGATCCGTGCGCGGCATGAGCGGCGTCTGTTTGACCCAGAAATGATTGCACCCGGTGAGGTGCATGAATACTGTTTCGATGCAGGCAATGCAGCCAATATGTTTGCCGCGGGGCATCGGATCGGCCTGCAGGTCATGGGACAGCTGTATCCGGACTATGACCGGAACATGAACACCGGAGAATCCACGGCGCATGGCATGCATATGCGCACATCACGGCATACCCTGTATACCGGCGCGGAGCAGGCCTCCTGCCTGGAGATGAATCTCATCGGGACGGAGGAGTGAGGAACAGGTGGCTTTTCTGAGAGTCTATTATTTTTCCAGCGTGCTGATGCAGCATACAACGCTCACAGCGGCATGGAGCGAAAGTGCGAAAAAGCCGATGCCGGTTCTGTACCTGCTGCACGGCGGAACAGATGACTCGACTCTCTGGTTCCGGGAGTCCGATGTGGAAAGCCTCTGTGAAAGGTACGGCCTCCTGGCGGTTTCGCTGGATGCGAGAAGCTCGAGCTATGCAGACATGCGGCACGGACAGAAGTTCTTCACCTATCTGACACAGGAGCTTCCGGAATTTCTGGCGCACAGGCTGCCGGTGTCTTCCAGACGTGAAGATACTTTTATTGCCGGCTTTTCCATGGGCGGACAGGGCGCAGTCAAAGCGGCGCTGAGATGCCCGGAGAAATACAGTGTATGCATGGGGCTTTCCGGAGCGAGGGATCCGGTGGCCATGTACAAAGTATGGCAGGGAATGGAAAACGGACCTGATCTGCGCGGCGTGGAAGACGCACTGGGACCGATTGATGAAATCTACGGCAGCGAGAACGATATCCTGTACCTGGCAAAGAAGGCTGCTGAGAGCGGAAAAGATCTTCCGCGGTTCTTCCTGTCCTGCGGAAAGGAAGATTATGCGGTTGAGTATTCCAGGGCATATCACCAGTACCTGAAGGATCTGGGAATTGCCCATGCGTACTATGAGACGGAGGGTGCTCATGGCTATGAGGCAGCCCGAAAAGCACTTGAGATCGCGCTTGAAGCCATGCAGAAGGAGGGAATCCTGAAATGAGCCTGTGGCGTTTGACGAAATATGAGCAGGTGCTGAATCGGGAGTGGACACTGATTGCGCTGCTGCCGGACTATGAGAAGGGAGAAAAGACGCCGTTTGAAGCATGCATTCTCGTTTCAGAGGACGGCTGCGAGGCGGACGAGCTGATCCGTCATCATTCTCTGGAGAGAGCGTACTGCCGCGAAAAGGGCATGGCTGTCCTGTGTGTGCCGGGATGGATCCGGCAGCATCAGGAGGCGGAAAAGCTGCTGAAGGAAATCCTCCCTTCGTGGTTTGAAGCCATGTTTCCGGTTCGCGTGAACCGGGAAGAAACGGGCCCGGCTGCATGCGGGAAATAAATGATCTTTGGCACCCATATCCATATCGCAATGATTCAGGGGTCTGTCCGGTGAGACGGGCCCCTGATTTGTGTCTTCTTTTCATGAACAGCCTGTCCATTGGAAGACAGGCGGGTCCATGCATCGAGCACAAAACATTGCTGGCGCGTGTTTTGAGCGCGTTTGGGCTTGCAAGAACAGGTATTGGACGGTATACTTACCATGTGTTCCTGTGCTTATCTGCAGTCCGATGCACATTTGGAACTGTGCACAGCGGAAGTCTATAGGAACCCATAAAGGAGAAAACATGCTTGAATTTGTGAAGAACCTTCTGGGCGGAAGCAATGCCTCCGAGCTGAAAAAGCTGGAGAAAATCGTCAAAAAAGTGGACGACCTGGAAGAAGCATACAAGAAACTGACGGATGAACAGCTCAAGGCCAAAACGGCTGAGTTCAGACAGCGTCTGGCCAACGGCGAAACCGAGGACGACATTCTTCCGGAAGCGTTTGCAACCGTCCGTGAGGCGGATGCCCGCGTGCTGGGCATGCGTCCGTATCATGTCCAGGTGCTCGGCGGTCTGGTGCTGCACCAGGGCAATATTGCCGAGATGAAGACCGGTGAAGGCAAGACGCTTGTCGCCACGCTCCCTGCGTATCTCAATGCACTGAGCGGCAAAGGCGTGCATATTGTGACGGTCAACGATTACCTGGCCAAGCGCGACAGCGAGTGGATGGGCAAGGTGCACCGCTTCCTGGGTCTCTCCGTGGGCCTGATTGTGCATGACCTCGATCCCGCACAGCGCCGTGCAGCCTATGCCTGCGACATCACCTACGGCACCAACAATGAGCTGGGATTTGACTATCTGAGGGACAACATGGTGATCCGCCAGGCCAACCTTGTGCAGCGCGGCCATCACTATGCCATCGTCGACGAAGTCGACTCGATCCTCATTGACGAGGCCAGAACACCGCTGATTATTTCCGGTCAGGGCGAGGCTTCCACCGATCTGTACACCCGCGTGGACAATGTGGTGTGCGGCCTCAAGCGGGACCAGGACTATACGGTGGATGAAAAGAAAAAATCTGTTGCGCTCACCGATGAAGGCGCACAGAGAGTGGAAAGAGCGTTCGGCATTCAGAACATCAATGATGCCGAGAACGCCGAGCTCAACCATCATGTGCACTGCGCACTGCGTGCGCATGCGATCATGAAGCGCGATGTCGACTACGTCGTGCAGGGCGGTCAGGTTGTGATTGTCGACGAATTCACAGGCCGTCTGATGATCGGCCGCCGCTACTCGGAAGGACTGCACCAGGCGATTGAAGCCAAGGAGCATGTGAAGATCGAGCGCGAGAGCAAGACCCTGGCGACCATCACCTTCCAGAATTACTTCCGCATGTATGAGAAGCTGGCCGGCATGACCGGTACAGCCAAGACGGAAGAAGACGAATTTGAGGCCATCTACAACCTCAACGTCGTGGAAATCCCCACCAACCGTCCCAATATCCGCAAGGACCTGGATGATGTCGTGTACAAGAACATGAAGGCCAAGTTTGACGCCGTGGTCCGCTCCATTGAGGAGCACCATGCAACCGGCCAGCCGGTGCTCGTGGGCACGGTGACGGTGGAAACCAGTGAGATGCTCTCAAGAATGCTCGAGCGCAACGGCATTGAGCATTCCGTGCTCAACGCCAAGAACCACGCGCGTGAAGCAGAGATCGTCGCCCAGGCAGGCCGTCTGAACACGGTCACCATCGCAACCAACATGGCCGGCCGCGGCACGGATATTCTTCTGGGCGGCAATCCGGATTTCATGGCAAGACGCGATCTGCGCAATGCGGGCATGGATGAGGAGCTCATTGAGGAAGCCACCGGCCACGCCGAGGAAGTCAGCGACGAGGTCCGCGCGGCGCGGGAAGAGTATGAGAAGCTGTATGATCAGTATAAGAAGGAGACGGACCGCGAGCACGCCGAAGTGCTGAAGGTCGGCGGCCTGCACATCATCGGCACCGAGCGCCACGAGTCCCGCCGCATTGACAATCAGCTGCGTGGCCGTGCCGCACGTCAGGGCGACCCGGGCTCCACACAGTTCTTTATCAGCCTTGAAGACGATCTTATGCGGCTCTTCGGTTCTGACCGGATCGGCCCGATGGTCGAAAAACTGGGTCTGCCGGACAATGAACCGCTTACGGCGGGCATGCTGACCAAGCAGATCGAATCCGCGCAGAAGAAGATTGAAGGACGGAACTTTGAGACACGCCGTCATGTTCTGGAATATGACAATGTCATGAACCGTCAGAGAGAAGTCATTTACGGACAGCGCCGCCGCGTGCTCATGGGTGAGAACGTCAAGGGCAATATTCTGGGCATGGAGGACCGCCTGATTGAAAGCGCCGTGGGGCGTGACTGTCAGTCGGATGATTCCCGCGAATGGGATATGACCGACCTGAAGAATTACCTTGAGAACCTGTGCCTGCATCCCGGATTCATGGCCTCTCACCAGTACCTGATTGACAACGAGGACAAGGATGCCTTCATCGCGGGCATGCAGGAAGACGCGCATGCCTTCTATGAAGAACGCGAGAAGGAGATCACCGAGCTCGGTGTGGACATGCGCGAGTTTGAGCGCGTCATGCTCCTGCGCGCCGTGGACCGCCGCTGGATGGACCACATTGATGCCATGGACGAACTGCGCGACGGCATCGGATACCGCGCCTACAGCGGAAAGAACCCGATCACGGAATACCAGATCGAAGCCGGCCATATGTTTGAGGAACTGAACTTCCTCATCCGTGAGGATACGGTGCGCGCGATCTGCCACGCCAGGATCCAGAGGACGCCGGAGCCTGTCCAGCAGGCCAGACCGACCCTGGAAATGGTCAAGGCGCGTCTTCAGCTTCAGCAGAGCATGCAGAAGCCGACGGCCCAGCCGCCGAAGGAAGCGCCGCGTCAGCCGGTGCATGCCGATCGGAAGATCGGGCGCAATGATCCGTGCCCGTGCGGATCCGGCAAGAAATACAAGAACTGCTGCGGGAAGAACCTGACGCAGCAGGAGTGAAGAGAGCGTTTCCACACGCCGGGATACAGAAAGGAAGAGACAGACATGCTGATGCGCGAAAGAAGGACCGGGTTCTTGTAACGGATGAAGTCTGCTGCTATCCTTCCCCGAACCTGTATTCAAAAGAAATGAGGAAATCACATGATTGAACTGGAACAGTATGCGCAGGATCTGCAGGGGATCCGCAAGAGTATTCTCTCCGCGGGCGAAGCACTGCATGTGGACCATATGCGCGAGCAGGTGGAAGAACTGGAACAGGAAATGAACCAGCCGGATTTCTGGAATGATCTGGAACACTCCACCAAAGTCAACCAGAAGGTTGGCGGACTGAAGAACCGCATTGCACACTATGAGAAACTGCTCACCAGTGCGGATGACATTGAAGTGATGATGGACCTGGCCAAAGAGGAAAACGACGAGGACATGGTCCGGGAAGCCGGCGAGGCGATCGCCCACCTCAAGGAGCAGGCGGACGCGCTGGAGCTGGAAACGCTCATGCGCGGCAACTATGATGACTCCAATGCCGTGCTCTCACTGCACGCCGGCGCCGGCGGCACGGAGGCACAGGACTGGACACAGATGCTGTACCGCATGTATACCCGCTACTGCGAGCGGATGGGCTTTACCATCAAGCTCCTGGATTACCTTGAAGGCGATGAAGCGGGCATTAAATCCGTCTCCTTTGAAGTGGACGGCGATCATGCCTACGGCTACCTTCGCGGTGAAAAGGGCGTGCACCGCCTGGTGCGCATCTCGCCTTTTGACGCCAACGCCAGGCGCCACACCTCCTTCTCCTCTCTGGACGTTGCCCCGATGCTCGAGGACGACGATGATGATATCCAGATTGATATGAAGGATGTCCGCGTTGACACCTACCACTCCTCCGGTGCCGGCGGACAGAACGTCAACAAGACGAGCTCCGCTGTGCGAATGACGCATTATCCCACCGGAATTGTGGTCTCCTGCCAGACCGAGCGCGACCAGGTGCAGAACCGTGCAACCTGTATTAAGATGCTCAAGGCCAAACTGCTGGAACTGCGTGAACGCGAAAAGGAACAGCAGATGGCGGACATCAAGGGTGAAATGAAGAAGATTGAATGGGGCAGCCAGATCCGCTCCTATGTCTTCCAGCCCTATACCATGGTGAAGGATCACCGTACCGGCTATGAAGTCGGCAATATTGACGATGTCATGAACGGCAACCTGGAGGGCTTTGTGACCTCCTACCTGAAGATGCAGTAATCCGTACGCTGCCTGCCCGCGAGGGCGGGCAGCATCGGTTTTTTGCGGCGAATCGATGATGAAAAGACAAATCGCTGCCCGCGTGACGGGTTTTGTTCTGTCTCTGGCCGTGTGCATTGCAGGCCTCGCCCTGATCCTTGAGGGCCTGGGCACCGGCGGGGAACTGATGCTTTCTCTGATGCGCAGACATGCGCCTTCCGCATCCACCAGACTTCCGGAAAAGGAATACGCCGGCATGTGCGGAATGATTACAGGGTTTCTGGGAGGAAGCGTGGATGAATTCCAGTATACCTGGGACGGCGCGGACGGCACCCGCTATCTGGCCTTCCATGACTATGAGCAGCAGCATATGGACGATGTGCGCGCCCTGTTTGTTCTGGCGCGGACCGTCCTGCTTGTGTCATCGGCGATCGCCGCTGTCTGCGTTTTCCTGGTGTTCAGAATCAGGCGGCGCGGGGAGACGCTCAGGGGCATGCGCGACGGTGCAGCTGCACTCCTGGTTCTGATCGTCCTCCTCCTTCTCTGGGGGATTCTGGACTTCGAATCGTTCTTTACCGCGTTTCACCATGTGGCGTTTACCAATGGCCTGTGGCTGCTCAACCCGTCAACGGATCTCCTGATCCGTCTGATGCCGACCGCGTTCTTTATGGAGTATGCAGCCATTGCGGCAGGAACCTTTCTGACGATTCCCCTTCTACTGCTGATCATTCCCCAGTGTATGATTCGAAAAGAGAGAAAACAGTATGCCAAGCAGTCAGACAGCCTTTGAAGCGCGCATGCGTGAAAAGGCGGAACAGTTAAAGCACAAGGAAAACGTCAGGATTCTCGCTCTGGAGACATCCTGCGACGAGACGGCCGCAGCGGTCATTGAAAACGGACGGAAGATTCTGTCCAATATTGTTTTCAGTCAGATTGACCTGCATGCGCTGTACGGCGGCGTGGTCCCCGAGATCGCAAGCCGCGCGCATGTGGAGGCCTGTGACCGGGTGGTGGATGAAGCCGTATCCGCCGCCGGCATCCGGCTTGAGGATGTGGATGCCCTGGCCGTGACCTATGGCCCGGGTCTTGTCGGCGCGCTGCTCACCGGTGTGAGCTGCATGAAGGGCCTGAGCTATGCCCTGGACAAGCCGCTGATTCCGGTCAACCATATTGAAGGCCATATTTCAGCCAATTTCCTCTCCCACCCTGACCTGAAACCGCCGTTTCTGTGCCTGGTGGTCTCGGGCGGACACAGCCACCTGGTTCAGGTGCCGGACTATGGAGAATACCATCTGATCGGGCAGACGGTGGACGATGCGGCGGGCGAGGCGTTCGACAAGGCCGCGCGCGTGCTGTCACTTCCCTACCCCGGCGGTCCGCGTGTGGACAAGCTGGCTGAGGAAGGCAATCCGGATTATCTGCACCTTCCGCATCCGCATGTGGAGGGCCGGTATGACTACAGCTTCTCAGGCATGAAGACAGCCTTCCTCAACGCCTGCCACACCATGGAGATGAAAGGCGAAGAGCTGCCGAAGGCAGACCTGGCTGCCAGTTTCCGGAAGGCAGTGGTTGATTCGCTGGTGGAGAAGGCAGTTCTTGCGGCGAAGGAAACCGGCACGCGGCAGATGGCGATGGCCGGCGGCGTGAGTGCGAACCGGCTGCTGCGCAGAAGCATGCAGGAAGCCTGCGACCGCATGCATATGCCCCTGTATATGCCGGAGATTCATCTGTGCACCGACAACGGAGCCATGATCGGTTCTGCTGCCTATTACCGTTTACTGAAGGGCGAAGTTGCTCCGCTGACGCTCAATGCGGTTCCGGGACTCCGACTCGTCTGAAATCAATAAAGCGAGGCAGAATCACGATGAATATGATAGATGTGATCACTGACAAAAAGCTCGGGAAGGAACTGACACAGGAAGAGATTGAACTGTTTGTGGACGCTGCGGCGCACAGTTCGGTCCCGGATTATCAGCTGGCCGCCCTGCTCATGGCCATCCGGCTCAACGGCATGACGGCGCGGGAGACAACCGCCCTGACGCTGGCGATGCAGAACAGCGGGGACACCGTGGACCTGAGCAGCATTCCGGGCATTAAGGTGGATAAGCACTCCACAGGCGGCGTCGGCGATACAACAACGCTGATCCTTGCCCCGCTTGTCGCGGCCTGCGGCGTTCCCGTGGCAAAGATGAGCGGACGCGGACTGGGACATACCGGCGGTACACTCGATAAGCTGGAGTCGATTCCCGGAATGTCGGTTGCGCTCTCCGGTGAAGCCTTCCTGGAGCAGGTCAAGCGCATCGGCGTGGCCGTGATCGGGCAGACCGGCATGCTGGCACCGGCGGACAAGACGCTGTATGCGCTCCGGGATGTGACAGCCACCGTGGACAGCCTTCCACTGATTGCCAGCTCGATCATGTCCAAAAAACTGGCGGCCGGCAGTGATGCGATTGTCCTGGATGTCAAGACCGGCAGCGGAGCCATCATGCATACGCTGGACGGCGCGATTGAACTGGCCAGGGCCATGGTGGATATCGGCACACTGGCAGGCAAGCCGGTGACAGCCATTGTCACCGGAATGGAGCAGCCTCTGGGCACGCATGTCGGCAACGCCCTGGAAGTGAAAGATGCGATCGATGTCCTTGCAGGCCGCACGAAAGGTGACCTCCTGGATGTCTCCCTGCTTCTCGGCGCGCACATGCTGGTCCTCGGCGGCGCAGCGGGCACGGTGGAGGAAGCACACGGAAAACTGGTCAGAGCACTGGAAAGCGGTGCCGGCCTGGAGAAGTTTGCCGAGATGATCCGCGCGCAGGGCGGAAACCCGGCTGTGACGGAAGACATCACACTGCTCCCGCAGGCAAACGTTGTCCGGCCCGTTTTCGTGCGTAAGCACGGATTCATTGCCGGCATGGATACCACAGCCCTGGGGATTGCAGCCCAGGCGATGGGAGCCGGCCGTCAGCGCAAGGAAGACAGTCTGGACTATTCCGTCGGCTTTGTTCTTCCGGTCCGCATCGGGGATGAAGTGTTCCCGGGCGATCCGTTCTTTACACTCTATGCCAGAAATGAAGACGAGGCAGACCGGGCGGAGGAAGCCATCCGCAGCGCGATTGTTCTGTCGGAAGAAGCGGCAGTCCGCCCGCCGCTGTGGTATGCACAGGTGACCCGGGACGGCGTGATCAAACCCTCGTAACGCAGGAGACAGGAGAGAAGAGCATATGGAGAAGAAAATCATCGTACTCACAGGCGGCGGCACGCTGGGACATGTCACGCCGCACATGGCGCTGATCCCCAGACTCCAGGCACAGGGCTATGAGATTCACTATATCGGCACAGCCAGCGGAATGGAAGCTGAGAAAATTCAGTCGATCCCCGGGATTACGTATCATGCCGTCAAGACCGGAAAACTCCGCCGGTATTTTTCCTGGCAGAATTTTACCGACCCGTTCCGGGTGATTGCCGGTGCATTTCAGTCGGCGCATCTCATGGGAAAACTGCACCCGAATGTGGTGTTCAGCAAAGGCGGTTTTGTGGCGGTGCCGGTGGTCTTTGGTGCCTGGCTGCACCGTGTTCCGGTCCTCTGCCATGAGAGCGATCTGACGCCCGGGCTGGCCAATAAACTCTGCAAACCGTTTGCCACCCGCATGGTGACGACCTTTCCGGAATGTGCTGCTGCGCTGGGTGAAAAGGCCGAAGTGGTCGGCACACCGCTGCGCCCTGATCTCTTCTCCGGTGACCGCGCGAAGGGGCTTGAACTGGCGCACTTTGACGGCAGCCGCCCGATTCTCCTGATGATGGGCGGATCCTCCGGCGCGCAGGCAGTGAACAAAGCGCTGAGGGAGGCACTGGGTGAACTGACCAAGGACTTCGATGTGGTGCACCTGTGCGGAAGGGGCAACCTGGACAAGTCACTGGAAAATGTGAAGGGATATACGCAGATCGAGTTCATGGATGCGGAGCTGCCGCATGTCCTGGCCTGTGCTGACCTGGTTCTGAGCAGAGCAGGGTCCAATGCGCTCATGGAGTTCCAGGCGCTGGACAAGCCGATGCTTCTCGTTCCGTATCCCAAGGGTGCGAGCCGCGGGGACCAGATCCTCAATGCGCAGAGCATGGAAAAAAGAGGTCTGTGCAAAGTCCTTCTGCAGGAAAACATGACGGCAGAAACCCTGACCAAAGCGCTCAGGGAAACCTGGGAGTCCAGAGACAGCCTCAGGGAGGCGGTCCGCAAGGCACCGCCCGCCAATGGAACAGAGCGCGTGCTGGAAATCATTGAAGAAATCCGCAAGAAGTAAAGCTGTTCAGGCGCAGCCTGTCACGAAAAAAGGGAGCAGATCCATTTTGATCCGACTCCCTTTTGAAATGCATGGATTACTCCGCGTCTTCTCTGGAAAAAATACGGCTTCCAACACGGACTCCCCATGCGCTTCCATCCCGGAAAAAGAATTCCAGGCGGGCACGGAGTGCATCCGGTTTTTCTCTGTCCATGGCGAGGAAACGTCCGGCTCCGCAGTAGACCAGTGTGACAGGGTGATCGTTGACAACAGCTTCCATGGGTGAGGATACACGCGGAACGATCACCCTGGAGGGTACGCCTTCGTGCCCGATGTATGTTCCGACCAGCATGGCCGGATCTGCGAACTCTCTGCCTGCGGGAATGAACCAGCGGTGTGAGGTGTCAAGCGGGAGCCCCATCACGGCGTTGTAAAGAGTCCACATGATATCATCCATGTCAGCGTCTCCGAGACTGCACAACACGGCGAAGCCGTAGCCTTCACCCAGCAACAGACCGCCCTTGGTGGATACGCCGTGCAGGCCGCCGCTGTGTTCGCAGATAACATGTCCGCATTTGACGCGCTTGTACAGGCCCAGGCCATAGACAGCCTGGTCTGTGGCAGGAATGGAGGGACCGACCATGGCCTCCACGGCAGCGCGCGGAAGCACCTGTACGCCGTTCTGCATGCCCCAGCTGGACAGACACTGATAATAGGCGGCCATGTCACGGGAGGTGGACTTTACCATGGCGCAGCCCCGGAAGGGCGGAAGCACGCTCCAGTGATCATCGCATGTCAGCTCACCATCGTCGAATTCAAACAGGGAAGTAATATTGCCCTGCGCCATCTGACGTGCACTGACGCAGTCATCGTCCATGATGGTCCGGGTCATGCCAAGGGGTTCGAAGATCCTCTGACGGCAGAATTCTTCCAGTGGGATGCCGGCTGCCATGTCAACGACATAGGAAAGCACGGCATAGCCCTCATTGGAATAGCTCATGTTTTCACCCGGTGCGCCGACTGTTTTGTACGGACACTGGGCAATATATTCGATAATCTGATCAATGGTGTTCATCTGGTTGGGAGAGGAAGCGCGCATGGCCCGGATCCACTCTCCATCGCGGTCCATGCTGTTCATAGCGATCGACCATTCGAGAGGTTCCATCGGGGGGATGCCTGCAGTATGCTGGGCAAGTGTCCGGAGCGTCACAAGATCCTTTGGCGCACCAGGGACAGAGAAGGATGGAAAATATTTGCATACTGGATCGTCCCAGGAGAGTTTCCCCTCTGTTTCCAGTATGGAAATGGCAAGTGCTGTAATGGATTTGGACATGGAAGCGATGCCAAAGACAGTATCTTCATTTACAGGGTCATGACTCTCTATGCTCCGGATTCCATAAGCTTTTTCAAAAACGGTGCCTTCAGGCCCTTTTACACAGACGCTGACATTAGGCAGGCGGTCCTTGGCAATCAGATTCTGAATCCGTTGGTCTACTGCGGAAAAATCAAACATATAAAACACTCTCCACAATGAATTACATGCAACATTGTAGCGTTCAGTGAGGGATGATGCAAGAAATGATCTGTCTTTTGTCTGCTTTCATTTTTCCCGTTTTGCTTGCGTGTTCACGGGCAGTGTGTTATACTCTCGCTCGCAGGTATCCGTACCACAGCGGTAAAAAACCATGTTAAGCTGTGATGGGATCTGCCCGAATGCTGTGACAGAAATAACCATAACACCTCAAAATATGAATATGGTTCCGTAGCTCAGTAGGATAGAGCGGTCGCCTCCTAAGAAGTAGGCCGACTACCGCTTATCCAGAAACTGAAAACGGGAACAGCGTTCGGAAATGACCCGGTTTTCTAGTCGCTCCGACACCCTTACGCAGCAAGGTCGAAATCAGCATGTGGGAAAATGTCCTACCGCCAAATTTAGAAAAGCTGATTAGAAATCGACCTTTCCTGATTAGAAAAAGGCACCCCAACCTTCACGGTGAACAGTCACTGAATCCTCGGAAGCCTTGAAAAATAAGGACTTTCGAGAGCATGGTCCCGTACCTCAGCAGGATAGAGGGTCCGCCTCCTAAGCGGAACGTCGCGCGTTCGAATCGCGCCGGGATCGCCATTTTGCCTACCAGATTCGACAGATTTGCCCTCAAAAAGGCAACTGTGAAGCTGGTAGGGTTTTTCTTTTTCGGGACACTACGGAACGCAAAAAATCTGCTAATAGAAGATGACACCTGTTAGCAGATTTCTAATTTTTGAGCCCGATTTCTAATCAACCTTCATGGAAGCCCCTGCTTCAGCGTCTAATTTTTTCGGACGATCATGCTAATTTTGGCGGACGATTCGAACGGCATCTTTCCTGAATCTGAAAAAACGCTTGTAAGGCCTGACGTTTTGAGAGCTCGGTAAGGAAAGATCAGACGAACTTCAAGATGGTTTTGATCTATGCGAGGACAATCGTCTACTAAAATGTGGAAGGTAGTTGATTAGCAAAATAAATGCGATTTATTGGCTCTGCTAATGCCTACCGAAATAATTAGTAAGGAGGATATTACAAGGGTTTATACTCTTCTCCAGGACGCCAGGAGTGCCCCATCAGCTGCCGGAACAAGTCCCGAATTCCCATCAGCACAAAACCAAGATGATTGGTTGCCTGAGTGCCATTCTTCGGATTCTTCCAGTTCTCTGGCTGCACTTTAAGCGAGCCATTAGGGTTCAACAAATCGCTTTCAGCCAACCCTGCACCATAGATTCCATCGTAAGGACTGGCTTCAATTAAGACAGCGTTCTCTGTTTCCAGCAGCGCATCCACAAGAGCAATATCACTCTGGAATTTTCCAAGATTCCCATGAAAAATAATTTCTCTCAACGCATTATCCCAGGTTGTGGATTCAAATCCTGAGACCAAGCGGCCAAGGTCTTTGCATTTCTTCGGAGAAGGTTCCTCCATGATCAAGCCGTAATGATACAGATCCTTGAATAGGAGAGCCTTTTCAGACATCATATACTGCTCTGCCGTTAAATATGACCGTCCATTTACAGAAAACGGCTTCCCCTGATACCATTGCGAGAAATAGTGATTTGGATACTCTTTGCCTTCGTGCCAGAAGGTAATATACTTCAGCTGCTTATCAGCATTTAAGGTTTCAATCAGCCAGTCAATGTTATAGTGGTTATAATACTTTGTTTTGTGAGGCGCTAAAATTCCAAGGTTTCCTAAATCAACTACCGATGTCATGCTGTTCATCACTTTCCTTTGCTGCTATTGACAATCCTGTTCCAAATACCGGACTGGTTTGCCGTGCACTATCGCATATTCGATTTCCGACCGGGTACTGGAGCCAATATACCCTCCAACATTAACAACAAAGATCTCGTCTGCCATATCTATTTTCCGCTTGTGCATATCATCCAACATTTCCTTAGTTCCTTCCGTCCAAACTTCATCATCGCCGGAATGGCCAAAGAGCCCCACACTGATGACAATGTTGCCTTCAAGTGTCAGGCGTTTCTGCATTTCCATAAATGCGTCCTTGAATCGGGTGCTTCCGCAGAGTGTGATGACTTTGTAATTGCCTACCATAACAGTGCCTCGCCTTCATGTTTGTTCAGTATTTTTGCGATTATTTGTTTTCCGATTACCTTTTTCTATTACTGCTACGGTGGCAATTATTGGGATAGGATATTCAGAAAATTACGATATACAATCTCTTCCAGGTTATTCACTTGTAATGCACACCCAACGGTTCTGTACAGATCAGTCAGCTTTTCCGGTGTATATCTTTTCCCATCCACTTTAGAATATGGTCCATCGCTTTCAATCAGGATTCGATCTTTAGGAATCATTGCTATCCTTTTTTTCCCTGATTCACTTTGAGCCATAGATGCATTGATGCTAAAATAGCATCCCTGACTTAATAAGGTTGACATTTGAATACTGCTTCCTGAGAACCAGTGAATTATCCTTTTGGAAGAAGGATATTCACCAAGTACCGTTATCAAGTCTTCTTCAGCTTTTTTTACATGGATAGTAGCAAGCATATTTCTCTCTGCTTGCTGTTTTATAATATGTCGAAATACATTCAATTGTATATCTCTACTGGGACTCGCACCTGAGTAGTCCAATCCGATCTCTCCAATGTATTTTGCTTGATGTAAACATATATTGAACTCATGGATGCTTTTTTCAGGATCTGTTATTTCCTTCGGATGAACCCCTAATGCAAATTTAACATATTTTGTCTCCGGATAGAGCTTTTTACAAGAGAGGAAAACGCCTGGGGAACATGTTACACATAAGGTGTATTGATGATTTATATTCATCAATTCATATAATGAGGAATGGTTCTGATATTTGTCCAGATGAAAATGCGTATCAATTAAACTTATCTTATCACTCACTGTATCCGATCTCCTTCAAAAGCAACTGTGATACATCTTCCATCGTGGACTTGTAGACACGTAAGTGTTTGTTTATGTTTTCTTCACTAACAGGGCCAGTAGCTCTGATAAGACGCAAGAGCATGTTATCGTTGCAGCCTTTATAACGATGAAGCGCTGCGATCAAAGCTTTAATATCGCTTGCACTAATAGCAGATGTTGCCAGTAGTTCTTCTATGGAGGAATACTTGAATGGGTTATATGTTGTGGAATCTGAATCAAGCCCTATAAGAGAAGCCTTTCGGATTAAGCATGGATAACAGTAACCACAATTACTTGGGCTGGAGAGCCTTTTCCAGCGGCCATTACATGGATGGGAACAAGATATTGTTAAAGGATACAGTTCTTGGAAAGTTGCTGTGTTCTGAACCGTCTCAACAACCTCTCTTTTAGTGAGAAACTGGAATGGATTTACAATCTCGTGTTTGATTGATAGCATTTGAAGCAGCTGCGAAAAACACGAAAGGAAATATGGATGCGTCGTTCTTGTACTGCAAGAGCCTTGACGGCTTGCTGTCAATGGTACATTTATACTGATAAAACCATTTTCTGGTATATATACTTTTGTACCTTCTCCTATTATACCTGCTATTGACACAGCTGCAGTCAGGAATAATAGGGATCGGCTTCTGCAGGTATTTTCACTCGAATTTAAATATCCATCAGGACGAAATGGAGCCCTTGCATTCGCAGAGAAGTCGAAAAAACGTATAGATTGGCCTTCATAATGGTTTTCAATTACATCTGCCATATGATGCTGCTTCTCGCGAAGCTTTGGATATTCATTATGGCCTAGCAGTATTAATGATTGCCCTTCTTCTACAAGCTTTATTGCACCACACAAAGAATCCAATCCGCCAGAAAATAGGCAGACTGATTGATATTTTGTCGCATCTATATGCTTATAGTGTTTGATTGGTTGAATAGAATATTTCTCCCCGGTCTCATAAAACTGAACATCCCACTTGTCACCAGTTAGGAAAGATAGCATCGTATTTAGTAAAGGAATCGTGTTATTCCATAGCACTGTATTATGAACAGGCAACTGAACCGATATTTCTCTAGTCCAATTATCCTTGGACAGATTACGCCCCATTCTCTTATCAATGGCAAAGATCGACAATCCAAATACAAACAAATCCTCATAGACAAGTGGAATGCAATCAGAGCAGATACGTCGCCATAGATCATACAGACTACTGAATATTTCTGAATAACCCGTAGCATCAATTCTGAAAACATATATGTCATCTGGAAATACGATGTTGAAATCGCTTTTATGTAAAACAGCAAATTTCATCTTCATGCCCCCGTTCCATATAGCGTCTTGAAGATTTGAAATGCTTCATTAAGACAGTTTGTCACAATACTATTGCTTTCAAGACTTTCAAAGGATGTGACAGCTCTAACAAGGCGATCTTTCATATCATAAATTGAATTTTTGATAAAGCCATGTATCTTTCCAATCACTTGATCATATTCACGGGGTGAAATATGTCGGCGTATTTGCTCGTCAAAGCATCGGTCAAAGTCATTGCATATAAACTCTCCCAGGAACTCAACCATAAAACTTGCTGGAGTAATACTACGCAGGTCTTCTTGTGTAGCTACCTCTAAGTTTTCGAGAACCTGAGGAATAGTATCAAAGAGTAATTGTTCTTCAGCAGAACTCCCATTGTTCAACTCATCATACAATAGTGCCGTCACCAACTCTTCAGCACTTTTGCCAATAAGATCATCTCGATGGATTTCATGAAGGTAATTCCCTAAACCACCTGAACCGGCTGAACCAATGATTCGAGCAACTTGAGAAATACTGTTCACTGCAGCCTGATAATTGCTGGCATCACCAACCTTAGCTGCTGCATAATTGCCAACGACTCTTTGAAGCTTGACGTCAGAGCCGGAATCCTTAACAAAAGAAGTCACAGCACGCTTTGCTTGTCTCCAAGGAATATTTGTTGGTGAGATATAGCCTTTGGACGTACCCACTTACTTTTGCACCCTTCCTTTCGCCAAATCCAATATCTTTTGCTGGTCTGGAGATGAACGTTTGTAAAGTTCATCAAATTGCTGCGCATTTTTGGATCTAAGTTCCTTAAAGAACGGAACAGCATCCATGCCAAATTTTATTGTAACAACTTTATCAATTAAGCTGGGTACTCGTTGCTCATACTCTTTTAACAATCGGCTCGCAACCAACCAATCAGATGATACACCTGTCATACCTTTTATAAAGAGATTTATTACAATACTTGTTTGATTTTCTCCAAGCTTATTCAGATCAGCAAATACCCTCTCAATCGTTCCACCTTTTGCTTTTTTTAAATCTGATAATACTTTTTTTGCTTCTAACGTCAAAGTGGATTTCATGTCATTTGATTGCAAGTTTTCCCTGGTCAGATAAAAATAATGATCCAATGGGTATGTTTCAATGTCTGTCGGTGGACATTTACTCCATTTTTGAATCTCGTCACTTTTCCAGTTCGATTCCGAAATCCCCGTATCTGTATTGGTTATATCCAATGCTTCCTTCAGGTAAGGAATAGTTCCATCGAACTGACAGTTCCACTTATACAGTTCCTTAAAAGCATCTGGTGATATCTGATACAAAGCCATTACCTTTGCTAATACAGCAGCATCGATTTCCCCTGGATAATACAATTCTGCCAGCTGACGTTTCATAACAAAGGAATTCAAAAATCTTTTTGCCTGTCTGGGATTCCCGTTGAGAGATTTGGCAATTGTTTCTCGAATACCATCAATAACTTTCAAGTCCTCTTTTGCTTTCTCTGCTCCTTGATCCAAAGATTTATATGGCATATCCGAAAGATTATCTATTAACTTACAAATCTCAGAATATGTCATAAAAGTCTCTCTTGTGTGAAAGCCCTGGTTTTTTACCTCTTCAAGAAACTCTTTGAAGTGACCGATCTTGATATGCTTTTGTACCATCAAAAGCATTAGATAATTCATCACATCTTTTTCTGATAATGTAGGTATTACTATAGGCAACTGGATGATCTTTTCGATGTATTCGCGAGCATAACTGTTTTTATCTCCCATCAAACCTGGATACTTCTTTGAGATAGAGTATTCGATTACTTCGTTATCTGCAGCGATCAAAAATACTGTTCCAGGGACAGATAGAAATAGCTTGATTGCCTCCAAAGTATCAATAATTCTTTCTGGGGAACAACGATCCAAATCATCAATAATGAATACAACAGTCTTTCCGTCAAGAGCCTTGATTAAATCAGCAAACTCCTCACGAAATTCCGAAATACTGACGGTTGTCTCTTCTTTTATTTCATCACCGCTTATTGCTTCTGCAGCCCCTTTCGCAGCCTGTGCGGCACCTGCTAAACTTAGGGTATTGGGAGCAAGATAAGTCGTCAATAAATTCCCGCCAAGCGATAGCAGAGACTTTCCAAGTTTAATTTTGTTAATGCGTGCCCATAGTTTTTTGCATTTGTCTGTAATTTGATTCCCTATATTCTCCTTCTTTTCAAGTTCGGTAGCGATTACTTCCATAAGCGAAGTCTTGGCGTCTGTATAACCTTCAAAGAGCCATGCATTGATGTCTATAACAATACACTCATCTTTCTTTGCATTCAGTTCCTGTTTGATAAGATTGACAAGAGTGGATTTACCAGCTCCCCACTTGCCAAACAAACCAACAGTCAAAGGAGTATTCTCTTTTTCACACATGGTGCTTGCCACTGTAGCTGCATAAGGACTATAGAACAAAATGTCTATTTCGGATGCATTATCTAACCACATGTTCTACACCTCCAATGTTGCTGCAATTACATTCTTTATTCTACTCCCAGGGCCTTAAAGACAGCGTCTTCAGCGCTGCTGTACGGAATCAGCTGGAAAGCTCCCATCAGATCCGCCGGTACTGTTGCAAAGTCGATCATGGACACCGAAGGAATCAGCACCTTCTTGGCCCCGCTGTCCAGGCAGCACTGCAGCGTGTTAGCCAACTCGTCCACCTTGATCATGGTGCCGCTGATGCTGATTTCACCGAGCACAGCCAAGCTACCAAGCGTCGGCCTGCCTAGCGCAATGGAACACAGTGCGATCAGACTGGGCAGCGCCAGTTTTCCTGTGATACCGATGCCTTGCAGATCCTGATAGTTGATGATGTAATCCTTTGTGGTAGTGCTGATGCTGCCGCTGATGCGGTTGCCATTTGCTTTCAGGTAATTGAATGCCGTGTTGCTGCTTTCGCGGGCATCCCGGTCACTACCAATACCAGTACGCTCAAACTTTCCGTTGCCGGGAAGCATCTGGCTCTCCAACCGGAAGACTCCGATCATCCCGGACTTGCCCCGGCTGACAGTATAGACCTGACCGGGATTGCAGATTCCTTCCGGGATCAGTTTGCCGCCACCCTGCTCCGGTACAGAAACATAGTGCTCTTCAAAGCTGTCATTGTCGATGTAGCTGAAGTTCACGTCATAGAATTCCATGCCGCCCAGTTTCTTCAGCTGCTCTTTGACACGGCGGCGCATCTCCAGGGCTATCTGCAGGATTTCTTCCAGGTCTTCCTTGGAAAATTCGCCGTCCGGATAAAGTAGCTTCAGCAGCCCGTCCACTGTGCGGCGCACAGCAATGGTATCACGCTGGTTCAGATTCTTGCCCAAGCGGAAATAATGATCCAGGGCATCGCCATACTGCTCTTTCCGCAATTCCCGGATAAATTCAGCCAGATAGTCGGTGATGAAGCCGTAGTCATCGGTAAAATGCTCCGGACGGAACTTTGGCACTTCCCAGCCGGGCAGATAGCAATGAATACGATCCAGGAATGCAGTATCTGTGCCCATCTCCGGTGGGAATGGATCGAAAAGGCTGCTGGTCTTCAAGAGCACATCCACGCTCTGGTTGATGTTACCGACAAACACCATGGAGGCTGAGGCGGCTTTCTCTTCTTTGCCACGGGCAAAGGAGCCAGAAGCCATGTAGTCCTTCATGATCTGCACACCGTCTTTGTCCTTGAAGCGGATGCCTGCCACTTCGTCAAAGGCAACACAGTCCCACAGGCCAACCAAGCCGACCGTCTTCCTGCCCATGTTGTAGAACAGGTTGGCAACCGTTGTCTGTCCGCCGGATACTAGAATGCTGTTCGGAGAGATCTCCTTAAACAGATGGCTCTTGCCGGTAGAACGCGGGCCAAGCTCACACAGGTTATAGTTGTTCTCCACCAGAGGCACCATACGGAGGATCAGTAACCACTTTTCACGGGTGCTCAAAGAATCCGGCTCCATGCCGATGGAGCGGAGAAGAACATCCATCCATTCTTCCTTGGTAAATGCCTTTCGTCCGGACTTCAGATCGTCGATATCAATATGCGGCATCTGGATTGGCTTCAGGTTGCGGATCTGAATGGGATATCCATTCTTCTTTTCTTCCTCGACGAACTCATAGTCCAACTGGATGATGCACCAGATGCCACCGCAGAGCAGTCGGTCATACTTTTCCGGATACTCATCCTCAATCGGTACCTTCTGGAGGCCCAGGTTGGAGAACTGAGCAAAGTATTTATTTTTCTGTATGTCCAGCTGTACGGTGATCATGTCGATGACCGTATAGCTGCCGCGCTTGCGCAGCTGGGACAGGATCTTCTGGCTTTCATCCGGCCGGACAAAGTTATCTGCAAGGATGCGCTTTACCTGCTGGACGCCGGATTCGATGATAGCATCATCATCGGATGAGCAATACTGACCCAGCAGGAACTCCAGGACATAGACAGGCACATTGGCCCCTTCTTTGATCTTTTTGGTCAGATCCTTCCGGACGATTTTGCCGTCGAAGTGTTCCCGCAGTTTCTTTTTGATCTCCTGACGGGTATCCTGCATTTCAATCGTCGGTTCCATAGCTTGCCTCCGTATTAGCTGAAGAAATCAAATCCATCCACAGAGAAGGCGATGTCGATCTGGAATTCCTCCGTAATGGGCATCTGTTTGCCTTCCTCGTCCTGGATGACCAGATAATAGGTGTCAAGGTTGCTGTACTGCTGCGGCTTCAGGTTGAAGGTGCAGCGGAACGTGCGCTCCTGGCCGTTTTCATTTGCTTTGTCTGCGATGATCTTCACCGTGTCAGAGATTGCTTTTCCGCTGGCATCCCGGAAATACACCAGGTAATTGCATGCACTCCGGTTGTCGCTGACCGCCTCCTGCTGATAGAAGTTCAGGGCAAACAGCATGTTGCTGATCTTCCGGGTAGCAGAGATCAGGCTGACGGTTACAGGCTTCGTATCGTACTTTTCCCGGTTATGCCGATAGTCCTTGCTCTCGCTGCGAAGGTAGCGATAGTCAATGACCGGCACCACCATTTCCTGTAGGCTGACACCACCGTGCACAAAGTTGATGCCCGCGCCGCTCATCTTCAGGCGGATGTTTTCCCGAGGGGCAAAACCTGTATAGGGCGTTTTGTCGTCCAGGAATCGCACCGGCATCAGGTATTCCGCTGTTGCGTCCTTCTGGGCGATAACATAACGCCTGCCCATCTCGACGGTCTTGCCGCCAATATCAGAAGAGACCTTGCTGTCCTCCTGAAGCGCACTGTAGGTGTACAGGAAACCGTGATCCGCTGTCACCAGAATCCGGATGCCGCCAAATTCATTGACAATGATCCGGATCATGGTTTTAATCTCCTGGATCGCCTGCTCGCAAGCGGTGAAGACACTGGCATCGTCGGAATGGGACGCTTCATCGATCCGGTCATGGTAGATGTACACGACCTCCATGCCCTTGACCAGCGCGGCGCGATCCGCCCGCTTCATGTCGATGATGTCTTTATACTTGAGGGCGATGCTCTGCGGATTGGCTTTTTTCAGAATACCATCCCGATCACTAGCCTCGCTTGGCTGTCCATCAGCCAGCACCTGCAGCTGACCGCCTGGCTTCTGCTGCACAGAAAGTTCCTTATGTGGCAGCAACGCAGCCATGCCAAACTTGGTGATCGTCGGGAAGATGCCCTGTCTGCTTTCCAGGGTTACCTTGCTTTGGGTTTCCCGGCGCAGTTGATCCGCCAGCACAGCAGCCACCTCATAACGCATCGCATCAGAGACGATCACGAACACACGGGTATCCGCCGGTTTCACCTTTTCGGCATAGAAGTCTGTAAGCTGTGGCACTCCCGGGAAGCCGCCCAGATCCTTCAGATCCGTATCGCTGGCGTTAGTCCAGCAGGCAGACAGCTGAGCAAGGAACCAGTGATTATACAGCCCTTCCACCTTGTCTGCGACAGCTTTGAATCCATCATCCAGACGAGGATTCATGACATGCAGCGCCTTTTGAAATTCCAGATGAAAATTCCGGTAGTAGGTATCCATCAGGAAGAATTCCTGCGTGTATTCCTTCCAGACCTCATTCGCGCCGACCGTATGGAAGGCGGCAGCATGGTTCTGCCGGAAGGCCATCATGTTGGCTACCTGCTGGAGACCTTCATAATAGCAAGAGGCATAGTCGTACCAGATCATGGCACGGCGTCGTTCAACGATGCTGTTGATGGTCTGCACCTGGATGGTGTCATTCACGATCTCCGTCATCATGCCGGAGAGGATGCACTCATTGATGCTGGGGAAGCATTCGGTATTCAGCAGATCGCTGATTTCACACTTGGCAAAGCGCTCGCCAAGATGATATTCGTGCTCCAGATCACGGGCAACGCGGTAGAGAGTTCCGTCCGTGTCACTGTGCAGCCAGTCGGTCACGAAATCATAGCACCAGGTTTGATGTGGCACAGAGATAAAGCGATCCAGCCCTGTCAGAAGTTCTGGACGCAGTGTGCGAGTCGTTGCGGTCAGCATGATGTGCGTCGCTAACGCCCGCAGATCCGGTGTGCCCCCGGGCTGATATCCAGAAGCCTGTGCCACCATCACCCAGAAGGGTTTCTCAGCTCCGTAGAAGACGAAGCTCTGATAAACTGCGTTCTCCTCCAAATCCATGCTGCTGGATAGCACAGCGCGGATGACACCATTGGGGTTGGGCTGCTTGAGGCCAGCCAGCGCGGACATGACAGCAGTATGCAGTTGTGCTGCCGTATTGACTCTGTTGCTCATGGCTGCGACTTTTGCACGGCGATCCTTGGCGTTGAAGAACTTCCGATAGCCCTTCACCTGCGTCCGGAGGATCGGCGTTGCAGGCAAGCCCATCTCATCCATCCAGATGGAGTTGAGATCCGCCCGGAACTCCTCGCTGTAAAGCTCGATGTTCAGCAGCCAGTTCTTCTCCGGCTTGTCAAAACTCAGGGGACAATACACGAGATAGTTGCTGTTTGGATCGTCCACCACCAGCTGCTTCTTTGCGGCATAGCTGTTGTGCCCGTTGAGTACCAGCACTTTGGCCTTTTCTAATTGCAGTTCACCAATGCTGTCCTCGAATTCCTTGTCTTCATCGTACCAGAAGATCACCCGCCGGGTATAAAACTCCGGCAGTGGCTGTGCGAATCTCCGGTTCAGATCCTGAATGATGGTGATCGTATCCATAGCAGATCTCCTACATAAATTGTGTTTTACTTGATCGGTGCCAGCACATCGGCAAACTTCGCATAGTTGACCTTTACGCCGTCGTCCAGATCGATCTTGATCATCTGGTCGGCCAGGTGATGGATCTTCTCTTCGTAGACGCGGGCTTCCTCAGCCTGGGCCTTTAGGGCATTCAGACGTTTGGTCATCTTCACGCGCTCCCCGGTGGAAGCATTGGCAGACTGCCGCTCCAGGGTTTCGATGGCGTTGCGGTAGCGGGCCTGGGTCTCGTGGAGGTAGTCCGTGCGGATGCGGGCGATGGTGTCCGGCTGGTAGCGGTGCATATAGATCAGGCACTTGAAGCCGTTCTTCTTTCCGCTGTCAAACAGCCAGTAGATCGGTGTGTTTTGGTAAGCACTTAAATGGTCTTTATAGAATGAGGTTAAGAAATACTGGCGTATGACCTCGCGGGGATTACCCTTGCCGCCAAGGGCACCGGCGATGAATTTCAGGTTGGCTTCCAATGTCTCCGCACCGTAGACCATGCGCACCCAATCGATGAACATGCCGACAATGTCATCATCAAAATACTCGTCATCGGTGATGGGCAGGATGCCGTCGTGGTCAGCGTGATAGGTGACATACTGGCTTTCATCTAAATCCCCTCCTGCAAAAGCCAGCCCTGGCTTGTCCAGCGAATAGCGGCCCAGCATGCAGCCCACGGCATAAGAGATCAGACTGCGGATATCGCGGCCCAGGTCGGCTTTGCGAACGGTGACGTCCTTGTCATCTACATCCGGAGTCAGCTCATCCTGTAGGCCGTAGATGTCGATGAAGATGCGATTGAGTTCTTCTTCGTTGGCTTTCAGCTGGGTGAAACGTTCATCTGCTTCACCCTGCCATGCTATATATGCCTGCTCAATCGTACCAGCATGTATTTCACTACCCGGTTCATACACAGAGCCGGGAACTCCATATACACGCAATTCATGCAGTCCTTCAGGTTTATGACGAACAAGCGGGTGTTGCTGGAAATCCCAAGACGTTTCAAAGGAATCCCAATCTTTGCGCGTTAATTCGGAACACTGTCTACAAAGGGCTCTACAACTATCAGTGTTCCAAGTTTTATTGTAAGGTAGCTTCAGAACATCGGCTACGGTTAAGCTAGCAGTTGGATTCAATATTCCGAGCATGTATTCTACTGGTTTAGTGTTCAGATAGGCCAAAACAGCTTCAAGAATCCCGTCCTTTTTTGCAAAAATTGTTGGTGCTGATGAACTATTAAAGTATTGTTCGGATTTCACTCTAAATGATGGAGTGCTAGTCGTAATAGTTGCCCATGTAATACCTTCAACACCCCAGTAGCTTCGGTTCCCTACGCCACCATTATTTTGATAGAACCGTTGAGCTTCATTTGTCCAGTTCAAAACTCTTATTTCATTACCAACGAACTTGCGTCCATCTCCACCTTTACAATATTTATGCCAGTTTTTACTATCCTTATTTATTTCCCACCATAAACGTAGATAAAGATCATCATTACACGATTTGAACCTACCGCCTGACTCAAATAATGAGCCAAGCTTCATGCCATCCATAAGTGAATATACTTGTTCAGCGATCCAGTATGCTATTGGTGAACCGCTGATCTTTATGAAATTCTCTTCTTGGCAAGAATAGCGATTTTTCCCAGAAAGGAACATATCTTCCTTACCTTGCTGTGTCGTTGGAGTAACAAGTCTTACATATGTACCTTTATGATTGATAGTTTTGTTGTTACACAGTACGAACGCAGTGGTCTGGACAATTTCCCCTCCAATCTCCTCAAATGCTCTTGCGCCAAGATGAGCCATATTTACTATCGTTTTTTGAATAACCTTTTTCCGCAAATTTTCAAAACTTGCAAGGAACATCCAAACATGTTGAGTAATCATTGCCTGAAGGCCATTTACGTCCAACATATTAGAAATTCGTTCGATAAACACGGCGAACAAATCATTTTTCCCATCAGGGAATTGCGTTTTTATATATTCAAGCATACCTTGCTGCATGCCTGCAGAAGACATATATGGTGGGTTGGTCACCACTGCATGATATTTCTGTACCAGCCCTCTGCACTGTCGGATCAATGGCTTCAGCGTCTCCATTAACGACATAGCATCCGCTTGCGCAACAAAGTCCATCAGATCAGCCTTCTGCGCCATTTCGTCCAGCGTGTTTTCCAGCATGGTCAGTTCTTCCGGGCTGATTTCCGGCTGGATGATGCTGCCGTATTCCTTGGCGTCGGCAAAGGTCTCAAACAGTGCCTTAGCAGTCTTGATGGATGCCTCCTCCATCAACGATGGGTGATGGGTAAACGCCTGCCGCATCTGGCGCTCAAAGGTCGGCCAGTCGCCGCTATCTTGCAGAGCAAACACATTAGGCTGCACCGGATGGCGCAGCTGCTTGGCCAACCAGCGGTGATCATACTGCTGGGCCTTCATCATCACGGCAAAATAGGCCAACTGTGCAGCGCGGTCGTCAATGTCCATGCCCCACAGGTTGTTACTCACGATGCTTTCCACAGCTTCGTTGGTGGTATAGCCGTAAGACAGGTAGATCTGCATCAGCACATCGAACATGTACACCAGGATATGTCCGCTGCCCATGCAGGGATC
>DEFL01000058.1 GCA_002350845.1 Christensenella sp. UBA2853
TTTGACCCTGACATCATTTTATATATCAATTAAGAAAGGAAGCTGGTTATGAGTGCTGTAAAGCCGGTCACCCCCAAGCGGAAAAACCGTCATGCATCCCAGGGAGGATGGAAACGGCAGGCTGCTTATGTGTCTATGGTATTGCCGGGTGTTGTGCTTTTGCTGATGTTCAGCTATCTACCTATGCCCGGTATTATCCTCGCTTTTAAAAGCTACCAGATGACCATGCCAACGGAGACCTCCCTCTTTCAGAATGTTTTTCTCAACAGTCTGATTGCGTCTTCTTGGAACGGGATCAACAACTTCACCTACCTGCTCAAGGATGCACCCATGCTCATCCGCAACACTGTGGGATATAACCTGCTGTTCATGGTCGTCGGCGTCATTCTTCAGGTCGGACTGGCCGTCATCATCAATGAGATGAGAAACCGCAAGACCGCAAAGGTATACCACACGATCGCGTTCATGCCGTACTTCGTCAGCTGGATCGTTGTCATGTATGCGCTCTATGCCATGATTTCATTCAGCGGTTTCTTCAATCAAGTCGGCATCAGTCTGGGGCATGAACCCATCAAGTATTATTCCCAGAAGCAGTACTGGCCGTGGATTTTCCTTCTGGCCAATATCTGGAAGTACACAGGTCAGGGTTCCATCATTTACCTGGCCACGCTCACAGGATTTGATGAGCAGCTCTATGAAGCCGGTTCCATCGACGGTGCCAGCAAATGGCAGCAGTTCCGTTACATCACGCTGCCGCAGCTGATGCCCACAATCGTCATGCTGCAGATTCTGGCCGTCGGCCGCATCTTCAATGGCGACTTTGATATGTTCTATTCCCTGCCCAATGGTTCCGGTACACTCCGTCAGGTCACGACAACCATCGACGTATATGTGTATGACATGCTGAAGAAAGGCAATCTCCGCAATTCCTTCGGATATGCCGGTGCCGGTGCTTTCTTCCAGTCTGTCGTCGGGTTTATCCTGATTCTTGTGACCAACTTTATTGTACGCAGACATCAGCCGGATATGGCCCTATTCTGATGGAAGGAGGCAGAAACGATGAGTACCCTCGATAAGAAAGAAGCCCGTCGTCTGCTGAGAGCAGAAAAGCAGGCTGAAAAGCACAGTCTTGCACGAAACCTCATTTCCAGACGAACCAACTTCTTCTTCAATATTCTTCTGATTATCTTCTGTATTCTGATCGTGTTTCCGCTCTGGATCATCGTGATCTCTTCCATCACCAGTGAGACAGCCCTCACCACTTACGGTTACCGTCTCTGGCCGATGGAGTTCTCCGTCAACGCCTACACCTATCTGTTCCGTGACGGTTCCATCATGATCACGGCCTATAAAAACACGATCATTGCAACCCTAACTGGCACTGTGCTGTCCGTCGTCACGGTTGGTCTTTACTCTTATGCTCTGAGCCGTCCTGATTTCCGTTTCAGAAAATTCTTTACTTTCTTCAGCTTCTTTACCATGCTCTTCGGCGGCGGCATGGTGAGCTACTACAACATGACCCGCAGCGTGCTGGGCCTCAAAGACACCGTGTGGGCGCTCTTCCTCCCGATGTCCTTCTCCGCATACTGGGTCATCATCATGAGAACGTTCTATCAGTCGAGCGTTCCCGAAGCCATCATTGAATCCGCCCGTATTGACGGATCCGGTGAATGGAGAACACTGCTTCAGATTGTCTGCCCACTTGCCATCCCCGGTTTTGCCACAGTTGGTCTGTTCAGCGCCATCGGTATCTGGAACGATTTCCGCAACTGCCTGCTGATCAATGACAGCGCGAAATTCTTCAATCTCCAGTATACAATCTACCAGACAATGAACAACCTGCGCTTTCTGAAAGAAAATGCATCCCGAATGGGCGGTGTCAACGTCGCCAATCTGCCGGCGGAAACCTTCCGCATGGCCATGGCCGTTGTCACCGTGGGCCCCATCATCATGGCCTATCCTTTCTTCCAGAAATACTTCGTCAAGGGCCTCACGGTTGGTGCCGTGAAGGGCTGATGCATTCCATTTGATTTCATGAGCCGGAAGGCTCAGAAATAATTTAAATAAACAGGAGGAACTCACTATGAGGAAACTTCTATCCATGATCCTTGCGCTGGCTATGGTTCTGGCGCTCGTCCCTGCTGCTATGGCAGATGACGCTTACACCCTGGACATCTACTGGGTTGGCAACGGCGACAACGAAGCCGTCCGCGCTGGCGTCGAAGAGGCTGTCAATGCCTACATCGAGCCCCTGATTGGTGCCAAAGTCTCCTACCACATCATTGGCTGGGGCGACTGGAACGACAAGGCGATCAACGCTCTGCAGTCCGGCGAAAAGATGGACCTCATCTTCACCGCTGACTGGGAAGGCTATGGCGTCGAAGTCTCCGGCGGCCTGCTCATGCCTCTGGATGATCTGCTCGAGAAGTATGGCCAGGGCATCAAGGAAACCCTGCCCCAGACCTTCCTCGATGGCGTCAAGGTGAACGGCGTGCTGTACGGCATCCCGACCAACAAGGAACTGTGCGTTCCCGAAGGCCTGATCATCAACAAGACTGCTGCCAACGCTATCGGTTGGGACGTGCAGCCTGATGATCCCACCATCAAGACCACTGCTGACCTCGAGCCCTGGCTTGAAAAGTATAAGGCCGCTTATCCTGAGAAGTATCCTTACCTCATGGACGGTCAGGCTGGCCGCTGGGCTGATGAACCCTGGTGCCCCGACTGGGCAGGCATGGGATCCAACTCCATCGCTATGAAGATGGCCAAGCAGGAAAATGGCGAATTTGACGAGACCATCTACAGCATCTTCGCCACCCCTGAACAGGAAGAACACATCCGCCTCATGTACAAGTGGGGCAAGGCCGGCTATATCAGCCCCGACGCTGCTCTGACCAGCTTTGACTACAACGGCACCTTCGGCCGTGGCGACTTCCTCGCTTTCTCTCAGCCCCTCAAGGGCAATGGCATCAAGGCTAACGAAATGTATGCCGCCAATCATACCACCGATTTCGAATGCGTTGAAATCACCCTCCAGCCCAAGTATGTTGTCACCACGCACGCTGGCGGCTCCATGTTCGGTATTCCTGTAACCTGCAAGAATCCCGAGGCAGCCATGAAGTACCTCAACCTCATGCACAGCGATGCCACCCTGGTCAACCTGATGCTGTTCGGCGCTGAAGGCGTCAACTACACCAAGGTCAATGATCAGCAGGTTGAACTGACCGACCAGAACTGGTACGGCGTACATGGCGGCGCATGGACTGTTGGCAACACCAAGCTCCAGTATGTGCTGACCTCCGAAGACCCTCAGAAGAATGCTCTTCTGCAGTCCTATGCTGACGACGCTATCGCAACCGCATCCCTCGGCTTCCGTTTCGTGAAGGACAACGTTGCCGATCAGATTGCTGCTGTTGACTCTGTCGTTTCCGAAATGGCCAACCCGCTTATGTGCGGCCAGGTCGATCCTGACGATCCTGCCCTCGGTATCGAAGCTCTCAAGACCGCTCTGACCGATGCCGGCATGGATGAGATCATTGCTGAAGTCCAGACTCAGTATGATGCCTGGAAAGCAGCTCAGTAATCCAGTTTCATAAGGAAACATTGGGAGGCGGGGTTCATCCCCGTCTCCTTTTCTTTCTGATTTTTGCCCCATAAAAAAGGATCCGGCTTTCACACCGAATCCTTTTTTATGCCTGTGCGGCTTTATGCGGACCCATCTGCACCCTTTTCAGGGCGTTTCATAGAGATGATCAGGGTCAATGCTCAGGTAGTTTCTCCCCCGCCGCAGCGTCACGCGGTTGCCTGACCAGAGAGGTCTGGGCTTTGCACTTTCGTCCCGTGTCAATGGAATATCCTGTCCCCAGAAACTCGGTTCCTGACAGGGCACGATATGGCCTGCGAGCGCATCCTCCATCATGGCGATCACGGTGGGCAGACAGTCATCGTCCAACGGTGCACCGAGCGCTCTGAAATCGTGGTGTCCGTTGTATATGCTGTCATACTCGCTGCCAAGGTCTTTCAGGCGCTTCATGGCACGAAGTGTGGTTTCCAGCGGAACGGCGCCGACACCGAGATTATAATTCAGCGCATCCCCCGCGATCAGTGTCCGTGTCTGGTTGTCCAGAAACACCATTTCTCCCGCTGTATGGCCCGGGCATGCATAGGCAGTGACAATCCGCCCTCCGCCCAGATCAAACTCCATGCCATCCTGCAGTTCATGGAGAACCGGCATTTTTTCATCCACCCCCGGTTCTCTGACATCCGTCAGGATATCATACGGATACAGGTGAAACATGGTGTACGGCGCACCGATGCAGCTCTTCTGTCTTCGCGCGATATGTTCTATGTCGCTCCGGCGTCTTTCCAGGCTTTCCGGCATTGGCATTTGTGCGTCCGCCGGATGAATCCAGGCTTCCCCAAACTGCCGTACATTGCCGGTATGATCGATGTGTCCGTGGGACAGGACCAGCAGAATCGGTTTGTCGGTCAGCATTTCCACGGCACCGCGCAGGTCTCCGATTCCCATACCGCAGTCGATGAGCATTGCTTTTTCTGTGCCAATCAACAGAAACATGCTCGCGCAGTCAAACTCATCAATTTCCCAGGTGTCTTTTTTGAACTGTACCATCGGATACAGTTTTGTCAGCATTCATTTGCCCTTCTTTCATCTTATAAACGGACCTTGGCTTCGTTTTCCCCTTCCTCTGCTTTTCTGGATTCTTCCATTTCTTCTTCCCAATGCAGATGCCGGTACTCTTCCGCCCTCGGATCCTTTGCAAACCAGTCCAGGAAATCCTCCATCATGGGCACGGTCCACAACCGGTCGATCTGTGCTGTCGTATACGTACCACTCTTCAGCCGATCAAACCCGAAAATATCACGAACGTGGTTCTTTTCCGCGCGTTCGACCACCATTTCCGCCAGATGCGCAGGAATAAAAATCACGCCGCTGATGGTGCCGAGCACCACGTCCCCGGGCATGCAGATCGCCTGCCCAATCCTGCAGGGGGTATTGTATCCGGTCATGACGCAGTTTCCGATGCCGGTTGGATCGGTTCCCCGGTGGAAAATCTGGAAGCCGGGCATCTCTGCAATCTGCTGAAGATCACGGACTCCGCCCCAGATCACCGCACCGCCCCGTTTGGTGCGTGTACGGATCGCTGTGGACAGGTTGCCGCCAACATACGTTCCCTCAAAAATCTTGTCGTACAGGTCCACCACAACAACGTCATCCTCAACCAGCCGGTCGATGACCCACTGATTGTAGAATCCCTTGTATCCTTCCTCTTTTGTGCCGATCTGCATCAGTGCAGCATCCAGATCCGGACGCTTCGGAACCATGACCGCCGTCACGGCCCGGCCCACCAGAATCGTTCCTGGGGAAGTTGTCTTAAAGTTGCATTCCCAGTTGTTGCGGTAACCCAGATTCCACAGCGGCGCCCAGGCTTCCTCAAAGGTGATTCTGCGCATTCTCTGCAGTACATCACTGCTGACCATGGGCCGGCCGTCCGGCAGCCGCTCACCTTTCCATTCCGGGGTCAGTCGGATGATGGTTTCCCGATCATTGAAAAACATACGTGCTCTCCTTATCTGACAGAGTCGTCGTTGATGAGGCTCCTCTAAAGGAGCATGAGTGTTTCATTGGCATTTCTCAGTTCAGCATCTGACCGCCGTCAAGGCGGATACAGCTACCGGTCATGGCCGAAGCGGCCTCACTGGCCAGATAGCTGACCAGATGCCCGACTTCTTCGGGCATCACAAGACGGACTTTCCCGTCCAGTGCAGGATTTCGGGTTTCAGCCGGCCGGTAACTGTGGAACGCCGGGTTCCCGGTCTTAAACTCAATTCTCGTTCCGCCCAGATCGATGGCATTCACAGGAATCCCATCTCCGGCCAGTTCCAGTGCAAGCTCGCGCGTAAACATTCGAATGCCGCCTTTGGTCATGGCATATCCTGCGTCAAAACAGGTCGGTCGTTTGGCGTGTACGCTTGCAACATTCACGATGCGCGGCTGCGGGCTTTTGCGGAGATACGGAAGCGCTTCACGGATCATCCGCCAGTACCCGCCGATATTGATATTCCAGAGCTTCCGAAGCCGCTCCACATCGTATTCATCAATAAACAGGTTATACTGCATGGCCGCATTATTGACCAGCAGATCCAGTCTGCCCCACTGCTGCACCGTCTGTTCGACGAGCGCTTTCGCCTGGGCCGGGTCAGAGACATCTGCCTGGAGCAGTATCGCTTCGCCGCCGGCCTCCCGGATCTGTGCCACAGTCTTCTCAGCCAGTGTACGGTTGGAATTGCAGTGGATGCAGCATCGCCATCCTTCTGAGCAGAGGACTTTGACAATGCCCGCACCGACGCCTTTGCCGCTGCCTGTTACAAGGGCCACTCTTTCCTCATACGTCGCCAAGGATGGTCACCTCTTTTCTGTTTTCCAGCAGTTGCCGACGACGGATTTCCTGCACCTGCTCCTCTGTAATGCGCTCCCCGTAATACATGGTCATTCCTCCGTCTGCCCGCAGGTCACTTCCTGAAAGCGGCGCTGCACCGGGCGTCAGAAGAAACGCCAGCAGACTGTTGAGCGCATCGGCTTGTGGCATTTTTCTCTCCGGATACCGCTTCTCCACACCGAAATACAGATTGGAAAGGTCGCTCTTCCCGTCCGGGTCATACTGAGAGATGCCGCGCTGAACAAAGAAACTTCTGACACCGTGTGTTCCGTAATCCTGATTGACTTCACGCGCCAGCATCTGTACAGCCCCGCAGCCCATGCTGAACAGACTGCCCCGTCCAACCGGTTTCTCGGCATGAATGCTGTTGAGATAGATCAGCACGCCCTCCCTGCGTTCTCTGAACATGCCTCCGAATACTTTGGTCACGCAGAACGCAGAAAGAATGCCTTCGTTTGCGGCCTGTCCGAAGTCTTCCTCCGTCTGTTCGGAAAGCGGACGGAGAAACAGGGGCGGTGCCGGGTGAATCACTGCATACAGGTTCTTCTCCAGAGATTTTCCCCAAGCTTCAAGCTCGGTTTCATTCCAGAGGCAGACCCCGTCCGGGACAGACAGCATTTCATAGCCAAGTCCGCCAAGGTATGCAAACGCTTCCTTTGCCTCCCGGGTTCGAAGGTCTGTCATCAAGACGCCTTTTCTCTCCATGTGTTTCCTCAGCTCCATAAACGGTCATGGGAATAGACATCATCCCACCGGCTGGTTTCCGCCCAGAGTTCCGGGTAATCCGGATGAAGATGTTCCCGAATCACTTCATCGTTGTAATCTTCCGCACCAAGGCCCGGCGCATCCGGAACCGTGATAAAGCCATGGTCCACCAGCGGCTTCTGATTGCCAATGGTGATATCGTCCCACCACGGCACATCCACAGAATGGTTTTCCAGAACATAGAAGTTTTCAGTCGCAGCCACGCTGTGCACGCAGGCCAGCGCGCTGACAGGCGTTTCTGCCATATGTACGGCCATCGCAACACCATAGCGCTGTGCCAGGTCGCCGATCTTCTTGTTTTCAAGGATACCACCGCTGCTGAGGATATCCGGATGAATGACAGACACGGCGCGTTTCTGCAGGAGCGGTTCAAACCCTTCTGCAAGATAGATATCTTCACCCGTGCAGATCGGAACCGTCGTCGCCTCGCTCAGACGCACATACTGGTCCGTATACTGCCAGGGAATCATGTCTTCAGCCCATGCAATGTTGTATTTTTCAAGACGGCGGCAGAGCTTGATGCAGTCCTCCACGCCGATATGCCCGAAATGATCGATGGCGAGCGGAATGTCATACCCGATGACCTCACGGACATCCTTCACATACTGTTCGAGCTGGTCGAAGCCTTTTTCTGTCAGATGAATGCCGGTAAAGGGGTGCGGAATGTTCTGATAGTCATAGCTGCGGTTCCGCCAGTAGCGGCGCTCTTCCACCGTGGTTGCTTGGGCCGCTCTCCGGGAGGCTTCGTGCATTTCCTCAATCATGCCCAGCGGTGCATTGATGGTTCCCGGTTCCCCAAAGAGTTCCCCGAGCCCCAGGTCCATCTTGGCAAAGGTAAATCCCTTTTCCATTCTGGCCTTCAGCGCCAGGCCCATGTCATGACCGGTATGCTTGCCTTCCACATCGGTGTCGCAATAGCAGCGGATCTTATCGCGGTATTTTCCACCCAGCATCTGATAGACCGGTACCCCGTATGCCTTTCCGGCCAGGTCCCACAGGGCCACTTCAACACCGCATACGCCGCCGCCCTGGCGGGCAGGACCGCCAAACTGCTTGATGCGTCTGAACAGTTTTTCCACATTGCATGGGTTTTCCCCAAGAATACGGCTCTTCAGCATCTCGGCAAACACGCGGTTCCCGCCGTCACGCACTTCACTCAGACCGACAATCCCCTGATTGGTATAGATTTTCATCAGGGTGCAGTGCATCGGTGCCCCCACAATATCTGTGAAACGGACATCGGTGATCTTCAGCTCACTCGGGTAGGAATTGCGGTTGACCTTACTTGAGATGTACTCTGACACGTCTGGATTCCTCCTCCATTGTCTATGATCGGCATGCTCTGCCGCGTTTTTTTCTGTTGATGTTTCAATACAACAATTCTTTCCCGATTCCTCCCGCGCTTCCCGCTTCACGAACAGAAAAATACGTTTATCCTATCTTCTGCCCGAGGGGAATCCGCCCACCGGAAAAATGCATGAATGGCCTGACATCAAGGGGGGGAATACAGAAAGACTGCCGCCCGCTCATGCATCATGAGGGACAGCAGTCTTTCTCTGATATTCGTCTGTACCTGTTCACCCTGGGGTCTGTGTGCTTTCTGACCGGGTTATCCTTTTCTGTAATCCTCCGGAAGGGAGGCCACCGAGTCAAATCCGTTCTCAATGGCATGGTTCAGCATATACTGCATTCTGTACCAGTTGTCATTTTTCTCCCAGCGCATGCTCCGATTCACATAGTAGAAACCGTAGATCGTAAACATAAACATCAGGTCTGCATCCTTCTCGGAGATGCGGCACTGTTTTGCGATGGCCGGGACACTCGCTGCCCTTTCGGCCAGGTAGATTTTATGAATGATGTAATGGGCCAGGGTATCATCCAGAAACAGGACACGATACTTGGGATGATCCGCAATGCGCTGGCACGGCGCAAGATATTTTTCATTGCCCTTCAGCGCATCGGGTCCGTTTTTCAGTGTCCGCATCAGGAGTGCCCGCTTGGCGGCATAATCATCCTGATAACTGCTGTTCTCTGCGATTTCCAGCGCTTCCCGGATGACTTCGTCGAGCACTTCATTCAAATCAATATAGTGAAGATAGAACGTCGCGCGGCTGATCTCCGCCTGTCTGCAGAGCATCGTCACGTTGATTCTGTCATAGGTGTTTTCCGTGAGCAGTTCCAGCAGTGCATCCTTGATGACCTGACGGGTATACAGTGTCCGCCTGTCTGTTTTCCGCTGTGGAGTCGGCATGACCTTCACATCCCTTTCCTTCCTGCTTTTCTTTACAATATGTCAAAAAGTATCAAAAGTCCATAACACTTTTTCGAATCTGTCAAGGAAATACCATTTTTCATGATTGTGACATTGTTCTTTCGGTGGATTATTGGCATATTTATGCCAGACAGTGTGTACAGCATTTTTCCATTGTGTCATGACTGGACACCCTGCCATAAACTGAAGGAGGCTCTCCCATGCTTACTGTTGATTGGTCAGACGTTCTCGGCGTTCTCCAAACCTGCAAACCGTATCTGATCGGCATTGCTGCCGTGATCCTCATCGCCCTTGCTGTCATCATTGCCGTGCGCAAGGTCAAGAAACCCCTGCGCGGCCTGATTCGCGGTGAAACGGTCATGGCCATGCTCCTCGCACTGTGCATTCTGGTCAACGCCATCATCTGGAATCCTATGTACGCCATCATCAGCATGGCCATGGGAAATGGCTCCGTTTCTTCTGAAACGACGGCCAAAGCGGAAGAAGTGGCTGAAGATGTCGCGGCTCAGGGCTTTGTTCTTCTGCAGAACCGTGACGACTTCCTCCCTCTTTCCAACACATCCAAACTGAATCTGTTCGGATGGGCTTCCTCCAACCCTGCATACGGCGGCACGGGTTCCGGCGGCATCAATGACCTGTTCCCCGTAGTCACGCTGCGCAAGGGCCTTGAAAATGCCGGTTTTGAAGTCAACAGCGAACTGCTGGATTTCTATACTGCCTATTGTGCCAACCGCGCATCCATGAATATCGAGGCTGCCCAGAAATGGGACCTTCCGGAACCTCCGGTATCAACCTATTCCGACAGCCTGGTCAGCAATGCGAAGTCCTTCTCCGATGTTGCTGTGATCGTGATTTCCCGCTATGCCGGTGAAGGTCACAACGATATTCCCCAGGACATGACGAAGGCGACCTATACCAACAATTCCAAGGAATATGAAGACTTCCAGCCCGGCGAGCATTACCTGCAGCTCTCCCGCACCGAGCAGGACATGGTTGCACTCGCCTGCTCCAATTTTGACAAGGTTGTCGTGGTTCTGAACTCTGCCTATGCCATGGAAATGGGCTGGGTGGAAAACTACAGCCAGATCAAGTCCGTTATCTGGGCTCCGGGTCCCGGCAATGTCGGCTTCAATGCACTGGGCAAGATCCTCAACGGCACCGTGAATCCTTCCGGCCGCACAAACGATACCTTTGTCTATGAGATCGACCAGGCCCCCTACTATTACAATGCTGAAAAGACCGATTACAGCAACATGGCGGACCTGACCGTGGACGGCATGAATGCCGGTGTGCCCACCAGGTACGCTCCTTCCTTCATCAATTACAACGAAAATATTTACGTTGGATACAAGTTCTATGAAACGGCTGCTGCAGAGGGCATTATTGACTATGACAGCGTGGTGCAGTATCCCTTCGGTTACGGCCTGAGCTACACTTCCTTCACGCAGACCATGAGCGATCTCAAGGTCAGCGGCAATGAAATCAGCTTTGATGTCACCGTCACCAACAACGGCACCAAAGCCGGCCGTGACACGGTTCAGGTCTTCTACAATCCTCCGTACACCAACGGCGGCATTGAAAAGTCGGTTTCCAACCTGCTTGACTTTGAAAAGACCAATATCCTGAACCCCGGTGAAAGCCAGACCGTGTCTTTCCGTTTCCTCAATGAAGAAATGGCATCCTATGATGAAAAAGGAAACGGCTGCTACGTGCTGGAAAAGGGCGACTATATCCTCTCCATCAACAATAACTCTCACAATATCCTTGATCAGCGCACCTACACACTCGACAGCACCATCGTGTACGGCGAGAACAATCCCCGCACCAGCGATCATCAGGCAGCCATCAACCGTCTGCAGGATGCTCAGGGCGAAGTTGTGTTCCTCTCCCGTGCCGATCATTTCGCCAATCTCCAGGAAGCCACGGCTGCCCCGGCCAACACAGAAATGGCCCAGAAGTATATCAGCGGTTATCACCTGAACAGCAATTATGATCCTTCCGCCTATATCGATCCGAATGCACAGATGCCCGCCACCGGTGTCGCCGGCAAACTGACCATCTACGATGTGCGCGGAAAAGCGTATGATGATCCCGTCTGGGAGAAACTTCTCGACCAGCTCACCGTCGACGAAATGAGCAACCTGATCGCTCTGGCCGGCTATCAGACCCCCGCCATTGAGTCGATCAAAAAAGTACAGAACATCGATTCGGACGGTCCTGCCGCCATCAACAACAACTTCACCGGTGCCGGTTCTCTCGGTTTCCCGATCGAAGTCGTGATTGCCTGCACCTGGAGCAAGCAGGTTGCTACCGCCTGGGGCCAGACCATGGGCCAGATGGCCAAGGAAATGGGCTCCACCGGCTGGTACGCACCGGCTGTGAATACCCACCGCTCTGCCTTCACTGCCCGCAACTATGAATACTTCTCTGAGGACGGTGTCCTCGCAGGCATCATGGCCGGCTGCGGCGTTGCCGGTGCCATGGAAAAAGGCGTGTACTCCACGGTAAAGCACTTTGCCATGTATGACTCCAACGGCAAGATGGTCTGTGCCTGGGCAACCGAACAGTCCATGCGTGAAATCTACCTGAAGCCCTTCGAAATCTCCGTCAAGAAGTATGGCGCCAATGCCATGATGGAATCCTGGGCCTTCCTGGGCAACAAGTGGGTCGGAGAATTGAGCGCCCTGAACAATGATCTTCTCCGTGGCGAATGGGGCTTCCGCGGCTTCATCGTCAGCGACTTCTTCCGCAATAACGGTCATGGCTTCATGAATGCCGATATGGCTCTGGCCAACGGTGTGGATGCCATGCTCTCCACCTATGCAGGAGGTCCCAACCAGGTGACCGACAAGACCGCTGCTTCCAATGTGCAGTACATGCGTACGGCCACCAAGAACATCCTGTACACCACTTCCGGCAGCTGGATTTATGATGATGAGCACAAGGGTGCCGATGCAACGCCGTGGAAGACAACCTTCTACATTGTCGATGGCGTCATTCTCGCACTCATCCTTGCCGGCGCAGTTCTGATCTATCTGAATTACCGTAAAAAGAGCAAAGTGAAGTAAACCCATCAAAGACAGCCGGATGAAACCGGCTGCCTTTTCCCTTTTGTAAAATGCGATGCGCGTCAGCGGGGTCCCGCTGACGCGCTTGGCTTTTGATTCTGTTTCTTCGACCGTGTAACAGGAGTCAACGAAATGAATGAATGTCTTGCATGATGTGGCGGAAATAGCGACCAAATGCTGCAAACAAAGAGCACTCTCTTACCTGCGATTAACCTCCGAAATCAAACCAGACAGGTCGCAAAAAGATCCTGAAATGAACGATTACTCCCCAGATATCAAATCTGGTAAGCTTCCTTCAAAAACGAGTCAATGACAATGCCGTTGGAGATGTTCTCCAGTTCCACAATGGTCATGCAGCCTTCACTATGGAAGAAGACGGAACGGCCAATGTACGCATTTTTATAGCGGCGAACGTGACCGTAAACGATACGTTTTTTCCCATGATCCGCAAGAGTACGGAAACCGACTCTTCATTGATTCCGTATGAAAACTCCTGCCCCATATCTGGCTGGACAGGAATAAAGATTGTCAGAACAGGCAAAAATTTGTTTAATGGAAGTTTCGTGCATGGCGGGATCAGCACAATCAACGGTGAGTTTAACAGCCTGGCAGGTAGTCTTCGAGTTGATGAAAAAATACTCGTAGCACCTGGTGATTACAGGCTTTCCTGGAGCGGATCGCGAAACATGTTCGGCTTTACATATAAACGGGATGGAGCATTTTCACGGTATGTAGGAATGCGCTCAGTTTAGTATTCTCTGAAAAAAGGACGAATAAGGAGCGAAAGCTGCTGCCGGCAAATCCTCCGCTGGGAAACCCTCAGCCGAGGCCAAGCTGTTTTCGAATGGACTCAATCTCCGACGCGGGGGTGTCTTTTTCAGCAGCCAGGCGCAGATACTCCTCCGCCCGCTTCCTGTCCCCTCCCCGCCCGTAAACCAACGCGGCATTGGAGTAAAAGACGCCCTGATTTTCCATCGCGCGCTTTGGTAAAAGCGCCAGGGCCCTGTCCATATACTGCTTCGCCTCCGCATGGCGGCCCGCCCAGGTATGACAAAGAGCGATATTGTTATGTGTAGAGGGCCTGTCAGGGTCATAGGTCAGGGCGGTCTCATAGCACTGCAGCGCGAGATCGTTCGAATCGATCTTTTCATAGGCCTGGCCGAGATAGTTCCACAGCCGCGCTTTTCGAATCCCATCCACCGGAAGCGATGTGGCGGCTATCAGCGTCTGAATCGCCTCCTCAACCTTTCCGGCCTGGAGCAGACGGCTTTTTTCAGCGATCGCGCGTTCGAAAGCGTCCAGCGCCGCCTGGTCCGGATCGTTATGGCTTTTCACGGCTTCAGCAGCGGTCGGGCCCTTGTTGCCCGCGGGCCCGGTGCGCTGAGCCGACCTCGTGCCGTCAGTCTCCGGAACCGCGGGCGAAGGCTTCGGCGCGCCGGCTGCGGCGCCTTTTGCTTCGGGCTGGCCCGCGGGGCGGAAGAACCGATAAACCACGGCTGCCGTGATGACGCCGGTTACCAACAGGATGGCGAGCAATACGCTGTCAGGCCACAGGGTCGGTCCGTTCGGCGCCGTTGTTTCTGTATTGATCAGCCACAGGCCGGCAGCGGCGCAGAGCGCGATCACGGCGAGGTACATGAACAACTGCCAGCCGGGATGGTTTTCCTGCTTCCGGATTTTTTTCCAGACGGCCTTGATCAGGGCCCACGCAAAGCCAAGTGCTTCAAAGCCCAGCATGACGCCCAGGTTGAACAGGAACGCCCTGCTGCGGAGGACGCCTCCCAGCTCCCCCTCCATAAAAGCGATTTCAATCCCGAGATGTTCAGGCATCCAGGAGGCCGCGGCCGTCTCAAAAAGAAGCATCACGATCAGGATAAGTATATTTTTGAACCATCCGGAGTGGCGATTGTGAATCGCGTTCATGGCGTCATACAGCAGCTCACCCGCCAGCGCATTCAGCAGGATCAGCACGAGGGATACCAGAATCACACCAATTGTTGACATAGGATGTTCCTCCTTCTTTTCGCGTCATTTGAACAGCATCGCCTCAGCCCGCCCGCGGGGGCCGGATCCGGACAGCGGATTATTTCGGCGGCATGTAAATCGTTTCCCCGCTGGCGTTCAGGCGGACAAAGGCAACATATTTGAAGCTTCTCTGATCCAGCTTGCTGGACGTATGGTCCTTCTCCATTTCAGCAATGGGCAGATGAAAATACCGATATTTATCCGAGGGGGAATTCATGCAGTCGTCCCAGGTCACATCCGTCATATACCACCGGGATCCGCTTTTGACGGCGTTCCATTCATGATTGGGTTCGCCGTAGAACATATTAAAACCGGTCCGGCCGAAAATCGGCACGCAGTACACGCCCAGCCGGTTGAGCAGGAGCTGGTTCGCCTGGGCATATCCGGCACAGACCGCCTTATGGTTGACCAGCGGGCCGTAGGCGGTGCCGACTACGTCAATATCCCGGTAATCCGGATTCAAGCTTCCGGAGGCGGTCAGCGCGTCATAATCATATTCACAGTGACTGAGCAGATAATCATGCACATATTTCTCCAGCTTCTCCCCGGAAAGGCCGGACGGCACCTGATCCAGCGCTGTCTGGAGCGCGCTGAACAGCTTCGTGCGTTTTTCCTCGAGCTCCGCCTTCGGGAAAGCGGAACAGATCAAGTAGCCGCTTCCGTCTATATAGGACGCGAACGTGGTCCAGAATACTTCTGGGTGATCCTCCCTGAATGCCTTCCAGCCAAGGCACGCATCCGTCAGGGTCACCTTGCCGTTCAGGAGGCCTTTATACAGGGTGTTGTTCTTTCCCTCCGGGGTATTATAAGCCGATTTCTCAATTTCATCGTATACCTGCTGGGCCCCCTCGGAAATCAGCGCGTTCCTGGCAAAGGTGTTCTGAACGGGCGTGTAATGCCCGCTGACCGGGATTTTAACCTGATGGGGCCGGTTGTTGAAATACGCGATGACCAGGACGATCGCGATCAGCGCCAGAAAGAACCGGCCTCCTCGGCCGCCTGATTTCTTTCCCGTTCCGGCCGCGGCCTGCGGGACGGGTCCGGTGGGCTGGGATGAAGGGGTTCCGCTGCCGGAACCCGTCTCTCCGGCAGGAGGCTTCCGCGTTTGCTGATCCGTCCCCGGCCGATTCCGGAGAAACCTGGGATAATCGATCATAAATCCGACCTGATTTCCCTTTTCATCAACCATGCGCCCGTCGCTCATGACGGTGCAGAAGGGATCCCGGGCGGATCTGGAATAAACCTTTCCCTCCCTGTAAAAATACGCGGGTGCGCCGGTTTCATCCTGAATCAGGCCGGTCACGCCGTCCATCGTCAGCGTGCAGTTTCCCTCCATGAGCCATACCTGATAGGTCTGTCCACTCATCCGCAGGTCCTCCTTTGTTCTTTTCGAAATATCCTTTTGGAATTCCAAGCCCTCGATTCTTCGCTGTCCTCTCCGGTTTCCAGCCTTGGGATATCCCCGGTGTCGGAACCTTCTACGACTTTATCGACAGGCTTTGGAACTATGCTACACCCAACTTCTCTCCCCACTGCAAGCCGCCTGTGAAGAAGAAAGTCAAGAAGCCAAAGGAAAAGGGGGCAATTTCCGCTCCCACCATACCTGTGACTGCTGGAAGAATGGCAATTTCAACTGCGACTGTAATCGATACTTCCCCCAGCCAGATTGCTCTGTCGGTTGGGATTCCTCCCGTGAATGCTGGTATTTCGGTTACGATCTCTATCTGCTGACGGATGCCGATTCTGAATTGCCGCTCTTTCCGCTGTATCACGCGGCTTCCAATGTCCGTTGAATAACAACGGAATCTGTACCTGTGACACCCCATGCTCTTCCGCCACATATGGCAGAACCTGTGCTATTCCCATGGAGACCAACATTCGTCTCTATACCTCCCCACCGCGGGAAAGCGATGAGTGGCATCTGATGTACAACAAGCGTACTTCTTCTGAACGCTGCAACAAGCGAATTAAGCTCGATTATCTCCTTGAGGCTGGCAAGCACCATTCCACCAAGTTCTGGTATGTTCGCCTCTACCTGATTATGATGTTGATCCACATGACCAGCTGGGATCTCCCGGAAGAATCTCCTCCACAGCAGTATATTTTTTGGGGGTGGCGACAACGCTTGTTTGCTGCACCATTCTTTCTCAATTCGGCCATTTTATGCTCTGCTTCTGCTTCTTGTCCTTCCTTTCCTCGGATTATGCAGGCTATTCACTGCTTATTCCGAATGCTCATACACAGGCAGTATTCATTCTCAGATTTTCTGAATTCTTTCTCTGAAGAGTTCAAAAGTCAGAAAGTATTCCTGGATTCAGTCTGAATATAACTGACTTCCGGCTATCCTTTTTTATCAGCATAATCCATCATACACAGATTGCTCCGGGCTTGATATGAAAGCCTCATCTCTTCTGCCAGATCCTTGTAAAACTGGATCATGTTCTGATTCAGGCTGATTATAAATTTGTAAACCATATTCAAAGCTCAGCACTTTCTATAATATTATAATTGCTGTATTGACTTGTCAATCCTGTCCGCCGGCATTTCCACCGGATTTCCCTCCGCGTATCATCCAAAAGTGATAATGT
>DEFL01000041.1 GCA_002350845.1 Christensenella sp. UBA2853
TTAAACTGAGAATAGTATTATCTTATCCTCCTTCCTTTTTCTCTGCAAAACATTCGGAAAAAAACGCCTTGCGAATACGCAAGGCGTTGATGGCTCATATGCATTTTGTCACAATTCGCCGAATACTGGTTTGCAGTACTCGTCACTCACCATAGATAAATGAATGGAGTGCGTTAATGTTGGTTTTCCAGTTGTCGCTCGAAAGATTAATCACACTGCTGCCTTCAACATCCATATACTTGTATGTCTTATCCATCGGAACTCTGTGCTGGGCAATCAGTTCTTCCCCGTTATGGGCCTTGGAGATGATATCGCTCGAGAGTACTGCGAAGGCCAGATTCAGAATAGTACCGCCATTGACATTGGTCGTGACATACGGAAGAGTGGTTGTAATCAGTTCACTTAAGCGATTCATGCTCATATCCTGCATGATCTTTTTCAAAAGGAGTTCAAGCAGTTTTCTCTGTCTTGCGGTGCGATTGAAGTCGCCATTTCCGGTTTTCATTCCGGTTCTCAGTCGTGCATACATGACAGCCTGAATGCCATCCAGATGCTGTGTTCCTTCAACCACTTCCAAGGGCGTTCTTTCACTTCCATCTTTCGTATCATAGACCGGCGGATGTTCTTTGATATAGTGATTGATGGCATAGGCTTCGCCTTTCGTCATCTCCACATCAATACCGCCAATCGACTCTATGATGGATGCCAGCCCATAGAAATTGATGGTCACATAATACTGGATATTCATATTAAAATTATGATTGATGGTTCTCATGGCCAGCTGTCCGCCGCCGCGCGCATAGGCATTGTTGATTCTCGATTTGTTTTTATATCCGGGAATGGTCACATACATGTCGCGCAGGATACTGGTCAGTTTGATAGATCCGGTTTCAGTATTGATGGAAAGAATCATGTTGACGTCATTATGCTGAAGTCCGGCATCGCTGTCCATGGATTTTGACCGTGTATCAATACCGATCATCAGAATGTTCACGACATTCTCAGGAAGTTCCTTATTCAGTTCCAGATCATCCGGATTCACAGAAGTATCGACTTCCCAATTGTCGATATCCTCAATGGTTTCCTGGACCGCATCTGTTATCGTCCAGTCCATAAATTCTTCCGCGGTTTCTTCCTGCGTTTCCGGCACCATATCATCGAACGAGAGCTCTTCCTCTTCTTCTGCAAAAGCAGGCACCATTCCACATATCAGCAAAGCAGCAAGGAATCCGGACAACAATCTCTTAACCAAACGCATGCTTCTTTTCCTCCATTCTGTAATCAGGCAAATGATATCACGTCCTCTGAGGATACGCAATCATGTTCCTTAAATACTCAACACTCTCTTTAAGCCTTTTTTCATCAACTGTCATATGGCTGTAGGGTTCCAGAATGACAGCGCCTTGATAGTCTATTTCTCTTAACCAATCGATCAGCCGGCTAAAAGGAAACGCTCCCTCACCCGGGAGTTTTAGATTTCCCTGCAGGTCCCAGTCCAAAACATGGACATGAGCAAGATGCTTTCCCATCGCTTCAGCCATCACAAAAGGATCAATCCCTGCATGAAAAGCCTGCTTAATGTCCAGCACAAACCTCTGTTCCGGAAACAGCTCCAGCAGTGTCCTCACATCTTCCGGTTCACTGCATGCACACCAAGAAACGTTTTCCCACAGGATTTCCATCCCGTGATCCGCTGCTATTTTCTGCATTTCCGGAAAAACGTCCGTAAGATTCCTGATTTTTTCCGGCCGAATCCTGCTTTTGAACCCAGGCGGCCCATGCAGCACATAGAAAGACGCACCAAGCGCCTCCCCGGCAGCACACACACCATCAAAAATATGCAGCGCATCTTTTCTCTGTCTTGAGTAGGATGCAAACAGGTCCGATTCAAACTGAGTTCCTTTTGGATGGACTGAAACGCACGGAAGCTCCCCGAGATGTTCTCTGACAATCTGGCCGAAAGACCGATTGTATTCGCTGAATGTTTCCAGAAATACTTCGCAGGAATCAACTGCATATTGTCTCACTTGCTGAGCCGCACACTCAGTGTCCAGCCGTGCATAAAAAGCAGCGGAACTCATTCCCAGGAGCATCAGCATCCCTCCGGATTATTCAGCTCGTCCAAAGTCAGTGCAAAGGCGGGCACCATTTCCCGCATAAAATCCTTCACTTCAGGCAGGTCAATGGCATCTATGGATTCACGAATCGTCAATGCCGCCGCATCAAATTCATGATTTCCCGCACGCTGTTCTTCAATGCATTTCGTATATGCGCTGATTCGGTCGGCCGCTTTCACAATCTTTCTCTCATAGGTTCCGTTTTCAGACATACACGCTTCAATGGGTTCCCTCAGATCTTCCGGAAGCATAGCTGACAGTCTCTTGACGGCCTGGTCTTCCACAGTGTAAAAGGCGTCACGCATTTCTCTTGAATAATACTTTACCGGTGTGGGCAGATCTCCGGTCAGAACTTCGCTCGCGTCATGATACACTGCCAGCGTCACCACATGCTCCACATCGACCTCTCTGGAATACCTCTGTTTCGCAATCAATGCTATGCCATGTGCAATCATTGCAACCTGAAGCGAGTGTTCTGCATCATTCTCCGGCTGCGTATTCCTCATCAGACTCCACCGGCGAATCAGTTTGAGCCGGGACATATATGCAAAGAAGTGATTCATGCGTCCTCCTGTCAGTTTCCTTGATTACGCAGATATCATACATCAACCGAACTGTTTGCGCAAATCACCCTCGAAGCATGATCGATATATGAGGTCAGCAGAATAAGTTCTGTTTGCCTGCAGCCCATTTCTCAGTCACACAGCCTCCATCGCAGCGGTCCTTGTTTTAAGCATGTGCACATCATGCCGAACTATTGACATCTCTCACCTATTCTATATAATACATACCGACAACTGCATCCACCGCTGGGGGTGCGGCATGACTGCCGCTGAGAAGATGTGAATCTGACCCTTGGAACCTGTGTAGGTCATCCTACCGTAGGGAAGCGGACAAACAGCCTCCGGCTGTCTGCATCAGCTTTCCCGCGTCATCGCGGGTTTTCTTATTTCGGATGCAATAGAAGGAGGTTTTTTATGTCCCTGTTCCTAACCTCGGCATGCGCTGAAGAAGCAGCAGCCACGACTCCGACCTGGTTTCACAACGTATTCCGGAAGCTCGGAGAACTTCCTGTCTGGGGATACGTTCTGGTCATTGCCCTGCTTGCGGTTGCTATCCTGTACTTTGTCAACAGCAAAGGCAAAAAGATCGTCTGGACAACTCAAATGCTGTCAGTGGGTGCGATGTGCATGGCACTGACCGTCGTGCTAAGCAGAATCCGGCTCTTCACTATGCCCAATGGCGGTTCCGTCACACCTGCTAGCATGCTGCCCCTGATTCTGTTTGCTTACATCTATGGTGTCGGGCCCGGACTGCTTCTCGGGGCACTGTATGGCATCCTGGATTATCTGTTCGGCGGCTGGTTCCTGAATGCCCTCCAGTTTATTTTTGACTACCCGCTCGCATTTGCCATGCTTGGACTGGCTGGCCTTTTCCGCAACACCCCGAACAAGAAAGCCGGACTTGTTCTGGGCACGTTTGTCGGTTCCCTTGGCCGGTATATTGCAGCTGTGCTGGCAGGTGTCTTTTTCTGGGCTGACGGGCGCACCGGTCTAGAAGCATGGACCTATTCCTTTGCCTACAACGGCTCTTATATGGCAATCGAATGCGTTCTGTGCATCGTGATTGCCGTTCTGATTGGTGAACGGATTCTCAAGTCCATCAATCGCTACAAATAATCATCCGCAGCCGTTCACTTCCGCAGACAGATTTGTCTGCGGTTTTTCTTTTCCTCCGGAAGGATTTTTCCGGGTGAAACGCGAACATCATCATTTGCTTTTTTATGTTTTGAAGGGATGGTGGCAATGCTCGACCTCTGCTTTCTGGGAACCGGCGGTTCCATTCCAATGCCGAACCGTGCTTTGGCCAGTCTGTATATACGTGTCGATGGGCAGTCTATCCTTCTGGATTGCGGCGAAGGCACGCAGATCGGTATTATGCGTCTTGGCTGGGGCTTTCGCTGCATCGACGCACTGCTGCTCACTCATTTTCACGCTGATCACTGCTCCGGTGTGCCCGGTTTTCTCCTCGCACTTGCCAAAGCCGGCAGAGAAGAGCCTCTCCACATCTATGGTCCGCACGGTCTCCAGCGTGTCATTGATGGTCTTCGTGTCATTGCTCCTCAGCTTCCCTATCCGATCCTCCTTCATGAGCTGCCCATGGCTGGATCCTCTTTCTCTGCGATTGGTCTTGATATCCAGGCATTCCCCCTTGATCATGGAATCCCCTGCCTCGGATACGCTTTCCATCTGAACAGGATGCCGGAGTTTGACCCGTGCAAAGCCCGGGCCCTCCATATTCCCATTGAAATGTGGAAAGTCCTGCAGCACGGGACCTCAGTGGTGGTCAATGGCCGTTCCATCCTTCCCTCTGAAGTACAGAAAGGTGAGCGCAGAGGCATCTCATTCACCTATGCCTCTGACACACGTCCCACAGAAAGCATTCTCTCCCATGCTTTCAACACTGATCTGCTGATCCTGGAGGGAATGTACGGAGAGGAAGACAAGCTCCCCCTTGCAATCAAAAATCACCATATGCTGTTTCGTGAATCCGCAGCGCTTGCACGGGATGCACAGGCAGCACGTCTGATCCTTACGCATTTTTCCACTTCCATGGAAACCCCGGAAGAATACCTGCCCAATGCCACAGAGATTTTCCCCTCCACCGAATGCGCGACAGACGGCATGTGTGTCTCACTGTCCTTTCCGGACCCGTAACTTCATCAGCGTTAGCAGCGCTTTCCCTGTATCAGCTGTGATCATAAAAAATCGGAATGCTCAGCCGGCATTCCGATTTTTTTGATTCAAGACACACAGATTTCAATACATAACCGTTAAAAGGATCAGTTCGCACGGATTCCACCAGCGCGGTGCCCATGTGGAATTTGTCACTCCACGATTGACAAGAAGATGATTCCCGTCATAAAAACCGTGTGTATACTTGGGAAACAGCCCCTGGCCCGGAGCATACAGTCCCTGGCCGAAGAGCTGAACCTGTCCCCCATGCGCGTGACCGGCCAGCGTCAGGTCAATTCCATGCCCCCGAACACAGACATCATAGTATTCCGGATGATGACACATCAGAATTTTGAATCCCGGATGCGATGCCATATCATCGACAAACCGTTTCATATCCGGCACCAGTTCCGGGGCAAGCCGATGGGATTCCTTCTCCCTGGAGGTAAGCCCGCCTATGATGAGACCCTTAAAATCAATGTACTGATCATCAAGAATCCTGACTCTGCTTTTTTTGACAACATTCCTGAAATCTTTCCATTCCTCCGAGCGCGTCTCATGATTGCCAAGAGACAGGAATACAGGGGCTATTTCCGGTGCATCCTGAATAAATCCGCTTGCACTTTCCACACCAGCCCGATGGCGGTCAAGGATATCTCCTGCCACCAGAATGGCATCCACTCCGGAAAGAGAGGACAGCCAGTCCCGATAGTTTCCATTGTGAAGGTCCGAAATAAAACCCAGAGTCAGGGTGTTTCCCTGCTTTGCATCTGACTCCACATGAAACCTGCTGACGACCCTTTTCATGCAGCCGCCCTCTTGCCGCGCACATGAACAATCAGCAGCGCAACACCCACAAGCAGCATCACTGCCGCATAGACTGCCCCTGTCATCCACATGTTCTTCCATACAAACATCAGATATCTCGCAAACAGCGGATTAATCTGACCCACATAGGAAGAAAATCCAATCGCCCTGCCAAAAGCGAGGACGGCAGCGACCATCAGTGCGCCGCCTGCAAGTCCACTTCCTGTCCATGCCGCAAAATAGCGGTGGTCACAAAGGAGAATCAGCAGAATAAGGAGAACGCCGGCAGCAGGAATCACCCACCACTTATCCAGGATGCGAAGCGCGTCCGGAATATTGACCGTCTCGGAAACCGTATTATACCCTGCAATAATCAGCTGTGGACGAATGGGGAAAATCAGTCTCTGAGCCATCTGCTCCACCGGTGTCACGATGTCATTCTGAGATACCGTTCTCTGCAGGCCCTTCTCCATTTTCGCCTGGAACCCTGGATCATCGCGAACCGTATCCAGCATATTCGTGGTCATGAAATACGGAAAGATCAATTCCGCGTCCTCTTCCTGCTGTTCCTTCAGAAGAGTTCCCAGAAAGCTGACAACTTCATTGCCATAGCGTTCAAAAGCATCTGCACTGATCTCGCCGGAAATCGAAGACGGATCAAACCCGTACTCATCAGAGAGCTTTCCGACAAATTCGTTCATTTTTTGAAGCTGCTCAGGCCGGATCGACTGCGCAGGCTGTTTCAGGAAAGCTTCGCTTCCAACAACGTGATGCGCAAGCACTGCGAGGTGCGTTCCAAGGACTGTCACAGCCAGAACAAAAGCAAAAATACAGCTTAAAATACGTCCAATGATTCTCATCTGATGATCACCACTTTACATGCCGCCAGCAGCATTTCCGAAATCGTTTTACCGTAGGTCACATACGTATAGATCAGTCCCGCAATCACCGGGAGTGCGAACACTACAGGGATCAGGAACCACCATGTCTGGCCATTCTTTTTCTTGTTCATTGTTTCATTCCTTTCAGAAATCAGTGTTCTGACTTTCTCGCTCTGGTCGCACGTCCGCGTCTCTGCTGGACCTGCGTTTTGACCGGTGCTTCGCCCTTCAGGCTGAGCAGCTGATCACGCAGCTTTGCCGCCTTCTCAAATTCCAGAGCAGCTGCTGCAGACAGCATCTGGTCCTCAATCTGGCGAATCAGCTCTTCGCGTTCTTCTTCATTCACTTCAGGCGGCAGTTTCTCCGTAACCTGCTTTGTAATTTCAAGAACTTCCCGAATGCTGGAACGTACCGTCTCCGGTGTAATCCCGTTCGCCTCATTATAGGCTTTCTGCAATGCACGGCGCCGATTGGTTTCTGTAATGGCTTTCTCCATGCTCTCTGTCATGATGTCGCCATACAGAATCACCTTGCCCTCCACATTTCGTGCAGCGCGTCCGATCGTCTGAATCAGTGTGGTCTCAGATCTGAGAAAACCTTCTTTATCGGCATCAAGAATGGCAACCAGCTGTACTTCCGGAAGGTCAAGACCTTCCCTGAGCAGATTGATGCCGACCAGAACATCATATTCGCCTTTGCGCAGATCCCGAATCAGTTCCATGCGCTCCATGGTCATGATATCGCTGTGGAGATAGCGTACGCGGATCCCGAGTTCCTGCAGATAATCCGTGAGCGTCTCAGCCATGCGCTTGGTCAGGGTCGTGACGAGGATTCTCCCGTCTTTTTCAACCACCCGGTGGATTTCTCCCACCAGATCATCCACCTGTCCGGTGGCCCTGCGCAGCACCACTTCCGGATCCAGCAGGCCGGTCGGACGAATGATCTGTTCGACGACCTGCTCAGCCAGCCCGAGCTCATAGGCGCCAGGGGTTGCTGAAACATAGATCGTCTGATGAATTCTCTGCGTAAATTCATCAAACAGCAGCGGCCGGTTGTCATATGCCGAAGGAAGACGGAATCCGTATTCCACCAGTGTCGTCTTTCTGGCACGGTCTCCATTGTACATTGCCCGGATCTGAGGAATCGTGACATGACTTTCGTCAATCATGCAGAGAAAATCCGAGGGAAAATAATCCAGAAGACAGTACGGGGCATCGCCTGGTTTCCTTCCGTCAAAGTATCGGCTGTAGTTCTCGATTCCCTGGCAATAGCCGATCTCACGCATCATTTCCAGATCGTATGTCGTGCGCTGCGCAATCCGCTCCGCTTCGAGCGGCTTTCCGTTTTCCTCGAAGAAACGAACCCGTTCCTTCAGATCCTGCTCGATAACCTGCAGATTTTCCTCCATATGTTCCGGATCTGTAGCATAATGCGTGGCAGGATAGATACTGGCATGTTCCAGTGTCGTCAGCACGTGACCCGTTGTGGAATCGATTTCCGCGATCCGATCGATTTCATCGCCAAAGAATTCGATGCGAAGAGCATGATTGTATTCACCCGCTGGAATAATCTCCAGAACATCCCCTTTGACCCGGAATGTACCGCGGGCAAAATCTATATCATTTCGTTCATACTGGATATCAATGAGGTTTCGGATCAGTTTGTCCCGATCCAGATTCATCCCCGGCCGCAGGGAAATCATCTGTCCCTCATATTCACTGGGATCACCCATCGAATAAATGCAGCTGACCGACGCTACAATAATGACATCTCTCCGCTCACGCAAAGCCGCTGTGGCGCTGTGTCTGAGGCGGTCGATCTCTTCATTGATGGATGCATCCTTCTCTATATATGTATCCGAAGAAGCAATATAGGCTTCAGGCTGATAATAGTCATAATAGCTGACAAAATACTCCACGCGGCTGTCCGGAAAAAAAGCACGCAGCTCAGTGCAGAGCTGTGCCGCCAGGGTTTTATTGTGCGCAATCACTAGGGTCGGCTTCTGAACGCGCTCAATCACTGAGGCCATCGTAAATGTTTTTCCCGAGCCCGTCACACCAAGGAGCACCTGATTCTTCATGCCTTTCTCAATGCCCGCAGCCAGGGCATCAATTGCCTGCGGCTGATCACCGCTGGCAGCATAAGGCGCTTTCAGTACGAATCTGTCCAGAACACATCCTCCTTTCGTGCACAGACACAGTCATCTTACCACACCATCCGTCAAATGTGAAGAAACAGGGTTGCCTTTTGCTTTTGCATGCTCAGGCAGCCCTGTTTCCATTTGGATGAATATCGGTTTCTTTTTGTCAGTGTTTCAGCCGCTTATCACATTTGCGCGCAAGCCAGGTGCCAAACGACTGGATCACCTGGGTAATAATGACCAGAACAATCACGGCCAGATACAGAACAGCGTACCGATAACGCTGATACCCGTAGGCCAGCGCCAGCTTGCCCAGTCCGCCGCCGCCAACGGCACCGCTCATCGCTGTATAGCCCATAATGGTGGTAATGGCCAGTGTGAAATTCGTAATCAGGCTGGGAACGCTTTCCGGAAGCAGCACATGGAAAATGATCTGCATCGGCGTAGCACCCATCGACTGCGCGGTTTCAATAATATTGGGGTTGATTTCGCGAAGGCTGCTTTCCACAAGGCGGGCAATAAACGGGAATGCAGCGACAGTCAGCGGAACCACGGAAGCAAGCGTGCCCACGGAAGTACCGACAATGACACGGGTCAGCGGGATGATCATCACCATCAGGATGATAAACGGAACAGAACGCAAAAGGTTAATCAGCAGATTCAGAAAGCTCATCAGCGGGCGTGGCAGCGGGCGGATGCCCTTTGCTTCCCCGGTCACCAGAATAACGCCCAGCGGAAGCCCGATGACAATGGCCAGCAGCGTGGCAAGAAGTGTCGAATAGACGGTTTCCCAGATTGCAAAAGGAAATTCTGTCAGCAGGACCTTCCAGGCTTCCTGCATTCTCTCCGGAGTAAATGCATTGGCAAAATTCATTCCATCACCGCCTCCTTTGCCTCATATTCCGCTTCCACCTGGACCATGACATCCGGCATCTGACTCAGATAGCTGACTGCCTTGGCAAGGTCTGCCGGCGTTCCCGGAATGTCCAGCAGAATATAGCCGTATGCGCGGTCGCCGACAGAGCGGGTCGATGCGCCAAGGATGCTCGCAAGAATGCCGCAGTCCACGGCCATTTTCGCAATCAGCGGCTCTTTGGACGCCATAGCACCGTTGAATATGACACGAATCTTCTGTCCGCCTTCGGATACCAGGCTGTTTCCGTCGGCCATTTCCGGATAGATGAGGTTCTTTGCTGCATTGGAGCGCGGATTGGAGAACACTTCACTGACGTCCCCCTCCTCGACGACTTCACCGTGCTCAAGGATGGACACTTTGTTGCAGATTTCCTGAACGACACTCATCTGATGGGTAATCACAATGACCGTAATCCCCATTTTGCGGTTAATGTCACGGATCAGTTCCAGAATGGCATGCGTGGTCTTGGGATCCAGAGCGGACGTCGCTTCGTCGCACAGCAGCAGTCTGGGTTCTGTCGCCAGTGCACGGGCAATGGCCACGCGCTGCTGCTGACCGCCGGAGAGCTGGGCCGGATAGGAATTGGCCTTGTCCGGAAGTCCCACCAGTTCCAGAAGCTCCATCGCACGCTTTTCAGCCTGCTCCCTGGGCATATGAATCAGTTTCAGAGGAAGCATGACATTCTTCAGACAGGTTCTCTGCATCAGAAGATTGAAGCTCTGGAAGATCATCGTCACTTTGCGGCGCACCTTACGCAGTTCCGCATTGCTCAGTGTGCCCAGGTCCCGTCCATCCAGAATGACATTGCCTTCGGTCGGTCGTTCCAGCATATTGATGCAGCGAACAAGCGTGCTCTTGCCAGCACCGCTCATTCCGATAATTCCATAAATATCGCCGTCATTGACCGTGAGATTGATATGCCGAAGCGCATCCACCGGTCCATCCACTGTCGTGAAATGCTTGGAAAGATTTTTTAGCTGAATCAATGTACCTGCCTCCATCCTTGCATGCTTCGAGCCATTATATCTCACAGGTGTTGAATTCGCAATAAAAAGTCTCGCCTTTTCGGCGAGACTTGAGTGGCATCGTTTCGATTACTGGATATTCAGTGCAGCAAGGTCTGCCTGCTTGCCTGCATACAGACCCATGGGCTCGACATGAACACCGGCGATGCTCACAATGTTGGTCCCGTTCTGGGCGTTGAAGTCATCCTGATAGGGCAGATGAGCGAAGAAGTTTGCGAAGACGTCGCCCGCATCCACCATGGTGTTCGGGGTGACATAATCGTCCACAACAATGATCTCCAGGTTGACGTTCTTTTCGGCCAGGATGCCCTTTACAATCTCAAGCACATAGGAGTGAGGATCGAGTGTGCAGGCCACTTTGATGGTGGTTCCGGCCAGTGCAGCATAATCAACCGTGGCATCATATCCGTCGGTCGGATTATCAATGACAGCAATGGCAGTGCCTTCATAGTTCTGGAAATAGTCAGCCACTTTCTGGCTCAGGCAGGCTGCAGCCAGGGCCTTGGCGGCATCCGTCTCTTCATTTCCGCCCTTTACGCAGACAACATTGACGTAGGGGGATTCGCTGTTTTCATACAGCAGTGCAGCATTCAGCTCAGCAGCAAGCGCATAGTTGCCGTTGATGATGCCGTAATCCACGTCCGGCAGGACATTGGGAACCATGGCCGCCTCGACTTCTTCAAATTCAATGTTCAGCGGATTTTCCACAATGTCAGCCACCGTTGCGGTAATGCCGGCATTTTCATCCAGCTTCAGTACGCCGTATGCCTGCAGAAGAAGCAGCGCACGGCCTTCGTTCGTGGCATCGTTGGGAACCGCAATTTTCACGGTGTCCGCCAGGGCCAGGGAGGCTGTCAGGCAAAGTACAAGGGCAAGAACCAGTGCAGTCAGCTTTTTCATGATGATACGCTCCTTTTAAATATTTTCAGAGTCTCCTGCGGTTTCGCCGCAATCGTCTCGACTCCAACAAAGGGAATGGGCAGTCAAACTGTCCGAAAATAAAAATAGAGAGGACCGCCTCGAGGCGCCCTCCCGGATGGCTGCCAGCCATCATCAATGGGAACGAGTGACCATCGAGCTGCGGACACAGCAAAACATGCACATGCGGCGCATGCACATCATCATGGTCATCCCGAAAGTCCCATGCTGCTTCATGTTCGAGCTCTCCTTTTTTCCATTCTCTTTCCCATTCCGGGTGTACGTGCAAAGTCTAGCATCTTCCCCTTTGTCTGTCAATCATCCTCTTGTTTTTCTCCTGTATCTGTTCAGGCAGTCATTGGGCATTTTCATAGATATGTATCTTTTTGTGTCGAAGTATTGAAATTTTATGTCAATTCCTATAAAATTTAATGGTATTCCCATGTTGTTTTGAGGAGATTTTTTCATGAAGCGTTTTGTTTCCCTGCTGCTTGCTCTGTTCTTCTGCATGCTTCCATTCACAGAGTCTGTCACTCCCGTGACAGCCGCTGCAGAAGACATCCCTCTTGCGACGGATGATGCAGTCATTGAATCCGACGAAGAGGCCCGGACACTCGTTCTCAACGATATGGGACCGGATGTCAAGGAACTCCAGACACACCTGGCCGAGCTTGGATATTATACCGGACAGATTACCGGACGGTATGGGGAGACCACGAAATCAGCAGTCACCGCGTTTCAGGAGGATTTCGGTCTTGAACAATCCGGTCAGGCCGATTCTGCAACCCAGGCCCTCTTGTTTGCCACGCTCTATCGTCCGCTCCATGTCGGTTCCTCCGGCACGGATGTCACCCGTCTTCAGACCCGGCTGACCATTCTTGGATATTACACCGGGAAAATTACCGGCGTTTACCTGGATGCAACCGCCGACGCAGTCAAAGCGTTTCAGGAGAAAATGGGCATGACGGCAACCGGGGACGCGGACGGTGATACGCAGAGCCTTGTCTATTCTTCCGATGCGCGTTCCCGTTCCGGTGCCGCTGTCGTTACACCGGAACCCGAAAAGGATACCGAAATTGTTGACGGCAACAACCCGGATGCCATTGAAACCGTTGCGTATAAAAAGCGTCTTGCCTACGGGTCGTCCGGAAAAAATGTCAAGCTGCTTCAGCAGCGTCTGACGGATCTGGGTTATTATGAAGGCCCTGTCTCCGGCAACTTCCAGGGAAACACACGCAATGCGGTCAAAGCATTCCAGACTCAGAACGGCCTGGCTGTTGACGGCGTTGTCGGAAAGAAAACCTGGGACCTGCTCTTTAACACAGCCTCCATTGTCCTGCCCGGGGATACGCCCGCACCTGCAGCAACACCGGAACCTGTTCCCTTCCATATTACCGTCGACGTCAACAATCAGGTGGTCACGGTCTACAGCCGCGATGCAGAGGGCGAATACACAGTCGTCGTGCGTCAGATGATCTGTTCTTCCGGAACCAAGAAAAACCCCAGTTCCATCGGCGACTTCACGCTCAACGGACGCAAAGCAAGATGGTGCTTCTTCCCCAAATGGGGCGATTATGCTCAGTACTGGACCCAGATCACTTCTGAGATTGCATTCCACAGCGTCATTTACGCCCGCGTGGACACCAAGTCCCTTTCCATCAAGAGCTACAATATGCTGGGCCAGCGCGCCTCGCATGGATGCATCCGCCTTCTCGTTTCCGATGCAAAATGGATTTATGACAATGTCGGCAAGGGAACTGTGGTCACCATCAGAGATGACCTTCCCACTGACCCGGAACTCAAAGCATCCGTTGCCAAGCCCGCTCTGAACAAGAAAAACATGCTCCCCGTGGAAACGCCTCAGCCGACGGCCGAGCCCGTGTATATTTCCGGTGCCGAACCGCCGCTTCCTCTTGAAAAGCTCCAGAAGAACAATTCTTCGGATGCTGTCTACTGGATGCAGAAAAAGCTCACTGAGCTCGGCTATTATTCGGGTAAATGCTCCGGAACCTATCTGGCCGGTACCATCGCAGCTGTGAAAGCATTCCAGAAAGATCATGGGCTGAAGCAGACCGGCACGGCCGATGTCAAAACACTTGAAGTGCTCTATGCTGACGAGCTTGCCTCGCCCAAGCCGATTGCAACTCCTGCACCTGAATCCTGACCCATCCCCTCATGCGCCGAACCTGGTTCCGGCGCATTTTTCTTTGCCCAGGAACCGGCTTTCATCTCCATGAGCGCCACATAAAAATGCCGCACCGTTTCTCTGTGATCTGGTGCGGCCAATCATTTGACGCCATCAAGCCATCCTGTCTGTGCATCTCACGCCGTGCCTGTAAGACCGGTTCCCCGGTCCGCTCCTTTTCAGTGGTAATCCGCACTCAGACCGACCATATGCAGACGGCTGCTGCCATGCCGGCTTCATGCGTCAGGCTCAGAAAGACCTGTCCATTCTCCAGCAGTTCTTTGGCCTTCCCGTGGAGGCAGTAGTATGGACGGCCATTGTCATGCAGCACTTCCACCTCGGTCATCGGAACGATAATCCCCGTCCCAAACGCCTTTAGGCAGGCTTCTTTGGCTGCCCACATGGCAGCCAGAGACTCTGCCGCCATCCTGCCCCTTGATGCAATGTATTCCTGTTCTTTCTCTGTAAGGACTTTTTTCATAAATGATGGCTTTTCGAGCATTTTTTCCATTCTGGATATCTCACACAAATCCAGCCCGACACCACGCACATCAGACATAGCCCATCACCCCGCGCACCGAAACATCACCAGCAAGCACACGGCGGACAATTCCTTCTTCATCCTCCACCAGCAGTGCTCCGGTCTCATCCATATCCTTTGCGGTTCCTTCAAATGTTTCGGAGCCGATCACACGGACTCTGCTGCCCAGGGTACAGCTCCTGTCACGGTAGATTTTCTCCATGCCTTCAAAGCCATCCAGCTCCAGTTGCCGCATGATCGTTTCCATTTCCAGAAGGTAGTCTGCCAGGATATCCCTCCGTCTGGGCGGAAGACAAAAATCCTCCAGACAGCCGGCCCTGTCGTTCAGTTCTTCCGGTACAGACCCTTTTCGCACATTCAGTCCGACCCCAAGCACAAGGTATTCAATCTGATCCATATCGCAGCTGACTTCATTGAGAATACCGCAGATCTTCTTTCCTGAGAGAATCAGGTCATTCGGCCATTTGATGCGCACCCCCGTGATGCCCTGCTTTTCCAGCGCCAGCGCCATGGCGCACGCGCATGCAAACGTCACCAGCGGAGCCTGAGCAGGCTTCAGGTCCGGCCGCAGAAGCAGGGAGTGCCACAGTCCGACACCCGGACCGGAGACCCATTTTCTTCCGAGTCTGCCCTTCCCTGCCGTCTGCTCCTCACACAGTGCAAGGCTTCCGCCTGCGCAGCCTTCCATGGCCATCTGCTTCACCTGGCGGTTTGTCGAATCCAGAGAATACGCGTAGAAATTCGTCTGTCGTCCAAGGATTTCCGTCTTCAGAATGTGTTCCCATAAAACCGGATCAATGTGATCCCCGGCATCCAGATGATACCCGCGTTTTCCCGCACTCTCAATATTCCATCCTTCCAGGCGCAGCGCTTCGATTTTCTTCCATACTGCGGCACGTGTCATGCCAAGCTCTCTGCTCATATCCTCGCCGGACATATATTCACTCTTACAAAGCATCTCCAGGATGCGACGCATCTTTTCCGCCTCCGACATTTCCGGGAAGAAATCCTTTGTTCTTTCCGTTCATATGCTGAATTCTAAGGTTCCTCTGCCTTCAAGTCAAGTCTGTGACTTGCCTGTACGCATCTGATTCTGTATACTTTATACTTGGTTATTCTGTACTTCATCTGAATTTGCAAAGGAAGTGTGTTTCGATGGTTCAACCCCGTAATCTGATCGCAGCGCTTGAGCATCAGATCAGCCGTGTCATTGTCGGTAAAGAGGACGCCATCCAGCTCGCTCTGATCGCCCTGATCTGCCGGGGCCATGTACTGATAGAGGATGTGCCGGGCGTTGGAAAAACAACGCTCGCCAGTGCACTTGCACGTTCACTGAACTGTTCTTTCAGAAGAATTCAGTTCACCCCTGACCTGATGCCCTCCGATGTCACCGGATTCACCATGGTCAATTTCAAGACCGGTGAAATGGAATACCGCGAAGGTGCCATTATGAGCCAGATCGTTCTTGCTGATGAAATCAACCGCACCAGTCCGCGAACCCAGTCCGCGCTGCTTGAGGCCATGGAAGAACACCAGGTCACCGTCGACGGCACGACACATTACCTTCCCCAGCCGTTCATGGTTCTTGCCACCCAGAACCCCGGAGAATTCGTGGGCACCTACCCTCTGCCTGAAGCTCAGATGGACAGATTTTTCCTGCGCATTTCCATGGGCTATCCCACGATTGAACAGGAAATGGATGTCCTTGAGCGGTATTCCGGTGTCCAGCATCCCATGGATACGGTACAACCCGTATGCAACGGCTCGCATATTGTCGAAATGCAGGAAATGGTCAAACAGATTTACTGTTCCCCTGAGGTGCGCTCCTATATCGCAACGCTCTGCGCTGCCACGCGCCGGGAGCCCGGGCTGCAGCTGGGGGCTTCGACGCGTGCCGCCATTGCACTGGTGCATGCAGCTCAGGCTTATGCCCTGCTGAGCGGACGAGATTATATCATCCCTGAGGACGTGCAGAATATGTGTCTGCCCGTGGTTGCACACCGACTCGTCCTCAGTCCTGAAGCACGCATGAAAGGTGTGACGGCAGAACAGGTGCTCCACCGCATCCTTCAGAATGTTGCCGTCCCGGTCAGAGTATGACTACCCGATATCTCTATCTGCTCGGTGCAGCGCTTCTGCTCTTTCTTCTTGCATTTTCGACCGGTTCACCCGCCTTTCTGGCACCGGCCGTGCTCTTTTCCCTTCTGTTGCTCTATGCACCCGTTTCCGTCCGTCTGGCCAGAAGAGGCATGAAGATGCACCTGCAGTTTCTTCAGGACCGCGTCCGCAGAGGGGACCAGGCAGAATTGCACATCACGGCCGCCTATCGCTCTCTGCTCCCCGTGTCCCCCATTCAGCTTCAGATCAGCATTGGCGAAGACATGCCGCTCCAGCCCCTGGAGATTCCATGCTCTGCACAGGCGCATTCTTTTTCCCTGCTGTTTTCCACCCGTCATGCAGGCGTGATCCGCCCAAAAGTCAACTCCTGCAGGATCCGTGACATTTTCGGCATCTATGCCAGGGAATACGGTTCTTTCCGTGATCTCCCTGAACTGCTGGTTCTCCCTGTTGATTTCCGGGTAGAACCCCTGATCTATACGCAGGTCGATGCCGGACTGGGCACCATGGCAAAAGCCAATGAAGACATCACCAGTCCATCCGATATCCGTACCTATCAGACCGGGGACCCGATGAAAAAAATCCACTGGAAACTGTCGGCCAGGAAGCAGGAACTGCTGGTCCGTAAATTTGACGAACCCGTTCTGCCGGATGCTCTGGTCATTCTGAACTGTGAGAAGCCGGCCTCACCCGATATTCAGGACGCGCTTCTGGAAACGGCCCTGTCCGTGATGAAAGTGGAGAGCGCAAGGGAGCACGGCATCCGCCTGCCGCTTCTCGGAACGCATCCGACGGAAGTCGAAGGCCAGATGGGAATCGGCCTGATTGCTGAAAACCTGGCACGGATGGAATGGACTGCCGGTTCCTCGTTTGAAGAAGTTCTCCTGATTGAATCCGGCCGGCTGCGGCGCTTTGGTGCCACGGTCATTATTACTTCCGTTCTCAGTGGTGAGCTTGTCGAAATCATGTGCCAGATGCGCCGCATCGGACCTGCTCTGCGCCTGTACCTGATCACCGTCAATCCATCCGACCCGGATCTCATGCCCTTCGTATCCCGTCTGCAGCAAGCCAGCTGTGAAGTCTGTTATGTGTCGCCCGCAGGGACGGCCTGATGGATTATCATCATTCCAGCAGGAGGTGAATTCCGCTGCTTTCGTCCATTTCTTCCGCGCTTCGCCGGGCTTTTCTCTCAGTGCTCTTTGGCACGGGATTCCTTCTCTGTTTTTTCCGTGTGTTCCTGACAGAGTATACAGCGCTGGGGTTTCTGATTCTGTTCCTCGGCATGTGTGTGTACGTGATCTGCAGCATTTCCCGGCGTATCACAATCATCTTCAGCATCCTCGGTGCAGCTGCTGCCGGCTTCTGGGTGATTGCGCTCAACGGTTACCAGACGCTGTTTGATACTGTGATGGCCGTTGTCCTCCATATGTCCGGTGCAGCCGGGGCTGTCCCGGTGTTTGCCAGAGAAGTCTCTGTCCTTGCTTCCCTGGTCCTGACAGTGATTGCTTTTCTCTGCACCTCCCGTGACTACGGCAGCGCATTTCAGGGATCCATGCTGTTCACGTTTCTGTACATTGCCTGGACCCTTCAAATGCCGTTCCTGCTTGCCTGCCTTGTGCCGTCCGTGATTGCGTCCATTCTGATGCTGGGATCCGGCGGCGCTTACTCTGTACGTCTGCGCTCGCTCCTGCCTCTGGCGGTTCTTCTCTCGGTGGTTTCTTTCCTTCTGATTCCCAAGTCCGGCTTCACCATTGAGCCGCTGAAGGAAGCCGCCGAGACCATCCGTCAGCGCGTTCTTGATTATTTCTTCTATTCAGAACCGCGCAATGTCTTTTCACTTGCTTCCGAAGGGTATTATCCCAGCGGCTCAGGCCAGCTCGGCGGCCCTGCATCCCCTTCAGACCATCTCGTCATGGTGGTGAAAGCCCCCGGGAAGGTTTACCTTCGCGGAGCCGCAAAAGATGAGTATACCGGAAAGACCTGGATGAGTACGGTCAGTGAACGCCGGTATCTGTGGATTTCCCCCCGCTGGCTGTCTGTCCGCAGTCATGTATTTAATCAGACACTCCCTGCATCTGATTTTTTGAACTCGCCTCTGCTGACACTGCAGACCATCTCAGCCCAGATGGTCTCATCCAGTGCATCTGACCTTTTTGTTCCCCAGCGTGTCCGGGATCTTTCCTGCAGCGGAGACATCGTCCCCTATTTTAACCAGGGCTCTGAAATCTTTACGACGCGCGACCTTGTCCCCGGAGACGCGTGGACCGTGCGTGCGCCGACCCCTGTGTTCGGACAAAATGGACTCGAAGAGCTGATCTCCCTGTGCGGTGCAGCAGATGATGCTGAGTATGAGGAGATCTGTAAGATCTATACACGGCTTCCTTCGCACCTGCCCTCACAGCTGTACGATCTCGCTCATTCCGTGACAGATGGGCAGTCTTCCGTCTATCGTCAGGTGCAGGCCCTCGCCGACTATCTGAAAGGGCACTGCCGCTATACCCTTGATGTGGAGCCGGTCCCTGAAAATGTGGATTTTGTCAGTTATTTCCTTCTGCAGAGCAGAGAAGGGTACTGCACTTATTTTGCTACTGCCTTAACGGTTCTCTGCCGCATGAGCGGGATTCCTGCGCGCTATGTGGAAGGCTATCTGGCAACCCCCGGCTCATCGGGCAGCGCCTACGTCACCGGTCAGAACGGGCATGCATGGACTGAGGTTTATTTCCCCGGCTTTGGCTGGCTGACGGTCGAGTCTACCCCCGGATCCGCTTCTTCCGGTTCCGGTCAGCAGAACTCTTCCCCCCAGCCATCCTCCCCTCCGCCTTCCCAGTCAAACGAGCCGACGCCCTCCCCATCCCACGATTCGGGTGGGAGTCAGGAACCGACGCCCTCGCCGTCGCCCAGCCCTTCGCCTTCTCCTTCAGCAGACGACGCTTCTCCTTCTTCTGAGCCCTCCCCGGCACCCTCCGTGCAGCCGGAGCCCGATGATGGAGAAACGCCTTCAGGGCAGCGCAGCGTTCTCCCGTGGCTCCTCCTGTTCCTGCTCCTGGCCATTCTCGTGCTGAGATATTATTTCACTCTGCCGGAACAGCGTGCAAAGAGGAAGAAAACCGACCGGGAGAGATGGATGGTCTGGGTCCATGAGCTCTTTGCGGTGCTTCACGTCATGCATTTTGACCGACTGCCATCGGAAACCCCGTCCTCTTTCCTCGAACGGATCGCTTCCCAGAGTCTTCCCGAAGATGCGGTAAGCCAACTCAGCGACTGTGCGTCAGCCGTCTTCTATGGGCATGAACTGCCGCTGCCATCCGATATTGACTATTACCGGACAACGGTCCTGTCGCTTACCCGCCGCCTGACCTGGTGGCAGAAGCTTCGCCTGGTCATCCTTCGCATGATCCCTCGCAGAAGGTACCTGTAAGCATTCGTTTCTTTTCTCCGTCCGGGGCTGACCAAACCCGGAACGGAGATTTTTTCATGTTCTGCACAAGCGCTGCTTTCAAAGGGGGAAAATGAGCACAAAAAAAGTCATGAACCAACGATTCATGACTCTTTCTGGAGCTGATACCCAGATTCGAACTGGGGACCTCATCCTTACCAAGGATGCGCTCTNNACCGACTGAGCTATATCAGCAACCGCCTTTTGGCGACGGGCGATACTATAGCACTTTTTTCTCTCGAATGCAACAGGAAATTCTGAAATCGTGATTTTATGCCGGATACGGCACAGCATCAGTCACCCAGATGCAGGTTTTCAAACGGCCCGACATTCCCGTTCGCCCAGTGCTTCCTGCACAGGGAGATGTACTGACTGTTGCCGCCAAGAAGAATCTGATCCCCTTCCTTGACGACTTTTCCGTTGTACACACGCGCATTGCAGATGGCTTTCTTTCCGCACCAGCAGATCGTCTTGACTTCTTCGATGGTATCGGCCCAGGCCATCAGCCACAGACTGCCCTCAAAAAAGTTGTTCTGGAAGTCGGTGCGCAGACCATAGGCAATCACGGGAATATTCAGATCATCCACCACATGAACCAGAAATGCGACCTGATCCTTACTCAGAAACTGCGCTTCATCGATGATAATGCAGGCATAGGGAGAAAGGTCCATCCCGGGCAGTTCTTCCATATAGACACACTCTGTCTTCAGTCCGCACCGGCTCATTACGGTTCTTGCCCCGTCCCGGTTTTCCATGGCAGGCTTGACCATCAGCACATGCTGACCGCGCTCTTCGTAATTATACTGCACCATGATGGCATTGGCTGTTTTGGATGACCCCATGGCGCCATAGCGAAAATACAGTTTTGCCATATTGCACTCCTCTTTTTACAGCATCAGTTCCGGGAAAAGAGAAATGACTTCCTCTTCCTGTGCGCCAAAAGCATTCGCGAGCCCCATCTGAGGCTTGGACCGGGTCATGATGCGGGCCTCAAAATGTGAAACGCCTTCCGACTGAAGAATCACCATGCTTCTGTGCAGCAGTGCCTTTGCCAATCCCTGACCTCTGCAGGTCGGATACGTATAGATGGCCATCAGCTCTGCCGAATTTCCGTTTCCAACCATCATCAGTTCTGCCACCACGCTGTTCTCACGGGTCAGACCCAGAATCTGAAAATGGGAGGTCCGCATAAACTGCTGAAGAAGGACAAAATCAACATGACGAATATCATTGTTGTTCAGCCGGCTGAGAAATCCAAGCTTTTCCTCCGGCGTATTCATCGGAACAGCAATCACCTGGCATCCCATCGGCAGACGGCTCTCTCCCTGCGGCACCTGAAGAGTGACCAGCGATTCCCGCTGCTCAAGAGACATTCCACTGCTCGTATAAAACGCCTGAGAGTCGGTATCTTCCGGATGGACCATGGTGTATACCCTGGCATGCACCGTAGGGTCCACATCGCGGAGCTGACGCGCTCTTGCAAGGAGTGCTCCCAGAAGCACATATCTCCCGGCAAGATCACACTTCATATCAAAATATAGATTAATCGGACAGTCCGGATCCATATGCGGCAAATACTGATAAATCACACGGCCCTGACCGGCTGTGTTGCCGACTTCATCCAGAACGAGGTATGCATTTTCCTGGGGAGTGCCTTCAAGTGGAGCATTCGGATGAACTACGCGATACACTTAACCGCCTCTTTCTATTATTCCTGTTTGTTTCTCGGGCAGGCATCAAATGCCATCACTGAAACGCACACTGCCATGAGTGCGTAGAGATAGTCCCATTCATTTTCAAGTCCCAGCGTCAGGATATACAGCATCGCACCACCCAGGATGATGCTGATCGCGGCACCGCCGATGTGCAGAGCCGCATGGCCCTTTCTGGCCCTGATGATTTCCGGGCAGGCAATGCTCAGTGCCAGAAGCACAATGCATGCGGACAGATACGGATAATACTGTGGCTTTTCAAATGCAAACTCTGTAAACACGACACAGAAGGTTGCAGCAAGAAAACGAACCACAAGAACCGTTTCTTCCCATGTCCATCCCTTTGTGCGGACCCGTTGAACGATCCGTGCGGAAAGCAGGGCAACCAGCACAACCAGTCCGCAGATCTGCGTAAGCCGCACAAAACCGAAGCGGATGCAGTCATCTGCGCGAAGCTGTTCAAGGAAAATCTGGGATGCACAGAATGCGGACAGAAAGAAACCGGACAGGAAGCCGGGACGAAGCGTGCGGCGCCGAAGAAGGAGCAGGGCAGCAAACAGGATCAGGGCCGCCGCTGCTTCAAACACAAATACCGCAAGGTACCATTCGGACCACTCTTCATCCATATAGGTGCACACTGCGAACGGAAAACGCTGAAATGCAGCATCCTCTACCGCCTGCCCAAGACCCTGGCCATTGAAGTATTCCGCGATGCGCCCCACGCAGATCGCAACAGCCGCTCCGGGCGCTGCAGCATCCATCAGATCAGCAGTCCTGACATGCCAGTGCTTCGCCAGCAGGTAGCAGGCAAGCATGACAAAGAAGACGGCCCCGAAAAGGGTTGAGCCGCCCTCATGAAGCCGCGCAATGAACGAATATCCGCCGTAATCCACTTCCAGGGCCGGGAAAAAAGCAAGGCTGTAAACAAGATGTCCGCCGAGGATGGCGGCCACGGTGCCAAGACACACCATGGTGACGATCCTTTCGGCGGAAAATACCCTGCGTGCAGTCAGGAAGGTGACAGCCAGTGCAAGCAGAAAAGCAAGCCCCATCATCAGCGAGTACGGAGTTACGCTCAAAGGCCCCAGCCGAAAGAGCACTTCCATCTCACCGTACATTACTTTCCCTCCTGTGCTGTTGCAAAATAAATGATATCAGCAATGCCGCGCTTGCTCTTGTGATTGATCTTGTCATTGTTCAATACAAGCCAGGTTGAAGAGCCGCCATCGAGGTTATACGCCTGCTGAACACCAAGCTCCATCAGGAATGCCTGAAGCTGCTTGAGGGACATGCCTTCAGAACCGGACTGCTCCGGGCCGTGTGTGGTCACAATCAGATAGCTCAGCTTATCCATCTGACAGATCACCTGACGCTGTGCTTTTTTGGACGTGCCGCCCATGGTTCCCGCATTGTAATCCGTCTGGGCTTCCCCATCAATGACCAGACCCGGGCCGAAAGAGAACGAATGCATAACCTCACCTTCAAAGGCATCAAATTCTGCCTCTGTGGGTGTCTTCAGAATATGGAAATCACCGTTCGTATCGATAATCAGGCAGTCGAACACGCCGAAATCGGCAGAACGAAGGCGGACGCCATTGCGTACGATGCATCCTTCTTTGCGGTCGATAAAATAGTCGCCGTTGATTGCCAGCACAGCCTTGCAGCGTTTGGCAATAATATCAGCATTGACGATCTTCTTGCTTCTGTATTTGTCCGGATTGAACGTGTTCGCCTGCGCGGGAGCCGTCCGGAGCTGAGTGGGATCTGCAATCTGAACATAGGTTAAAAACACCTTGGTATCATAGGCCCTGGTGGTCTTAATCTGCACAGAAATCGTGTCGTCGAGATAGCCGCCTTTGTTCTTCAAAAAACCTGATTTCAGCGGTGCATAGGGAGCAATTTCACCCATTTCAAGTGGTTCGACAGAGGTTGCAGCCAGTTCCACCGGCTCATATTCAGGAATCGCCTCCTCAGCCCCTGCAAAAGGCACAGAGGACGGAATCAGAAAAACCGTAAAGGCAAACACAGCCAGAACGGCAAGAACCCGCAACGCAATACGCAGCATGGTGTTTCCTCCAGAAAGTCATTTCCTGCACTCATGGTTTGCAGGACCTTCATTATATCGTTCCGTATTTTCTCTGTCAATTCAATTCCACCCGCCGTATCTTCGTTGCATTTTCCAAACCACTCCGCTATAATCGTTCTTTGTAGCGAAAAGACTGTGCTGTGTACTCAGGAGGAAGGTTTGAAATGGCCAAATCAAAAGTCTGCTTTGCATGCACTGCCTGCGGATATGAGAGTCCGAAATGGGCAGGGCGCTGTCCCTCATGCGGTGCGTGGAATACGATGGAAGAGACCATCTCTTCATCGGCTGCCGCACCTGTGAAAGCAGCAAAGCAGCGCCCGGGAAGCGGCGTCGCTGCCATGCTGCTCAGGGATATCCCTGAAGATACCACCATCCGTACCTCAACCGGCATTTCGGAACTCGACCGTGTGCTCGGCGGGGGCATCGTTGAAGGCGGACTGATGCTTCTGGGCGGTGATCCCGGCATCGGCAAATCAACACTCCTCATTCAGGTCTGCGACCATCTGTGCCGGAACGGAAAAAAGGTTCTGTACGTCAGTGGCGAGGAATCAGCCCGCCAGATCAAGCTGCGCGCCAAGCGCCTGCAGATCACTTCTGACAATCTGTATGTTCTGGCGGAGAACGCGCTGGACAACATTGAGACACGCATGCAGGAGCTTGCGCCGGATATGATGGTGGTCGACTCGATCCAGACCATGTATCGGCCCGAGATGGCCTCTGCCCCCGGCTCTATCAGTCAGATTCGCGAATGTACGTCTCTGCTCATGCGCATGGCCAAGGAGAGCGGGACCGCCATTTTCCTTGTCGGTCACGTCACCAAGGACGGCGCAATTGCAGGCCCCCGCATGCTTGAACACATGGTAGATGTCGTGCTGTACTTTGAAGGTGACAATCAGCACCAGTACAGACTCCTGCGCGCTGTGAAAAACCGTTTTGGATCCGTCAATGAGCTTGGCGTTTTCCAGATGACCGGTGACGGCATGAAAGTTGTCCCCAACCCGTCGGAGCAGCTGCTCTCCCACAGAGCAAAAGGTGCAAGCGGGTCTGTCGTCTTCTGCGGTCTGGAAGGTTCAAGACCGCTGCTCTGTGACGTGCAGGCACTGGCTGCCCAGAGTTATTTCGGCACGCCCCGGCGGACTGTCGGTGGCGCGGATACCGGCCGTGTCGCCCTTCTGCTTGCTGTTCTTGAAAAACGCTGCGGATGCAAAACCTATAATCAGGACATTTACATCAATATTGCCGGCGGCCTGGAATTATCTGAACCGGCAGCAGACCTTGCCCTGTGCGCGGCTGTCGTCTCCTCCCTCAAGGATATGGCTGTCGGACCCGAGATTGCCGTGATGGGCGAAGTCGGGCTTGCCGGCGAGGTCCGCGCGATTCCGCAGTGTGAGCGGCGGATTGCCGAGTGTGAACGTCTCGGGTTTCATACGCTCGTCCTTCCCAAAGAGAACATGAAACAGCTCCGGACACCGGAAGGAATGAAACTCATCGGTGTGGATACTGTCATGCAGGCAATCTCTGTTTTGTTCTGATCTTCCTTCCCCATCTGATCTGATTGGAAGTGCTTTATGGAAACACATGTTCTTGTCAAACGACTTTTCCGGATTCTGGTCGTGATTCTGGCAGCAGGAATCGGCATTGCCATTTCAGCAGGCTGTATCGAATGGTACCGCCTTTCAAACCCTGCCCATGTCATTCCGCTGGGCCTCCTTGCCGCAACCTATATCGGATCCGGCCTGGTTTTCGGCTTTGTCGGCCTTCTCTTTTCCAGACGATGCGCAGAATACCTGGTGAATAAAGGTCAGCGCGTTTTTCAGCAGTTTGCGCAGCTCCCGTTCCCTCAGTTCATGAGTGCTCTGCTTCTGATGACCGCCGGTCTTGTGGTCGCAGCGCTCCTGACCAATATTCTCCATTTTATGGGCGATTCCATTTTTACAACCGCATGCTCTGCCATCCTCTATGTCGGTCTGGGCACGCTCGGGTACACACTGGGATATGTCCGTTCTGCCGACTTTCAACAGTACATCCGCAGTTTTTTCACCCTCCCGAAGCACACGTTTCACCGTAAAACGCACCGTGCCGCACGCAAAGGCGCGTCAAAAGGAATCCCGGACAAACTGCTGGATTCCTCAGCCCTGATTGACGGACGGATCCTTGCCCTCTATAAAGCCGGTTTCTTTGAAGGTGATCTGATCATCCCGGATTTCATCGTAGAAGAACTGCATCACATTGCTGACAGTCAGGACCCTTCCAAGCGCGCGCGGGGACGCCGCGGACTGGATACCATCGCTGCTCTTCAGAATCTGTCCAGCGGGCATGTGCGCACGATGCATGAAGACAGTGAGGATACCGTGGATTCGGACGTCCGTCTTTTGAGGCTCTCGGGAGATATCGGAGCGGTCGTCATCACAACAGACCTCAATCTAACCAAGATTGCCGGAATATCCGGTCTGCAGGTTCTGAATCTCAATGAGCTCGCTTCCATCCTTCGGCCTGCTGTCCTTCCCGGAGAGCGGATGACAGCCACCGTGGTCAAAGAAGGCCGCGAAGCCAATCAGGGTATCGCCTATACCGATGATGGAACAATGATCGTCATCGAGGATGCTAGAAATCGCATCGGAGAAACACTTGCTCTCGTCGTGACCTCCTCCCTGCAGACAAATGCAGGCCGTATGATCTTCGCAAAGCCGGAGGAATGACCGCGTCTCTTCTGGTTTCCCGTATACAATCCAGATTGAAAGACAAATGAAAGCAGGCAGCGAACTCGCTGCCTGCTTTCATTTGCACTTTCGTATGATCAATATTCAAACACTGTGACTGCGTAGCCCATGTTGTCCAGGCTGGTCACGGTATTCTTGACACCGGGCTTTGTCGTAACATGCACGGTGAAGGGATCGCCGTTGCCAACATTCTCACGAACAATCTCATACTTCAGAGCACCATTCTCAAATACTGCAATGTGCGGGTGCTCGTTGAGATAATCGAGGTACTCTTCCAGACAAAGATCCAAGGCATGCATGACCGCCGCATTTCCTTTTCCAACATACCGGAAGGCCTGAAGCTGAACGCTGACGCCGGTCTTGTAGCTCTTATCGGCTGTACCCTTTACAGGATAGTCAGCAAGCGGGAAACGGAATACAATGCCATATTTCCAGCTGTTGTTGTACAGCCAGATGCCCTGCTCGGATTCGAAGAACTTCAGGCTGTTGACTGCATTATCTTTTGCCTTGTACAGGATCACCCGGGTCGTCAGACCTGTATTGAATTCACTGGTGCCGGGATAATTCACAGACTTTTTGGCTTTCTCAATCCGTTCTTCTTCGGAAAGGTTGTTGTACTTTTCCATCTGCTTCTGGAACAGATTATTCTGTTCATCCCAGGAACGGTATCCTTCATATGCCACATAGTTTTCCAGATTTGCGCCTTTGGCATCCGTGATGGCATCCTGAAGCGCCTGAACAGCATCGGGGAAGAGTCGGACATTGTTGTCTCTGACACTGATCTTGCGGTCCGTCGCCTTGGAGACGCTCACAAGGCTGTCTTCAAGGAAATCTGACGGACGGGAGTGCCATTCATTGACAAGCAGCATTCCGTTATACAGTGCATCCTGACGGTTGATCGTCCTTGTGCTGACACTTTCCAGCGGATAATTGGTCAGATCCACCACTTCCCAGCCTTCGCCTTTGGGGCTTGGCCAGGCCTGATTGGTGCCATCTTCCTGCTCGGATTCAAATTCTTCGAGCGCCTGCTCATATGCGGCCTGCGATTCGGCATTCTCGGTGATCACCTGGTCCGTCAAAACCTGAAGGCGTTCTGCACGCTGCTGACGAATCCAGTTCGATCCCACAATACATCCTGCACCGAGAATGCCCAGAATCACCGTAATAATCAATACAATCTTGAATGGGTCTTTTTTTCTCTTGTTCGCCATACGTTTCTCCCTGCCTTTCGCAGAAGATCTCCCGCTTTATTCAAAGGATTTGAAGCATGCAAAAAATATGCAAATCAAACCTGTTACATACACTATTCTACACAATCCTCTGTTTTCCTGCAAGTGGAACGCATTGGCGGAAAAACCGGGGCGGCACTGCTCCGCCAGGGCAAATGGCAGAAATGAGGCGGCAATCTGTCTCCCGCGCTTCATCCGTCCTGTTTCATGCCCGTGTGAATAGAAAAAGCGGCACAGCATATCCGGAGGAGATGCTGTGCCGAAGGTTGGATCGATGGTCAGTTCATACCGCGTTTCAGCTACGGATCACAGCATGATACTTTTCCTGTGCAGCGGCTTTCATCACTGCATCCATGGCAGCACTGATTTCTGCTTCAGTCAGGGTGTGATCGGCCGAACGGAAAACAAAGTTAAAAGAAACGGATTTCTTCATCGCGCCAAGCGTTGCGGAACGATAGACATCGAACATGCCGGCACTTTCCAGAAGTTTGCCGGCCGCATGCTTCATATCCTCAAGCAGCGGGCCAACCTCGACCTGTTCGGGCATCACAAGACTCAGATCGCGGGACACAGAAGGATATCTCGGAAGTGCCTTCACTTCGCCCATCGGCTTGCGCATGGCACGCACACATTCCACATTGATTTCCACAAGATAGGCATTCACCGGCATATCAAACGCTTCACGGACCTGCGGGTGCACTTCTCCAACGGTGGCCACAACCTCGCCTCCGCAGAGGAGATCTGCGGTCCGACCGGGATGCAGGTAGGTCTGATGGCTGCGCACTGGCATCGTCTGCATACCCATTTCAAGGAGGAGACGTTCTGCCACCGCTCTGGCCGTATAGAATGTTTCTCCCTCACCAAACAGGCACAGCACAAGCTGCTCCGATTCCGTGGGAAGCCCTTCTTCGGTCCTGTTCTGAGGATCAAAGACACGGGAAAGCTCATACAGCCGGGCTTTCTGATTGCCATGGTTCATGTTGCGCGCAGCAGTCGTCAGCACATCCGGCACAAGGGTCGTACGCATGACAGAGGTATCTTCGCCCAGCGGATTGCGGATGGCCAGCATATTTCTTCTCGGGTCATCCTGCGCGAGCTGAAGGAGATCCAGTGTCTTCGGAGAGACAAAGGAATAATTCATGATCTCATAGAAACCCAGACCCGTCAGAAGCGAAGAGAACCGTCTGCGAAGCTTCATCTTCTCGCTGGTTCCGCCCGGCGTTGTCTCACCTCTGAGCAGCGTCGAAGGGATCTTATCATAACCGTAGACACGAAGCGCTTCCTCGCACAGGTCTGCCTCGCCTGAAACATCCTGTCTGTAATCAGGTACCGTGACCGTCAGGTGGTCTCCATCTCTTGAGACACCGAAGTGGAGTTCCCTGAGAATCTTCTCAATCTCTTCCGGCTGAATCGGAACACCTGCCCGCTTTGCAATCCGCTCACAGCTCGCTTCAACGACCTGCTCCTTGAGCGGATTCGGATAAATGTCAATGATTCCGCTGACCACATCGCCGGCATCAAGCTCATTGATCATCTGGCAAGCCCGGTTAATGGCTTCCATGGCGGTACGGGCCGATACGCCTTTTTCGAAGCGGCCGGAGGATTCTGTGCGGATGCCCAGTGCACGGGCCGTCAGTCGCGTCTGCGCATAGTCAAACACGGCGCACTCAAACATCATTGTGTGTGTCTTTTCCGTGATTTCAGACTCTTCGCCGCCCATAATGCCGGCAACGCAGCTGGGCTTGGACGCATCACAGATGACAAGCTGGCCAGCTGTCAGCGGGTGCTGCTTGCCGTCCAGTGTCGTGATCTGCTCGCCTTCCCTGGCCTGACGGACGATGATGTGATGTCCCTCCACCATGTCAAGATCGAAGGCATGCATCGGGTGCCCGGTCTCAAGCATGATAAAATTCGTGATATCCACCACATTGTTGATGGAACGCATGCCGGCGCCATAAAGGTACTGTCTCAACCAGAGCGGGCTCGGGCCGACGCGGACATCGCGAATGACGCGGGCAATATACCTCGGACAGAGATTCGTGTCTTCTACATCCACCTGAACGTAGTCGTGGACGTCGCCGCCCACTTCCCTGACTGTTACCTCAGGCTTATGGAACTCTGAATGGCAGGCAACCGCCGCTTCGCGGGCAATGCCCCAAACAGAAAGGCAGTCCGGCCGATTGGCAAGCACTTCAAAGTCCATGACTGTATCATTCAGTCCGAGAATCGGCTTGACGTCACTGCCCACAGGATAGTCTTCATGGAACACAAGAATGCCGGCCGCACCGACAGAGGGATACAGTTCCGGCGGGACACCGATTTCATCTCCGGAGCAGATCATGCCCTCGGATTCCACGCCGCGCAGTTTCCCCTTCTTGATTTTTACTCCTCCGGGAAGATGTGCCCCGACCAGGGCAACAGGAACCAGCTGACCCGCTTCAACATTCGGTGCACCGCACACAACCTGGATCGGTGATTCTTTTCCAACGTCCACTGTGCAGACATGAAGGTGATCGGAATCAGGGTGCTTTTCACAGGTCAGCACTCGGCCGACCACAACATCAGAAACCTCGGCCCCAAGCTCCTCATAGCCTTCGACGCCGTTTCCGATCATGATCATATTCTTCTGGAAGGTTTCTGCATCCACATTGCACGGAGTATAGGCATTAATCCATTTCATCGGGACTTTCATTATCTCTCAACCCTCTTTCCTGTCACTTCCGGAACTGACTGAGGAAGCGTACATCGCCCTCATACAGAAGCCGCATGTCTGAAATGCCGTAACGGAGCATCGTAATACGTTCCAGACCGATGCCAAAAGCAAAGCCGGAATAAACGCTCGAGTCAATGCCGCACATTTCCAGCACTTTCGGATTGACCATGCCGCCGCCGAGGACTTCAATCCAGCCGGTGCCTTTGCAGATCCGGCAGCCTTTTCCATGGCAGGAAGAGCAGGTCAGGTCAACTTCAGTAGACGGTTCAGTAAAGGGGAAGAAGCTGGGACGGAAACGGGTTGTGATTCCCTTGCCGTACAGTTTTTCCGCAAAAGCATTGAGCGTGCCGCGAAGGTCCGCCATATTGACATCCTTGTCAATGACAAGGCCCTCCATCTGATGGAAGACGGGGCTGTGTGTCGCATCCACTTCGTCTGCACGGTATACGCGACCGGGGCAGATGACTCGAATCGGAGGCTTTCTGGTGAGCATGGCACGCGCCTGCATCGGGCTGGTATGCGTACGCAGCACAATATTGTCATCCACGTAGAATGTATCCTGCGCATCTCGGGCGGGATGATTCTTCGGGATATTCATGAGTTCGAAATTGTAATGATCCAGTTCGACTTCCGGACCTTCCAGCACCTCAAATCCCATGCCGGTGAAGCATTCAATCAGTTCATCCATGACCATGTTGATCGGATGCGCACCGCCAAGCGAGGGAAGCTGTGCAGGCTGTGTCACATCAATGGTCTCCCGTTCAAGTGCTTCAGCCTGTTCCCTGGCCTTGATTTCTTCGGCCTTTTTTTCCAGCATTTCCGTCAGCTTTGCCCGTGCCTCGTTGATCATCTGGCCTGCTTTCGGACGTTCATCCGGAGAGAGCTGTCCCATACCGCGAAGCAGTGCCGTCAGTTCGCCCTTTTTACCCAGAAGACGTACACGAATATCCTCAAGATTCTGCGTACTGGTTGCTCCCAGGAGTTCCTTCACCATGGCTTCATGGATCTCGCCGATTCGTTCCTTCATGCCCATGCTGCGTTTCATCCTTTCCGTATCTGTTGACATAAAAAAACTTTCATCCCGCAAGGGACGAAAGCCTATAGCCACGTGGTACCACCCTTTTTCCGCACACAATGTATGCGCTCGCTGCCTTTCACGCGGCCGAGGCGGCGAAGCCTACTGGTCTTTCAGCCTCGCAGCTCTGGAGTGAATTTCCGGTCAGCCAACAGAACACTTGCACCATTCTGTCCCTCGCTTCGATGACTGATTGTCCGGCATGGTCTCCTTCATCGCTTTTCAGAAGCGAATTATATCATTCGCTTGATTCATTGGCAAGAGTGAATTTTCTCCAGGCACTGCCATTTCTCTGTGATCTGCGTATCAAGGAATGTGAACGAACATGTTCCGCATGTCTCTCTGGAAAACGATATTCCCAGAGCATGAATGATAAGATCACATGGAGGATCGATAGAATGTCTGTAGTATTGGATCAAAACCGGAGCTCCGCAAAAGAGGCCCATTCACTTTTTCACGCCAACCCGATTCTGAAAAAGCTGAGCAAGGCTCAGGATCATGCTGAAAGCAGCTGTGCCACCTATCGCGGGATTGCTTTGAAAACCTGCTATTTCATGATTGCAACGCTGTTTGGCCTGCTGCTGCAGGTGATCCTTCAGAATACCGTTCTTGCCGGGCAGGCAGCATTGTATTCTTTCAGCATTGCGGATGGTATTGCCATCACTGTTTCCCGTCTGGAAGTCATGATTCTCGCCGGCACATTGTTTGCCGGATTCCTTTCTCACCTGGTCAGCATCTTTGTCCGAAGAACGATCCCGGTGACAGGAACACTTTACTGTATCAGCGAAGGCTATTTCATCTCGTTCCTGGTCTTCAAGGCCCTTGGAAAGTATAGTTTCCTTGGGATTGAAGCGCTGCTTCTGACCATTGTTGTCGTCGGTGTGATGAGCTGGCTCTACACATCCGGCAAAATCAGAGTCGGGAATAAATTCCATGTCGTGCTGATGACCATGATCATCAGTTCCATTGCATTCTCATTGATGCTTGCCGTCACCGCCATGATTCCTGCAACCAGTGCAATTGCCCATCAGCTGCTGCACAATGTCGGCCTGATGATTGCTGTGGATGTATTTGGCATCCTGATTGCCGCCCTTTTCCTGATCAGCGATTTTTCCCTGATCGACACCTGTGTCCAGGAACACTATGCGAAGGAATATGAATGGTCCGCTGCATACGGCCTGGCCTTCACTGTGCTCTGGCTTTACATGAAGATCCTGGATCTGCTGATGCATGTGGTTTCCAAAAAAGACAACTGATTCATCAAGCCCCGGCTGGCACTTCTGCCAGCCGTTTTTTTGACCTTCTGGGGGTTGTCGGATTCCATGCTGAAAAAAACGTCTGGAAATGTGCTCCCGCGATGATTTTGCCTGCTTTTTGTCATTTCTTTTATGCTGAATATATGTTAATATAATACGTCCGCTTTTCTATTACCTAAGAATCCAAGGAGCGTATCATGATTACAGTTAACAACGTCTCTCTTACCTTCGGCGGTCAGAAACTTTTCTCTGGTGCCGACCTGAAATTTCTTCCCGGAAACTGCTATGGTATCATTGGCGCAAACGGAGCTGGCAAGTCCACCTTCCTGCGTATTCTTTCCGGTGAACTCGAACCGACAACCGGAACCGTTGTCATTCCCGCCAATGAAAGACTCTCCACCCTCAAGCAGGACCAGTTCAAGTATGATGCGTTCTCTGTCATGGATACCGTAATCATGGGCAATCAGCGCCTTTATGACATTATGAAGGAAAAGGATGCCCTGTACGCAAAAGAGGATTTCACAGATGCCGACGGCGAAAAAGCGGCAGAACTCGAAGGCGAATTCGCTGAGATGGACGGGTGGAATGCCGAAAGTGATGCTGCTTCCCTTCTGACCGGTCTCGGTCTGCCTGCGGATATCCATTATTCGATCATGGGTGATCTGCCTGCCGGTGAGAAATTCAAGGTTCTTCTTGCTCAGGCCCTGTTCGGACATCCGGATATCCTCCTCCTCGACGAACCGACCAACAACCTTGACAACCGCTCTGTTGCATGGCTCGAAGATTTCCTGATGGAATTCACTGGAACCCTGATTGTTGTCAGCCATGACCGCTGGTTCCTGAACAATATCTGCACACATATCGTTGATATTGATTACAACCAGGTCAAAATGTATGTTGGCAACTATGACTTCTGGTATGAATCCTCCAAGATGATGCAGTCTCTCATGAATGACCAGAAGAAACGCCGTGAAGACAAGATCAAGGAACTGCAGGCCTTCATTCAGCGCTTCTCTTCCAACAAGTCCAAAGCCAAGCAGGCAACCAGCCGCAGAAAGCTTCTCGATCAGCTGACCATGGAACAGATGCCCGCCTCTTCCCGCAAATATCCCTGGGTCTGCTTCACTCCTGACCGTGAAGCAGGAAAAGATATTCTTTCCGTGGACGGCCTCTGCTACAGTCAGGATGGGATGCAGCTGCTGAAGGATGTGTCCTTCGTTGTCACCAAAGGGCAGAAGATCGCGCTTGTCGGCAACGAACAGGGTGCGACTGCTCTTTTCCGAATTCTGGCAGAAGAGATCCAGCCCACCAGCGGCACCTTTAAATTTGGTGTCACCATTTCCACCAGCTATTTCCCGAAAGACAACAGCAAATTTTTCGATGGCTGCGATCTGACCATGATGCAGTGGTTTGCACAGTACAGTCCTGAACAGCTTGAAACCTACATGCGCGGCTTCCTTGGTAGAATGCTTTTCTCCGGTGATGATGTCTATAAGCCTGTTTCTGTTCTCTCCGGTGGTGAAAAGGTTCGCTGCATGCTCTCCCGCATGATGCTTTCTGGTGCGAACTTCCTCATGCTTGATCAGCCGACCAACCATCTTGACCTGGAATCCATCACTGCTGTCAATAACGCACTGATTAACTTCCCCGGCAACGTGATTTTCACATGCCAGGATCATCAGTTCATTACAACGGTTGCTGACCGCATTCTTGAAATCCATGATGACGGAACCATCAGTGATTATTACTGCAACTATGAAGATTACATCGCAAAAACCATGACACGGTAATTCAAAAGGCAGCGCAGTCTGCCTTTTCATTTAAGGAGGAATATATCATGAAAGTGCTACTCATTGGCGGTACAGGCACGATCTCGACTGCAGTGACCCGGCTTCTTGTGCAGAAAGGATGGGATATCTATCTTCTGAACCGTGGTCACCGAAACGACATCCTCCCGGACAGTATTCACTGGTTGAATGCTGATGTGCGCGATGAAAACAGTCTGCGCAGCGCCATTGGAGATACCTGCTTCGATGTGGTCTGTGATTTTATAGGGTTCGTTCCAGAGCACGTTGAACAGGATATCCGTGTGTTTAATGGCCGCTGCGGTCAGTTCATCTATATTTCTTCGGCCTCGGCCTATCACAAGCCGGTTGCCCATTACAAAATTACGGAAGGAACGACGCTGTCGAACCCCTTCTGGAAGTATTCCCGCGATAAGATCGCCTGTGAACAGCTCCTGCGTCAGGCTCTTGAAGATTTCGGGTTCCCTGTCACCATCGTCCGCCCGAGCCATACATATGACGAGCGCACCGTTCCTGTTGCCGTGCATGGGAACCAGGGCCCCTGGCAGGTTCTCGCCCGCATCCTTCACGATCAGCCGATCATCATTCATGGAGATGGTTCTTCCCTGTGGACCGTCACACACAACTCTGACTTTGCAAAAGCATTCGTCGGCCTCATGGGCAACCCCAAAGCGATCGGTGAAGCTTTCCACATTACCAGCGATGAAAGCCTGACCTGGAATCAGATTATGGAAATGACCGCACATGCCCTTGGCAGGGAACTGCATGCATGCTATGTGCCGGCATCTGTTCTGGCTGAGGCTCCGCAGTATGATTTCCGCGGTTCTCTCCTCGGTGATAAAGCCTGTTCTGTTGTCTTCGACAATACAAAAGTCAAATCACTGGTCCCGGATTTTGTCTGCACGACACCATTCTGCAAGGGCGTCCAGATGTCTGTCGATTTCATTCTGTCCCATCCCGAGCTGCAAAGGCCGGATCCTGAATTTGATGCTTTCAGTGACAGGCTTGTCAATGCAATGGCCTCTGTACGGACTGCGCTGTAAATCGCATCGTTGGAAGCATGCTGTTTGCTTTCCGTGCGGATACGGATTCCGTCACGCAAGATAGAAAAACGTGAGCTCTCAAAGAAAAGAGCTCACGTTTTTTGTCATCCGCATTGAGTTTTGCTGTTTTGCGCTGATCTCATTTCCGGGTGCAAACCCAGAGGCTGACCAGGCCGTCATAAATCAGCATGACACCGGCAGCAATCACAGGAATCTCAAGCGCGGTAATCGGCTGAGTAATGAACGCAATGCCGCACAGGATCGTAACCAGCGCAAGGATAAACGGGATGACCCATCTCTGATACCCCATTTTCCTCAAATCCAGAGACTGGACCAGATTAATGATGCCAGTGATCAGGATAACCACACCGATCATGACAGGAAAAAAGGACGCGACTTTAATTGGGTTTGCAGTGATAATGATTCCGGCCACGATGCCCAGCAGCCCGGAACCAAACCTGGAATAACTCGCAACTGTAGTATCCCTGTTTCTAAGCCATCCAATCACGGCAATGACGCCGCCAACCATCAGGCCCACACCCACAAGCGTAATGACGGCCGAAATAACAGGACTCGGCCAGACCACCAGAACAATGCCCATAATGATTAAGAGAAGAGAAAGCAGAACTGGACTGCTGGTGATTTTTTTCAGCATAACGTGTCCCCCTTATATCTTTATATGCAGATCTTCAGATCCATGCATCAGTTTGCAGTGACAAACTGCAGTCATAAGTATATCCATTTTTAGCATAATCTCAACAAGTGAAAAATGAGAAGTTTATGAAAAAATGCTATGGATATCTATCTTTCGTGCAAATTGCATTCATCTTCAACTTACAGTAAAATGCTTAAGGCAATTTTATGTGATCGGGAGGTACTCAGGCATGGCTGACAGTCAGACAAGGTCCATTGAACGTCTTACCGTCGAGCTGGACTGGCGTTCGCTCTTTGACCAGAGGACATTGAAACAGATTGAAGACGACCACCTTGACCTTTGTATCCACAATTTTCAGGTTGCTGACAGTTCCACGCTCTCATGTGTCTTTGAAGACGGGAAAAAGCAGTACAACATCCGACTTTCAAGATTTCCCAGATATATCGGTGACAACTTTTCCAACGTCTGGGGATACTGCAGCTGTCCCAGGTGCGCCGGCATTCGATGCATTCATATCGGTGCGATGCTCCTGTACCGCGAAAAACATGAAGGTCCTTTTGTCCTCACGGAATCAGACCGTGCCTATGCGCAGCGAATCTCAGCCATAAAGCGGGATGAAGAACTCAGCCGGCGTAAAACGCTTCAGAGCACTTTGGGAAACCAGATGCTTCCCGTTGCAGATGCAATCGGCTCCGAACAGGAGATTTCAGGCATCCAGCTGTATGATTTTGCGTCCATCATGGCGCCTCTGAAAACCACAGTCTATGCCGTCACGCGCATGTCAGAGATTGCGGAGGATGAGACAAACCGCCCCAATATTCATATTTCCGAAGACATGTCGCGGGATGGACTCAGAGAACTGACAGCAAGACTGAATTACAGTGATGATTTGGGGTATTACGGTACACGGATGACCTTCCATTCTCATGCGCTGGTTTACAGTCAGTGCAACTGTGAAAAAGAGCACGATGCGCTTTGTGAACATATGCTGCTCCTGATGCGGGCAGCCCGAAAATATACCGCACTGCACTCGCCTTCTGACCTTACGGACGAAGCCGCGGCCGTTTTCTTCCGCTCGATTCAGGAAAACAGTCCGTCCCATCCCAAAGAGATTCCCCCGCAAAGGCAAAAAACACTCAGCATTTCTCCGCGCATTTCTATGGAGGACGGGGTTGCCAAGCTCACGTTTAAAATCGGACGTTCCGGTTCCAAAATGATCATCTGCCGGAATCCTTCTGCATTGATTCAGGCATACAATCATAAAGAACAAAGCTTTGAACTGTCAAAGAAAGAATCTGTTGATTTTACAAAAGAGGACTTTACCGATGAGAGCATGCCGCTTTTTGCGCTGATGATCCATCGTTTTTCCGATATTCAGGCTGTCAATTCAAAGCTGCTGTCAAGAAGTTATTACACGCCTGCATTGAATTATACTTATCAGCAGCAGTTAAGCGGCAGTCTTCTGGATCAGTTTTATGATGTTGCAGACGGCATGCAGTGTGAATACCAGGACAAGTCAAACGGCATCTCTACCACGATTCAGATCGGTCATTGCAACATGTCGTTCCCTGTTCATGTTGATCGTCTGTCAGATGCCCGCGGTGCATTCGTCGGTGTTGTTGTTTCGGGCGTTGCTCCTGTTGAAATCCATGGAAGTACCGACACCTATATCCTGAATCAGGATTGTCTTTCCCGGGTCACTTCGAAGGAAGAAGAAGCGCTTGCACCGTTTCGGTCCATTGCAGATCCCTCCGGACTGTTTCGGTTTCATGTCGGTCTCAACCATCTTCAGGAATTATATTATCGTGTCCTTCCCGGGCTGATTGAAAGTTCCTGTGTGCAGCTGATTGATCACTGCAGTGATGAAGCCGAGGCATATCTTCCGCCCGAGCCCGTGTTTGCCTTTTACTGCGATCTGGCAGACAATGTGCTTTCCATCAAAACGACCGTGACCTATGCAGACAGGCAGTTCCTGCTTGCACCGGATGTTGACGACAGTGCAGATTATCACGATCGGGACCAGGAAGCCCGTGTCATACATGCACTGACCACCTATGTCGACCAGTATGATCCGGACCGTCATCGCTATTTTGCTGAATTGTCTGAAGAGGACTTCTTTCACTTTCTGCGTGATGGAATCCCCTATCTTTCCCACTTTGGTGTTGTCAGCGGAACGGACATCTTTCGTGCACACCGCGTACAGGGCGTTCCTCAAATCACTGTCGGCGTGTCGGTCCAGAGCGGACTGATGGATTTATCCATTTCATCGACGGGTATGACCAGCGATGAACTTCTTGCGCTGCTCGACAGTTACCAGAAGAAGAAAAAGTATTATCGCCTGCGCTCCGGAGACTATATCGATCTTGAAGACAGCAGTGAAATCGACGATATTACGGACTTCTTCCATTCTCTGGATTTGCTTCCTACTGAAGCCATCAAAGAAAAAATGCATCTTCCCTTATACAGGGCACTCTACATCGATCGAATGCTGGAAGAACATGAAAACATCATTTCTTCCAGAGACCGCACATATCGGACGCTGGTCAAAAACTTCAGGACTGTAAAAGATGCCGACGATGATATTCCTGATTCGATGAAAGATGTGCTTCGCCCTTACCAGAGCTATGGTTTCAAATGGCTGTCCACTCTGGGGAACGCTGGCTTTGGCGGAATACTCGCCGATGAAATGGGTCTGGGCAAAACAATTCAGGTGATTGCTTTCCTGCTGTCTGCAAAAGAAAGCGGAATTCGAAAGCCGTCATTGATTATTTGTCCTTCTTCGCTTGTCTTTAACTGGCTGGAAGAGTTCAAACGCTTTGCCCCTCAGCTGAACGTACAAACCATCAGCGGGACACAGCATGTTCGCAATGAGCAGCTGAAGCTGCTCGCCAATTCACTGAGCAATGTCAACTTCTCCGATACACCGATCCAAGATGTGAAACGCTCGGAGAAATATGCGGCCCAACAGCTGCAGCCGGCAGCAGATGTATTCCTTACCAGCTATGATCTGCTCAAGCGCGACATATCACAGTATGAGCCGCTGGGTTTTTATGCGTGCATTCTTGATGAAGCACAGTATATCAAAAATCAGACAGCTGCTGTCAGTAAGGCCGTGAAAATTATTCATGCTGACCATCGCTTTGCACTTACAGGGACGCCCATCGAAAATCGGCTTTCGGAGCTTTGGTCCATATTTGATTTCCTGATGCCGGGTTTCCTGTACTCTTCCTCTGAGTTCATCGAGCGCTTTGAAACACCGATCGCAAAATCCAAAGATGCCGATGCCATTTCTCGCCTTAAGAAGATGGTCAGTCCGTTTATCCTGCGTCGTTTAAAATCTGATGTATTGAAAGATCTTCCTCCAAAGCTTGAGGAGGTCAGATATGCCAGATTTGGAAAAGACCAGCAGATGCTCTATGATGCGCAGGTTGTCCATATGCGCAGTATCATCCAGGGATCCCGCGGCACCGGAGAAGACAAGCTCAGGATCCTTGCCGAGTTAACTCATATTCGACAGATCTGCTGCGACCCTTCCCTTTTGTTTGACAATTACACCGGATCGTGTGCCAAGCGCGAAGCCTGCTTGGATTTGATAGAAGGCGCTATGGATGCCGGACACTGCATGCTGATCTTCTCACAGTTTACATCCATGCTGTCTCTTCTTGAGAAAGACCTGCAAGCCAAGAGAATACCATACTATATCATTACAGGAGCAACACCTAAGGAACAGCGCCTAACGCTGGTGCAGCAGTTCAACGAAGGAACGACGCCAGTTTTCCTGATTTCACTGAAAGCCGGTGGAACAGGGCTGAATCTGACTGGCGCCGATGTCGTCATTCATTATGATCCCTGGTGGAATCTGTCTGCACAGAATCAGGCAACAGACCGCGCACATCGCATCGGACAAACACGCCAGGTCACGGTGATTCGTCTCATTGTCAAGGATACGATCGAAGAGAAAATCCTTGAATTGCAGGATGCAAAGAAAGATCTTGCCGATGCCATTCTCGAAGGCAGAAGCGAGAACCTTATGTCTATGAGCAAGGAAGAGCTTCTCTCTTTGCTGTCATAGTCATGCAAAAAAAGGAAGAGTGAATCTGCTCTTCCTTTTTTTGTTGTCAATGCAAAAAAATAGAAGCTCTTACGAGCTTCTGTA
>DEFL01000015.1:0-3039 GCA_002350845.1 Christensenella sp. UBA2853
GAGTCGGGGCCACCTACCCGATTCATCCTATTACAGGGGATGGTAAAAATGTCCGTTTTGCACTATAATACCCCAGAATGAACTGACAGGAGGTTTCTCCATGCATAGAATTGTTGCATGCCTTATCATTCTCTGCATGCTCTCTGGAATGACTGTGGCCTGCGCGGATCCGGCATCCTTTGTCATGGCCGGTTATGATACGGAAGACAGCAGACATGTCTGGGATGACAACCTTTTTTTCCGCCGCATGGCGGAGCGGACCGGGGTTGATTTTACGTTCCAGGAAGTCACCGATGCCGAAGAATGGAAGAGAACCAAGGCCGGTTACAAAGCTTCCGGCGAACTCCCGGATATCCTGTTTAAAGCAGAACTGACCAATGAAGAGACAAAGTCTCTCTACGAACAGGGTGTTCTGATTGATCTGAAGCCCTATCTCGCGGAATATGCACCGCATCTGCAGGCACTGCTGGATGCGCATCCTGAATGGGTCAGGGCGATCTCCCTCCCGGATGGCGCGATTGCAGCACTTCCGCAGATCAATATGATCCCGACAAACAATGTGATCTGGATCAACTCGACATGGGTGAACCGCCTGAAGATGGAAATGCCCACCACGGCGGACCAGTTCCTTGAAGTGCTCCGGGCATTCAAAACACAGGACCCGAACCGCAACGGAAAGAATGATGAGATCCCGATCACCTTTACCGGACTCTGGGATCTGAAATTCCTCGCTCACGCGTTTGGCGTCATTCCCAATGATTACGGCATGGAAGTCGTGGACGGAAAGGTTGTCTTCGACTATACCACAGACGCATACCGTGAATTCCTGAATTTCCTGCGCACAGCATATGCTGAAGGCCTGCTGGACAAGTATGGCTTTACATCCATTGATACCTCCCGCCAGATCACGGATTCGAAGGCAGCGATCACCTATGGCGTGGTTTTTGGACCGACGATCATGAATATGCTGCCGAGCAGTGCGATTTCGGAATACAGCATTCTTGTTCTTGAACATGACGGTGCGAAAAAATACCGCAGCCTGATCAGTGAAGTGTTACCTGGTACGTTTGCTGTGACCAGCGCATGCAAGGATCCCGGCACAGTGCTCTCGTGGGTGGATTATCTTTACACCGAAGAGGGATGTTTCCTGGCTTCTTCCGGACTGGAAGGCGATGAGTACGAAAAGACCAGTGACGGTTCCTGGTACTGGCTGGAGGACATCGAGTATGTGCAGAATTCCGTGCTGGTGGATTCCACCATCACAGAAGGTGCTGCCGCTCCGGTCTATATGTCTGCGGAATATCAGGTGTCGTTTGACGATGAGACCACCCGAAAAGCGGTTCTCGGCCTGAAGGAACTCAAGGATGTCTCGGTCATGCCTTACCCGCAGATGTTTATCCCTGCGGAGCAGAAACAGAAGATTGCAGAGATCTGGAAAAACCTGGGCAGCTGGTGTGAAATCCAGATGACCTGGTTTGTGACAGGCGAAGCAGAACTGAATGACGAGACATGGAATGCTTTCTGCAGTGAAGCACAGACACGCGGTGCCGATGCGCTGACGGAAGTGTTCCAGACGCTGCTGGATAACTGATCAGAGACCGGAGGGAAAGACATGACTGTGTATGAAAAAATGCTGGCCACTCTCGACAGTGACAAGGTGAAAGAACAGCTGAGCATGCTTTATGGCTCAGATGAAGCCATCTGCAGCGCGCAGGCTGAACGGTATAAGGAACTGGTCTGCAGGCATGAAAAATATTTCGGGAATGCAGACGAACTGCACATGATTTCTGCACCGGGACGCATGGAAATCGGCGGCAATCACACGGACCATAACCACGGAAAAGTGCTGGCAGCTTCTGCGAGCCTTGATACGCTTGCCTGCGTTTCCAAACGGAAAGACAGCTTTGTCCGTGTCCGGTCTGAAGGATATCCGCTCATTGAGCTGGATCTGCGGACACTGACGCCCAAAGACAATGAAAAAGGCAGAACGTCCGGCCTGATCCGCGGCGTAGCCGACCGTATGGTTCAGATGGGATACAAGGTGGGCGGCTATGAAGCCACCATCACGAGCTCCGTTGTTTCCGGGTCCGGTCTGAGCTCCTCCGCTGCCTATGAAGTGATGACCTGCGCGATCCTTGACCGCCTGTATAATCAGGGAAATATGGATTTCAAAGATGCCGCCATGATCTCACAGTATGCAGAGAATGTGCATTTCGGAAAGCCGTCCGGTCTGCTTGATCAGATGGCCTCGGCAGCCGGCGGGCTTGTGACGGTGGATTTCAAGGATGAAAAGCCGCTGGTCAGAGCGATGAACTATGACTTTGCTGCGAAAGGGTATGCGATTGTCGTGGTTGCCCCGGGCGGAAGCCATGCCAATCTGACCGACCACTATGCGGCGATTCCCCAGGAAATGAAGCAGGTTGCGGCCTGCCTGGGTGGTCAGTTCCTTCGCGATGTGAGTGAGGATACATTCAGATCTTCGATCGGCAGCCTGCGCGGCAAAGTATCCGACCGGGCTATCCTGCGTGCACTGCATTTCTATCAGGAGAACAACCGGGTGGATCGCCAGATCGAGGCACTTGAGAAGGACGATATCGAAGCCTTCTTCAGGGAAATCATTGCCAGCGGGCGTTCCTCGTTCATGTATCTGCAGAATATTTATGCTTTTGCAGATCAGCAGCCGCTGTCGCTCGCCCTCGCACTGGCTGAAGAGATTCTGAACGGACGCGGCGCATGGCGCGTGCATGGCGGCGGCTTTGCGGGTACCACACTGAACTTTGTCCCGTATGACCTGCTCCAGAAGTTTGTGAGCACCATGCGTGCAGCCTTCGGTCCGAAGAGCTGCCTGATCCTGAATATTCGCCCGGAAGGCGCATATGAACTGAAATAATCGATAGGGAGCCGGATGCATCCGGCTCCCTGTTTTTAATCCATGTATGCATGGAAAAAGAAAAAACCGTGAAACGCTTGTTTCACGGTTTTTGCGAGCTGATACCCAGATTCGAACTGGGGACCTCATCCTTACCAAGGATGCGCTCT
>DEFL01000015.1:3056-15328 GCA_002350845.1 Christensenella sp. UBA2853
TACCGACTGAGCTATATCAGCATCGGCAACGTGTGGTATCTTAGCATACTCTTTAGAAAAACGCAAGTGCTTTTTTGAAGAAGAGTTCTGGATTCCGCATGCAAAGAAAAACTGCTGCAGAAAAGCCTGCAGCAGAGCGCGTTACTCGGGATCGGTGGGAGAAAAGGGATTGATCCACAGACGACGGGTCGGAATCAGGTGTTCATAGCTGTCGATCCAGAAGGAATGCAGCTGCTCGGAAGTGTTCGGGTCGGCAGAAAACCGGTCGTCAGGAACATGCAGGTGAATGGGACCGCGGCTGCGGATCAGCTGGACATAATCCTGAATCGAAGTCAGCGGCGCATCAAGGGAAACACCGAACAGGTCATCCTGAGACTGTATTTTGCTGGAGTCATGATTGTCGGATCCGGCGGTCATGACCAGGCCGAACTCCTGGGCATAATGGTAGGCATAGGTGTCATGCACCGAACGGTTGCCGGCATTGGCAACTTCTGCGCCGTCTGCAAAACTCAGGCCGAGGCGGATATAGGTCATGTAATCGCGCATGCGGAACGGGTGGGCCTGAATGACAGCGCCGCCGCCTTCGTGTACCAGAGCGAGCTGGCGGGCACGGCTGCATTTTTCAATCTCGGGATGGTCCAGCAGCCACTGCTTATCAAGACCATAGACAAGGTATTCATCGTCACCGTATCCCTGTTCCCAGCCAAAGAAAACATCCAGCCCGACTTTCTGCCCTTCCTCCCAGGCATCCTCAAAGCCTGCGCAGAAAAGCCGGATTTTTTCATCCCAGGGAAGATGACGCGGAACTGCACAGTTCCCTCCGAAAAAGTGATCTGTTATAATAATCCCGGTAAAACCGAGATCCCTATATCTGCGCACATGCTCTTTTCCGGTCGACTTGCCGCATGCGCTGGCAAGACAGGTATGCATGTGTGTTTCATATAAATAGCCGATGGGAAACACCTCCTGGATGTAATACACGACCTTATTGTATCTTTCAGCTTCAGCAGATGCAAGGGGTAAGAGCTGATCTGAGCTGCTGTACAGTCTTTTTTTCAGTCCGGCTTGCAGAAAACAGGAGTTGATTTCAAAGCAGAATATGATAGGATGGAAAGGGAAGAAAACAGTCGCATACCATTGCTGCGGTAAAAGGCAGCATGGGTGCGCGAATATAGAAGGAGGAAGCACGGTGAACCGCTGCGTTAAATGGATCATCCGACACAGGATCCTGGTGATTGCTTTGTGTCTTCTGTCACTGGTCCCTGCGTGCTTCGGCATAGCATCGCAAAAGGTCTCGTATGATCTGGTCACCTATCTTCCGTTTGCTGCGGAATCCCAAAGAGGGCAGGAAATCCTGATGCGGGAATTCGGGGAAGGAGCAGTATCCCTGATGGTGACGGAAGGCCTCACGGAGCGTCAGGAAAAGGAGCTGGAGGAACAGCTGAAAAAAGTGGAGCATGTCAGAAGCGTGCTCAGCTATGCCGGCCTGACACAGGGAATCCTGCCTGCAGCCATGCTTCCCGATGCCATCCAGAAGCTGATTGAAAACGGGAATGCCCGTCTCTGTGCTGTCTTTTTTGAACAGGCGGCCTCCTCGGAAGAAACGCTGACGGCTGTGGAGGAAATGCGCAGGATTGCAGGAAAAGAGTGTTTTATTTCTGGTCTGGCGAGTGTCTTTACCGATATGCGTTCCGTTGTCAGGCAGGAAGAGGCGGCCTGTGTGCTGGCTGCAGTGGTCGTTGGTGCCATGGTCCTCATGATGCTGCTGGATTCTTTTCTGGCCCCGCTCCTGATTCTGCTCAGTACAGGGGTCGGTGTGCTGTGGAACCTTGGTTCCAATGGCTTTCTGCATGAAATCAGTGCACTGAGCCGGCCGTCCTCTGTTGTCATCCAGATGGCCGTGACGGTGCTTTTTCCGGTCATCCTCTGGCATGCATACCGGGAGAAAAGGACTGAAATGCCCAGCCGGGATGAGGCGATGGTTCAGGCGGTCACAGAGTGTGTCCCGACCATTCTCGGCGCAGGGCTTGCGTCTGCAGGCGGCTGTGCGGCTCTGTGTACGATTACTTTTCCGTCCGGAACAGAGATGGGCGTGGTCATGGCGAAAGGGGTGCTCCTTGGCATGGCCTGCAGCCTGCTGTTTTTTCCGTGCCTTCTTCGGCTTGCAGACGGTCTGGTTGAAAAGACCGCCCATCGATCGCTGATCCCCGAAGCAAAGGGGATTGCAAGGTTTGTCCTGCATCATGACAGGCATCTTGCCGCTGCTTTTGTCGTGCTCATGATCTTTGTTGCCTGCGTGCTTCCAGGGCTCAGCGTACATTCGGGACTGAGCCTCCGGCAGGAAAGAGAAGTTCCGTCGAAAAAGGCGGAGGAAAAGCTCATGGAGAAGTTTGGAATCGGCAGTGCGCATCTCATGCTGATTGACGCAGATTTGTCTGCGAAAGAAGTCCGTTCGCTCACAGAGAACGTGCGGAAGACGGAGGGGATCCGGGCTGTTTTTGGGATGCATACGCTGACAGGGAACGGGATTCCGGAAGCATTTCTGCCTTCCGGAGTGGTCAGGATGTTTCGAAGCGGACAGCATCAGCTGCTGCTTGCGGCCTCCGCGTGCCGAACAGACTCCGCTGAAATGAAGGAGCAGGTCCGGCAGCTCACAGCCATCCTGCGTGATGCTGACCCGGAGGGTGTTCTGATGGGGGATGCATCCATGATTGCAGGGGTTGAAGAGGATGGGGAATCGGTCGTGCTGAGAGCAGCCATTCTTGCCCTTCTCACGGTGATGGTGATCCTTGGAATGTTTCAGCGGTCTCTGCTCTTGCCGGTGCTGTCGACAGTGACAATGGGATGCGTTATCTCTGCCGTCCTGTCTATTCCGCTGTGTGCGGGCGGCACACTGCCGGCAATGACGCCTTTTGCGATGTTCAGCCTGCAGCTGGCGGCCATGACGGGTGAAACACTTCTGGTGACGGACGCATACCGAAAGGCACGAGGCTCCGGAAAACCCAGACGGGAAGCCGTCAGCCTTGCGGTGACCCGGGCGGCAAAGCCGCTGATCACCAGCCTGTGTGTGCAGGCCAGCATGCTTGCCGCGATTGATGTGGCCAGCAGCATTGAGCCGATTGTCATGACCTGCAGACTCGCCGCATGCGCCACGGTCCTGGGGATGGCGGCGGCACTCCTGATCCTTCCGGCATTCCTGATTCTGTTTGATCGTATCATTGTGCGGACCACAGCCGGTATGCACCGTGCCTTCCGGCAGTGATTGAGGAAAGGATGAAAAGACGATGAACAAGCGTGTTCTTTCTCTTCTGACGGCGGGCATGATGGCTTTGACCTCGTGCGCTGCACAGGCAGAGGGCATCAAACATCAGCGGGTTTATGCAGTCATCAGTGAAGACGGACAGGTGCAGAGCCTGGTGGATCATGTCCATCTCGAAAACAGAGACAGGGCGGATATCCTGGAAGATCTGTCCGAACTGAGCAATATCGAAAATGTCCGGGGAGACGAAACGTTTACGCGGGATGGTTCCGGTCTGATCTGGCAGGCGGACGGGAAGGATATCGTCTATCATGGCGAGGGCGTCAGGCGGCCGGATGTGATCCCGGTCCTCAGTTTTCACAGCGGCGGACAGGAAGTGAGCAGGGAAGAGGCTCAAAAAGCGGAAGGTCCGGTGACAATTCGGGTTTCCTATGAGATGGCCGGCGATTCTTCCATGCTGTTCATCAACCTGATTGTCCTGCCGGAAGATGCAGAAATCGTGAAAGCAGAGCATGCAACGACCCTGGTGATGGGCAGCCTCAATCTTCTCCTCGGGTGGGCCGTGCCGGGGCTTGACCGCGCCATGGGTCTTCCGGAAACCTTCGAAGTGACCGCTGATCTGCATGGCCAAATGCCGGAATGGGTCCTTGTACTTGGCACATCCGGTGTGCTGTCAGACTCCCTCAGGCAGATCGGAGGCGTGTATGAAGCGGCAAAGACGGTGGATGCGGATCTTCAGCGTGTGCTGACGGCGTGGGAAAAAGGAGAAGAGACGCCGGAGGTTGAGAATAAAAAACTGAAGGCAGTGCTGGAGGAAATCTTCCCGGAGCATCCCGTACTGGATGCCGCCCGGGAAACCCAAACGCCGGACACTAAAGAAGGGGCAGCTGGCGTGACAGAAACGCCGCTCCATACACCGAAGGAGCAGTCAGGCATGCTTGCGGCCTGCCTGAAGACCATATCGGAAGGGATCGGGGCCCTTGAGAGCAGCCAGGGAAAGCTGGTCACGGGGACTGCGCAGATTACTGCCGGGACCGGCACGCTGTCCGAGCATGCAGGCGCCTGGGGACAGAAGGCAGCGGACGTCCATTCTTCCACCCAGAACCTGAACGCCGGGGCCGAGAAAATGGAAAAGAGCGTGAAAACGCTGAGCACGCAGTCCGGTACACTCAGCAGCACAGCAGCATCGGTTTCGGAAACAGGAAAAAGTGTTGTGAGTGGAATTGAACAGCTGCAGAAAACGGCTGACGAGATGAAAAGTGGAGCAGAGTCGCTGAATAAGTCTGTTATTTCGTTAAACAGTGGAATTGGAACTGTTAATAAGGGTGCTTCGGACACAAAAACCGCTTCCGGTTCCCTGCACAGTGGAATGAGTACACTGCAGGCGGATCTTCAGTCCCTGACCGGACAGAACGCGGCACTGAGCGGCGAGGCCGATCAGCTGATGACGGTAACGCTGGCTTCAGGACGCGTCGTGCTGGACATGGCACTCAGAAATCTGAATGTGGACGTGCCGGAACTGACATACGAAAACTATACCCGGGTGCTCTCTGACCTGGAGGCCCTGCTCAACAAGGAACTGCTTGAAGCCTATACTGTCTCACAGAAAAGGGAGTCTCTGAAGGTTTCCTATGAGGAGGAGATCAAAGAAATCCGCAAAAATACCGAGGAAGCTGTACGCATGCGGATTCTGAATGAGGTACTGGCTTTGGAAGGCATGAGCTTTGGCGCAGATCAGTACGAAAAGAGAATCAAGGCGGGTCAGATCACCCGAAGGACACAGCAGAGAATCCGGAGTACCGTAGCACAGCGGATGGCGGATGAAGAGATTGTGGCAGCCATCGAAGAACAGGTGGACGCCCAGGTTGAACAGATCGTCGATGAACTGATGGCATCCGATGACACGACAGAAAAGATCCGGACAGAGCTTGAGACGACCGACCTGGAAGAAATCAGAGAGCTGATCCGAGCGGTGAGGAGTCAGCTGGACCAGACTGCCGCACTGAAAACTGATATGGAAACCTATTTCGGAACGGTGAACGCGGCTGCGGAGAAAGCGAAAACACTGAAGACTGCGTCGTCTGCTTTGAGCACAGCGGCCGGAACACTCTCCGAACAGGCGGCCGCGCTTGCCACCGCCGCCTCAGCGCCTGGGAGCGCAGCTGTGACCCTGCAGAGCAGCGGTGCTGCGCTTTCAAAGAGCGCACAGGCACTTGCCCGGCAGGCCAAAACAGAACAGACCTCACTGGGTGAGATGGCAAAGGCAGCCGAAAGCCTGGATACCAGCGTGACGGCCCTGAAGACAGATGCCAGTGCCCTGCATACTGCGGTGGGCACACTGCTGTCCGCCACGGAAGCTCTGAAAACACTGAAGACCAGTCTGGATGCCGATGTGAAAACCATCGCGGACGCTTCCGCATCCCTGACCACGCAGGCCGGCACCCTGGCATCCCTGCTTACATCCCAGAAGGATGCAGCCGCAGAGGCCGCAGAGATGGTTTCTGCCATGCCGGTGGATCCAACCTCCATCGAACCTGTTGCGGATACGCTGATTCCGGAGCGCAGCCAGGATGAGAGCACCACTGCTGCATCGGGAAGCCCGGCGGGCGAGGAAGCCAAAAAAGCAGCCTCTGTTCTCCTCGGGCATGCGCAGAGCGACCTGATGCAGCTGCTGAATCTGTATACAGGCATAAGGGATACACTTGGCGGGGGATCCGACTATGACCCGGTGCCGGAAGGCATGACAGGGGATACCGTGTATATCTACCGCATGATGATTCAGTAATGCAGAAGAGCGGCTGGAAAGCCGCTTTTTCTGAAGAATGAAACATGGTATAATGCCGGGGTATCATGACGGAAGAAGAGGAAGAGCATGGGAGAAAACAAAATGGTGATCGTCATGCGCAGAGACCTGCACATGCGGAAAGGAAAGATCGCAGCCCAGGCAGGGCATGCGTGCGTCGAAGCCGTTCTGGCGGCAGCGAGACGGGACGGACTGGCTGCAAAGCTTTCAGAGGATACCTGGACGGAAGAGGAATGCCGGCGCTTTCCACTGCTGGGCTGGCTTTCTGAGGGTGAAAAAAAGGTCTGTGTGTATGTTGACGGAGAGGACGCCCTGATGGACATTGACCGGCGGCTGAAGGAGGCCGGAATCCTCTCTGCCGTGATCTGTGATGCAGGACATACGGAATTTCATGGGGAAGCAACCCTGACCTGCCTTGCCACGGAGCCTGCGCCGGATGAACGGCTGGATCCGGTGACAGGGGAGCTCCCGCTGTTCTGAGAATGAAGACAGCACGGAAAACAAACAACAGTGATTTCGGGAAAAGAGGAGACCTGCATATGAAAAAAATATGGCTGCTGATGATTGTCTGCCTGCTTGTGCCCTTCGGCACCCAGGCCCGGGAAATCATTCTGTCTGCCGGAGGCAGCTTCTGCTATGCGGTGGATGCGGATGGAACGATCTGGGGATGGGGCGACAACACAAAGGGGCAGTTGGGAAACGGAACCAAAAAACGCGCCTTTTATCCACAGCAGGCGGCTGTAACGCTCAATGGGAATGATGTTCTGGCCATTGACTGCGGCAATGAGAACGCCCTGTTCCTGCTCTCTGACGGCACGGTATGGACCTGCGGCCCCAACAATTACGGCCAGCAGGGCTCTTCGGAAGCGCCTGCGTACGCCTATGAACCCATCCGTATTCCCGGACTGGAGAACATCGTACAGATCTCCAGCGGCTGGGGACACTGCATGGCACGGACTGCAGACGGAAAGCTGTACGGCTGGGGGCGCAATACCGGCGGTCAGGTCGGGAATGGAACGACGAAGAATGTCAAAGAACCGGTTCTGCTTTCCCTTACAGATATTGTCGATGTGGAATGCGGCGGAAAGTACACCCTGGCCCTTGACGCACATGGACAGCTCTGGGGCTGGGGCGAAAATGACCAGGGCCAGCTGATGGATACAGGGAAAAAGAAAAAGGTTACAGAACCTGTCCGCCTGGAAACCGGCTTTTCGGTCCGCGAGATTGCCTGCGGCGGTTCAACGGCCTATGCGCTCAGCGAAGACGGAAAAGTCTACGCCTGGGGCCGAAATGACTTCTGGCAGCTGGGAATCAAAGACGGCAAATCCAGTAAGGTGCCGGTGGAGGCACAGCTGGCGGAAGGACTGAAGATCAGGGATATCTATGCCTACAATACGCACGCAGCGCTGGTGACGGAAGAAGGCAGCTATTGGACGTGGGGCATGATGCGGTGCGGTCAGCTGGGCAATGGCAAACATCCGTCGAAGAGCCTGCCGGTGGAGTGTGAAATCGGTGTGCCGGTGCTGGAAGCTTCCATGGGATCCTCGGGATCGTATATTGTGAAGGAAGACGGAACAGTCTGGGCAAACGGGTATGGTGAAGTCGGGCAGACCGGGGCCTATCCGAAGAAAACAGGGTATGTCTATGTATGGAAGTGGACCGGACTGAATCTGCTGGAGAGCACCTGGACAGATCCGAAAAACTGATAAAATGGAATCGATAAACCTCAAAAAGGCAGCCGCGGATGTATGCGCGGCTGCCTTTTTATAGCAGGAAATGCTTTACCCGTAAGGGAACTTCCTGAGGCGGGACTGTAAAAGACAGGGATCAGAGAGAAGGAGCGGGATTACACGTTCCGGTCTGAGGGTGTGTGGACAAAGCAGGCAAGCCCAGACTCGCGGGCATAGGTAATCAGGCGGTGCGTGCCGCCTTCATCGCCGTTGTAAAATGCGATCAGCCGGGAAGCGTGATCCACAAGAAAGCGGTTGCGGCGCTCAAAGGCATCCGGAGTAAAGGAAGGGGAGATGATCACGCGGTGATCCGCGCCGTGCCAGAGCCTGTCATAGGCCTCCTTCCAGTTTTCCTTCCATTTTGCGGGAAAACCGGGATAGGGCGTGACAGCGATCAGATGCAGACCGGGCACGACGGCCTTTTTTTCAAGAACGGTCATCCCGGCCCAGATATCGATCCCCATGGCCATACCGGTCAGAAAGGTCACAAAGCCATCATGGATGGCATCATCGATCTGACAGGACAGCCATGCTTTGATCGCTGCTTCATCTTCTGTCAGTTTTTCAGGCCTGTGTCCCGCAAAACAGCAGCGATGCCGGCGCATTTCCATTTCGTCTGACATATGCAATCACCTCAATTCTGTTTGAAATATCAGACAGGAGAACTTCGGCGTCTGGACCGCCGCACTTTGTTGATGTGTCGTACAAAGTCACCGGAAGTCAGCAGTTCCTCAAGGAGAACCTGCTCAAGCACAGGAACTGAGCAGGACATAAATCCGCAGCGCGACTGGTACAGACTGACCAGGGAGGCGGGAAGCACCATGAATCCGGCGCGGATGGAGGGTGCAACCGTTTTGGAAAATGTATTGACATAGATGACACGCTCATTGCTGCTCAGGGAAAACAGCGTGTCTTCGGCCTTGGAAGAAGGACTGAATTCTGAATCGTAGTCATCCTCGATGATAAACCGGTTGTCTTCTCCGACCCAGCTGATGTATTCATGCCGTTTGGATGCGCTGGCCGTGATCATGGTCGGGAAACTGCGGAATGGCGTGACATGAAGAACAGATGCACTGCTGTTCCATAGGGCATCTGTTCTGACACCGTCTGTTCCCATGGGCAGGCGGTCAAGTGTCACGCCCTGGGAAAGATACACGCGCTGAATCATATTGTATGAAGGATCTTCGACAGCATAGACGCGATCCCTTCCCAGCAGCTGTACGATGAGTCCGTAAAGGTATTCTGCTCCGGATCCGATGACGATCTGGTCGGGAGAAACGCGGAATCCACGGATGCGTGCGAGATGATCTGAAATGGCCTGACGCAGAGAGAGAAGGCCCTCGTTAGGCGATTTTTCCATCAGCCGGGTTCCCCATTGCGTGAGAATGCGGCGAATGGTTCTTGCGTACAGGGCGTAGGGGAGCGATTCACTGCGCTCAGGGACAGAAAGCGGGAGAAGCGCGGGGGCAGCCTCCTCCGGGACAGATAGCAGATCCGTGTCCCTGTAGGCAACAAAATAGCCGCTGCGCTCTCTGGAGACCAGATACCCTTCGTCACAGAGAATGGAGTAGGCATGTTCGACGGTCATGATGCTGACACCGCTTTCTTCAGCCATGGTCCGCTTGGATGGGAAACGGGCTCCGAAAGGATAGGCACCGCCGGTGATGTCATCGCGCAGTCTTTCATAGAGCTGCAGATAAACGCCGCCGCTTCTGGGCATAGGATCACCTCCTGCAGGTCATCTGGCATGGTAAAAAAATCAGAAACTGGTACTTTTTTGCAGACCACATGGGAAGTATACTCCATAAAACGCAGAAGATAAAGAGCTGCGATGGAGGTACTGATGATGAGAGAGAATCGCGCAAATGTGTATCGCATTACCAGCCTTGCGATCATGTCCGCCATTATTTATGTGATTACAATGTTTCGGTTTCCGTTCCTGGGTTCAAAGGTCCATCTGGCCAACAGCATGTGTCTGGTCAGCGGGATGCTTTTCGGCCCGCTTTGGGGAGGGATTGCAGCCGGCTTCGGTTCTGCTCTGTATGATGCGCTGGCAGGAGGATATGATCCGGTGAATGTGCTCATCACCTTTGTCAGCAAGTTTGCGATGGCTTCTCTGTGCGGTTTTATGGTCAGCAGAAGCCGGAAGCAGAGCGTCCCGCTGGTGATTGTATCGAGCATTGCGGGTGCTGTCCTTTATGTGGCACTCTACATGATAAAAACCTTTGTCTACCAGCGTTTTGTCTATGGATTTCCCATGGATGCGGTCGGTGCGACCATGGTCAGCAAACTGATCCCGTCCCTGATCAATGCGCTGGCTGCAGTGATTACCGCCCCCATTTTTTACCATGCTGTTCTTCCGGCAATGCGCCATTCGGGAATCCTGGAGAAGGTCTCAGGAAGATCATGAGGCGCGTCCGGTCCAGCTATTCTTTGAGAACAAGAACAACGGCATGCGAAATCCGGGATGTTTCTTGACAGAAGTGTACAAACGCATGTACAATACGCGTATGTCACAGCGATTGTGGCAGATAGCAGGAAACGATTGACCGCTTCTGGATGTGGAGAGAAGAGGTCATCCTGCGCGCACTGTTTATGAAAAGGAGGGTCTTCGTGAGCCGATACCAAGTCAGGCGAAGAGGTACCAACCGTACATTTGTGGACAGAAGAGGACCTGGCAGCCGCCTGCAGGGCATTCTGATTCTCGGACTGCTTGCAGCTCTGATAGCTGGCTTGATTTATGCAGGACCTGCGGTCAGGCAGAGAAGTGATGAGAACGAACTGGTTCGGGGAAGACTGCTGTCAGAATGCGAAGCTGCGGTCACACGTGTCCAGCGTCTGAGCCGTACAGCGGGAAGCAATTCATCACAGACACTGGGAGAGATCCGAAGCTATATATACACCATGGATGTACTGAATCAGACACACCTTTCGCTTACAGGGAAACAGCTGCTCGATTCCGGGCACTTTACAACGATTTATTCACTCATTGATACCTATTGGTCACAACTGCTGTCAGGATCGGATACCGGCGCCATGCAGACATCGCTGACCAATGCACTCTCGGAACTGTATGTGCAGACACAGAATCTGACATAAGAGATGAAAACCTGAATCGACCATGGTTCGGGTTTTTCTTATGCGCATCCGGAGAAAAATAAAAATGTTTCGAGGACGGTAGGAAAAATGAGAACCATGCAGAAACCATTACGGGTATTTGCAGATCGGCAGGAATGCTGAGCCTGACCATGTTTCCGGGAAAGATGACGCGTACAATTACGTGAACCGTCTGCTGCTGGGAAAGGGCGGGCCTGTCTGAATGCGCGGGGCAGGCGAGAAAACTGCACCGGCTGGTACTGATCATCTGCGGGTACGTGTGACGTCCTATACGGCGTCAAAGAAAAAGGAGGGTATTCATGAAACGGGTTTTGTCTATGCTGGCTGTGCTGGTTCTTCTGCTGGGGATCTGTCCCCTGGGCAGTGCTGACGGGAATGCCGCAAAAGACTGGAATTTCTATCTGATCCCTGACAGCAATACGCGGGAACTGACGGAACAGGAAATCTGGGGATGGGACTATGAATCCCTGTGGTATCTGATCAACGAGATTTTTGCACGGCATGGATTTGTATTTAAGGAGAACGGACAGTTCGATTCGTATTTCAGCCGTCAGCAGTGGTATACGGCGAACGATGATACGGCCGCCAATAAGATTGCCTATGGCCAGATGACGAGCCTGGAATGGCACAATGAGCATACAATAAAAGTGGTCCGTGACAAAATGAAGGAACAGAAGACCAAGAATGACCAGGGAACGAAGAACTGGAAAAGCTTCATTCCTCCGGAAGGCATGCTCAACGGCTTCAATGCAGGCCGCGTGGGCACCAAGGGGAACTGGCCGGTTTATGCTGCTCCTTCTGCAGATGCATGGCGCGGTGCCAATGGCAAGGCAATGCTGAACGCTTCCTACGAGTACTGGGCTGCCGGCTGGGATGAAGGCTGGCTGCTGGTCATGTATGAAACCAATAAGGGCAGTGTCCGTATTGGATATGTGCAGCCGACCTTTAATACAGGCATCAGCAATGCACTGACCTTCTCCAAGATGGAAACGACCGTCGCGCAGGACTGCACGCTGACGGATGATCCGATGCGTTCCAATTCTCCCATCACCAATCTGAAGGTTGGCGAAAAGGTGACCTATCTCATGACATTCTATGGCTACGGTGCGCAGAAAGCCTGGGCCTATGTTGAGACCATTGCAGAAGAAAAACGGGCAAGAGGATTTGTACCGGTTCACTGCCTGGATCTGTCCTACAACGATGAAGTGGATCATGATAACATTCCCCAGGGAAATGGCTGATATCAGCTGAACAGTCCCGGAGCGCCAGGCTCCGGGACTGTTTTTGATGCTGAAAGAGGGGAAAAAGGCTTGTTTCCAAAGAAATTGGGGGATTGGATGGTTACTATTCACGGTTTGAAACC
>DEFL01000071.1 GCA_002350845.1 Christensenella sp. UBA2853
GGTTTCAAACCGTGAATAGTAACGAAAGATATGGGAAATCAACTCGGGCAGAAGTCCTGGGGGAAAACGTTCGTTCTGCCGAATACTGGGAAAAGAAACTGACAGACCGCAGGAAAACCGCTTCTTTTTATGACAGAGAAATAGAAACATGCGCAGATTATCGGCCGCGATGGAAAACAGAAGCCCGGACAGTGTGGGAATCCATCGCAGCGATCAATGAAATCTCAGCGGAAAACGCAGACGCTGTTGCATTTGCCAGCAACCTGATCGAGCAGCTGAAAACAAATGACTTCCAAAGGAGGTTTTAATCTTTCTCTGTCATATACATTTTTTAAGGATTACAATGATTTGGATTGTTCAAATCACAATATAGAAGGAGGACACATAATGTTTAAGAATCCTGTCGTTAAATTTATCGCTATGTTCATCATCGGTTTCATCGTCATGGTTGCTGTGCAGTGGCTTGTTTCCATCATTAAGAGCACACCTTTCCAGATAAACTGGGTGTATAACATCGCCATGGGTATTTTCATTGCCGCCCTGGATCTTATCGTTCCGGCCGACAAACGCAAAGAGAACCGCAAAAAGCTGATGGACTCCTTCAAAAAGTAACTTCCTTCAGCCAGCACTGCGGAAAAACACAGGAAATACCGGCTCTCTATTCTCTATTGCATGATGAATCGGTATACTCTGATCAGTTCGAATTTCATGCGATACGGATGTTCCGGTTTGCAGTTTCCTGAGAGGAGGATTTTCAATGAGCAAAAAGACTGTGGGCATCATTCTGACCGTGCTGGGTATTGCACTTTGTGTCATAACCATCATGATGGTTGGATTGAATCTGGATACGACCGGCCCCATTGCCGGCAAAATCACGTCCTATACTCCCCCGTTCAGAAATCACGGCCTGCTGACCATCTTCATTGGTCTCGCATCCGCGATCTCCTTCCTGGGCGGTGTGGTTCTCATTGCCCTGGAAAAGCGCAGGTGAGACGAGCTTACACCTGTCCCGCTTGGATTCTTCTCTGATTGCACCAAACAGCTGCAGACACCTGCAGCTGTTTTTCTGTGACACGAAAGCCATTTGCCGTCCAGCCTGTTGTCTGAACCTTCATCCCCTATTGCTGTCTCCGGACAGTCCCTGTATAATCAGCCCTGCCAATGATCTTTGAAGGAGGGAAACATCATGAAAAAGAAACGCTTGTCTGTACTGATTTCCCTGTTCCTTCTTTCCTGCATGCTCCTGATTTCGTCCGGATCTGCTGCCACAGCCTTCACATCACCCGATGCGGTTGAGGCTTTTATGGCGTCCTGCGCAGAAAGCAGCGCATCCGATTTCACCATTTCCTGCAATGCTGAAACCTTTGCAGCGCTCTCTGCCGATGATTTTGCCCTGCTGCATGTTCTTGAGGCCAGATGCGGTATCGCTCAGGCTGAACTGCGCTATTCAGAAAGCGGCCGCACATTCCTCTTTGATCATGTCGTCTACGATCGTTTCCCTTATGCTGAATGTGCAGATGAAGCAGCTGTCCAGCAGGCGGTCTCCCGCTTTGCAGAAAGCCGGACCGCCGGGTTCCGCCTTCTGCTCACACCCGAACTCTGTCAGACGCTGTATGCCAGCGGCGGTCTTCATATGGTTGCCGCCCGATGCGGAATGGATGACCTGTCTGCAGCGTATGCGCTCTCGGCCGGCATTCTCTCTGTCAAAGACATTCATTACAGTGAAGTGCCATACACCTTCTGTGCAGACGCGCAGACTTTTCTCAGCACCGTGGAGTCCATGGCGCATGCCGGCATCCCGGCTTTCCATGTCTGTCTCTCGTCTGACTTTTTCCAGCAGCTGGACAGTCATGCCGACATGCTCAATCAGCTTCTCCTCTCCAGCTGCCTGGACCACTACTACTATTCGAAAGACAGCCTTCAGAAAACGCTGAGCTTTTCCGAAGTCACCTATACCTTTGAGCCGCGCATGATCTGCCATACAGAAGAGGATATTGTCGCTGCCATCCGGAACATGGGCATCACACGGCAGACCGGTTTTATGCTGATCCTCGACGAAGCCCTGTATGACACGGTATCCCGGAACAGTTTTCAGCGTCTGCATACGCTCGAAGGCGAAGCAGGCCTTTCATGGTGCAGTCTTTCCTACAGCAGTGAAAACAATCTTCTGCTGTATGCCGATGCTGTCATCCATGCAGACGCCGTGCAGCTCTCTTCCTTTGAAACGCTCTGTGCCTATCTGCTCGACCAGGCCGCAGCATGTCCGTCTGAGATCACACTGTTTCTGACAGACACCCTCTATGCTCAGGTGCTGCAGGATCTTCCTTCTGAAGGATCTGCGCTTGGCACGGCGGCGGTACAGGCCGGGATCTTCCATTATGCCCTGCAGCTCTCGGATGTCACGCATACCATCACGCTTACACAGATTGTCTGGTATCCCGGCACAAAGCTCCTGTGCGCGGCACGGTTCGGAGACGAGGCTTCCCTCACGCTTCGCGAAAAGGAAACCCTGCTGGCCGCTGTTTCCCTTGCGGAAAGCTGCAATACACCCACGCCGCTGGAAACAGCCCGAAACATTCATGACCGTCTGGCAGAAAGAATCACCTACACGCTGGAAGAAGTCACCGGGGAGGGCGACACAGCGGTCGGTGCGCTCCTCAACGGACGTGCGGACTGTGACGGCTATGCCGACGCCTTCTACCTGACCGCCTCTCTTGCCGGCCTCCACGTCCGCTGTCAGCATGGCACCAGCTCAAGACAGGATGCAGAGGAACCCGCCAGCCCGGGCAGCCATATGTGGAACCTGCTGGAGATCGACGGAACCTGGCGGCTAGTGGATGTCACCTGGGATGACCACGCGTCGGACAGTCCTGTCTATACCTTTTTCAATATTGGATATGACCGTGCTTCCCGCACACATGCCTGGAACGAAACCATCTCGCCTCCGCTCGCTCCTGTCACAGACCTTTCTGCACGGCCGGCCTGGGAATATACAGTCACCGGTCTTTCCGAAGCGCTCCTGGCCGCTGAGCAGGCCATCTCACAGCGTCAGACCCGTTTCGATATCCTCTGGACGGATGCTGCCACTCAGGAAACCTGTCACGAGGTCATCTCATGGATCCGCGAGAAGACGCATTCCGCCTTTACCTATTCCTGGAACGACCGGCTGCGCATGCTGTCCGTTCAGGATCTCTCCTTCTGATCCGCAAAGAAAAAGGACAGCGGCCTTTGCAGACCATCCGGTACTGCTTTGGCCGCTGTCCTTTTCTTTATGTCTCGTCCTGTGTTTCGTCCAGTTCGCCTTCCAGCGTGACATATTCCTTCTGAACAAATCCGCGCCGTCCGTCGACTTCCACCTCATAGCTCTCTTTCGTTTCCGAGAGCACCACCACCGGTGTTCCGATCCGGATATTGTCCATCAGCTTTCCGCCGTCTGTATAGCGCACGCGGACCTGCGCTTTTCCGCTCGTTCTGCCTTTCAGGCTGAGGACGCCCGGCGTTCCTGTCACATCCGCCAGTTCAAACACTTCCACGCTCTTCTTGGCGACATATCCTACGATATCATCATACCGGACCTGCACCTGGTCTTCCAGCACATTGAGTACCGGCAGAACAGTTCTGCCAGGAATGCTCTTGACCTTCTTTCCTGCCGTGTCCATCATATTGACCGCTTTCGTCCCGGAGATATAGCATGCCATGGGGGTCGGTGTGGAGGAGCGCCAGACCAGACTGTCCGTGGGCACCAGGCGCTCTTTCTTGTTGACCGTGATCGTACTCTGCACGGTGCCGAACTGCACAAGGTCTGCCGGCAGGCTCTCGCCGTTTTCTTCCAGACGCAGCCAGTAGGGCTTGATCAGGCGCACGCCGCGGCGGGCCACATAATCGAGATCCAGGTAGTAGGTCAGGCCGCCCCACTGCTGGGTTTCAAGATAGTAACGTGTTCCCGGTACCTGGGAAAGATCCGTGAATGCCACATATTCTCCCTTTTCATTCCGGTAATACATGCTGGCCTTTTTGATTCTCTCAAGCGTTACGCCCGGGGCAGAGTCCACAATTTCCACCATTTTGCCGTCCTCGCTCAGGTCGGCCGCCAGTGCAATATGCCCCAGCACAATGGAGAAAGAGAACATCGCACCGTCCCGGAATTCCCGGACGATCTCATTTTTGTTTGTCAGAAGATCGGCCTGTGTCTGGAACGTAAACTGCTCAGCCGCTTCACGGATCAGCCAGACATTGCTGGTGCCGCCTTTGACCAGGCACAGCGCATACTTGACTGCCAGAGGGGCCGGCTCTGAGTCCTCCCCTTCAATCCCCATGCGGTGCAGGGCATGGGACAGCGTAAAGATGGCACAGCCTGCGGCATCGAGATCGCTCTTCCTGTACGCCTTATCCTTCCACCAGCCGTCTCTCTGGCTGTAGGGCCCGCCCGTCTGCTCCGGACCGGGCTCGACGGTGAAGGCCGCCGTCAGCTGGCGGGTCTCTCCGCTTTTGTAGGTCAGATCCGCGCGGATCTCATAATTTCCGGCTTCCCTCGGACGATAGGAAACATTCACATGCGTATCCGGTTCCTTGCTCTGATAGATCTTCTGACCGTCAAGAAATACCGTGTAGATGCAGGTCACATCCGTTTCATCCGCAATCTGCAGATCGACGACCTCGCCGACCTTATACGCATGACTCTCTCCCTCTGCTGCGGCATGACCGCAAGCGAGTACCGATAAAAACAGAAGAAGGCATATGATCAGTGTGCTTTTCCATTTATTCATGGTGAAATTCCCCCGTGCATCCTGCCCTGTGTCTTCCTGCAGGATCCTTTTTGCACTGCCCGTCTGCAGGGCTTTCGGTGCATAACATGAAGATATTAGTGCATTGTGCCGAAATGTGCAAGCTGTTTTCCCGGGGTCTCCCCTCGTTTCTCTCTGAAAACTGAAAACGCTCCCGGCCGCAGCCGGGAGCCTGTTTATCTGCTTATGCTTTTTTCTCTTCGGTTGACGGGAAAATGATCTTGTTGACGAAGAAGAAGACCACCATGGAGACGCCGCCGTTGAGGACCGTCGTTCCGACATTGTACAGCCAGTCCGGAACACCCCAGCCGTCATGGGCCACAGCAACCCAGATGCAGTTGATGGAGTTGACAATGCAGGTGATCACAACAAAGGCCAGGAAATACCAGATGATCTGCTTGGCCAGATTGCCCTTGGAGCGGAACACGAAGTTCTTCTGGATCGGGAAATTGATGATTTCACCGATGGCCATCGCGACCATGTAGGCGCAGAAGTAGGCAATGCCGCCGTGCGCCTGGTCATATCCGAGGATGTTCCATTCAAACGTCACCCCGGCAATGGTCAGCGGCATGGCCGGCCAGCCAAAGGAACGGTCTCCCAGGCCTGCAAACGCGGCGGGAAGGAACTGCAGCAGAAGATACTTGAACACAGTGATCAGGTTGCTGACGATCACAAACAGACCGCCCTCACGGATCCACTTCGCTGCGCCGGGATGTTTCTCAGCAAATCTTGCCCACCAGCTCATTTCTTTTTACCCTCCATCTTTGAAAGCTTCTTTTTTCTGAAGAATCTGCCGATCAGCCGTCCAAGGCCGCGGTGCCAGTGGCCGTTGACCATGAAGACAATGGCGTCGGCCATCTTCATGGTAATCATTCCGCCGGTCATCTTGGCCGTGCCACGGAATGGCATGTTGAACATAAAGAGAATATTCAGATCCGGTTTCCCTGCCGCGAGGCTCTTCTTTCTTCTGGAATCCATGACCCGGAAGACCAGCCGTGCAATCGGATTCTTTGCACGCCCCAGCTGATCCAGCGGATCATTGATGCTGAAGGTTTCCCCATAGCTGCTCTCAGGGATGTCACGCCCGATCAGAGCACTGAAAGCTGCATCCGGCACACCGGAGAGTTCCCCGACAGTGAGGAAATCCGCTTTCGCTGTTTCCGGGATCTCCGCATCCGTTCCCTGGATTTCCACCGCAGCCTTCAGGCGGATATCGCGCACGCTGGCACCGACCAGAATCTCATAAGTCCCGCTTTCAATCTCCCAGCTGTTCGTTCCCACGTTGAAGTAACGGAATGCCTTGTCATCAAGTCTGACCGTCACCTGACGCGTCTCCCCGGCTTTCAGGCTGACCCTTGCAAACCCTTTCAGTTCCCGGGCAGGACGCATGATCTTTGAATCCGGGAAGGCGACATAGACCTGGGCAACCTCATCGCCGTCGACGGTGCCCGCATTGGTGATCTCAAAGGTCACTTCGTCCCTGTCCGCCTTGAGATTGTCGTAAGTGAACGTGGTATAGCTCAGACCGTGTCCGAACGGGAACGTCACCGGGCAGTCAGCAGTCTCTGTATACCGATAGCCGACAAAGAGATTCTCTCTGTATTCGCTGGTTTTCTGCGCACCGGGATAATAGTGGCTGACCGGCAGATCCTCATAGGTCATGGGGAACGTTTCCGTGAGTTTGCCGCCCGGGTTCACTTCGCCGGTCAGCACTTTCAGGACAGCCTCTGCCGATGCCTGGCCGCCCAGACCGGCCCACACGAGTGCACGGCAGTGGGAAAGCCACGGCATCTCCACGGCGCTTCCGCCGGAGAAGACCACAACGGTATTGGGATTGGCCTTTTCCACCGCTTCCAGCAGACGAATCTGATTGTCAGGGATCCGCATATGCGGTCTGTCCAGGCCTTCCGATTCAAAGACTTCCGGGAGTCCCAGATAGAGCAGTGCAATATCCGCTTCCCCTGCAATCTTCACGGCTGCCGCTGCCATGGCATCATCCCACTTGTCTTCACGCGTAAAGCCGGGCATGAAGTTTTCCGCATCCGGGAACGCTTCCTGGATCAGACGGGTTGTCACGGAGACCTTATAGGAGTTGACCAGGCTGGAGCCTGCGCCCTGGTAGCGCGGAACCTCGGCAAAGTCGCCGATCAGCGCAATCTTCATCTCCCGTTTGAGCGGGAGGATATTCCCTTCATTCTTCAGAAGAACAATGGATTTTTCTGCCGCTTCCAGCGCAATCAGGTGCTGGGCTTCCAGGTCCGCTTCCGGCTTTTCAGCGAGGGATACATCAAACACCAGGGCGAGCAGTTCATCCACCCGGGCGTCAATCTCGGCCTCTGTGATCCTGCCGTCCTTCACGGCCTGATAGAGCTGTGTGGGGCTGTCATCCCCGGTTCCCGGCATTTCCAGATTTGCCCCGGCCCTGACGCTCTCCACGAAGTCATTGCAGCCGCCCCAGTCGGAAACCACGGTGCCGCGGTAGCCCCATTCTCCCCGGAGAATGTCGCTGAGCAGGTGCTGGTTTTCATGCGCATACGTGCCGTTGACCGCATTGTAGCTGGTCATGAGGGTCTTCGGCTGACCCTCCCGGATTGCAATTTCAAAGTTGGTCAGATACAGTTCGCGAAGTGTCCGCTCATCCACAACGGAATCGTTGGCCATGCGGTGCATTTCCTGCGCGTTGGCAGCAAAATGCTTCGGGCACGCGCTGATGCCCATGGACTGGATGCCCCGGATATAGGCGGCCGCCATTTTTCCCGCGAGATAGGGATCCTCAGAAAAGTATTCAAAGTTGCGTCCGCACAGCGGGCTGCGCTTCACGTTCAGTCCTGGACCCAGCAGGACGCCGACTTCCTTGGCAGCCGCTTCGCGGCCCAGGGCTTCACCGACCTTTTCAGCCAGCTCCAGGTCCCAGCTGTTGGCCACGGTGGCCGCAGACGGAAAGCAGGTTGCCTTGACGCTGGCGTTCAGTCCGAGGTGATCGCCCTCGCCTTCCTGTTTCCGAAGCCCGGAGGGGCCGTCGGAGAGCATAATGGACGGAATCTGTGCACCGGGTACTTCTCTGGTATGCCAGACATCTTTGCCTGACAGAATGCCGCATTTTTCGGCAAGAGTCAGCTTTGAGATGATCTCCTCATACTGCATGTTCTGTCCTCCATTTCTGTATGTACAGCCCTATCACGCTCGATGCATTGGGTTCTGCTTTCTACTATACCATATCCAATTCCGAAAGAACAAGCGACAGTTCAACAAAATATGTATACAAATAGACAAATCTGTTCGGAAAATCTGATTTTTCTTTCTGCAGCATGGATTCCGGCACACAAAAAACCGGGACGCCGTCCCGGTTTTCACGCAAAAGGAAAGAAATCAGTCATTACTGAAGAACAGAAGAAATCACATTCTTCAGATTATCCCAGATGCCGGAGATGTCGGAGAGCGAGAAGTTCGCATCCGTATTGACCCCAATCATGGAGAGCAGGGAGGAGGCATCAAACCCGCCTTCGGAATTTCCGCCCAGAAGTCCGCTCACGGAGCCGAGCAGGTCGGAAGCACCTTCGCCCAGAACGCCGGACAGGAGGCCCTGTGCATCGGAAAGACTGGAGAGAATGGAATTGTCGCCGCTGAGCAGACCGCTGACCGCGGGCACGATATTGTCCAGGAAGTTGGTCTTGAATTTGGACAGCGTGTCACCGCTCAGGGAAGAGACAGCGTTGGTCACCATCGAGAGCAGGCCGTCCGCATCGGTGGAAGCCAGATTGCTGTTCACGGCAAAGCCGAGAAACTTGGAAGCCAGGCTTGCGATGTCCAGTCCCTTGGTCTCGCTCTCCAGATCCAGTTCAGCGGTTTCTTGAAACAGCTCCGTCAGATCAATGTCCTGCGTCTCTTCTTCTGCCACAGCAAAGGTGATCACAGAAAAGAGCATCATGCAGGCAAGAAAAACAGAAAGAATGCGTTCAGTTCTCATGGGTATATCCTCCCGAAATGAATTTTGCCTGTGCGGCATTGCGCCGTATGTCATTTGTCATATGGAAATGTACGCCTGATTTCATGAATTGTCAACACAGAGATACGCAGGACACTGCATCAGAGATATCCCAGTGTGCGCATAAGATAAATCCAGAACGTCATCGTAAAGGATGAAAGCAGGGTGGTCAGCATCACCGCGGTCTGGGTCAGTGTTCCCTCATGCCCCATGTTTTTGGCCATAATATAGCCGGCCACCGTGGTCGCCGAGCCCAGCATCACCATCACCGCAATCAGCTTTTCCCTCCGGAATCCAAGGGCCACAGCGGCCGGGAGAAACAGCACGGCAAAGACCACCAGTTTCAGCACCGAGGCCAGGATCGCAGAACCGGCACGGGATCGGACACTTTTGAACTCAACCTGCGCGCCCATGGCCATCAGTCCCAGCGGCGTCGCAGTTTTTCCGATATCGCTCAGGGCTTTAGAAACAATATGCGGCATGGAAAACGGAAGCAGGGATGCGATGCAGCCAAAGACAATCCCCAGAATGATCGGGTTGGTCACAACCCCTTTCAGGACCCTGACGAACTGCCCCTTCTGCATTTTGCCGCCGCCCGGTTTGAGAAAAGACAGGATCAGGACCGCCGCGATATTGTAGATCGGCACCGATCCAACCATCATCAGAGAGCCCATCGAGGCTTCCCCGTACAGGTTTTCCATATAGGCCATGCCGAGAAGAGACGCAGATGAACGGTAGCTTGCCTGCACAAACTCTCCCCGAACCTCTTCCTTCACCGTCAGGCGCGCGATGAGCAGGGCGAGAAGAATACTCAGAACCGTCGCGCCGGCGCAGAACAGGACAAACCAGGTATCCCATACACTGAGGATCTCCACACCGGAGAGCTGAACAAACAGACTGACCGGGAGAGCAATCCGAAACACAAAGGCATTCGCGCCTCTGGTAAACGCCTCGGAAAAAAGCCCCATGCGCCGGAACAGCATGCCTGCGATCATCAGCAGAAAAACCGGCATGGTCGCCTCGAGCGAATACACCAGGTTCTCCATACGCTTTCCCCTCCTGTCCTCTTCGGGCTTTTCGACATTTCCCGGGAAGTATAGCGTTTTCCCCTTCTCTTCGCAACCTTGTCCGTGCGCCTGTCCACCCCCTGCCTTTTCTGTCTGCAGGAAAACGGGAAGCGAGGGAGAAATGTATAAGGAACCGCTTCTGATCCCGGAAGCGGACCGGATGTGCCGCAGTCCTGACAGCAGAGAGTGCGGCCCGTGCAGACGCCGGCCGTCTGCATGCCTTTCCATGCCCGGATTTCTGCTGTCTGAAATTCATGCGAAATGAGGCAGCATCTTGGAAAAGCGGAATGTAACCATCTTTGTGGCAGGCAAGCCCTGTTCCTTTACAACGACCGATTCGGAGGAATATATCCGCCGTCTGGAAGCTGCTGCCAATGATGTTGTCAAGAAAACAGCCCAGGCGACACACCGGAGCCTCCAGTCCAGCACACTGCTCTCCGTGGTCACCCTCGCCGATCAGATTCTGCGCGCTCAGGATGCTGAAAAGGAAGCAGCCCAGGAGCCAGAGAAAACCAAAAAGAAAACGCCCCGCCCCCGCAAAAAAGACGCAGCTGATGCTTCCGATCAGATGACGATCTGGGATGTCATGGAAAGCCCGTAAGCCGGGCTTTTTCTTTTGCATTTCCATCATCTCCTGCCGTTGACTTTTCCCTTTGCGCTTCCTATACTGTTGCCAGCATCCCACCCGGCAGAACCCGTCCGGATCCCTTACAGAATTCATACAGCAGGAGGATTTTCCATGATCATTTATGTCAATGCCGCAGCCGGTCTTGACGGCAACGGAAGCAAAGAAAGACCTTTCCGCAGGATCAACGAAGCCGCCCGCATCGCCATGCCCGGCGATACCGTCACGGTTGCACCCGGCATCTACCGCGAATATGTCAATCCCATTCATGCCGGCACGCCGGAAAACCGCATCACCTACAAGAGTGAAGTGCCGCTCGGCGCCGTCATCACCGGTGCCGAAGAAGTGAAAAACTGGGAACATCTCGACGGCAATGTCTGGCGTGCAAGAATCGACAACAGTGTGTTCGGCTCTTACAATCCTTATACCACCTTCGTCTACGGCGACTGGTATTTCGCGGGAAAAACCAAGCATACGGGCTGCGTCTACCTCAATGACCGGATGCTCTATGAGGCCGCCTCCCTCGAGGAGTGCCGCGAAGGCGCCGTCTATCCCTGCTCCTGGGTGCCGGAGGAATCCGTCTATAAATGGTACAGCAAGCAGGAAGGCGGCTGTACCGTGCTCTACGCCAATTTTCAGGGTGCTGACCCGAATCAGGAAAAGGTGGAAATCAACGTGCGCCGGGAATGCTTCATGCCGGACAAAACCGGGGTGGGCTATATTACGGTCTCCGGCTTCACGGTCTGCAAGGCGGCCACAACCTGGGCACCGCCTGCCGCCTATCAGGACGGCATGATCGGACCGCACTGGTCCCGCGGCTGGATCATTGAGGACTGCGAAATCTATGCCAGCAAGTGCGCCGGCATTTCCCTGGGCAAGTACCTCGACCCGGACAACGATCACTACTTTACGGTCAAACATGTCAAGAGCCCGACCCAGATGGAGCGCGACGCCGTCTGCCGCGGTCAGTACCACGGCTGGACCAAGGCCAAGGTCGGCAGCCACATCATCCGCCGCAACAATATTCATCACTGTGAGCAGGGCGGCATCATCGGCCGCATGGGCGCTGTCTTCAGCATCATTGAGGACAACCATATCCATCACATCAATAACATGATGGAACTGGGTGGGGCCGAGATTGCCGGCATCAAGCTGCATGCCGCCATCGACGTCATCATGCGCAGGAATCACATTCATCACTGCACCATGGGCATCTGGACCGACTGGGAAGCCCAGGGCACCCGCATCACCCAGAACCTGCTGCATGACAACCAGAAGCCGGCATTCGCCAAAAGCCTCAAGGGCGGCATGATGAGCCAGGACATCTTTGTCGAAGTCGGCCACGGCCCCACACTCATCGATCACAATATTCTTCTTTCCGAAGCCACCCTGCGTCTGGCCACCCAGGGCGTGGCCATGGTGCACAACCTGATCTGCGGCGCACTCACCTGCGTCGGCGGCGGCACCGGTCCGCGCTATACGCCCTATCATATGCCGCACTGCACGGAAGTCATGGGCTTCATGACCATCCTGCACGGCGATGACCGTTTCTACAACAATATCTTTGTCCAGAAATGGCCGGCCGAGGATGTCACGGTCATGAGCGACAGCGAGGAAAACAAGTCCTTCTCTGAAAACCGCGAGGTCGGCACGCATGTCATGAATGACTATCCGACCTATGACGAATGGATTGCCCAGTTCGATATGGATACGGATGTTCCGAACATGGCCAAGCTGGCCCCTGCGCATGAAGGCAAACTGCCCGTATGGGTAGACGGAAACGCCTATTTCGCCGGCGCGAAAGCCTGCGTCCATGAGACCAGAAACCTCGTCGACGACAAGAGCGAAGTTTACGTTGAGCTCGAAGAAAAAGACGGACATCCTGTGCTCCGCACCAATGTCTATGATCTGCTCGGCTCCTTCCGTGCGTCCATGATTTCTTCCGACACGCTGGGCCGCGCCTTTGAGCCGGAAGAGCGCTATGAACAGCCCGACGGCACCGATATTGTCTTTAATTCCGACTATTTCGGTGCACATCGCGGCATCGACGTCCTTCCCGGTCCGTTTGCCTGCGGAAAAGACGCAGACAAGCCGCTCTGGTGAGCAGGGAGGTTCTCTATGCCCCGTCTTTCCTTTCTCATTGTCGGGTCCGGGTATCGCGCCGAATACTTCGTGCGCATTGTCCTGACCCATCCGGATCTGTTCGCCTGCACGGTGCTGTGCCGCTCGGAGGGAAAGGCAGCGCATATGCGGTCTCTGGGTGTGCCCGCCGTCACGTCGGAAGCGGAAGCCCTGGAAACGCATCCTGAGGCCGCTGTCATCGCTGTGGACCGGGATCATATGGCCTCGGTCGCCCTTCACTGGGCCGCCCTGGGCATTCCGGTCATCACGGAGACGCCGGCCTGCGCTTCGATGGACGAACTCTGTGCGCTCTGGGAAATGCATCAGAGCGGCGCGCGCATTGTCTGCTGTGAACAGTATATCCGCCATCCCCTCCTGATCGCCGGGATGCAGGCGGTCGAGGAAGGATGCATCGGAGAGACGCAGTCCGCATACCTCTCCCTGGTCCATGACTATCATGCGGCCTCCGTTCTCCGGCACATGCTGAAGACAGGCCATGAGCACTATGTCATGCAGGGGTTCTCCGTCACCTCGCCGGTCCTTGAATCCGACTCCCGGTACGGCGCTGTCTATGACGGGAGCGAGAAGGACCAGTCCCGGAAAACGCTCCTGGTGCGCTATGCCTCCGGCAAAACCGCGATCTATGACTTTGCCCCGGTGCAGTACCGCACCTTTCTGTACTCCCGCCATCTGACGCTGCGCGGCAGCCGCGGCGAATGGACCGACCGCATGCTCCTGCAGGCAGGGCCCGGAGGAGACTTCCGTAAGACGCTCCTGATGCCCGCCCTCCCGGAGAAATACCGCTGTCTGGACACCCAGTCGCTGCGTGAACTCCGCAAGACGTGGACCCCCGAACTCTTCCTGGATACGCTCTGGGATGAATACGCGATTGCGACCTTCCTTCTGGATATGAAAGATTATCTGGAGGGCGGACAGGAACCCTATCCGCTCTGGGAAGCCCTGGACGATGCCTATTTCTGGCTGCTCTCCGAAAACCTGGGCGATACTCCCGTTTCGTCCGGCCCCGTGCCGTGGGGTCCGGACTGATCCCCGAAAGACGAAAAAGCAGATTCCGATAAACAGCCGGAATCTGCTTTTTCTGTCTCTTCTGATCTGTTCCGTGTCTCCTGATACACCTTGACAAGCGTCAAAATGATTATACAATAATGCCGGTTAGACATATTTACTCATTCAAACAGGAGGTATTCTTATGAAAAGACTTCTGTCCCTTCTGCTCGCCTGCATGATGCTGGTCTGTGCAGCATCCTTCGCATCCGCTGAGCAGAGCACGTACACCGGAACCGCCAAAGGTTTCGGCAGTGACGTGAAGGTCACCGTCACCCTTGACGGCGGCAAAGTGGTCGGCCTGGATGTCGACGACTCCCAGGAAACCTACACGCTCGCCGGTATTGCCCGTGAGAACACGGTGGACAAGCTCATTGCTGCCATCCTCGATCAGGGCAATATTGACGGCATCGACGCCACCACCGGCGCAACCTTCACCAGTAGTGCTGTGCTTGAAGTGGTCAAGGCTGCTCTTGAAGGCGGCGTGAATGACGCACCCGTTGCTTTCACTCCCGGCACCTATGAGGCCACCGCGGAAGGCTACAACGGCCCCTCCACCTTTGCTGTCACCTTCACCGAGAATGCACTGACCGATGTGCAGGTCGTCAGCAGCACTGAAACCGCCCATGTGGGTGATATCGCTTTCGCCCCCATGATCGCTGACATGATCGCCGCCAACGGAAGCGGTGTGGATGCCGTCTCCGGCGCCACCTTCTCTTCCCGCGCGCTGCGCGATGCCGTCAATGATGCCGCTCAGCAGGCCGGCTGCACCAACCTTGACGCCTTCAAGGCCGCCACGGTTGCCCATGACGCCGGTGAGGCTGTCGATGTCACCTATGACGTGGTCATCGTCGGTGCCGGCGGTGCCGGCATTGCCGCTGCTGCCCAGGCAGCCCAGGACGGCAACACCGTGCTCGTCATTGAAAAGAACGCCGAAGTGGGCGGCAACACCCTCGTTTCCGGCGGTCAGTATCAGAGCGTCATGCCCTACCTGGTATGGGATGCCAATGATCCCGACGCCACCACCGGCGTCTATGCCTACAACGGCGAAACCTACAACAAGGTCAAGTCCGTTCAGGGCTGCATCAACGAGCTCAAGATGATCCTCAACTGGAGCGAGGAGCCCTTTGATGAAGCTTGGTATCAGGACCATGAGTTCGTCGCAGGCGATGCCATGGAACTGAGCAAGCACGGCGTGCACGCCGAATACCTGCCTGTTCTTCAGGCGCTCAAGGGCGAAATCAAGGCTTATCTGGACTGGGCACAGCCCAAGCTGGATGCCGGAACCCCTGAGAATCAGCTGACCCTGTTCTCCACGCTGAACCTGCATATCTTCCAGACCTATTACGGCGGCCTGCGCCAGAGCGCAGACAAGACCCAGTGGATCTACGGCGATCTGGATCTGGTCAAGCAGTTCATCGAAGGCGGCCAGGGCCTCAAGGAATGGCTCGAAGCACAGGGCGCTACCTTCCGTGAAGACAGCCAGCCCACCCTCATCGGTGCCCTCTGGTATCGCGAGAATGAATTCATCGGTTCCACCGTTGACCTCGACGGCGACGGCAACCCCGAAATGGGCCGCTGGGGCTCCTACTTCGCAGCACCCATGAATACCCTGTACAAGGCCAATGAAGCCAACCAGATCATGCTGCGCACGACGGCCAATGAGCTGATCGTGGAAGACGGCAAAGTGACCGGTGTCAAGGCAGTCAAGTATGACGGAACCGAAGTCACCGCCCACGCAACCAAGGGCGTCATTCTGGCCACCGGCGGTTATGCCGCAAACATCCCCATGGTTCTCTCCGAGAACGTCTACTGGAGTTCCGATTATCTGACCAACGCAACCAAGACCACCAACCGTTCTTCCCTGCGCGGCGATGCCATCACCATGGCTCAGGCTGTCGGTGCTGACGTGACCGGTCTCGGTTTCACCCAGCTCATGCCCATCTCCTGGGTTGACAACGGCAACCTCGCTTTCGGCGGCGGCAACTATGCCTGCTGGATCAATCCCACCACCGGCCATCGCTTCGTCGATGAAGGCTCCGAGCGCGACGTGCTCTCTCTGGCTGAATTCCGCAACGGCGTGGAAGTCAACGGCACCAAGGGTGTCTTCCTTGAATTCTACAATGCGGAAGAAAAGATCCCCGGCCCGATCCAGCTCGCTGAAGGCGACTATGAAGGCCGCTACTATCGCCGCACCATCGATCAGCTGCCTGAACTGCTCCAGCACCTGGGCATGGAAGCCGATCCTGCAGTCATCGTCGAAACCATCAAGGCTTATGACCAGGCAGTGATGGGTCTGGGTGAATTCCCGGATGTCGGCAAGGCCATCGCTTCCCGCTGCATCGGCAACGTGCAGAAGGATGAAAACGGCAACTATCTGCCCGACACCTATGACCTGGAAGGCACACTGCTGACCATCCGTCTCATGGCTCCCTCCACGCACCACACCATGGGCGGCCTCAAGGTCGACACTGACCGTCACGTCCTGAATACCGATGGCACCATCATCCCCGGCCTCTATGCGGCTGGCGAGGTCACCGGCGGTATCCACGGCGGCAACCGTCTGGGCGGCAACGCGATCGTTGAGATCTTTGTCTCCGGCCGCACCGCTGCACAGTCCGTCATGGCTGACAACAAGTAATCCTTCCCCGGCCGCGGCAAAACGCGGCCGGTTTTTTCCATAGAAAAAAGCGGGCACCCCCGCTTTTTTCTTGCTTACAGAACCGCCGTCAGAATGGAGGAACCCTCCAGGTGCATTGGATAGAAATCGTCGCGGACCTTCAGGTAAAAGTCCTGTGCTTTCTCTCCGGCATTGAGAACAACCACCGCGAGGGTGCCGTCCGGATTCCTTGCCGCCGTCACCTCCAGATCCCTGCTGAAGGTGCTTGTACCGACCCTGCGGCTGCCCGGCTGAATGTACCGGGAGAAATGCCCGATATATTCATACGACAGCCTGCGGATCAGCTGCTTCTTCTTTGTGTCATACATCAGCGGCGCGTCACAGTAATTGGCCACATGATTCGGGCCGCCCTTTTCATCGAGCAGAAGGTTCCATTCAATCAGCGTGTCCGCCCCGTGATTCAAATCGCCGATATACTCATGGGCATACTTGACCGCACCGAGCAGTTCCTTGTCGTTTCCGTACAGACTGTGCTCCACGCAGCCCTCTGAAAACACCAGGCGTTTTCCCGGGAATTCTTCGCGAATCATGCTCAGCACATCAAAATGGTCGCCGGTGTACCAGTGGAACGCAATGCCGCCCACCATGTCCTTCATCTCATCATCTGTCATGATTTCCATGGCCCGGTCCAGTGCGCGTTCCTTATTGTGGTCCCAGACGAGAAGACAGACGCGGTCCTTCAGATCATGCCGCTCAAGCGCGGGTCCCAGATGACACCGTACGAACTGGCGCTCTTCACTGCCTGTCATGGTGCAGCTGTCCCAGCGCTGCGTGGCATTGGGCTCATTCTGCACAGACAGGAGACGCACGTCCATGCATTCTTCCAGGAAATGCTCGACGGTCCTGACCATGTATTCCGCCCAGCGGTCAGCATAGACTTCCAGCAGCTTTCCACCGTGCTTTCTCTCGCCGTTCGACTTCATATAGGCCGGCGGCGACCACGGGGTAAGCATCAGGCGGATCGGCTCTCCGGCCCTCTGTGCGGCATCCCGCAGCAGCGGGAACACATACCGGTCATTCCTCTCAAAATCCATATGCCGGAGTTCTTCATCCTTTGGGTCATCGTCCGCGGCGTACATCTCCGTTCCGAAATCGGAGGAATCAATGGATGTTCTGCCCCAGGTATACCCCAGACTGTCCGGGCCAAAGCAGGCCTCGATAACTTCCCTGCGCGTCTCCGGGTCCATCTGGCTGTACACATAGCCCGCAGCATCTGTAAAGGCCGCGCCGAACCCCTCAATGGTCTGGTACTGTTTATCCGGATACACACAGACCAGGGCCATCTCACGCCCAGTCCCATGGGTATCCTTTTCGACTTCTGTCAGACGGGAAAATCCTTTCCCGTTTTCCATGCCGCTGATACGGATTTTCATGATCATTTCCTCCTGTTCAAGCTGATGGAAGCGTATCATGTTTCACCTTTTTTGTCATCTGTTTTTTCGCAGAAAAAACAGAGCGCCGCGGCACTCTGTTTTTAGGTTCAGTATTCTCCCAGCCATCTCGGGGATGTTTCCGGTACTGCTTTTCCCTGACGCAGGCTTTCCGGAACATTGATCACGCGCTGATTTCTGCTCCCGCGGAAATTGAGCTCCAGACTGCGCTGGGAAAGAATGAACGGACCGTCAATCAGAACGTCCAGTTTGGAGAGAAGTGCCTTCTGGGCATCCGTTCCCCCGGCGAGGTCTTCATAGAGATATCCTGTATAGGAGGCCAGCTCATAGTTGTGCGCCTTCAGCATCTCCGCCAGAGGCAGAAGCGCCTCCGCCTGGGCAAACGGTTCACCGCCTGAAAAGGTGACGCCCCGGCACAGCGGGTTCCGGCGGATGATCTCAAAGAGTTCCTCCGGCTCCATCCACTTCCCGCCCTCAAAGGCCCAGGTCTCCGGGTTGTGACAGCCCGGACAGTGATGCGGACAGCCCTGTACATAGATCGTTGTGCGGATGCCCGGGCCGTCCACAATGCTGTCCCTGGTAATGCCTGCTGTGCGGATCATGCGTTCTCCGCCAGACTGTGCTTGACACGGTCCCGCTCTTCCGCGCGCTTCGCATCATTCCACTTGTCCATTGTGCCCACGAGATAGCCCGTGATCCGGCGGATGCGCTCGAATCCCACGCCTTCACCCAGTTTCTCGTCCCGGTTGTCCAGGATCACTTCATTGTCTTTCTCTACAGCCTGATTTTCCATTTTCTTTTCCTCCCTGCTGTTTTTCATGCCTTCCGCATCTCATTCGATGCCTCTGAAGGCGACGATATCGGGATACAGTTTCTTCAGTTCTTCAATGCGCCGCTGCGGTACACGGTGTCCTTCCCTGCGGCCGCACCGCGGGCAGACATCCCCAATGACGCCCACATACCCGCAGACCGGGTCGCGGTCCACCGGGTGATTGATGCTGCCATACCCGATCTCACAGTCATGCATCCACCGCACGACCTGTTCAAACGCCTCCACATTGCGCGCCGTGTCGCCGTCAAGCTCGACATAGCTGATGTGTCCCGCATTGCACAGGGCATGATACGGTGCTTCCAGACGGATCTTGTCATAGGCGGAGATCGGATACCAGACCGGGATATGGAAACTGTTGGTGTAATACTCGCGGTCCGTGATGCCGGGAATCTTGCCGAAGCGTTTCTGGTCCTGTGCGATGAACTTGCCGGACAGTCCCTCCGCTGGCGTGGCGAGCAGGGTAAAGTTCATCTTTATGGCCTGCGACTTCTTGTCGCAGAACTCCCGCATATGGCGGATGATTTCAAGCCCCTTCTCCTCCATTTCCGGCATTTCCCCGTGATGATGCCCATAGAGCGCCGTCAGGGTTTCCGCAAGGCCGATGAAGCCAATGGAAAGGGTGCCGTGCTTGAGCACTTCACGGACGGTATCGGTGATATGCAGCTTGTCGGAATCCAGCCAGACGCCCTGCCCCATGAGGAAGGGGAAATTATAGACATGCTTCTGCGCCTGGATTTCAAAGCGGTCCAAAAGCTGCTGTGCGACGAGCTCGAGCAGTTCGTCCAGCCGTTTGTAGAAGGCCGCCTCGTCATGATGGCTCTCCAGCGCGATGCGCGGAAGGTTGATCGAGGTAAAGGAGAGATTGCCGCGGGAATAGGCAATCTGGCGGCTCGGATCATACACATTGCCCATGACGCGGGTTCTGCAGCCCATGGTCGCCACTTCCGTCTCCGGGCGTCCGGGGACATAGTACTGGAGGTTATACGGTGAATCCAGGAACACAAAGTTCGGGAAAAGGCGCTTTGCGCTGACCTTGCAGCTCAGGCGGAACAGGTCATAGTTCGGGTCTTCCGGATTGTAATTGACGCCTTCCTTGACCTTGAAAATGTGAATCGGGAAAATGCAGGTTTCCCCGTGCCCGAGACCGGCGTCGAGTGCAAGCAGCACATTGCGCATAGCCATCCGGCCTTCCGGGGTGGTGTCGGTTCCGTAATTGATGGAGGAAAACGGGGTCTGGGCACCGGCACGGGAGTGCATGGTGTTCAGGTTGTGGACAAAACCCTCCATCGCCTGATACGTGTCCTTGTCCGTCCGCTTCAGGGCCCGTGCGCGCACACGCTTCAGCATATGAGCCATGTCTTCCCGGGCGATCCCCATGCCGTCTGAGAGTGCCGCAGCAAGGCGGTAATCGAAGTCCGGGGAGTTCTGGAGCTTGGCCAGCTCGCCCTGTATGCGTTCCACGTCATTCAGGATTTTTTCCACCGCATCCTGAAGCTCATCCTCATCCTTCTTGTCCTCAATGACATCGGTGAGAATGCGCAGGAAATTCTTGCGGTAGGTTTTCCCCACGCCCTCTGCCATGGCATAATCGAAGTTCGGAATGGACTGACCGCCATGCTGGTCGTTCTGATTGGACTGGATTGCAATCGCGGCCAGAGCGGCATAGCTGGCAATCGACTGGGGTTCACGCAGATACCCGTGCCCGGTGGAAAAGCCGTTGTGGAACAGGCTGAGGATATCAATCTGCGTGCAGGTGGTCGTCATATGATAAAAGTCGAAGTCATGAATATAGATATCGCCTTCGCGGAAGGCTTTCGCATGCTCCGGCCGAAGCAGATACATTTCATTGTATGCCTTGGCACCGGCCGACCCGATCTGCAGCATGCTGCCCATGGCGGTATTGCCGTCAATATTGGCGTTGTCACGCTTCAGGTCGCTGTCAATGGCGTCCTCCTGCGTGATCTCATTGATCGTCTTCATCAGGGCAGTGTTGGCATCGCGTGTATGAGTCCGGTTGGCGCGGTAAAGGATATAGGCCTTTGCCGTGTCATTGAAACCATACTGCATCAGCTGATGCTCAACGGTATCCTGAATGGTCTCGATATCTGGTGACTTGGCCGGAAAGATGGCTTCCAGTTTTGCTTCCACTGAATCGGCCACCCGCGCCGCGTCCTCGGCATTGCCCTCCCGCACCGCTTCCATGGCGCGCAGAATGGCTGAAGCAATCTTTGTCTGATCGTAGAGTACGCGTCGTCCGTCCCGCTTGATGACACTCCGTATCACAGGAATCAGCCCCTTTTTGTTGATTTCCGCTCCAGAAAAGGTGGGCCCCGCTTTTTGCTGCAGGAGGTCCACATCTTGTGGTCTTTCGTTTTCTCCTCCACCGTATTATGTTCAGCGCTCTCCTGTTTGTCAAGGAGTATTTTGTCTCTGTTCTGTACATTTTGCCGGTCCGGAAGATGCTGCTTCCGGACCATTCCTCATCTAAAATTCATCCTGATTTCACGAAAGGTATGCTATCACCCGACTTTGCCACTCTATAGTAACGAAACCCCAGGCCTTGCAATGGTCTGGAGTATTCAAATCCAGAATGATATATACCTACTTTAGAAGACATCGACGTTGCTCCTTAATGACCGAAATCGGCCGTCTGTGTACCGGTCCATCTGTATTTCTATTGCAATAATGAACCTAACAGCCAAATAGATGATGATGGATGCAAAGGGAAAAATGCAACAATAGACTTTTCAACGTTAGGGCCGGGTTATGATTTAATAGGGTTAATTCAAGCGCAAAAAATTATATATGCAAGTGCCTCGGAACTGCTTGAACGGCAGAGAGAAATAATGGATAATCCAAAACATATTATGATTTGGAAAGGATTAAAGAGAAATGGATATAGCTGCGCGACAAGCTATTCTCGACCACTACAAGATATAAGTAGACAACCAAACGATAAGAATGATTTCATTAGAATGGAAACAGGAATTGGAAGCATGCTAAAGTCAGGGAACAAACGGTTCCTCTTCATTGTAAAAGCAGACGATTATCCAATTTCTGCAATCCCAGAGGGAGCTTTCTACATGCGTGAAAGAGGCTTCTTTACAAACCCGGATGGTAGTGATTACGGCCATGGAGTAACACTCGCCGAGAAGAGACCTGATGGTATAATAGTGTTCAACAACTTTTCTCCAGGAGCTATAGGACCTATAGAAGAAGAATATGATAGTTTCATAAAGCGCTACCAATATATTGGTTGGCCTCAAAAACTGGGATATCTGTATAAAGGGAGGACATCCGGGGATGAAACGTTCGAGAGTAAGAGTCAATCTATTGGTCATACTTACGATTCTGATGTGTTTTCCCTGCACATCTATCGGAGATACCGACATTAGTCTTTACCCAATTCATGTGAACGGGACTTGGGGTTTTATCAATGAGCAGGGGGTAATAGTAATACCCCCACAATATGTCGATGTGCTGCCATTTTCAGGCATGTTTACCGGTTCTTCTTGTGATGGAAAGAACTGGGGTATTATTGATGCGGACGGAAGATTTGTACTACCACCTAACCATGAAATTGTTTGGGGAAATAACTGCAATATATGCGCAGTATATGTAAACAACCCTGATGATGCAGCCTTGAGATGTGGGCTATTTAATCTTCAGTCAGGCAAATTTAGTGGATTTCAATGGCATAATGCTATACTTTGTGAAAATACAAATTTACACCCAGTTCAATCGAGTAATGGATTGTGGGGGTATGCAAGTATGAATTCCTGTATGGAGGTAATACCATGCCAGTTTTCAGAAGCATCCAGTTTTCATGAAGGGTGGGCATGCGTTAGGTTTTGCAATCAGTCGAATGAGATACAAGACCCATATTATTTCGACGCTCTGGCAAACGAAACTGGGAACTTTTTATACCCCCCTACGGGATTCTACATATATGGTCATGATGGAGTATCAAATGGCTTAATTCAAATAATAGATATGGATACTGGGCTAACAGGTTATATGGATATGAATGGACAATTGGTTATTGAAGCAGAATGGATGTATGGATCAAAATTTTATGGGAATTTCGCATGGGTTATGGATAATGAAACAGAAGAAAGGTTTTACATTGATCGGACAGGGAATGCACTGGATAAATCCATTCGTCCTATAGGAACGGTTCTGGATAATTATGATGCTTGTGAGTTTTACAATGGAGTTTCCTGCGTTGCAGTTGGGAATGATGAAATAGATCATGTAGCTGTAATGACAGAAAAAGGTAACCTGCTGTATGTTCTTGAAGAAACAACTACCAGCATGATATTTCCATACTATGATTATGAGGAAGCTTGGTATATGGATTATCAAGGCAGGTATGGCTTAATTGATCGAGAAGGTTGCTATCTCACAGATGCAAACTTTTACTGTGTGGAAGAGACTGGTTCACCGTTCATCAATGGTTTGGCAGCAGTACGTGAATATGGAATAGGAGGCAAATGGGGATTCATTGACAGACACGGCGAATGGATCATTGCGCCTGAATGGGATGATGCTGATTCCTTTGTGGGAAAGTTGGCATATGTTGAAAAGCATGGAAAAATGGCATATATCAATCAGCAGGGAACTGTAATATGGGAGGAGGAATGATACTAGCGGGAGTTTCGACATTTGCCATCGGCAGCGTGGGCCAGGGAAGCCCGCATGCGCTCTGCTACAACCTGTATAATGCAGGTACAGCAAACATCTTTTTTGATCTCAATTTGCTACATCTTCATTGTGCAACAATGGTTTGAGTGGCAAAAGCCCTTTTTGAAAGAATATTACCTGCAAACACTAAAAAACTGTTGAGTGGTGGTTTAGTGTATTATGATGCTCCCCATTTATCTACAGATGAGAATCTGAGTTTTAGGCAGGTTTGTAGTACAAACCTGCCTAAAACTCAGATTATATATGCGGCTAAGACGCAATAATAACGTTTTGAGGTAACGTTGAATGCGAAGATTAACTACTATAATTGTATTCTTTATTGCTGTTTTCCTTCTGTTGTCATTTGGCTCTGTTGTGTTAATGAACTATGTGTTAGCGCGTGCAAATCGAATTGTTTATTCTTTTGAGTACTGGGAAACAGATGAAACCCGAAAGAAAGGCTCTGCGACAATTCTCGGAAATGATGTAAATACTATTTGTACCTTGATTAATAATTCGAATAGAATTATTCATTTTTTTAGTCAAGAAGAAGGATTTGACAGAGATGTCTTCTTGAATTTGTATGTAAACGATTGGGTCAAAATAAAGCTTCTGATAAGTCGAGCAGGTGTAGGAACTTCACTAAGGCACCCCTTCCTTCCATACATGTATTATTCTCCAGACAATTATGAAAAGATAATGCACATCTTAAGCCAGTATACTACGAACTATCGAGTCATAGGACCAGGATGAGCAGACGCCAACAGTGTTAGCGTCGGGAAGAAAAAGCCACAAATTGTCGGATGAAAAGAGCCAATTCCTGTAAGCTTTATATATCAGTGCTGGAAGAACAGCCTGCCTAGAAAGCAAGTGAATATCGCATTCAATGGTAGCCGTTACAATAAATGGATTTAGATGCTTTTCCCTCAGTCATAGCCATTTCTCCCTGATAGCCATTATGCCGACGTATCTACGGTGGCGTCAGTAACTATTACGGTCAGATCAATTGGAAAGATTGGCATAGTCGTTAGTGGTTTTTTCTGCCCGACGCAAAATGGTCTTTTCTAACTGACGCTAACAACGGTGAAATCTATGCAGCAGAAGTAGGCTATGATCCGTATAATAACCTTGCCAGCTTTAAAGAGCGCATTGCAGGAGAAGGCGTTTATGAGACAGCTTACGAATACGACGCTGAGAATAAGCCGACGAAAGTCACATACAGCAATGGCGTGGAGGTTCAGTATCAGTATGACGGGCTGGGGCGGGTCACAAAACGAACCGTAATCCATGGAACGGATCAGCAGGAAACCTCCTATACTTAGTGTCTGCTCAACAAATAACGTTTTGGGATCTCGGTTATTGATTTATAAAGCTTCGGAAGTTCTGAACAACATCAAAAGCACTCGGAGAACTGCAATTGCAACAGTATCAAAGCAAACACAAATTCATGCTGTAATCATGCATTCATCAGCCATTGATCTCTTTTGCTCTGAAAATCGACGCAAAGTGCAAGGCTGAAAGCCTTATATATCAACAAAACGGCTTCAAAACGCTTGCACTTCGTCCTGCCAAAAGGAGCTTCAATGCCTTTGTTTTCAATGCTCTACGGTTTGTTGAGCAGACACTATTTATGAACAGCGTTCATCAAATAGCGACAAAAACCATGATAAAAGTGGCACACAGACTCTGTCTGCAACAGCCAGTGTGATCTATGAAAACAACGGTCATATGGTATGGCTATGTTTCCTTCAAACGGCTCACAGATACCAGTTTTGACGAAGAAACCGGTGTGCGCTATCATTATATTGGAATTTATAGTCACTCGCTTAAATAAGGGGGGTACTTGCAATATGAAACGAAGCATAATACGCTATTGGCAGTATCTTTCCTGTATTCTTATCCTTTTGATAATCGTCATTGCTATGATTCAAATGAATGCAAAACGGTTCAATCCATATGATGTTTCATATATCAAAGAGAGTGTCTTTCACTACTATAATGATCATAAGCATATCCTCTTGGGCAACGGTGTGAGAGATAGTAGTTTCGTTTCATTGGCAGTTGATGAATTATCCGATAATCCGGAGCTTTCCATCACTATATTTCAATCGTTGCAAGTGAATAACTACCTAAGTAAAATTAACATTCCTGACACGTTGCAAACAGAACTGATAGAAAAAGGAGCTGTTAATAGAATAGGTATCCAAGGGAAAGGTTACATGCTATTATTCGAAATAGATGATGATTGGTACTGCCTTGTAGAATATTTGCCGACCTAATTCCTCATCAAAAATTCATCCTGATTTCATGAAAGGTATGCTATCATATCCGTGTCCCTTTTCCAGGACAATCATGCAGCATCTCTGGAGGTGCCTGAATTGGACAAAATTCTCGCTTTTTTCCGTTCTCTGCTCTATCGGTTCCGCGTCTGGCTGACCCGGTTCATGACCGGCCGGCATGGTGTGGATGAACTGTGTGTCTTTACCCTCATGTCCGGCATCCTGATCTCCTTTATCGGCAGTCTTTTTGGATTCTTCCTGCCCATCCTGATCGGTTATGCGGCTGAAATCTATACCCTGTTCCGGATTTTCTCCAAAAACCTGCCCAAGCGCCAGGAGGAAAACCGCAAATATCTCAAGTGGTCCGCCAATGTCCGCTTCCAGATCAAGGCTTTTTTCACCCGCCAGAAGATGCGGAAGGAATACAAATATTTCCGCTGTCCCGGCTGTAAAAGCCTGATGCGCCTCCACAGGGGACGCGGCGAAGTTGAGATGGATTGCCCAAAATGTCACACCCATTTCAAAAAGAAGGCCTGAGCCACTTCCATAAGAGCCTAATCCATGATACACTGTCATTAGGCTCATTATTTTTTTATGTCCAGCATTAACGTTAAAGGAGTTACATGTATGAGCAATTATTCTTTCTGGTTTGTTGTCGGCTCGCAGTTCCTGTATGGACCCGATGTCCTTGACACCGTCGCCGCCCGTGCCTCTGAAATGGCAGAGGAACTCTCCAAAGTGCTTCCCTATCCCCTGATCTACAAGGTCACGGCAAAGACGAATGCGGAAATCGCTGACGTTGTCCGCGAAGCCAACTATGACAAGACCTGCGCCGGCATCATCACCTGGTGCCATACCTTCTCTCCTTCCAAGATGTGGATCAACGGACTGGCCAATCTGCAGAAGCCCTACTGCCATTTTGCCACCCAGTACAACCGTGAGATTCCCAACGAAGAAATCGACATGGATTTCATGAATCTCAATCAGGCTGCTCACGGCGACCGCGAGCACGGCTTTATCGCAGCCCGTCTGCGCATGCCGCGCAAGGTCATTGCCGGCTACTGGCAGGATGCTGAGGTGCAGCAGCGCATCGCTTCCTGGATGAAGGCTGCCATCGGCGTGGCTGTATCCAAGGAAATGAAGGTCATGCGTTTTGGCGACAACATGCGTGAAGTGGCCGTCACCGAAGGCGACAAGGTCGAAGTCCAGATCAAGCTCGGCTGGCAGGTCAACACCTGGGCTGTGGGCGATCTGGTGAAGGAAATGAACGCTGTCACGGAGCAGGATATCGACAAGCTCGTGACCGTTTACGAAGACCACTACGATATCGCCACCGACAATATTGAAGCCATCCGGTATCAGGCCCGTGAAGAAATCGCCATGCGCCGCATGATGGACCGCGAAGGCTGCAAGGCCTTTACCAACACCTTCCAGGATCTCTACGGCATGAAGCAGCTGCCCGGTCTGGCCAGCCAGCACCTGATGGCTGAGGGCTACGGCTACGGTGGTGAGGGCGACTGGAAAGTCTCCGCCATGACCGCTATTCTCAAGGCCATGGGCGAAAACGGCAACGGTGCCTCCGCCTTCATGGAAGACTATACCTATCACCTGGTGAAGGGCTCTGAGTACTCCCTCGGCGCACACATGCTGGAAGTCTGCCCCTCTGTGGCAGCGGACCGTCCGCGCATTGAAACCCATCACCTGGGCATCGGCATGAACGAAGAGGATCCGGCCCGCCTTGTCTTTGAAGGCAAAGCCGGCAAAGGCATTGTCTGCAGCCTGATCGACATGGGCGGCCGCCTGCGTCTGATCGTGCAGGACATTGAGGCAGTCAAGCCCATCATGCCCATGCCGAACCTGCCCGTTGCCCGCGTCATGTGGCGCGCCATGCCTGACCTGCTGACCGGCGTCGAGTGCTGGATCACCGCCGGCGGTGCACATCACACCGTTCTGAGCTATGACGTCACAGCCGAACAGATGCATGACTGGGCCACCATGATGGACATCGAATTCGTCCATATTTCCAAGGATACGACCCCTGAAAAGCTCGAGGAAGAGCTGTTCCTGAAGGACCTCGCCTGGAAGCTGAAGTAATTCTGCCCTGTCTCATCCCGTCCGTTCAACGCATCGGACGGGATGCTTCCTCTTGCAGGAAAAGAGAAAACCATTACAATAGTCGTATCAGGAAACCCCTTCTGTTTTAAACCACTATACTATCCGAAAAGGAGCCGATCTCATGCTTGAAGAACTGCGTAAAGCGGTCTGGGAAGCCAACATGGAGCTTCCGCGCCGCAATCTGGTGACCTATACCTGGGGCAATGTCTCCGGCATCGACCGCGAAAAGGGCCTGATCGTCATCAAGCCCTCCGGCGTCGAGTATGAAGACCTGACACCGGAAAAACTGGTGATCGTCGATCTGGACAACAACATTGTCGAAGGCAATCTCAATCCCTCCTCCGACACCAAGACGCATGTGGAACTCTATCGCGCCTTCCCCACCCTCGGCGGCATCGTGCACACGCACAGCCCGCATGCCGTGGCCTGGGCTCAGGCCGGCCGTGACATCCCCTGCTACGGCACCACACACGCCGACTATTTCTACGGCCCGGTTCCCTGCGCACGCAGCCTGACCGCCGAAGAAGTCGAAGAGGATTATGAGCGCAATACCGGCAAGGTCATCATTGAGACCTTCACCGGGCGCGGACTGGATCCCAAGGCTGTGCCCGGCGTCATCTGCCGCAATCATGGTCCCTTCACCTGGGGCAAGGATGCCGCACAGGCCGTGTATCACGCTGTGGTGCTCGAAGAAGTCGCCAAAATGGCCATGTACACCGTCACCATCGATCCCAATACGCCGTCGGCACCCCAGCATGTGCAGGACAAGCATTATATGCGCAAGCATGGCCCGAACGCCTATTACGGACAGAAGTAACATCTCCCATTCAAGCATCAATACGAATGAGCCGGCTCTCCGTCACGGAAAGCCGGCTCATACTATTCTCAGTTTAAAACAGCGATAGTATCCATTCGCGGCC
>DEFL01000022.1 GCA_002350845.1 Christensenella sp. UBA2853
GGGGGTCACTTCATAACAGTTAGTCGTAAACAAGTCGTACCAGGAGCTTGCGGAGTATTATGATACTGCCATTGTTCCATGTCGAGTGGAAGCTCCAAACGACAAAAGTCATGCAGAAGGCAGCGTGAAATACGCGGAGACCTGGATTCTTGCCAAGCTAAGGAACAGAAAGTTCTTTTCCTTCGAGGAAGCAAGGGCAGCTGTCAGAGAGACGCTGGAGGAACTGAACAGTCGGGAAATCAAGAGCCGGAAAGGCTGGACCAGGAAGAAAGCTTTTCTTGAGGAAGAGGCACCTTTCCTGAAGCCGCTGCCTAAAGAACCGTACGAACCTGCGACCTGGCTGCCAGAACAGAAGGTTGGCCACGATTACCTGGTTTCCGATGGCATTAACAAATATTCTGTGCCATTTGATCTGATTGGTCAGCAGGTTGCCATTAAACGACCCGGAAGCTGGTAGAAGTATATTTTCACGGTGAGCGGATGGCAGTACATGCCAGACAGATGACTTCTCAGCGAGATCCAATTGTGAAGCTGGAGCATATGCCGGCGGAACACCAGGCATATTTGAAATATACAGAAGAGGAATTAATTGCCTGGGGAAAAGGAATTGGACCGGCGACTCAACTGACTGTTGAGTCCTTTCTGCACAGAGGAAAGGAGCCTGAACAAGGATACAAGTTCTGTGCAAGCTTGCAGAAATTGGCGAAACAGTATTCTGGAGCACGTCTGGAAGCAGCTTGTGAAAAACTTCTGGAATGCACCAGCAAACCGGATATTCGGACGCTCAGCAGTATGCTCCGAAACGGACAGGACAAGGTCCAGAAGCCTAAAGAGGACAAGGAACAGAAACATACATCTACTGGGCACACCCGCGGAGCGGATTATTACCGCAATCTGAAGGGTGGTGCTGTAAAATGATTAACCAAGCTACTGATACAACCCTGCGGGCAATGAAACTGACGGGAATGGCTAACGAACTGGCTCGACAGATATCCGACCCCAAAAGTGTTCAGGAGATGTCTTTCGATGAGCGGTTGGCTCAACTGGTCGATGCTGAATGGCGTAAACGGCAAGCCAGTAAGTTAAAAAAATGCATAAGTGACGCATGTCTCAGATACCAGCGTGCACAAATAGAAGACATTGAGTATTACCCGGATCGAAAGCTGGACAAGTCCCAGATGAAGCAGCTGGCCACCTGCTCGTTTGTGGACCAGGGGCACCACATTATTCTCCATGGCGATTCCGGAAATGGGAAAACTTATATCGCCTGTGCCCTTGGAAATGCCGCATGTAGGCGATTCAAGAAGGTTCGTTACATCCGCATGCAGGAATTGCTGGAATCCCTCGCGCTAGGTCGTCTGGATGGAAGTTACCGCAAAGTTGTAAGTGCCTACAAAAAATTGGACCTCCTTATTCTTGATGAGTTTCTGATCCGAAAACCAACCGAGGAACAGGCATCTGATTTGCTGGAAATCGTGGAAATTCGAAGCCACGGCAGTGAGGAAATCGGCACAGCAGGACTGTCCACTATTTTCTGCAGTCAATATGGCTCTGAAGACTGGTATGAGCGTCTTTCTCCCGGCGATGAGGAGCACAATCCGGAAACCGAGGCTATTATTGACCGTATCGTCCACAATGCAATTGACATCCACATTGAGGGCAAGATGTCCATGCGTCAGCGTCATGGTCTGGATGCTCCTGCTGAGAACGCAAGTGTTACCGTAGGCGCAGGAAGCACCGTAACGGGTGGTGATCCGCAGTGAGGGATTACGAAAATGTCAGCCCGAAAATGCTGAAAGAGTGGGAAAAAGAATACCGAAAGAACTGCCGTGCGGAAATGCGTCAATATCTGTCGCGGTTTCCGGATGCGACACAGGAGGAAATCCGGGATCTCCGCGAGTGGGTCAGATCCGGACACAGCCCATATGACAATGGTGATTACATCTCTACAGAATCGGGGGTACCCATGGACTTCATTAATGCCCGACGTTTCCTTGAAGATATGCGCGAAGAGTTCATGCAGAATTCAGAAAAGAACCTTGAAAATGGCTCTGATTGTGAAAGCACTGTTGAGAGAGTCAGCTCAGATGATGCCCTTCCTTTCTGACTTGATTTCTGCATTATGTTGGAATCCACTTAGTAACTGAGCTTAACAAGTTTGGTTTTGACAGAGGGAGTGATGCAATATGAATGCTATTTATCTCGCGTTTAAATGCAAAAAGGGCGGCACTCAAAAGAGCACCACTCCCTCGCAAAACCTCATGTGTCACAAAGGACAGCTCTACAGCGTTGTCCTTTTACTCCATGAGTAAACGCAAGGTTATATTACGATAAGGCAGCTTTGCCTGTCAACTGTTCTTCTCTCCGTGACATTGTGCCTAAAACGCCGAGAAGGCGTGCTTATTTGACCGTGACGGTGTGCTTCTGCATCCGGAATTTCCGCGATTCGTCTGAATCCATTATTAGAGATGAATAGAACTTGGATTATTGTCCAGAGTCAACAAATAAGCAAGATTATCCCAATCTCTTATATAGGTAAGAATAGAAGAACCCACAGAAGACGGATTTGTCAAAGTCGCTTGTAGTCTCAATCCCTTATATAGGTAAGAATAGAAGGCCCTTTATTTGGGGCTCACGAGCGTTTTCGGAATCTGTCTCAATCCCTTATATAGGTAAGAATAGTTTTTTCGGTACCACAATTTACACATCGCATGGTGCAGTGTTATCAAAAGCAGTGTCTCAATCCCTTATATAGGTAAGAATAGTTTTATGAGCAGTTCCTGATTGATCCTGATTCCCATTGTCTCAATCCCTTATATAGGTAAGAATAGTCAGCCACAGGATCAAGGAAGGACTCCTGAAAGTTAAATGTCTCAATCCCTTATATAGGTAAGAATAGTGGAAAATATAGTATATATTAGAGATGATAATACAATTTATGGCACGTGTCAAGTATCCCTATCAGCAATTATATTTAATTATTACGTCAATCTCGCATTTTTTCTGTGTATTGTTAAAGCAAGGCATTCACATTTCTCTTGCAAATACCATATTGACGAAATATTTTGCTGCATATTCAGTCGAATCGCTGAACAAAATCAACTGAAGTGAAAAGACAAAAAGCATATAGAATGAAAAGCATAGAGTTCATCGTGCAGATTTTATTGATCTTCATATGGCAAAGAATCATATTGGCATGACCAAATGTTCACCGTTTGGAATGCAGCACTTTTTTCATCAAGGTTTGAAATCTGTTTCTTTTTTCGCAGTTTCAGCAATTTGCCCGAGTTGCTTTTTTTGTTGATAGGCGAAGCTACCCCGTACTTATTATTTCTTCGTTACTGTATAAAAAAACAATCTCGGGCATATTCACCGCTGATCATTTTCCCGTTACCGTTCTTCTTTCCCTCATTTCAGGCATTCTTCCTTCACAGCCTTCTTTCCATAAGCCAGCAGTCTTCCATTCTCCCCTCGAACAGCTCATGCTCCGGAAGAGAACGCATTTTTCGAAAGCCAGCCTTTTCATACGCCCGGATGGCTCTCGGATTGCTCTTGTGGGGATCAAGAAGAAGGATCCCCACTGCCCTGTTCTCTTTCAGGTAATCAGCCATCATATTCAGAAACGTTGTGCCTATGCCCCGGTTCCAGTAATCGGGTTCCCCTATGAACTGATCCATTGCATAGACCACCTGTCCCTGGTCCGGATACTCATATTCACGGAACATCTCGTCGGTCAGCCTGTAGAACTGGCCATACCCAATCGGCTGCCCTCTGTATTCAATGATCACCCGACCTCCATTCGGAATCGGTTCAGCATAATGTTCTGAAAGTGATTCCATCGTCAGACAGGCGTCCCGTCCCTCATACCATTCGAGTACTCTCTCATCGGTCAGCCATTTCAGCAGAAGGGAAAGATCCGAAGTTTCCATCTGTCGGATCAGAATGTCGTCTTTCTCTATGCGCATCTTTTCCATGAATTCCTCCCCTGTTGCAGCCATCTGAAGTTCTGTCTCAGACACGTATCTTTTTGTTTCAACTTCCAGTTGTCCCCATGCAGGGCATTCCAGTATTGCTATCATGCATGCTGTAGGTTAAGCAGCAAAATGCTTGCCTGTATCCTGTTGAATGATAGCTTGATTATAGGTTTTCCACATTCGGAATTCAACTGCAGCACCCGATCCATACACCTTTTTTCACACTATCGGATGGAACAATCGGACCTGCGCTTGTCATATTGATGATTTGGTTATATGATATGATTAAGAAGTTCAAAGATTCCATGATCGATTGATGTGCCCTGCCGTATGCCGGAAAGAGTTCGCAGGGTTCCAACATTGATTTCCAATTGAATTGATCGCACACACCTGTCACCAGATCAAGTGTAAAGGAGACTGCCTGCATCATGAAACGACGTTTTCTCTGTATCCTGATTCTTCTCTGCCTCCTCGTCATTCCTTCCGTCCTGTCAGAATCTTCGCTCACCGCAGAGCCCCTGATCGGTCTGTTCCAGATCAGTGATGAGACATCACTCGGATATACAAGCGATACGACGTTTGATCTCTCGACGCTGAAGGCAGGCCACTATGCTTCCTTCGTCTTCAGGCTGACCAACAATTCCTCAAAGACCATCGATATCAATTCAGCCTATGCGCGCATTGATGACGGTGACAAACTCGGCTGGGGCAAGTTTTCTCTTGCCCCCAACCATTACACCAACTGTCACATCTTTTATTCCAACATGAGCAAAGTCACGGCCGGAACTCACAAGGTCGAATTGTTTATCAATGGTCAGAAAACTGGTTCCGCCTATTTTACGCTCACAGATGGAAATGCTTCTTCCGCGGTCAGAAAAGGCAGTGATTCATCGAGGAACCAGTCCACATCAAAGAGCCAGTCCGCATCGAAGAGCCAGTCTGCATCCCAGAACTTTACGCCCACCAACCGTTCGCCCTACCTGGTCTGCGAACCGGTTTTCCCGAACACCAATGGCTTCACAGAGTATGCCGTGGATTTCATCGTGGAAAATCAACCCATCGGCACCTATCTGTGCCTGTGCAACTGGGATATGGATCTGAGCTATACCCGCCAGAAGTACGCTTCCGTGTATCGTGCGTACGATGGCGTGGCTGCGTATGGCGGCGTTCAGGTCCTGCAGGACGGCACCCATGCGGCCATCATGTCCGTCTGGCACACCTACTGCAAAGACAAAAAAGGCAATGTCACCACCATTGTGCCGAAAATCACCTATGTAGCGGAGCCCATTAAAACCGGAACATTCGGCGGTGAAGGCACAGGCATACAGTGCATTGTCCAGTATGACTGGAAGGCCAATACACCCTACCGTTTTCTCCTGCAGCAGAGCGAGGACAAAAAGACCGGAAACTGCCTCATGGAAATGTGGATCTGCGACCTCTCCACCAATGCCTGGAGCAAACTCATCCAGTACGACCTGGGCATTCAGAAGACCTATATCAACCGGGCTGTGACCTTCCTGGAAAACTACATTGTCGAATCCGCTGCAGAATACAGGGATGCGCGCTTCTCCAATTTCAGAGCCCTCAACAACCGCACCGGCAGGTGGGTTTCTGCAACCCAGGCAAAGATGTGGCAGGACTTTGACTATCCGGGCAGCTATACCTATGGCTCAGAGGGCAACTCTTTCTTCTGCAGGACAACCGGCCTGCCCGGCATCTGGTCCAGGCCCAAACAGTTTGCGACCTTCAAAGTCCGCACGGCCGAATCCGGATCCCCCTACTGATGGTTTCCCCCAGAATCAAAACAGAGCGGAGGCGCACGCGCCTCCGCTCATTTTTTTCTTACAGTCCGGTTTCCCGGATGACATCTTCCAGATGCTCCACCAGATGAATGTCCAGAAGATTCCGGATTTCCTCCGGCACATCCTCGAGGTCTTCCTCGTTTTCCTTCGGGACCAGCACCTTTTTGACGCCGGCCCGGTGCGCCGCCATCAGCTTTTCAGGCAGTCCCCCGATTGCAGTGACTTTGCCTGTGAGGGTAATCTCCCCTGTCATCGCCAGTGCCGGATCTACCGGCTTTCCGGTCGCCAGGGAGAGGAGAGCCGTGAACATCGTCACGCCCGCGCTCGGGCCGTCCTTCGGGATGCTGCCCGAGGGCACATGGATGTGCACGTCCTTCTTGCTGAAGGTTTCACTCTGCTCCGGCACCTTCATCCGCACCAGGCTGATCGCAATCCTCGCGGATTCCTTCATGACATCACCGAGCTGGCCGGTCAGGACAATCTGTCCGCTGCCCTCGGTGAGCGCCGTCTCAATGAACAGGATTTCCCCGCCCGCCGCCGTCCACGCCAGTCCGGTCACAACGCCCGGCCGCTGAGAAGAGGGCACCAGGTTATGGCGGATCGGATGATCATCCAGGTACTCCCGGAGATTCTTTTCCGTCACCATGAGCCGCTTTCCGTTCTGCTCCCAGCTCTTCACCGCCGCCTGCCGGCAGATGGCGTCCAGGCGCTTCCTGAGCGCGCGCACGCCGGCTTCGGCAGTGTACTCGGAGACAATCTTCTCCATGACGCCCTTTTTGAGCACCAGGTTCTTCTTTTTGAGGCCCACCGCTTCCATGGCTCTGGGCAGCAGATGCCGGTTCCCGATCTCCACTTTTTCCAGCGGCGTATAGCCCGGGAAGCGGATCACCTCCATGCGGTTGAGGAGGGGCTCAGGGATGGTGGAAGTGGTATTGGCCGTGCAGATAAAGAAGACATGCGAGAGATCATAGGGCACATTCAGGTAATGATCCGTAAACGTGCTGTTCTGCTCGGGGTCAAGGACTTCGAGCAGCGCGCTCGCCGGATCACCCTGCATGGACTGGCAGAGCTTGTCCACTTCGTCAAGCACCATGACCGGGTTGCTCACACCGCACTTGTGAATGGCGTCCATGATGCGTCCCGGCATTGCCCCGATGTAGGTGCGCCGGTGGCCGCGGATATCCGCCTCATCGCGCACACCGCCGAGGCTCACGCGCGCATAGGAGCGGTGCATGGCATCCGCGATGGATTTCCCGATGCTGGTCTTGCCCGTGCCCGGACTGCCCACAAAGAGCAGGATTGAACCCGAGACCTTTCCGGTCAGGTTCATGACCGCAATCTGTTCAATGACACGGTTCTTGGCGTCCTTGAGGCCGTAGTGGTCCTGTTCAAGGCGCTTCCTTGCCTCCTCCAGGTCAATCGGCTGCCAGGACGGTGCCTTCCAGGAGAGTGTGGTCATGAAGTCCAGGTAATCCGAAAGCAGGCCGAACTCGGGGCTGTGGTCGTTTTCCTGCTTGAGGCGGGAGAGCACGCGGCGGGATTCCTTCATCGCCGCCTCATTCATGCCGCTCTCCTCAAGCCGCTTTTCAAACATCCGGATATCGGACATCCCCTCGGGATGCATTTCATCGAGCTGCTTTTCCAGAAACGCAATCTGCTTGCGGATCGCGGTCTCGCGGTAATTACGCTCGTTTTCCATCACGCGCTCCACGGCCCCGCCGTGGGAGAGTTCCATGGACGCCAGCGCTTCCCGCAGCATCTTTTCCATCCGCTCCGCGCGCTTTTGTTCGCTGTCCTCGCCCAGCAGGTACAGCCGGTCTTCCTCCTCAAAGCGGAACCAGATAGTCAGCATGCAGAAGAGGTCCGTGACGGAGCGGAGCTTTGGCAGCACATGCTTTTTGAACACATCCCCGCCCTGCACATTGTCGAGGAACCCGGAATAGCTGTCCAGAAGGCGCGCAAACTGCATGCCGGCGCGGAAGGGCTCGACGATCTCCTTGTCCTCAATCATGGATTCGTCCGCATACAGCCGTCCGTTCGCTCCCTCCTCAAGATCCGACCAGATCATTCGGGAAGAAGTGACAAAGGCGATATAGTCCTGGAACATACACTCGGTGACGGCCGCAATGACGCCGATGGGATAGAGGCGGTCCTCCGCCTTCTCCTTATCCCACGTGGCTTCCGGCATGGGCACGAGCAGCACCTGCTCCCCCGGCTCCGGAAGAGAGCCGCCTGTATAAAAAAGGTCTCCAGCCTGCATATACACGGTCGTATCAGGCATGACCGTTCGATCTCTGACTCCGATAAGCTGCATGAAATTCCTCCGTTTGAGCGCTGTCCTTGGAAGACAGCCTGCATGCAATATTACGCAAAGAGATGCAAAGAGTCAATGCCTGATCCGGGAAAAAAGCGGCGAGGCGCCACGTGCCCGGTTTCCTGCGGTTTTTGAGGCGCACGCTGCACTGGAAAAAGGGATGAAGACCGTCTTCATCCCCTTCTGACCGGGCCTTATGGGATGCCCCATCGGCCGGTTTCGTTCTTTATTCCCTTTTTCTCGCGCGCATGTCTCCGCCCAGGATCCCGCACACAACCCTCGCCGTGTACCGCCCGAGGCAGGCCCAGTGCGAGGAGATGCACATGACATCATCCGCGACGGACACATACGATCCAAACAGCATCTGGCAGAGTTCCCCGACCGGCACAAAGAATGTGCCGCACAGGAGCACGCAAGGTTTCTGCAGCGCGCGGTATTCGCCCGCGTCCTCAAAGAGCACCGCGCCCGAGCGCAGGACGATTTCCCGGCCATTCGGGAACACCAGATGACAGATTTCGCCGGCCTCCTCATAGCGGATGTCGGCTCCACAGATCGCGCTGAAGAATTCCGCCGGTGCGCACATCACTTCGGTCTCGGCCATTTCCCCGGTATACACCGGGCAGAAATGCGGAAGGTCTGCTGGCACAAAGACGCGCACGTCCCCGGTGCCCGGGCGTCCGATCGGAATGCACGCATTCTTCCTGTACGCGAGGTGCGATCCCATGGAGATGAGCACCGTGTCCTCATCCCCGGAAATCGGTTTTTCTGTCTCCGTCAGCTGAATCTTCCCGTCCACCCTTGCGCAGCCGCTGTAGAGGCGGTCCCAGAAGACCTGCGCGCCGTACACCGGCTCGCGGTGGCCCATGGACGCGATTTCCCAGCTCAGGATCGGTGCCTGCTTTCCAGGGTAATACAGGAAATTATCCTTCCCGAGGATGGACAGTTCCGGCAGCGCGTCCCCGCATCCGTTGACGTCCATCCAGATCTCCCGGTTCAGGTCATTCATGTGATACCGGTTCTCATAGATATCCTTCGTTTCCGGCGTCAGTTTCCAGTTGATGTCCATTTCGCCCCGCATCTGGATGATCGGGAGCGCGCCGCAGGGCAGGTCCCCGTCCAGCACTTCCTCATCCGAGGGGCCGGTCGCAAACCCGGCGGCTGCGAGGACTTCCGGGTGCACCATGGAGAAGGCCAGGGTCATCTGATCGCCGTTGGACATGCCCTGCATATAGATCCGGGTTTCATCGATCGTATATTTCCGGCACAGAAGCCGGATCAGGTCCAGGAGGTACTGAATATCCCTGTCATCGCACGTCCAGCACTCGTAGTCCGGGGAATTCGGATAGACCACAATGCAGCCCTTCCGCTCAGCCATCTCATGCCAGACGGTCATCCCCGCCCAGCGCTTCCCGTCGTTCCCGCCCCCGTGCAGCTGGACCACCAGGGGGACTTTCTTTCCTTCTGCATAGCTCGCCGGGACATACTCGTACCAGACATTCTCCATGCCCTTCACGATTTCCCCTTTGACCTCCTGGAGACCGCGCAGTGGCGGGACCCGGTTCATGCTCTCAAAATTGACCAAGGACACCGCCTGGCGCCCCATCTTTCGAATCATCGATTTCATGTGATTATCCTTTCCGTCCCGTCCGTCACTCCGCCGGGATCTCCACCGTCACGGGAGGCAGCCCTTTGCAAGAAGCCGTCACACGGATGCAGCCCTTTTCCCTCGGTGCGCGGATGACGGCATAGGCCATGCCGTGGAACGTCGAGCGCTCCCCTGCGCGGTACAGCGCATGATCGCTCTGCAGACCGTTGTCCATGCCCAGAAGTTCGCCGCCCTCGACCTGCAGCCGAATGGGCCGGTCGCCGTCCGGGACAACCTGGGAAGACGCATCCAGCAGCGCCATCTCCAGCTGGACGACGCTCCGCCCGTCGGCAGGGATGCTCGGGACATCCGCCGCGACACAGACCGACACGGCTTCCCCGATCGGCCGGATCACCTGGCGCGCGATCTCATGGCCCTCAAGGTCCCGCCCGATCGCCACGATTTCATTCGCGCCTGACGGCACATCCCAGGCAAGGTGCAGGTCATTGGTGGTAATGGGCGAAAGCGGGTGGTCAAAGTGCGGCCACTCCTTCGTCATGCCCTGATTCGGGAACTCATACGCCTTGACGCCGTAGCTGACACCGTCGACCAGAAGTTCCACCGTGGGACAGTTGGTATAGGCCACGACCGGATAGATGACGCCCTTTTCCAGAGGCAGGTTCAGGTGCGGGAACACATGCAGGACCGGGACATCGCTGCGCCAGACGGACTGATAGAAGTAATAGCCGTCCTTGGGATAGCCGCAGGTGTCCAGCACGCCGGCTCCGGCTCCCTTGTCCGGCCAGAAGCATTCGCCGAGGTAATCGATGCCGGTCCACATGAAGCTGCCCATAACATAGGGACGCGTGCGGATAAACTTCCAGAGCTTTTCCGCCTTGAGGGACTTGGCATAGTAGGGCGTCCGTCCCCACACGCTCTGGGGCGTTTTCAGGCGGTAATCCCCGCGCGCGCCGTTGACTGAGATATCCTCCGTGCCCAGCAGCAGCCAGTCGGGATGTTCGATCTTTTCCTCCTCGTAGAAGGTTTCCGTGCGCTCGCGCCAGCGGTCGGTATAGTTGACGCCGACAATATCCAGCTGCTCGAGGAATTCGGTATACGCGGGCACCGGCTCGGCCTTCACCATATCACAGGCCTGGGTGATCGGTCTTGTGCTGTCCAGGCTGTGGCAGAGGCCGGCCAGCATGCGGGCATACTTCCAGCCGTCCTGAACGACCTGCTCCCGCACTTCGTTGCCGATCGACCACATCACGATCGACGGATGGTTGCGGTCCCGCTCGACCATATCGGTCAGGTCCTGGCGCGCACAGGTGTCGAACCACTCGGAATAGCCGCGGCTTTCATGCGTATTGGAGCCAAACTCCTTGCCCTTCATGGTATGCCATTCGTCAAACGCTTCATCCATCACGCAGAAGCCCATTTCATCCGCGAGGTCCAGAAGCGCCGGGTCCGGCGGGTTATGGCTCATGCGCAGTGCATTGCAGCCCATGGCCTTCAGTTTTTCCAATCTCCGCTTCCAGACTTCTCTGGGCACCGCCGCCCCGACGCACCCGCCGTCATGGTGGAGGCACACGCCGCGCAGGATCACCTTGCGTCCGTTGAGGGAAAAGCCGTTTTTGTTGTCAAAGGCCAGCGTGCGGATGCCAAACGGCGTCACGACTTCATCGGTCAGGGTGTCCCCGTCGTACACCCGGGTGACCGCCTGATACAGGCAGGGCGTCTCAAGGTCCCAGATGAGGGGGCTCTTCACTTTCAGGACCTGCACCGCCGTATGCGCAGGCAGGGAAGGCAGGAGCACGCGGCCGCTCGCCGCCGCCTCGCCGTCCGGGGAGAGCAGTACCGTTTCCACGCAGAGATGCCCGGCCGCCTCCCCGCCCCGCACATCCGTGCGGACTTCGACAACTGCCTCTTCCCCGGAAATGACCGGGGTGGTCACCTGCACGCCGTACGTTCGCACATGCAGTTTCTGCCGCCGCGTAAGGAATACATCGCGCGTAATGCCGCTCCCGGTATACCATCTCGACCCCGGCTGATGGCTGTTGTCCACGCGCACGAGAACTTCGTTCTCCCCCTCGCGGACCAATGCCGTGATGTCGAGTTCAAACCCGGTATACCCGTACGCATGCCCGCCGGCCCACGTTCCGTTGACCCACACATCCGAGTGCATATACACGCCGTCAAACTGAAGAAGGATCTCATCCTTCCCTTTTTCTGCAAGGCAGAATGCCTTTTTGTACCAGCCGATGCCACAGCGCGCATACCCGCCCGAACCGCAGCTCGGGGCATGCTCGTCCACCGGGTAATCGCAGCTCCAGTCATGGGGCAGCTGGACCCTTCTCCACTGTGCCCCTGCATCCGGCTTCTCCCGCTCATCCGTCAGGGCAAACATCCAGTCAAAGCCAAAGAACACCCTGCTTCGCGGAGAGGTCACCTTTTCAAACACTGTTTCCATGCGCTTTCTCCTTTAAAAACAGGGAGCAGGCAGCGCCTGCTCCCCGAGTCAGTCAGGTTCCGGTTTCAAACGCCTCAGCGGGTCTGATACCATGCCTCATACTGGCGGTAGAATTCATCGTAGACTTCCTGCATGCCGGCATCATAAATGCGGCTGAGCATTTCGTCAATGGTCTTGTCCACATCGTCCACAAGTCCCAGCTGGAGCATGCCGATATATTCGCCCAGCACGCTGTTGACAGCGGACACATACTCGCTGATCTCGGAATCGTCAAACACGAACGTCACGGTGGGATTGCTCTTTACGCGCTCGGCCCAGGAATCGGTGATGACCAGTTCGCGCTCAGGCGTGCCGGACTCGGTGAGGTTGCCGTTCTTGACAGCCCAGGACACGGAGACAGACAGCGGCGGATAGTCGCCGTTCTTTTCAAGCTTGGTGTATTCGCCGGTCGCGTTGTTGATGGAATAGTGCACGCCTTCCACACCCAGAAGAAGCAGGCGGTTGAGGTAGGTGTCATACTTGATCAGGTCCAGCACCATGGCGGCGCGCTCAGGATTGCGGCTGGCGGCGGCGATGGCCATGTCGTTGTTGGAATAGGCTTCGGCGCTGACAAAGGTATCCTTGGTCAGGTCATAGGCCATGCAGCGGACGCCTTCATTCTTTTCGGCGGACTTCATGTAGGTGAACACGGAGGCGTTCCAGGCGATCGCGGCACCCTGGAGGGCGGCGAAGGCGTCGTCGTCGGAGATGGTGTTGGTCAGCGCGCTGCGGCTCCAGCATCCGGCGTCGGCGAGCTTCTTCATGTCCTTGCAGAATTCACGGAACTCGGGATATTCATACGTAAGCTTCAGGTCGTCCTTGGTGGGGAGGGTTTCGCCGTCAAACTTGAACAGCATGCTGATGCTGCCGTCCTGCAGGCCGTAGAAGCCGTCAAAGCGCTGGCGGTAGATATCCCACAGTTCAGGGTTGCTGCCCGAGGCGGCCATGGCATAGATGCCGCTTTCCGGGGTTTCCTTTTCGGCGATGGTCACCATGTAGTTCATGAAGTCATCCCAGTTTTCCAGGGAGGTGATGCCGTGCTTTTCGGCCAGGTCCTGACGGATGGCGACAATCTTGCCCATGGGGGAAGCGACGTTGGAGGGAACCGCGATGGTGTTGCCGCTCAGCGTCGTCTCATCCCAGCTGATGGGTGCCTGATACTGCGCGCTCAGGGGCATATAGTCCTTCACGAAGTCTTCGGTCAGGGTGTAGAAGCTGCCCTTGGCGGCCTCGGTGTACATATAGCACCAGGGGGCCGTGAAGATCAGGTCGACCTGATCGCCGCTGGTGAGCACCAGGGGATACATGGTCTGATAGTCGCTCCAGCTCATGAACTGTGTGGAGAGGCGGGTGTTGAAGGGCTTGAGGTAGTCATTGACCAGCTCTTCAATCTGGGCCCAGTCATTGGGCTTGTCGCCGATGAGGTACATGTAGACGGTGTATTCCTTACTCAGGTCGGTTTTGGCATAGGTTTCCGGTGTGCCGGTGATCTGCACATCCGGTTCGAGCTCGGCCAGGGCCGGGAACACGGACAGGAGCAGGCACAGGGAAAGCAGCACAGACAGCCATTTCTTCATAAAAGGGTTCCTCCTAACTCTATTTTCAGGACACTTCTGTCCCGGGATGCGGTGGATCAGCCCTTGACAGCGCCGATGGTCAGGCCCTTGACGAAGTAGCGCTGGACAAAGGGATAGAGGAGAACGATCGGGCCCGTGGCCACGATGGTCATGGCCATTTTCATGCCTTCGAGCGGCACGGAGGGCAGATCGATGCCGGATTTTTCCGCGACGATCTTCATGGCCGCGGCGCTCCCCAGCATGCGCTGGAGGTAGTACTGGAGGTTATACCGGGTTTCATCGGTCATAAAGAGCATGCAGTTGTACCAGTCATTCCAGAAGGCCAGCGCTGCAAAGAGCGAGAGCGTCGCGATGAGCGGCTTGCACAGGGGAATGATGAGTTTCAGGTAGATCGTAAAGTCGTTGGCCCCGTCGATCTTCGCCGATTCCGTGATGGCCGCCGGAATGCCGCCGATAAAGGACTTGGCGATGATCGTATTCCACACGGAGAACATCATGGGGAGGATCAGGGCGTAATAGTGATTCTTAAACGCGAGGTACCGCGTGCACATCATGTACCACGGGACCAGGCCGCCGGAAAAGAGCGTGGTAAAGAAGAAGAAAAACGAGAAGAAGTTGCGGTACGGGAAATCGCGCCGGGACAGTACATAGCCGGTCATGGTGGCGAGCCACACCGACAGGAACGTGCCGATCACCGTCACCATGATGGTATTCCCGTAGGCCCTCAGCACGCTCTCCGGGTTTTTCAGGCACAGGGCATAGCTCTGCAGGGAAAACTCGGTGGGAATGAGCGGATAGCCGTTGCGGATAAGCGATGCCTCGGGTGTAATGGAGGCGACGATGATCAGGTAAAAGGGAAACAGGCACATGAGGGCAAAGAGACCGATGAACACATAGCCGAGGATATTGATCGCGATGGCGTCGCGTGTCCAGATGCGCCGGTTGAGCCGTTTGGGATGAACTGCATGCATCGACATGACTCTGCCTCCCTTCTCAGTACAGTGCGTAGTCGGGCTGGACGCGCTTGACCAGCCAGTTGGCGAGGTTGATGGTGATAAAGCACAGGACGCTCTGGTAGAGGCCCACCGCGGCGGAAACGCCGATATTGCCGTCATTGATGAGGAGCTTGAAGACATAGGTGTCAATGATCTCCGTGGCCGGCTGGAGGAGCGCAGAGCTCTTGACCGTCTGATAGAACAGTCCGAAGTCCCCGCGGAAAATGTTGCCGATGGCCAGGAGCACCAGGATCATCATGGTGGGAACCAGGGACGGGATTGTGATATAGCGGATGCGCTGCCAGGCATTGGTGCCGTCGATGGTGGCCGCCTCAAACATTTCCTGGTCCAGGCCCGTAATGGCGGCGAGGTACACGACCGAGCCGTACCCGGTGCCCTTCCAGAGTTTGAGGAGAATAATGACAAAGGGCCATGCGCCGGGCGAATTGTACAGATCAAACGGGGTTCCGCCCAGTGCCCGCACGATATGGTTAAAGACGCCGCGCTCATAGTTGAAGATGTTGTACATGATGGCGCCCGCGACCACCCAGGAGATAAAGTACGGCAGGAACATGAACGTCTGGCTCAGCTTCTTGAAGCGCTTGCTCACCAGTTCATTGAGGAGGATCGCGCTTCCCATTTCAAACAGCACACCCAGAACAATGAAGGCGAGGTTATACAATATGGTATTCCTCGTCGCCATGCCCAGTTTTCCCGCGACCATCAGGAACCGGAAGTTCTTCAGGCCGTTCCAGGGTGAAAAGTAGATGCCGCCCGCATGCTGGTATTTTTTGAAGGCCAGCACAATGCCGGTCATCGGCACATAGCTGAAAATGATTACGTAGATCACGGCCGGAAGCAGCATCACAAACAGCAGCCAGTGCTTGCGCAGGTTATGGGCCAGCGATGCCTTTTTATGGACCCGGGTGAGAGATGAATCCTTCCGCAACCACGACACCCCCTCGGTTTTCTCTTTGGACTATTGGTTTTCTGTTGTGTTTCCTGTCTTTTTGTCCTTTTCAATATAGCATTGCCGCTCATCACCGAAAAGAAGAAAAAACCAAGAATCCGGAAACAAATTGACGGTTTTGTCCATTTCTTCTTTTCTGCCCCCGTTTTTTGCGGTATAGTACCTGTATCCAAAAGAACACATGAGCCACACAGGAGTAGAATCATGCAGCTGCTGTTTTGTGAAGATGAATACCTGACCCGCATCGGCGTGATGCAGACCATCCCCTGGGAGGAGATCGGGATCACCCATGTGGACTGCGCCAAAAACGGCCAGGAAGGGATGGAGATGCTCGCCACCCATCCGGATATCCTTCTGACGGATATCCGCATGCCCTTTGTGTCCGGGCTGGACATTGCCAGCCGCCTCAAGGAAATGGACCCGTACAGTGAAGTGATCATCATGAGCAGCTACTCGGACAAGGAATACCTGAAAAAGGCGATTACCCTGTCGACGGTTGCCTATATTGAAAAGCCGCTGGACCTCCAGGAACTGCGGTCGGCTCTCGAAAGCGCGGTCGCCCGCCGCCGTCAGAACCTCCGCGTGCAGGCCTGGGAGGCGCAGCAGTCTCCGGCAGAGCACTTTGCCTGTCTCCCCGACCCGGACTCCCCCGCCTTTTCCCAGGCCACGCGCATTGTGCTCAGAGAAATCCGCGACCGGTATGCGGATCTGAATCTCTCCGTGGATGCGCTCGCCGAGTCCGTCCATTTCAGTCCGGTGTACCTGGGCGCGACCTTCCGCGAGGAAACCGGCATCCACATCCGCTCCCTCATCACCTCCGTGCGCATTGAGGCGGCGTGCCGGCTGCTTCGGGAAACCAATCTCCCCATTACCGAGGTCGCGCGTCAGTCCGGCTTTAACAGCGCCAATTACTTTGCCAAACAGTTCCGTGCCATCCAGCACATGCAGCCCAATGAGTACCGCAACGGCCGGCGGCGAAAGGAGGGAGACGTGTGAAACGCTCGCTCCTCAGGCGTTTTCTGGACGCCGACCTGCGCACCAAGTATCTGGCCGCGGTGCTCCTCCTCCTCATTGCCACCGTCCTCTCCTCGAGCTACCTCCTCTCCCGGAACGTCCAGTCCTCCTACCAGGTGGCGTACCAGGATGCCATGAGCGACATGACCGATATCTACGACCAGGTCAGCCGCTTTGAAAGGCGCATGACGCACCTGAGCACGATTGTGCAGAACAACGAAACTGCCCTGGACCTGCTCCGGGATATCCAGAACCTGGACCTCCAGTCCTTTGAACCCGTGCGGCAGAAGATCACCCCGATCCTCTTTTCCCTGCTCGACGGGTCCGGGGATTACGACTGCCGGCTCTATGTCCGGGCCAAAAATGACTTCATCGACTCGACCGCCCGGATCCTGCTCCTCCCGGATCCTTCAAAGGAAAGCTGGGTGCAGAGCGCCATGCAGGGCTGGGGCTGGCGCAGTTTCTATTCCCCGCGTGAGCTGGGCGCCGGTTCCCCTGCCCTCCTCGCCCCTGTGCGCGATGCGGAGCATGTGCAGGACCTGATCGGGCTTCTGCGCATTGACATCTCCCCGGATGCGCTCCGCCACATGATGACCCCGGTGCGCTCGGGCAGCTGCGTCTCTCTGTATCTGGAAACGCCCGGCGGGGACATTGTGGCGCAGAGCGGCCACCCGCTCGCATCCACGGAGTATCTCTCCGGCCTTTCCGAATCCGAGTGGAGCGGCTTCCAGGCGGGCCTTCTGCACGAGACAGCCGGGAAAAATGAAGCGCTCCTCTATCAGCGGCTCCCTGTCTCCGGCTGGATGATGGTCATGGTCTTCCACCGAAACCTCCTGCTCCGGCAGATCTGGTCGGAACAGACCGGCGTGGTGCTCTTCAGCGTCGCCCTGATCCTCGCCGGCGTCCTCATCGCCCTGCCCATTCTCTGGCACGCCGTCAAGCGCATCCGCCGCTTTCATGCCCATGTGCAGCGCTACAGTGCGGACTCCATGAAAGCCATTCCTCCCCGCCTCGAGCCCCTCGCGCATGACGAAATCGGCTCCCTCATTGAGGCGCACAATGCCCTGCTGGATCATATCCAGCAGCTGATGAAGGAAAAAAGCCAGCAGGAAGAGGAAATGCGGCGTCTGGAGATCTTTGCCCTGCAGGCGCAGATCAAGCCGCACTTTCTCTACAATACCCTCGAAGCCATCGGGTGGATGGCCCGGCTGCATATGCCGGACAAGGTCGACAGCACCATCCACAGCCTGACCGCGTTCTACCGGCTGTGCCTGTCCAGCGGCCAGGACATCCTGAGCGTCGAAAAAGAGCTGGAAATCGTGCGCAATTATTTCGCGGTCGCCTGCATGCGCTATGAATCCCGGTATGAACTGAAGATCGATGTGGCGGATGAGGCCCTGGATGTGCTCCTCCCGAAGCTCACGCTGCAGCCGCTGGTGGAAAACGCGCTCATGCACGGTCTCCTTGAATCGGAGCAGGGTGCGGGCACCATCCGCATCTTTACCCGCCGCGCGGAGGACGGGCTTCTCGAACTGTGCATTGCCGACAGCGGCGCGCACTTCTCCCAGCAGGCCTGGACACGGATTTTCCGCCATCCCGAGTCCTTTGACGGGAACGGGTACGGGCTGAAAAATGTCGAGCGGCGTCTGTGCCTGTACTACACAAGGGACAGCGTCATGCATCTGGACCTGAGCGATCCCGAATGGAGCGTCATTGTGATCCCCCTGCGCAGTGCCTGAAACAAATGAACCCCCGCGCCGCGGGGGTTCTTGCATTCCTTATTTACTCTGGGGACCGAAGGAGCTGGACGGCTCCTTTTTCTTTTGCAGGAAGACCGGGAGCACGCGGCCCTTGGGGGCAGCGTCCAGGAACGCGGCATCATGGTCGATGCGCTCTCCGCTCTCCGGCGCATAGATCATGGTCGGGCACGCATCCCCCGTCACCGGATGCCACAGAGGGTGTCCCGGATGATTGGGATCGCCCTTTTCCGCAAACGCGGCCCACGCCCCGCTCATCTCCTCCTGCAGTTTTTCCGTCACGCCCGGGATATATGAGGGTTCGAGGTACTGCGCGTTATGGAAAACATACGGGATCTCCGCATTGTGCCAGGCGAGGGTCCCGTCATTGAAGGGAGATTCGAGGTCAAAGAGATACACAAACGTCGCGCTGCCGCCCTCGCCTGCGCGCTGCTTTGCGAGGCGGACCGTGGCTCTTCTCACAAAGGTATCCGCAAACAGTGCGTCCGCAGGCGTCCTGCCCGGGTAGGCTTCTTCAAACGCAGCAGCCATCTTTTCTGTCGCATCGCCGAACTTTTCCTTCAGATGATGCATCGCTTCCTCCCGGGTCCAGGCATTCTTGAGCCCGTTGCCGGCGGGGGTATCGAAATTGCTGGTGAACTCCGCAAACACGGTGCCCATCATGACGGGAATGTGCAGCGTTTCCTTCCGGAAGCCTGTTTCAAAGGGATAGCCGACATAATAGATTCCATCCGGAACCGGGGCCCACATGAAACGCTCGCCCGTCTCCTCGTTGAGGCGGATATTTGCGCGGTCCGCCGCAACGGAGAGCTGCGCATAGGGCATGTCTTCCAGTTCCGAAACACGGGAGGCATCCAGACCCAGCTCTTCCAGCAGCATTTCAGTCAGGCGCTTGTTCTTTTCCCGCACGCGGGCGGCCGGGCCCGGGTCCATGACGCCGCTCTGGATGACAGCGCGGTGGTACAGACCATCCGCCGCGGGCATCTGCAGGAGCGTGGTGACCTTGCCGCCGCCCCCGGACTGGCCGAAGATCGTCACATTGTCCGGATCCCCGCCGAAAGCGGCAATATTCTGTTTCACCCATTTCAGTGCTTCAACAATGTCCGCCATGCCGACGTTCCCTGAGAGCGCGTACTCTTCGCCGTATGCGGACAGGTCCAGATAGCCCAGCACATTCAGGCGGTGGTTGAGCGTGACCACGACCACATTCTTCGCTTTGGACAGCTCTTCCCCGTCATACGCATAGTGCTCAATCCCGGAGCCTGTGGCATACCCGCCGCCATGGAGCCACACCATGACCGGACGCTTTGCGTTCTCATCCAGGCTCTGCGTCCAGACGTTCAGGTACTGGCAGTCCTCATGCTGGGGATAGAAGACATGCGGCACGGTAAACTGGTCATGCGGGACCGGCGTTGTGATTTCCGGGCAGACAAACCCGTAGATGATGGCATCCCGGACGCCTTCCCACGCCTCTTCCGCTTCCGGCATATGGAAGCGCCGTGCGTGCGCATACCGGATGCCCCGGAAAATGTACGCATCCTCCGTTTTCACGCCCCGGAGCTGTCCCAGCGGCGTATGCGCGATGGGCTCGTGGTGATTGCAGATCACCTGCTGATGCAGTTTTTTGATGAACATAACGACCTCCACAGCTAAATATTTCTGTTTTTTTCCATTCTATCATCCGCCCGGAGAAAAGAAAAAAGGAAAAAACCAAGAATTCGGCGACATTTTCAGCCAGATGATGTGAAAGCCCGTTTGCATCATAAAAAACACCTCCCTCACCTGCACTCTGCAGGGAAGGAGGTATCTTTGATTCCTTTATGGTTCCTGGCAGGCGATGCCATGCTCCCCGGCCCACTGTGCCGCATAGCTTCCTGCCGGCGCAATCACCCGGATTCCTGTACCGCTGAAAGCATTGTCCGCGATCGAAGTGACACTCGCTGGGATCGCAAGCACACAGCCTTCTCCCAGCCCGGCAAACGCCTCCGCTTCGATGGTCGTCACAGAAGCAGGAAGCGTGAGCGTACGCTCCGGCAAGGCAAGGAAACGAACCGTCACACCGGAAGGCAGTGCGTCTTCGCCCAGAGTGACCGCCTGCCATTGTATTTCACTGCCGTCAAAGGAAACGTCCGTCAGCGCACTGCAGCCGCCAAACGCAGCCGCTTCGATCTCCCGCACATATCTCGGAATCCGGATCTGATGCAGGGAGGTACACTCCCAGAATGCCCCGTTTTCAATGGCAGTGACGGTCCACGGAATCACCACATGCTCCAGTTTTGAGCACCCGGCAAACAGATACGCGCTGACTGCGGTCAGATGAGGGGGCAGTGTGATACCTGTCAGTTCCGTGCAGTCGGTGAACACCTGCCCCTCCAGTGTCGTGATGGATTCCGGCAATGTCACCTGTCTAAGCGCAGTGCCTGCAAATGCACTGTTTCCAATGCTCTTCAGGCTCTGCGGGAGTTCGATTGACACGATCGGGCATTCCCTGAACGCTGACGCACCGATCCGGGTAACGCCTTCCGGAATCGTGACCTGCGCCAGGCTGCTGCACAGTTCAAACATGCGGTCCTCGATCACGGTCACCTGTTCAGGAATCGTCATGCTCGTCAAAGCGGCGCAAAGGTAGAAAGCGCTGTTCCCGATCTCTGTCACACTGTCCGGAAGCGTCAGCGAAGACAGCGCAATACACCCGCTGAATGCATGCTCACCGATCGTGGTGAGTCCCGATGGCAGATCAAGTGCTGTCAGGCAGCCGCAGTCAAGAAATGCAGACTGGCCGATCCATGTGACCGAATCCGGAAGCGTGATCTCTTCAGCATAGCATCCGGCAAAAGCGGCTTCCCCGATACCGGTGATTCCGTCCCCCACAATGACAGACCGGATGGAGTCCGCATAGGCGTGCCATGGAACCTCACTCCCCGCTCTGCTGTCCGGGATCCCCCCTGAACCGGTGATCCGCAGCAGACCCTGGCCAGTCAGCGACCAGATCAGGTTTTCACCGCATCTGCCCCCGGTAATGATTTCTTCCGTACAGTGAAGCGAGGCTTCCGTAAGGTATCGATTTCCGGGCGCTTTAGAGACATTCATTTCCCACATCACCGCCGTGCCGTTGTAATACACATCTCTCAGAGCACTGCAGAATTGGAATGCATTTGTTTCGAAGGTTGTGAAGGTGAACGGAACGGTGATGCTGGTCAGATTTGTACACCCGCTGAATGCTTCCGTCCTGGCGCTGAGCACACCGGACGGGAGCACAAGACTGGTCAGATTCGTGTTGCCAAACAGTGCACGTTCTGCGATGATCTCAACCCCCTGCGGGATCGTCACATCCGTTTTCCCGGGCGGGCAGCACACCAGCCACGTTCCGTCCATACTGTACAGGACGCCGCTGTGCGATCTGTAATACGGATTGTCAGAGGACACATTCACGCTGACAAGACTGAGAAGGTCATTGACAGCATCCGGTCCATAGATCTGCTCTGCGCTGATCCAGGAGGCCCCTGCACCAAAAGTGATATGGGAAAGCGCACTGCAGCCTCCGAAAAGATAGGAGCCAACCTGTGTCACGCTGTCCGGGAAGGTGAACGCGCTGAGTGCACTGCAGCCATGAAACGCCTCATCGCCAATCGACAGGAGGGTCTCCGGAAAGCTGAGCGTCTGCAGACAGGTGCACCCGCTGAAAGCATATGAACCAATACGGGTCACGGTATCCGCCATGGAAACTGCGGTCAGCTGTGTGCACCCGGCAAAAACAGCATCCCCAACCGCTGTGATGCCGCTTTCGATCACAGCCTGCGTGACCGGCATATCCGCCCAAAGGCTGACTCCGTTCCACATATCCGGTATGGTCCCGACACCTTTGATCCGCAGCAGTCCCTCAGTATCGAGCGTCCAGCTCACATTGTCTTCCAGCGTACCGCTGCTGACAACAGAGGGCATATAGTGAAGCTGCGCACTGCGCAGTTCTTCATTCCCCGCACCTGCAGAAAGGGTCTGCCACTGAGCTGCACTCCCGGAGAAATAAACATCGGTCAGGCCTGAGCAGAGAGCGAATGCATCATCAGCCATCTGATTCAGGCTTCCCGGAAGCTTCACGCGCTCAAGGTCGCTGCAATTGCGGAACGCCGAGCTGCCAATTCGGGTGACGCCCTCCGGCACTGCGATTTCCGTGAGGCCTGAGCAGCCTTCAAAAACATGGTCGGCGATTTCCGTCACATTCCACGGAATCGTGATCTGTGTAAGACCCGTGCAGCCTGCAAAGGCATGATCCCCTACGCTGCTCACACTCCATGGGAGTGAAAAGTCCACAAGGTCTTCGCAGCCTTCAAAGGCATGGCTGCCGATGCTTTCCACAGGACCTGAGGCAGAAAGGGCAGTCAGATTCACACAGCCCCGGAAGGCATAGTCTCCGATCGAAGTGACGCCTTCCCCGATGGCAGCGCTGTGAATATCCTCCCGATGTGCGAGCCAGGCATCCTGAGATGCATATTCAAAATCGCTCATATCGCCGCTGCCAGTGATGTCCAGACCGCCCCGGTTATTGATGGACCAGCTGAGGCCGCCCCAGCTGCCGCTGGATACCGTCACCAGTATTTCTTCAAACGCTATTCCGCTGGCCAGTGCACAGGCTTCCGCCTCGGTGCCGGCAACGCCGCAGATCACAAGATCGTCCCGGCACCCGTCAAAGGCCCCGCTGCCGATGCTGCTTACGCTTGCAGGCACGGTAATTCTGCGCAGATTGCTGCAACCCGAAAACGCTTCTCCTGCGATGGTCGTCACGCCGGACGGAACCGTTATGTAGTTCACGCTGTGACAGGAACGAAATGCTCCGGGACCGATCTCCGTCATCGTGGCCGGGAACTCCATCCATCCTTTGCCGCAGGGGCACTGGATAAGACAGGTCTGCTCCTTGTTGTAAAGCATGCCGCTCACGGCAGAAAATGAAGGATTCGTGGCGGGTACAATAAAGTTTGAAAACCGCAGGCATCCAAAGAAAGGTTCCTCACCAAGGGTTGTCAGGTTTTCCGGGAATATGATGGATCCCTGCAGGCCGCTGTCTGCAAAAGCATAGCTGCCGATGGCTTCAAGGGATGCAGGAAACGAGAGCCTGCTCAGCGCAGCACAATGATCAAATGCATGGTCACGTATGCGTGTCAGGTGCTGCGGCAAAGAAACCGATGTCATGGCACTGCATTGTGAAAAGGCCCACGTACCGATATCCGTCAGGCTTCCAGGCAGAAAAACTTCTGTCAGTTGCGTACATTCCTCAAATGCATGATTCCCGATCCCGGTAATGCCGCCCCCGACGCTGATTTTCAGAATATCACCGGCCAGAGACCGCCAGGCTTCAGTAGAAGCACTGTCAAAGTCATTCATGGCACCGCTTCCAGTGATCGACAGCAGGCCTTCCTCGTCCAGAGACCAGCTGAGGTTTCCCCATGTGCCCTGGGCAGCAACAGACGGAGGATTGATCTGGGCAAAAGTAATATGATTTGCATGGGCGTAGGTCTCTGCCGCAGAACCGGCCGCACCATGAATCACCAGATCTTCACTGCAGCTGGAAAATGCACCTGATCCAATTTGCGTCACACTCTCCGGAATCGTGACGTCACTCAGGCTGGTGCAGCCAAAAAACATGCTGAGCGGAATACTTGTCATGCTGTCGGGCAGAACCACTGACGTGAGACTTGAACACTGGGAAAAAGCAGATTTGCCGACGCTCGTCACACTGCCCGGTATGGATACACTGGTGAGCTGCCTGCAGTTTGAGCATGCCGATATACTGATGGTCGTCACACTGTCCGGAATCATGATCTGTTTTGTACCAAAGCCTGCCCACAGCAGCGTCGTCCTGTCTTTGCTGTACAGTACACCGTCGATGGACTGATAGCTTGGGTGGGTGTCACTGACCTGAATGCATTCAAGGTTCGAACACCCAAGAAAAGCGCTGGACCTGATCTCCATCACACTGTCCGGGAAGACGATGTCGGTCAGTGCCGTGCAGTAGGTAAAGACGGCATTGCCGATGGCCGTAACACTCTCCGGAATCACCATGGTCGTCAGCGCAGTTTCTGAGAAAGCCCTGTCTCCAATAGACGTTACAGTCTCCGGCAGCACCAGATCCGTCAGACTGCTGCACTGATAAAATGCAGACACTCCGATCCGGGTGACCCCGAAAGGAATCGCAGCATGTTTGAGTGCACTGCACTGATAAAACGCAGAGTTTCCAATTTCGGTAACCCCGGAAGGAATCGAAATGCTCTCGAGTGCCTGACATTTGGAAAATGCCAGTTCACCGATGAATGCCACGCCAGAAGGAATCTGAACCTCCTCCAGGCTTGTACAGCCGCTGAACAGTTCGCTGCTGATTCCGGAAAGCCCCTCCGGCAGGATCACATGCCGAAGGTTTTTGCATTCCTTGAAAACGCTCGACTCAATGATGCTGACATTCCCGGGAACGCTGACAGACACAAGGCTTGTGCAGTTGTAAAATGCATAGGTTTCAATCCGGGTCAGATTCTGTGGCAGTGTAATCGCAGACAGGCTGGTACAGTCCTGGAACAGACTCCTGCTGACGACCGTTACATGCTGCGGCAGTGTGACAGATGTCAGGCTTCCACAGAGTCTGAAAGCTTCCCCGCCAATCTCCGTCACATTGTCTGAAATCTGGATGTTGCAAAGAGCCGAACATCCAAAGAAAGCCCTTCCTGCAATGGATGTCACCGAATCTGCCAGATCTACATCAGTCAGGCTGCTGCAGCCCAGAAACGCGGCATGCCCAACGCTTGTGACACCTTCACTGACCTGAACGGTTTGAATGCTCTCCCTGTGCAGAAGCCATGCTTCGGTGCTTTCACTGGTAAAATCGGACATGGCACCATTTCCGGAAATGGTCAGAAGTCCTTCATCATTCAGGGTCCACATCAGGTCACCGCACGTGCCGCCCTCCGCGGCAAAGGCTGCCGGGCAGCACAAAAGCAGGGCTGCCAGGATGAAAATCAAAAGCCATTTTTTTCGGTTCATTGTATCGTTAAACTCCTCTTCAAGACCTGTCCTGCATGCCTGTCGTTTTCCGGTTCTGAAAGCCGGAAGAGTCCCATCATGGACTATCATACTGATACAATCATACAGATAATTGCTTCTGTTTTCAAGAGACTTCCGGTCTGTCAGGCTGTTATGGAAAGAGAAAAGGCACCGGCCGCCCGGTTTCCCCGGTCGGTCAGTGCCTTTTTATGCATTATGGGTTCAGCAGCTTATGCCAGCAGCTTTTCGGAGTCTTCACGCAGCTTCTCGTTGAGGGCCGCTGCCTTGTCGGCATCCTTGTCGTTGGTGTTGACATAGAGCTTGATCTTGGGCTCGGTGCCGGAAGGACGGACGCAGACCCAGTTGCCGCCCTCGAGCTCATAGTAGAGCACGTCGGAGGAAGGCAGGTCGATGGTCTCGGTACCGCTCTCGGACACGCGGGTATGGTTGAGGTAGTCGCGAACTGCGGTGACCTTGAGGCCTGCGAGCTCCTTCGGGGGATTCTCGCGCAGTTCCCTCATGATCGTCTTCATGCGGCTCAGGCCGTCCATGCCGGGCAGGGTCTTGGAAACGACCTTCTCGACATAGTAGCCGTACTGCTTGAAGATCTCCTGGATGCGGTCATACAGGGTGATGCCTTCCGCTTCGCAGGCAGCCGCCACTTCGGAGACGAGCAGGGAGGCATTGACGCCGTCCTTGTCGCGCACGAACGTGGAGGACAGGAAGCCGTAGCTCTCTTCGAAACCGAACAGGAAGGTGTTGCTGCCGGTATCCTGGAACTGCTGGATCTTTTCGCCGATGAACTTGAAGCCGGTCAGGGTTTCAAACATCTTCACGCCATAGTGCTCGCAGATGCGGTTGGCCAGGGATGTGGACACGATGGACTTGACCGCAGCACCGTTCTTGGGCAGGGTGCCCTGCTTGGCCTTGGTGTCGAGGATGTACTGCAGCAGCACGCAGCCGATCTGGTTGCCGGTGAGCAGGTGGAAGACGCCGTCATGACCGCGCACGGCCAGGCCCAGACGGTCGCAGTCAGGGTCAGTGGCGAAGATAACATTGGCCTTGACCTCATCAGCCAGCTTTTCGGCCAGCACGAAGGCGCCGGGATCTTCGGGGTTCGGGACCTTCACGGTGCTGAAGTTGCCGTCGGGCTTTTCCTGCTCAGGCACAACAGCCACCTTGGTGATGCCGATTTCCTTGAGCATGCGGCGGACCGGGACATTGCCGGAGCCGTGGAGGGGCGTATAGACGATGGAGAGCTTGTCGCCCTGTTCCTTGAGCATTTCAGGCTGGATGCACAGGGTGCGGATATCCTTCATGTAGTCGTCGTCGACTTCCTTGTCGCCGATGATCTTCAGCAGGCCGCTCTTGAGGGCTTCTTCCTCATCCATGCAGACCGCGTCGGTGTAGGACAGGGCCTGGATATAGGAAGTCACGGCATCGGCTGCTTCCGGTCCGAGCTGAGCGCCGTCATCCCCGTACACTTTGTAGCCGTTGTACTGGGGCGGATTGTGGCTGGCCGTGATCACGACGCCGCCGGCTGCGTTGAGATGGCGGACGGCATAGGACAGAATCGGAACGGGACGAAGGGCATCAAACAGGAAGGCCGGAACACCGTTGGCGCTCAGCACGAGCGCTGTGTCCTTGGCAAACTCGGTGGAGAAACGGCGGCTGTCATATGCAATCACAACACCGCGCTTTGCATTCTCCGGATCCTGCATCAGGTACTGGGCCAGACCCTTGGTTGCACGACGCACGTTGTATTTGTTCATACGGTTGGTGCCGGCACCCAGAACGCCGCGCATACCGGCCGTGCCGAAGGACAGACCCGTGTAGAAACGGTCCTGGATCTCAGCTTCGTTGCCGGCGATCGCCTTGAGGTCTTCTACGGTTTCCGGATCATTGGCAAAATCCGCAAGCCACTGTTCATAAGCCTTCTTGACATCCACCATAGGAAAAAACTCCCTTCCAATCTTTCAATTTGACGCCTACGCGTCTCTATTCCACCGGGCCGGGCCCGGAGAATATACCCATCAATCAGTTGCCCGTTCCGTGGCACTTCCGGAACAGTTTTCCGGAGCCGCACGGGCACAGATCATCCTCACCCGGAAGCGGTTCCATCAGGTCGAGCACACTCAGGTACTGCCGGTCCGACACGCGCTGGGCCGCGCGGACTTCTGCAATCGTCCAGCCCTTGAGCGCCCACTGCGGGCAGTCTTCCAGAAACTCCCGGACGAGCCCCCGGTATTCCCTGCGCTCCGCGGGTGTTTTCAGCTTCCGGCCAAGCGCCATCAGCTGCTCTTCTGCCTCGCTCCTTCGCCCCACCAGGATCTGCATGGCCGCCTGGGAAAGACGGACACAGAGCGCATGCGCTTTCTTGGAGTGCCGGATGCGCTTGCGGACCGCTGCGTTCAGTGAGCCCTGCACGTCGGATGGATCCTGCGGCAGCTCTTTTCCCGGTGTCAGGAGGACATACAGCGGATAGGCCGCTTCCCCCGTCACCAGGGAGATGATTTCCTCTTGCCGGTCCCTTGAGTCCGTGCCGTAGCGGTACGGAAGCTTTCTGTACAGGGCGCTCTCAAGGTTTTCCATGAACGCGGGATCATTTATCACGCGCTCATCGAGCAGGAGCATCATGCCCTCCCACTCTTTCACGGAAGACTGGCCGTGCCGCTCCAGCATCGCGCTGAGGATGCCGCCTTCCAGGAATTCCGGATCAAGGTCCTCATCCTGTGCTGTCAGGACATCCATCATCGTATCCAGATTGACCATGCCCCACCGGTCCAGGAGTTCGTCCACCGCTTCCTGCATTTCATCCACGCGCCCGATCTCTTCCTCGGTCTCTTCCGACAGGGGTTCCAGCACCTGGAGCGCCAGAGGATCCACTCTGAACTCTTCTTCCGTCCGTACGGCAAGCCCCATGCCGATCAGCTGATAGAGCGCCGCCAGTCCCTGAAAAAAGCCGGAGACATGGTCGACGGCATAATAACCGTCTCTCTTTTTCCACACGTTCGAGAGCCTGCGCATCTCCTGGATTCGCTGGAGTCCCAGCTTCATCTGGAGTTCCTGCGGTGAGAGTTTTTCCATTGCCCGGGCCAGTTCCGCTTCCGTCCCGTCCCTGTCCAGCGTGTTCCATTCCTCCGAATAGACACCCAGACGGAACGCAGTCCGCCGAAGCTCTTCCAGATCCCGTCCCGGGAGCGCCACTCTCGTCCGCTTCATTCAAACCTCCAACCAGCTATACCGGCATAATCAACCGTTTTTGTCTTTCGACATCCACATCATAATTCCTCTTGCCTGGCGGATTTTTCTTCTGCCTCCGCGCTTCCATTCTGTCCCGTCAACCCGGTGAATCCAGATCGAGGTGTTTCAGTCATTCCGTCCGCCATACAGGTGCTTCCTTCCTCCGAGAACACTAAAAATACAGGAATTTCAATGGTTTCACTTTTTCCTGTCCTTGACAGGAATGGTCTGCAGATGTAATGTATGTGCATATTCTATCTTCACTGTTGCATAAATATACCACGTTTCCTTTCGGTGCGTGCTTTTATTGATGCTGCATGAAGAAATAGTCAGAAAACCAGATTGAAAAGGAAAGAAGGATGTTGAGCCATGAAAAAGAGAATCACCATTATGCTCCTTGTTGCCGTACTGCTCTCTGCGCTGCTGGTCGCTCCGGCTTTCTCACAGAAGCTTGGCTATAAAGAGCCAGACAATCGTCCCTCCTATGTCCAGCACTGGTTTGAGCGCGTCACAACAACATGTCCAAGCTGCGGTCAGTCTGTCACTTACAATTCAACTTCCGATAATTTCTTTATTAACGGAAAGCTGGATCACACAGAAAACTACGGTGGAGGATATGTCTGTCCTTTCTGCGGTTACCGCAGTTGGTAAAACCTGAACGCTGCGTGGATTGAGAGATCCTGTCATAACAAAACCATAGCTGTGAAGAGATGCCTCTGCAGAAGAGACATATCTTTCACAGCTCTTTTTCGTGTCACCGCGCTTTTGGGCTTGCCATCGGATTTTTTTCCTCGTATACTTTCTGTACACGATGGAATACTTACCACATCCGACATGAAAGGAAGCTGACGTTATGAATATTGGCATCCGCCTGCACGATACAAAGGGCACGACGCTCGAAGAACATCTTCAGAGCGCCAAGGCCCAGGGATTTACCTGTGTGCATCTCGCCCTTCAGAAAACCATTCCCGGTTTTTCCATGAACGATGCGCCGTCCCTTCTGACCGATGATCTGGCCCGCGAAGTCCGTGGGCTTCTGGAAAAATATGACCTCCAGTGCGCGGTGCTCGGCTGCTACCTGAACCTGGCCACGCCCGACATGGATGCCTACCGCCACACCGCGGACATCTACCGCGCGCATCTGGATTTTGCTGCGAAGATCGGCGCGCTGTGCGTGGGCACCGAGACCGGTGCCCCGAACACCGGCTACAAGACAGAGCCGGCATGCTGGACGGAAGAATCCCTGAACCTGTTCATTGACCGCGTGCGGCCCATCGTTGAGCATGCAGAAAAAGCAGGAGTTCCGCTCGCCATTGAACCTGTGTGCCGCCATATTGTCTCCACCCCTGCGCGCGCAAGGAAGGTGCTCGATGCCATTCCTTCCGGGCAGCTGAAGATCATCCTGGACACAGTCAATCTCCTGACGCCGGAAAACTATCCGCAGGCAGAGACCTTCATTCAGGAGAGCTTCCAGCTTTTCGGGGACAAGATCCTGGTCCTGCACCTCAAGGATTTCAAGCCTGTCGAAGGCATGACCGACCTCATGCCTGTGTGCTGCGCATGCGGCCTGGGCGTGATGAAGTACAAGTCCCTCCTGAAGTTTGGCAGCGAGCACAACCTGCCCATGACGCTTGAGGACACACGCCCCGAGAACGCCGAGCATGCCCGCGTCTTCCTTGAGTGCGTGGCGGCAAGATAACCATTTTCCCCTTCCGACATTCAAACATGACAAAACCTGCGGCAGCCGCCGCAGGTTTTTTGTGTCCCGTGCGTTTCCCTTGCGCAGTCCGGCCTGCTGAACAAAACCATCCTACACACATTCAAAAGCAAAGACCCGCACCGTTGCATGGCCCCATGTCTCCAGAATGGTCATCTCCAGCCTGACGCAGCGCGAAAGCTGCACAGGGTGAACGCACAGCCGATGGTAATTCCTGGTTTCTTCGATCAGAACAACGCGTTCCCCGTCCTCCCGTACCGCGGTCACCCGATAGGCTTTGACCATGGTGGGCGGGACACAGGACGGCTCACAGGACAGCAGCCGATTGTGGAACAGGTTCCGGTTCAGTTCACGCTCCATCCGGGGCAGTGACTCGCGGTTGAGATCGCTGTCAAACACAATCCGGATGGCCTGCAGGTCCTGCGGAGAATCGAAGCGATAGCACACGGTATCCCCTTTGCCTGCATGCCACGCATGATCATTGCCTTCCCTGGGGCGGTCGATGCCGTCCAGGAGATGCTCAAGTCCCTCTCCGTCCCCCGTCAGGTCCGCCTTCAGGCACTTCTCGCTGACGCTGCGGAGATGGTGCGGCAGAAAACAGTCATCCCACTGAAGGCAGGACTGCACCTCCCCGATATGGTCCCTGGCGATCCCGGAGGGAAGACAGCCGTACCGGACCGCAAGCGCTGCGGCGGTGCCCACTGCCTGCCCGAGAAGGGCACAGGTCCCCATGACGCGGGTGGAACTCATGGCCGCATGCGTCACGGAGATGTTTCTTCCTGCAAACATGAGATTCGGCACACTCTCCGAATACAGGCAGCCAAATGGGATCCCATACGGCGAAGGCGCGGGGTGAAAGATGTTGGGCGGTTCGGTCGTCCGGAACCCGGCCGGATGATGGTCATCCATGGTCCATCCGCCGTACGCGATTTCATCGTCAAAATCGCCGCCCGCGAGCACCTCGTTCTCGGTCAGCGTATGCGCCCCGATATACCGTCTGCTCTCCCGCTTGCCCGGAAGCATGCCGACCCAGTTCAGTTTCCAGTTCTTATGCTTTTCCTTCTCCTCCGGGTCGTTTTTCAGATAATCCCACATGCCATAGGCCATGCCCAGGAGTTCATCCCGGAGCTCTTCCGCGTCCCCGATGGTATCCCTGTCGCCGCCGGCTTCGAGATACCAGAAATTCTCCTGAATGCTGCCAAGGTTCGGGCGGCGGTGCACCAGTTTTTCCCTGGTGATCTTTTCTGCAAATGCCGGCGCCGTATAGGCATGCTCCTCGGTCGTTTCCTCCGCCTGCAGGAGAATGCTGTTCCCCATGGTGCACGCATCCGCTTCTTCCGGTTCAATACTCTCCTGAAATTCGCCCCGCGCTTCCCGGCCCTGCCGGAACGGGGCCCCGGTCAGCGGGGCGAGAATACTGTCCCCGGAACAGTCGGCAAAGAGTTTCGCCCGCACTCTGTGAAAGCGCTGCGTGGTCATCTGCCAGCCGGTCACCGAACAGATCTGTCCGTTTTCCATTTCCGCATCCATGCACGAGCAGTTGAGCAGCAGAAGGATCTTCGGTTCACTGCGCACTGTTTCATACAGAATGCTGTCCCAGACTGAGTAGTTTTTGTCCGGGTTCCGGTACTGGTTTTCCATCATGATTTCTTCCAGCAGCCCCGCTTCACGGTTGCTCTCTCCGTGCGCCCCGCAGACCCACATGCGGATTTCACTGGAAGCATTGCCGCCCAGCATGGGGCGTTCCTGCATCAGGGCAACACTCGCGCCGTGCCGTGCAGCCGCGACGGCAGCGCACAATCCGGAAAGCCCTCCGCCAACCACACAGAAATCCACTTCATGGTCCATCGTTTTCAGTGCCAAACTGTTTTCCTCCTTCCGGCGCATCCCCAAACCTGCGCTGCGCCATTGCTGTTCCCTGGCTGCGGTCTCTCTCAATCAGAGAAAGCCGGAGTGCCTGCATTCCGCCAGGGACAGGAAAAGAGCTTCTTCTCAAAGCTCTTTTCCTGTGCAGCTTGTCCTGCTTCCTATTCCATTGTCAGTACTTTTTTTCCGGATGGAAGAACGGATACTCCTTCACTTCTTCCAGATGCGCCGCGAGCATCGCTTTTTCCTCTTCGGAAATCGGTCGGGAAAGCAGTTCATCAATCTGATGTACCCCGAACGAGAAATGGTCATAGTTTCCCGGCGGGATGATCGTATGCACGCCCAGGGACTGGACATACCGGATGCCCGCGCAGAGCAGTTCGGTTTCCGTTTCCGTATCAAACGGCCGGCACCAGGACTTGGGATATTTGGAGGCATACCGCTCCTCATCGCTCTTCCAGGCGCGCTCAATCATGGACTTCATGCACAGAATGCCCATATTCCGCTCCTTCGCCTTTTCGAGCAGCCGCCTGCCCATGCCCCAGCCCATATGCATATGCCAGTTAAACGGGAAAAGCACGGTATCAAAATCGTAGAGTTCCAGTGCCCTGAGGGCCACGTCCTCATTGTGGGCCGTAATGCCAAGATGCTTTGCGATGCCCTTTTCCTTCATTTCCAGCAGCATTTCCATCGTGCCGCCAGGGCCAAAGGCGCGTTCCAGCTCTTCCATCGTGGAAAGTCCATGGAGCTGATACACGTCAAAGTAATCCGTATGCAGGAGCTTCAGGGATTTCTCCATTTCGGGCTGTGCTGTTTTTCTCAGCCGCTCCGCGGTCTTGCACGCGAGGTGAATGTCCTTGCGGAACGGGATCAGGGAATTGCCGAGCTGGAGCTCCGCGTTCCCATAGGTCGGTGCCACATCGAAGTAGTTGACGCCCTGCTCAATGGCCCAGGCGACCTGACGGTCGGAAATGGGCTGTCCGTCCTGGGCATAGCTTCTTCCGTCGTACTCGGTGGCAGAGACAATGCCGCCGTACGTGACGGCAGAAATCTCAAAGCCGCATCTTCCAAAGACATTGTATTTCATACCTGTTATCCTTTCTGTTCCGGAACCTTCATGGCGCTCTTTGCTGTGCCCATTGTACCATCGATATCCCGTCAATACAATATTCTCGAAAGCCCCTTACCTGTTTTCCCGTGAATTCCGTAAAAATGCGCAGGCAGCCAGAACAGCCGCCTGCGCGTTCTTATTGTTTCCCTCTGCTGCCTGCCCTATTCAGGCACAGCACAGGAAGAAAGGTTTTCGTTTCAGTGGAAGATGCCTCATTCATCCGCCTCGACGAAGGGTAAACCATTGGTCTGAGCGTACGTCTGGGCATAACTGCCAGATACGCCATAGATGGTGATCCCATCATCAAAGGCATCCGCTGCGATGCTGGTCACGCCCTGCGGGATATACACCGCATCTGCGCCGACGCCGACAAAGGCTTCCGGCCCGATGGTCGTCAGATCCGCCGGCAGACGGAGCATCTGCACAGGTTCCGGATTCGTGGTCACGGTAAACGAAACCCGCTCAGAATAGCCGTCGTTCAGGTATCCTGCTGCGTGGCTGACGATATAGACAGTCCAGGTGCCCTCACTCAGGCTTTCTGCAGGAATATCGGCAAAGAGGCCCGTGGTGATCAGGCTTCCCTGGCTGCCCTGTCCAACCCAGTACACCTCATAGCTCTGCGCATGGGCAGCGGCATTCCAGGTGATATGTGCCGCCTGTCCGGGGGCAATCTGAGATGCGATCTGCGGCACAGGATTGTGCAGGAGTTCCGCCTCCCGGTCCGCCATGGTAAAGGTGACAGGATTGCTCCAGTCCGTCCATACGCCGCCCACCTGTGCGGAAACGCGGAGTGTCCATGTACCAACTCCAAAACCAAAGGTGACCACTGAGGAGCTGCCGCCTGCGGGTGCGGACCATTCCCCTGCTTCCTGCCATACATCGCCATAGGCATAGGATGTATTGCGCACAAGGGACTGGAATATGGCCTTCTCTGCCTGCACGCTGCCCAGAGAAATCTCTCCCGGTTCCCCGTAACTCACTTCACTGTCAACAGCCTGCACGGTGAGCGGCTGCAAAGTGCCCTCGGCAATGGGTGCACAGCTGAGCACAAAGGTCTCGACCAGAAGATCCGGACTTCCTGTCACACCCGCTCCGATATCAAACCCGAATGTTCCGCCATCACTGAAGCAGCTGGCCGGGATCCGAACCGTACCGGGCTCATCATACGTGCCGTAAAAACCTGTCCATCCATGTTCCATGGAAATATAGTACTCTGTAATGCCTTCCACAGGCAGGAAGGTGATTTCCAGATCCTGTCCGGGAACAATCTCGGTCGGGATCACCGCAAACTCTGCATCTTGCATTGTCGGACGCGGGGTCAGGGAGTGGATCTCTCCACTTCCAACCCATTCACTCCAGACGCCGCCGATTCTTGCGCGGAACCGATAGATTCTGCTGATCCCATTGAAAAAATCAATCTCAATGGGAACAACGGCCGTCCCATTCTGCGCAGGATGATACTCCTTGATTCCCCAGTACTCCATTTCCACCTGGGTTGCCCCCGAAGCCTGCACGGTCGCATAGATCGTATCTCCGTAAGAAGCGGAAGTTGCACTGAAGGTCACCTGCGGCGCAGCAGGGCGTGTGCCCGTGACTGTGACCGTGGCATCAAGTTCTCCCATTTGAACCAGTGGACCCTCGTAGGATACCCAGATGTTCGTCTCGCCTGCAGCAAACGCATCTTCCGGCAGTGTCACTGTCAGCGTTTCCGGAGGTTCACTGAATGAGACATTGTAATCAATATCCGTACCGATTTCTATATTACTGATGCGGGGATCAATATTCCCGAAGGTGATATTCAGGGATTCACCCAGCTGCATCTCGGTTTTCTCCAGTGTCATCGTCGGGGGATCAACCTCAGGCACGCTATTGACATGGATGGCAACCGGTTCGCTCCAGGCAGACCACAGATCATCTGTCATCACTCTGGCCTGAAGGGTATAGTCTCCCGCATCATACGCTGCGATCTGATCTGTCAGAACGGCCGTGGTCCGGGATGGATTCAGGTCAAGCACTCCAGTGGTGACCCCTGTTTCTCCTTCCTGAAGCATCTTTACCTCAACCATCTGCATCATCTGAGGATACGTCACCCGGACCGGGACATGGCATCCGGCCACCAGGTTCTGCAGCTGTTCCGCTGTCAGGGGCACCCCCTGCGGAGTGGAGACCTGAACCTGTGTCGGCGCAGCAGGGATCTGAGACGGCGCACTCACCGTCAGATCATTGATATCCAAAGAGGATGACTGATATCCCGGGCCGTAGCAATCAATTTGAATACTGTAGTCTGATCCGGGCTGTGCAGCCTCTTCCCACTGACTGACGGTCAGCGTGACATTTTCCGTTGTTCCAAGCTGGGGATAAGCCCAAGCCGACCCAATCCATCTGGATTCCGGACCGTCATCACCTTCAAAGTCACGAGACAGAATCAGGTGGTATTGCGTTGCATGTTCCACCGGACGCACGGTCACGGAGAAGCGCCGGTTGATCTGAAGCTCCGGAAGCGGCTGAGCCAGTTCAATAGCCCCCAGCGTCGGTGCCTCCACAACCTCGAACTCCAGAACTGCGGCCTCGGAATAGACACCGCTTTGAGCGGCACAGATTTCTGCCTTCCATAAGCCTGTGGACAGGCGGCTCCAGTATGTGATGGCATTCGTAGACTCAGAATTCATATTGCCATAGGATTCCCACGCAGCATTGTCTGTGTTCCAGGCATAGATACTGAGGTGGATGTCCTCATACACCTGCCCCAGATTGAAACTATATCGGTTGTCCATCGAGTTTGGCGCAGAGGGCGTCATTTCAACCGTAGGGGCTGCGGGGCGGTTCGGATTGGAGACCACTTCAAAGTCATAATCCTTCGTTGTGGGCCAATAGGTATCCACATCGGACCAGAAACGCAGCCTATAGTTGCCCTCCTCCAGATCATATCCCGGAGCACGGAAGGTGCCCGCACCGGTCTGAGACTCATAATGGAGCATCTGTTCATGTTCCCCATCCATTCGGAACAGACAGATCTGCATCTCCTGACCTTCCACGATTCCCGTCCAGTCAACGGACAGGTCTGCCCCGGCAGGCCAGGTTTCAGGAACTGTATACTCCATGGGGATCTCTCCATTCACAGGATACGGTCTCCCCTGCGTCTGCACAGTGACTTCAGCCGGCTCGGAAAAAACGCCGTTGACCTGATAACTGAACGTGAGCTCATACCGCTCCGCATAGTCGCTCTTATAGAGCGTATAGGAAAAACTTCCGTCCTCCTCGGCGTTGAGCATTTCTTCAAAGTCATACCTGCCCAACTCACAATGTTTGTAACTCACAAACCAGAAGGGAGATGCACCCTCTGGAAGATCCGAACCCGGCTGGAGGTGGATGGTCACCTCACTGTCTGTTTCCTCCATGCTGTACGTCGGTGCTGATGGAGACGAGTCCTGCGTCACATATGTCCAGAAGTCAGTATTCCCGGTAGACAGGTTCCCGTTCTGTCCGGTGATCGTGATCCGGTACCAGCCGGAAGACGCAGCCAGCATTTCAAAGGTCCACTCACCGTTCGAATCGACCTGGACGACCTCTGTTCCATCTCTGTCATCCGACGAATCACCCCATATGGCATTCCAATCAACCCTGATGGTTTCCGCGCTCCCGGCCGTTCCGGTCAGGCTAATCGTTTCCCATTCATTCACGCTGAAGGTTCCTTGAGTGACCACTGGCTTGACCGGCCTTTCCCCAGTGATGGTCACAGGGAATGTCTTGACATCCTCTGTCCCGTCATGACGCCAGGTTACCCTATACGTATAGGTACCGGCTGTCAGCCCCTGATCAATTATGTATTCGGCCGTCATGTCAAACGTATAGCGGCTATCCATTTCAGAGAGCGAAGAAGACCAGGAACAATAGATGTTGCTCCCATCCTGTGAGATGAGGCATGTATCTATTACACCGCCATATCCTGGCAGGAGGACGTTAACAATCCAGTCTTCGCCAATCTGAAAGCTGTCAGGGGTATCATACACTGTAATCTCCGTGGGCAGGACGGTTACATTTTCCGTCAGGACCTGGGACCACACATTGCCCGTCCTGGCTGTGAAAAGAAAAGTGTAGTCTCCGGGTTCATCGATCGTCACTGACACGTCATTCAGTTCGGTCCAGGTATACTCCTCGCAGAAGGTCGCTCCCCTCTTGATGACCATATACACTTCATCATACGCCTGGTCAAAGTCGAGAGAGATCGGCTGCCCCACGCGGGCTGTCCCGATGGTCACAGACGGAGCTGCCGGCTGATTCGGGTTTTCAACCACCGTCAGCGTGTAACTCCCGGTTCTCCCCGGTATACTGTCATCCGACATATACGTTCCTGCGCTGCCATGGTAGGTGCCCGGCGCAGCAATCAGATGACCCGGAACAGGGATATCGCATTCACTGCTGAATCCACCAAGGCCGAACTCGTTCCCGTTAGACACGAAATACACTTCAAGCAGCTGTCCGCTGACCTCCGGCGCCCAGTGAATCGCAGCGTCCAGACCGGCCGGCACAGTCGCCGGAATACCCAGTTCCAGCGGCAGCCTGTCGATTCCCGTCCCGGACGCTGCAGCCACTGAAACAGCCAAAAGGATCAGACATACAAGAATCCATCCCGATATTTTTTTCATAACAGCCTCCACCGTGGATTGATAGAGACATTTTATCACAATGCGGATGGATTGACCAGTATCCGGGCTTTTCTGCAGGTTTCCTGCAAAAACACTAAAAATCACGCCCTGAAAAGGGCGTGACGGGCAGGACACAGCATCCAATCTGCCTGCTGTGTCCTGCCATATTCTTTTCGTTCCGCCGTGTGCCGTCACTCGATACACGCAATCTCCGCCCGGCATTCGCCATACGGACTCTCCGCTTTGATCTGAACCGGTCCATGGACCTCCACGATCGCCAGTGCTTCCCCGTAATAGGTGTCGCACTTCGTATCCAGATAGCTCAGTTCATAATACGGACAGGCCGAGCCCAGTGCGCGGAGGGTTCCGCCGGTGACGGAAACCTGGATGATGCCTCGCTCCGTCGGCTTCACCACGCCCTGGCGGTCCGTATACTGCAGCCGGACAAAGGCCAGATGTCCTTTCCTGACCGTGCATTCTTCGGGAATCGCCAGCAGCTCGGTTTCACTGCCTGCGGTGGTCAGGCTGTTTCTCCCGATGACCTTTCCCTCCGCATCATAGCTGACCGCCTCGATCGTGCCGTTCTCATACGGCACATGGAAGGTGAACACACAGTTTTTCCCCATGGTACGGACGCCCCTTGACTGTCCGTTGACCAGCACTTCCACCTTCGCCGCACGGGCATACACTTCCACATGCGCCTCCCGGCCTTCGCATCCGCGCCAGCTCCAGGACGGCATGGCATTGGTCATTTTCCAGGCCGAGGGCGAATGCTTTCCCGTATGGCACAGCGGACGCACCGCGATCAGAGGACCCTGTTCCAGTTCAAAGGCGACCTTCGTATACAGCGCTTCGCCCAGCGGCTTTCCGGTCAGGTCAATGCGTCCTGCACCGGCCGCGATCCAGCCCAGCCCGTTGTCAAAGTGCGGGGCGTAATCGGCATACTCCCAGCTGCCGATGCCAACCTCGCCCAGGTAGTCGATGCCGGACCACACGAAGTCCCCGATGAGCCGCGGTTCTTTTTTGGCCAGCTCCCAGAATTTGTAGGCGTCCGAGCAGAAGGTTTCACTGCCCAGGATCAGGCGGTGGGGATACTTCTTCAGATCCCTGCGGTACCGCTTTTCGCCATAGTTGTATCCGGCGATATCCATATTGGCAAACGCTTCCCGGGTGTGGACATCGCTGCCGTGGAGCGTTGCGCCGAGCTTCATGAAGTCCGCCCCCATGATGCCGGCCAGGTCGTTGAAGAACTTGCTGCCCGTGGCGCGCTCTTTTGTCTTTTTCCCCTCGGCTTTGGCCTTTTCATTCCGCGCGGCTTCCCTGGCCGCCTTCTCATCGGAATACTGGCCGAACCCGATGGCGTTGAGAAAATTGAAGAAAATGTTGATGCCGCAGGTGACCGGGCGGGTGGAATCCAGAGAATGCAGGAAGTCCGTCATGTCTCTGGTGAGCTGGATACCGCGCGCCTGCGCCGTTTCCGCGACCTCATTCCCAGTGGAATAGAGGATGACGCAGGGATGGTTGTAGTCCTTGTCCACCAGATCCGTCAGATCCTGTCTCCACCAGCCATCAAAGTATTCCACATAATCGTGCAGCGTCTTATGGATATACCACTGGTCGATGTATTCGTCCATCACCAGCATGCCCAGACGGTCGCAGATCTCCAGCGCGGTCCTCGAGCAGGGATTGTGCGCAGATCGCAGGGCATTGTAGCCGTTTTCCTTCAGGATGCGGATCCGGCGTTCGAGGGCATCCGGATCGCACGCAGCGCCGAGCAGCCCGTTGTCATGGTGCACACAGGCTCCGCGAAGGATCACGCGTTTTCCGTTGAGGAGAAGGCCGTCCTTTCCCCAGTCAAGAGTCCGCACACCGAACGTTTCCACCGCTTCATCCTCGCCAAACCGCACGCGGCAGGCATACAGCCGCGGATGCTCGGGGCTCCACGCCGCGGCCCCGGGGAGAGTCATTGTGAAAGAGCGCTGCGTCCCTGCAGAAGACGCCACCACACGTTCCCCGTCCAAAACTTCAACGGTCACACTGCCCTCGCCCGCGGTCTTCACGCTGACTTCCATCTGCGCCGGGTTCAGGGAGAGCGTCCGGATTTTCACGCCATGAGGTTCAATATACTGCGCTTTTGCACTTTCTCCCAGGCGGACCGGACGGTAGATGCCGGCGCCGGAATACCATCTGGAGTTGGGCTGATCCGCATTGCGGGCAATGACTTCCACGGTATTGTCCCCTTCGGTCAGGAAATCATCGCAGTCCACCGTAAAGGTGGTATATCCATACGGGCGGAAAGCCGCCTTTTTTCCATTGAGCCAGACCTCCGCACAGCGGTACACGCCGTCAAACGCGAGCACATGGTGCATGTCCGCCTGCTCCCTTGAGAGCGAAAAGTGCTTTTTGTAGAGGTAATCGTGGCCTTCAAACCAGCCCACGTTCAATCCGCCAAGGGCCTGTGCCGTGCGTTTTTCGCGCAGCATGGCATCATCCGGGATCCGGACCGGGATGCCGTCTCCTTCATCCTCCAGATGCCTGCACGTCCAGTGTTCGTTGAAATCCATCCACTTCATACGTTTCCACTCCCATTGGCAGACCGGGTTCATTTTGCGAATCAGCCCTGCCTTCTTTTTCGGTTCCCGGTTAAGGATACCACACAATCCGGATCTGATACAGACAAAACTTTGGATGCAGCGCTTCCGTCCCGCTAGGATGTTCAGAACACGTACGGTAGGCATAGGAAAAGGGGGATGTAAAAAAACATCT
>DEFL01000010.1:0-637 GCA_002350845.1 Christensenella sp. UBA2853
CACGACCCTCGGCGTCAGGAATATGCCGTTGACCGATTGCGTCAGGACGCCCGGATCGATTTCATTGTCCCGGCAAGCCGGAATTTGTAAAATGATGCTTACAGCTTTTTACAGGTGAGATCCTCGTACGCCACACAGTCGTCACTGAAGGTCAACTTGAGCATCCCGCCCTTCCTGCCGAACTCGTTTTCCCCGATGGGATAGAGCATGAATTCGACTTCATCGCCGTCTTCGTCGATTGCTTTTGCGTAAAGCTCATCGTTTCTCAGGAAGACTTCGTCGACAATAAAATCGGCGTCCTCAGGATGCTCGTACTTGCCGCAGAAACTATTCCATTTCGACTTGTCGACACTTTTGAGTGCAATATCCTCAATCGACACGATGGGCTCCGGTTCCTTATCCCTTGCGACTGCTTCCATTCCGTTCCAGTAACCCAAATACGCCCTTACATCCCTGTAGTCCCGGTTGGCGAGGATCACAAGAACCCTGTCCGCATCTATGAAGCGTTCAAACCAGGTAGCGACACCCGGCATGCCGCCGCTGTGACTGACAATCAGACCGTACTTCTCGTCGTGTCCGACTCCCCATCCGAATCCGTAGCCCAGTCCATCGTCCTCATCGTAAACAGCATCTTCGC
>DEFL01000010.1:673-911 GCA_002350845.1 Christensenella sp. UBA2853
TCGCGCAGCGCCCTGTCCCATCTGAGCATGTCAAAAATGTTGGTGTACACATAGTCGTCGCCGTTCAGACCATCAAAGGCAACCACTTCTCCGTCCTCGGCGGAGTCAATATCGGCAACCCATTTATCGTCTTCGAATACCGTCGCACGGGCGTAGTTCTCGAACGGAACGCCGTCCCTGCGGATATGACAACAGCGGGTGGAGGTCATCCCGGCAGGCTCAAAGATGTTCTTTTGCA
>DEFL01000010.1:988-1406 GCA_002350845.1 Christensenella sp. UBA2853
CGCAATCCTTCCCCCGGTGCGAAGTATGGTTTCGCTTTGGTTTCAAGGAGAAAACTGAGGATTTCGTCGTTGCACGGGACCCGTTTTTCTTCCTTCCAGATTTTTATAAACCAGTCCGCATCGTCAAAATAGTCGGGAATTCCGCTGGTGTGGTTCAGAAGATGCCGGACAGTTACGCCCTCATACGCAGCAAGTTCCGGAAAATACTTTGTGATCCTGTCCTCCGGGCTGAGAAGGCTCTGCCGCATCAGCAGCATGACCGCCGTCGCCGTGAACTGCTTACTGATCGAAGCCAGCTGAAAGATCGTGTCCTCCGTAATCGGAAACGTGTTTTCAGGATCCCGGAAGCCGAGAGCTCCCTTGGACACGATCTCGCCGTTTTCCGCATAGAGCCACGCCCCATTGAAGCCGTCTTTTT
>DEFL01000010.1:1635-29924 GCA_002350845.1 Christensenella sp. UBA2853
CAACCGCCAGAAGCGCAGGAAGCAGGCCTTTATCTGTCGGGATCCAGCCGACGAGAAAAGCGATTGTCAACATGATCGCGCAGCCAGTCACCATGTGAATCGCAATCTGCACGGAACGGCTTAGCTTTTCGTTGGTGTAAATGATACAAGGAAGGCCGAATCCGAGGCCGATCCCCAAGCTGCCAAGAGCCATTTTGGTGACGGAATAACCGGAAGCGGAATAGACGCCGCCCATGTTCAGATCGGCAATCAAGGAGCCGAGCAGAAACAGGAAAGAGGAGATCGCCACAGTTGTTTTGGTACGCTGGACTAAAAATACGATACTATCTTTCTTCTTCATCATGATTCCTCCTATAATCCCAAATAGTTTTTAAGATCAGGCAAGTACTTTCGGGAAACGTAATCAGACAGCCCGTTTCTCATTTTCAGGAGCAGACTTCCCCCGAAACTGGCTTCCACGCTTTGTACATAAGAAAGGTTGACGGCGCAGGATTTGGATATCTGCATGAAGCCGCTGCCCAACTGATCCAATACTTCATACAAGCGTTTTCGCGTCCTGAACTCTTCCTTTTTCGTATAGAGCTTTGTTTCCCCGCCCACTACCCGGATCATGTAGACCTCCTGCTCTGCAAGAAGGAACGTACGTCCGTCACGCTCCGCCAGGACAGGGGTGTCCTTTGCCTGCAATATGTCCAAAGCCCGTTGTATCTCCGGGGTTATTCGATCCGTATAAATGACCGCCCGCGGAGGCGTGTGCTCCGGCGAGACTTCAATCTTGACCTGCATAAGAGATCCCCTTTCTTGTTGAGTGCACATCAACTTAGATGAGAACAGTATAATCGGGTAAATATCTTTTGTCATTTGTTTGGCGCTAAGAGGTAAATAATTGCAGGTGAAATGCAAGGACACCCCTTCCAAAGCAAAACATGACGGATGCGTCATATTATGGTATAAAAAGCAAAGGTGCCGGCGGACCTGCTCAGGCCGTCGGCACCTTTTCAATCGCATGATTCTGTTTTCTTATTCGCCGGCATATCGGATCACATACGGATCCGTGTCTGTTCCGCTGCCAGAGACAATCTCCACCATGGACAGATCCAGTTTGGCCGCAGGACGCACGCCGACGTTCGGGCGGATGACGCCGCCCCAGGAGAGATGTCCGTTGATGCCGACAATCTGCATCTGGCGGTTGCCCGGGCGCATGGTGGAAGTCCAGTAGCATGAACCAGTAATGCCCTCTTCCCATGTGACCATGGGCTTGGACCATTCATACATTTTCTTGGCCTTCACATAGGGCGTGACATAGGCAACACGGGCCGGGTTCCGGGCACTGTCGGACTTTTTCGGGAACCCGTATTCCTTTCTGGACCATTCCTCTTTGGTCATGCAGAAGAGCCGTCCCAGACCCTCATCCACAAAAGCCGCGCCGATGGGATCATCCCCGATGAGCACCGGCCACATGACCGTGTCAAACCATTCGGGAATTGCGGTATCCTCATAATACTTCATCACCGGCTTGAGTCTTCCCTTGTGCTTGACTTCCTTGTAATAGTTATAGTCCGCCTCACTGTCCATGGGATACGGCTGGCACAGGTCAATCACATGCTCGGTGATGATCAGGGCTTTCCCGTCCTCCACGTAGAGCACGCGCCAGTCCACCGGGGCCATGGTCCCGTCTTTTTCATACATATATTGTCCGAACTGGATGTACTGCCATTTTTCTTCTGCATTCCAGCTCCGGATCGTCCCGTCGTCTGCCGCGGCGGATGCACCGGATACACCGGATACCATCAGAACCGCCAGGATCAGCAATAGAAACATCCTTCGAATGTTCATCTGTCATTCTCCATTTCCCAGAGAGGATCCGTGCCATAAGGGCAAACCGGAACTTCTCTGTCTGTGTGCAGGATCTGCAAAACACTCTCATTGTAACCTGATTGTCGGAAATGATCAATAGAAAATGAAGCGCACGGACTTCCCCGGCGCTTCATAGGGCTGTTCATTCTGCGGCTTTGACCAGCGTTTCCAGTTTTTCATAGCTCATGGAGCCCGCTTCGTTGTACGTCACTTCTCCCCTTGCATTGAGGATAATGGTTCTCGGAAGCAGGGCATCCCCGCCGACGCGGCTGTACACTGCGCCGTCTTCCGTATCCACGGCGAACACAATGCCGTCCCAGTCTCTCCCGGCGATATACCCCGGAATGTCGTCCTCGGTCACAAGGCCCGAGTGCACAGCAAGAATGCGGATCTCCGGGTATTCCTTCGCGAGCTGCGAAAAATACGGCAGCTCCTGAACGCAGGGTGTGCAGTAGGTGGCCCACAGGTTGATCACCGTAACGTGCCCGCGCGTTTCCCTGAGATGGAATGTCCCGCCGTCGGTTGTGGGGATGGTAAAGTCCTCCACCTGTTCACCGACGGCATGCCCCACAGGGGCTGTGCTCTCTTCCGTGGCGGATGGGACCGGGACACGGTCTTCCTCTGTTCCCGACGGGGCCAGGAAATTGAACCAGACAAGCGCCGAGAGCAGCACGGCAAGCAGAACAGCCCAGACGCACCGTCCGCGGCGTGTCCGCTTTTCCTGCTCCTTTTCAAACACAGGATCTGCTTTCAGCCCGGAGGCGCGTTCCGATGCCTTCAGCGTGATCTTCCCGGCACGCATCGAAATCGCGCCGGTCGGGCACACGTCCATGCATGCGCCGCAGTGAATGCACTCATGGTCGCCCACATGCCGCACATCCATCGGACACTTCCGGATGCATGCGCCGCAGCGGGTGCAGTTTTCCTCCTCCACCCGAACTCCAATAAGCGCAAAGCGGCAGAAGAATCCGTAGATCGCGCCGAGCGGGCACAGGAAGCGGCAGAAGGACCGGTAGCAGAACACACAGGCGAGCCCGATCACCAGGAGAATGACCCATTTCCTGGTAAAGAGGAGGCCGAGCATGGAAAAGAGTCCCGCATTCTTTTCATTGGCGAGCAGTCCCACTGCGCCTTCCAGCGTGCCTGCAGGGCAGATATACTTGCAGAACGCGGGAAGCGGCAGGTTGTGCCTGAGCCCGTACCAGAGCGGAAGGGCTAAAACAAAGACCGCCAGAATGACATATTTGAGCAGTGAGAGTACGGCGGTAACCCGGCTCTTCCGGATTTTCGGCGTCGGAATGCGGTGCAGCAGTTCCTGGATCAGGCCCATCGGGCACAGCCATCCGCAGACCGTGCGGCCCAGGATGATCCCGAAGAGCATGAGAATGCCCAGCACATAGGTTCCGGCACGTGCGCCCGTGGACGCCGCTGCATTCTGCAGTGCGCCCAGCGGGCATGCACCAACCGCGCCGGGACAGGAGTAACAGTTGAGTCCCGGCACACAGACATTCTTCACCGGGCCTGTATAGATTTTTCCTTCCACAAACCCTTTCAGGTTTGCATTGTACAGCAGTGCGCAGTACACCTGCGCAAGGCGGCGGGTCGTCGGCCGATGCGAGCGCCACCAGTTTTTGAGTTTATCCAAGGCCAATACACTCCGTACAGATATGGACTGCCTTGATGAACACATCCCGCATGCTTCCGTTGAGCACGCCGTGGATGATCAGGGCGGCGGCAGCAAGGAGCAGGATGCCCCGGATCCACCGCTGCCTCTTCTCATCATTCAGGTTCTTCCTTTTCTCCTCTCCCGGCCGTGGAGCGGAGGAAGACGCATTTCTGCGCTGCATGACTGCAGCTTTGGTTTCCCTTTCCATGCTTTTTACCCGAAGACTTTCTGTTACGCACAGAAGACCGAATGCTGCTGCCAGCCATGGAAGGATATGCAGGAGCAGGGCCCCCATGACTTCCTCGAGCTGTGTGCTCTCAAAATGGGAAGGCACGCACAGATACAGCGCAGCCGGAAGCACGCACAGCGCTGCGCCGGCTTTTCCAAGCCATGACAGTTTCTTCTGGGTTTCCCTCTCCCGCTTCATGTCCTCCGAGGGCTCTGCGATTCCTGCACAGGCCAGATTCCTTTCACTTTCCGGATCCCGGACCTGCGGAGACATGTTTCGGATATTCAGGACCGCCGAGGCTGCGAGCAGTCCCAGCGCAAGAAGAAACAACGGGACAAGGGAGGTCAGTTTTTCCAGGACAGCTTCCCGCGTAAAGACCGGGGACTCCACATTCCCGGCCGCGCGCTGTGTCATGCCCTCAGCATACAGCCGGACGGCTCCGGCTGAAAGCAGCACACACAGGAGAATGCAGAGAGCCGCCTGGATGAAGAGAAACACATTCCGTTTCCTCATAATGCGCGCTCCCTCCTTTTCTGTCAGGCATCCTTATTGACTTTCAGCACAATTTCCACATACCGGGGATCGGTGTAGTACTCACGTCCGCGTTCAAAGCTGTAGCCTTCCGGCACACGGATGATCTGCAGATGATAAATCTCAGGCTCCACCTCATACAGGACCTGTCCGTTTTCATCCGCCTGGGCTGATGTGCAGAATGTATCGGTGCACAGATTCACCATCGCGCCGGGGACTGCCTCTTCATTCTGGTCCACGATGCGGATCAGGTAGGCATTCCGGGTAATCGTCATTACGGTTTCGCAAGGCTGCTCCCCGGTATACACTTCCTGGGCAGCGTCAAAGCTGTAGCCCTCGGGCACTTTGAGCACCTGCAGGTGATACGCCTGGGGATCTCCCGGATAGTGGATCTCACCGTTTTCATCCGTCAGGGACGGCTGGCAGGTCGTATCCGTGCAGATATTCACGAAGGCACCGGAAACCGGCAGACCGTACTGGTCGCAGACCCGGATTACATATTCTGTCATCTGAGTGCCTTCGCCAAGACCGGAACCAGGACAGATGAGTATCATCGCCAGCAGCATGCACGCCGCGATCATGGAACACCATTTTTTCAAATTCATATCTTCAACTCCTTCAGAGAACATTCAGCTGCCCTGCAGATGCAGAGGAATCCCGGCAGTCTGTTCTCCCCTGTTGATACGGAACTGTATACAAAAAGTATATCACGGAATATGAAAAAAGCCATGCAGGGACCCTGCTGCCCCGCTGCAAGACATTGCAAAAACAAGCAGCGCCCCCGTTTCCGGAGGCGCTGCACGTCAGCTTAGAATCCTGAATTACTTTGCGAGGAAGTTGTCATAGGCAGTCTGATAAAGCTCAATGTAGCGCTCCACGCCGATGCCCTTGGCCGTGTTCTGGAATTCTTCCCAGCTGGCGTCGGTGACACCGTTCTTCACAAACTCAGTGAAGGATTCTTCCATGAACTTCTTGAGTTCAGTGTAGATGTTGGCCGCTTCGACTGCATCCTCATTGCCCATCTTGGCCAGGTCACGGAGATACTGGAAGCTCTTGTATTCCAGAACGCCCGCCGCAGCATAGGCCTGGGAATCTTCATAGCGTTCGACGCGGTGCGGAGCCATCTGATAAATTGCGCTGTAGTATTCGCCGGGAGCGAAGAACTGGCCCTGGGTGACAGGCACGAACTTGTACAGTCCGTTGTCGGCGGGGATATCGATGACTTCATACTTGCCGGCATCGTTGAGGATGATCTGTTCGCCAACCTTGCCGTTGAGGGCAACCATCATGGTTTCGGTTTCGAGCTGTGCGTCAATCCACTTGAGAGCAGCGACCGGATCCTTGCAGGTCTTGGTCAGGTAGGCACCGGCGGTGGGCACTTCGAGGATCTGGGAAACGCTGGCCTTGTAGCCGTCAGCCACAGGAGGCAGGATGGACTTGAAGTTCGGGACGTTGTCCGCAGAGATTGCGGTGTTGATCAGACGGAGGTAGCAGAAGTATCCGACCTGGCCGGCATTGACCTTGTTGGCCCAGAGGTTGGAGTCCTGCGTCAGGGATTCGGGATCCATGAGGCCTTCTGCATACAGGGTGTGGAGCCATTCCACACAGGCACGGTATCCAGGCTGTGCGCCGGTGAACTGGACCTTTTCATTTTCATCAATGTAATAGTAGTAGGTGTTCTCCGGTACGCCGAAGGAGGCGAACTGGTTCCAGATGGTTTCCGGTCCGAACTGTGTAAAGGAGGCAGAGAACGGATATTCCATGCCGGCTTCCTTCATCTTGCGGAGCATATCGGTGACTTCGTCAATGGTCTTGGGCTGTGCAATGCCCAGTTCATCCAGCTTGGCCTGGTTCACATACCAGGTGCCGGTATGATTGACGTTCTGAGCCATGAGATAGCCGATGTAGTAGGTCTTGCCGTCGCTGGCGGGGATAGAATCTCCGGCATTGTTCATGTGCAGACGGCTGACATAGTTGGGCATGATCTCTTCGGTCAGGTATTCATCCAGGGGCAGAAGCAGGCCCTGGGTCACGCCGTATTCTTCCACGTCAACGGTGTTGCGCAGAATCATGTCCGGATACTCGCCGGAAGCGAACATCAGGTTGGTCGTGGTTTCCCAGTCGGCATCCTTGACGACCTGGAAATCGACATGCACGCCGGTCTTTTCTTCAACCTGCTGGAAGAACCACAGGTTGTTGAAATCCGTCTGCTGGTTTTCCAGTGCGTACTGGATCGCCGTCAGATTGACCTTCTCTTCAGCAGCTGCAAAGCTCATGAAGGAGAAGACCATGCACAGGCACAGAAGCAGAGCAAACAGTTTTTTCATGGGGATTATCCTCCTCTTGTATTATTACCAGAGCACCCGCTCTGTTTGGATACAAATCAGCCTTTCAGGGAACCGATCATGACGCCCTTGACAAAGTACTTCTGCATGAAGATGTAGAGGATCACGGCCGGGACGGTGGACACCACAATGCAGCAGTACTTGGCCACTTCGGCCTTTCTCAGCGCTTCCTGCAGGCCGCCGAGATTGTCCGCATACGCTTCAAAGAAGGAATCGCTCGACCCCGTCGATGACAGGGAGGCCAGGATTTCGCGAAGGACTGTCTGCAGGGGCAGCTTGAACCGGTCGCGGATAAAGACGAGGCCCGTAAAGTAGTCGTTCCATCTTGCCACGCCGTAATAGACCGACAGCACCGCAATGATCGTTCCCGAGAGGGGCAGGACACACTTGAAGAAATAGGTGAAATGTCCTGCGCCGTCCATGACGGCGGCTTCATAGAGTTCATTGGGAATCGTGGTCTGGATGTACGTTCTGGCCACCATGAGGTTCCATACCGAGACAAGATTGATGAGAATCATGACAGTCCGGGTATTGTACAGACCCAGGTCACGGACATTCAGGAAGATCGGGATGAGGCCGCCCGAGAAGAACATGGTGAATGTGATCGCCAGGTTCACCAGGGTTTTTCCCGTAAACTTTCTGGACAGCGCATAGGCGGCTGCAATCGTAATGATGACGCTCAGGAAGGAACCGCCCACAGTATAAAAGATGCTGTTCATATAGCTGTTCCACAGCTCACTGTACTGGAAGACCGCCTGATAGCCCATCAGGGAAAAGTCCACGGGCCAGAGGAGGACACGTCCTGCCAGCACCGCGTCCGGATCCGAGACGGAGGCAATGATGATCAGCCAGAGCGGATAGAGGACAATAAAGAGAATCAGCAGCCAGAAAATCAGATTGATGACATTGAAGACCCGGTCCGCATGGGTTTCGCGGATGCGCGTGGAATGCTGTTTCGCCATGTCTGTCTCCCTCCCCTCAGAACAGGCTGATCTCGGAAACCTTGCGGGAGAACGCGTTGACCAGCATGATGATGGCAAAGTTGATCACGTTCAGGCAAAGACCGATCGCCGAAGTGTAGGAATACTGCGCTTTTCCAAGACCGGTGTTGTAGACATACACGCCGATGATGTCGCTGGTTTTGATGTTGCCGCTGGTCTGCAGAAGCAGCGCCTTGTCCGTGTTGGAGGAAAGCAGGGATCCGCAGGAGAGAATCAGCATCATCACGCAGATCGGCAGCAGATGCGGGATATCAATGTGCTTGATCTTGTCCCAGCGGGTCGCTCCGTCAATGGTGGCCGCCTCGTAGAGCTGCGGATCAATGCCGGTGAGCGTTGCTATATACAGAATGGTGTTCCATCCTGCGTTCTGCCAGATGTCCGACCCGATAAACAGCGGCCGGAACCAGCCCGCTTCAATAACAAAGTAAATCGGGGTGCCGCCAAAGGCTGCAATGAGCCGGTTGATGATGCCGTTGGTGGGCGAAAAGAAGAGGTAGATCATGCCCGCCAGCACCACAGTGGAGATAAAATGCGGCACATAGATGGCTGTCTGGGCAAACCCTTTGAACCGCTTGCCATTGAGCTGATTGAGCAGGATCGCCAGGACAATCGGAATCGGGAAGCCGAACAGCAGTCCGTAGAGGTTGAGCAGGAAGGTGTTGGCGAACATGCGTCCGCAGTAATAGGAAGAAAAGAACTTCTCAAAATGCTTCAGCCCAACCCATTTGCTGCCGTTGATGCCGAACGCCGCCTTGTAATCCTTGAAGGCGATCTGCACACCGTACATCGGGAAATAGCAGAAAACGATGAAAAAAGCGATCGCCGGCAGCAGGAGCACCCAGAGCTGCCAGTCTCTCTGGATGGTGCGCACAATGCGCTGACCGAGACTGCCCCGGTGCTGCGTTTTTCTGCCTGATAAAGACGTCATGGCCATTCCTCCCTGACGATGGATATTATTGTCTGTTTATTTGTCTGTTCTGTCTCTTTCCGTACCATATCGTAAGCCTTTTTTCGGCTTCTGTAAACACGCATAATTTTTGCGAATTATCCGAAATCCGTTGTCTCCCAACGGTTTCCGATTCTGCACAATTTTCGCGCCATGCCCTGTGCGCGGATCTTGACGACCAGATGGAAGAGAGTATTATATATTGTATCTTCATTCGTCAAAGGAGCGGTTCCATGAAGCAGAGTGACTTTCCGGAGTGGGCCCAGCGCGTCAAAGAGCAGTACAAAGGAACGCAGCTGCGCAAAATCGGCAGCAATATCTACCTCTATGCGGTCTCCTCCCGCCGTGTTCCCGGAAAAAGCTATCCGGTACTGACCCAGAGTTACATGGGCATTGTCACGCCCTCCGGACTCACTGAGCCCCAGAGCTTTCAGTTCCGACCGCTCGAATCCGATGCGGTCCTCTTTGCCGCCCTCCCGGGCATCTCAGAGATCGCCTTTACGTCCGATGAATGGGAGAGCGTCCGCCAGATCTGCATGATCCGGAGCGGGGACACCTGGTTTTATCCGAAACTCACCAAACGGGAAGAGGAAATTCTCCGCCGCCGGAACCTGATCTCCCCCATCGGGTCCTTCAGCCGATGATTTTTCTTTCTTTTCTTTGACACTTCTGTCTGAAAAGTATACAATTCAATCAGCAAATCCATGACAGGAGGTACATATCATGAAAAAAATCTTCTCTTTCTTCCTGATGCTCTGTCTGCTCGTCTCCGTCCTGGTTTCGGTCACGGCCGAGGGCACATCCGCCACCGTCACGGAAATCCAGAAGTACGGAAACCTTGTGCTGTCCATGAAAGGCAGTGAACTGCTTTCTCAGGGATATGCCTACGGCGACATCGTCACCGTCACCCTCAACGGACAGGAACTGGAAATGCCCGTTGGATCCAACTATTCGGATGTTGACCAGGGCAGCATGATCTGCCGCGTGGTCATCAAGCCCGACACGAATGAAGACACGATCATTCTCGCCATCAACATGGGCGACCTGGCCACCACCACGGCCATCGCTGAAAAGGAAAAGATCGAGGCCGATCCCGGCTATGTCTGGCACTACAGCGTGGAGGAACCGGTCACGGTGTCCTTTGCCATGAAGGAACAGGGCGGCTATTATGACCAGTGGGTCATGCATCAGCTGGTCCGCAGCGAAAACCGCGAGGATTACCCGGACCTGACGGACGAGGCCTACGCCAATTTCCGTGCGGTCACCACGACGGGCATCGGCGCCGGCAAGCTCTACCGCTCCTCCTCTCCCGTCAATCCTGAAATCAACCGGAACCATCAGGCGGATGCAGCCGCTGAAAAAGCCGGCGTCAAAACCTTCGTCAACCTGGCCGATGCAGAGGAAACCATGAAAGGCTACGAAGGATTCGCAGATTCCTATTATTCGAAGCAGAACTACATCTGCCTGAACCTCGGCGTGGATTTCTCCTCTGAAGAATTCCGTCACGGCCTGGCAGAAGGCCTGCGCTTTATCGCAAAGGGTGAAGCCCCGTTCCTTGTCCACTGCAATGAGGGCAAGGACCGCGCAGGGTTTGTCTCCGCTGTGATTGAGGCCCTGATGGGCGCCAGCGCAGACGAGATCACGGCCGATTACATGGTCACCTTCTTCAACTATTACGGCGTACAGCCCGGCACTGAACAGTACGACATCATTGCTTCCAGCAATATTCAGAAGTCGCTCGCTGCCGCGTTCGGCATGGAAAGCCTCTCCTCCGGCAATCTGCAGGAGAGCTGCATCAGCTATCTCGAGTCCATCGGGCTGACCGCCGACGAGATTGCAGGCGTCCAGGCCAAACTGGCTGACTGATCCTCTGCTGCACTCCTTCCCGGGCACATCCGTGCCCGGTTTTTTCTGTGGAATCCCACTTCCCTCGCATTGACGGACGCAGGTGCCTGCAATATAATGGGCTGAGAGAAATCGATATATCACCGGGAGCATGGCTTTTCTCCCGGCAGGAGGTTGATCGGCCATGAAAACCATAGAAATCGGCCGGAGCGGTATTCGTGTTCCCGCACTCGGCATGGGCACATGGGCCATCGGGGGCGGTGCCTGGTGGGGCGATCAGGACGACCGTATTTCCATCTCTGCCATCCAGCGCGCGGTCGATCTGGGCATTGTCTGGATTGACACAGCGCCGATCTATGGCCTGTTCCACAGTGAGGAGGTCGTCGGCAGGGCGCTCGAGGGCCGCAGGGACAAAGTGGTCCTGTCCACCAAGTGTGGTCTTGAGTGGCGTCATGCCACACCGGTCTTTCATAAAACCGTGGATGGAACGGATGTCTACCGCGACCTGTCCAAAGCCTCCATAATCCAGGATGTGGAAGAAAGCCTGAAGCGGCTGAAGACGGATCATCTGGATGTACTCTATACCCACTGGCAGACCACGGACACCACGCTGTATCCGGTGGAAGAAACGCTCGATGCCTTCCTCACCCTGAAAGCCCAGGGAAAAATCCGTGCCATCGGCGCATCCAATGTGACACCGGACTTTGTCCAGGCATACCTTGCCGCAGGCGGACTGGATGTCATTCAGGAAAAGTACTCCATCATGACGCGGCGGCTTGAAAAAGAGCTTATGCCGCTGTGCCGCGAACTCGGTGTCTCCCTTCAGGCCTATTCGCCCCTCGAGCAGGGCCTCCTCACAGGCAAAGTCACCATGGACACTGTGTATCCCGCAGGCAACACGCGCAACAACAATCCGAACTTCCAGCCCGAGCGGCGCAGAAAAGCGCTGGATCTCCTCAGCGGGTGGGAGGACCTGTGCGAAACATACGGATGCAGCAAGGGCAATCTCGTCATCGCCTTCACTGCAGCGCGTGCCTTCCCCATCCATGTGCTCGTCGGCGCAAGGACGCCGGAGCAGGTCGAGGACAACGCGCATGCCATGTCGGTCAGCCTTTCCGCGGAAGACCTCGCCCGAATGGAAGCCGACCTGCAGGCGCTTGACCTGTAAGCCGTGTTCAAGCCATTCCAGACAGGATCGGAAGAAACTTCCCGATCAAGTTTACATTGTCGGTTCTTTCCTTTATAATGCAGATGGTTCCATAGAAAAATGGAGGATAATTCCCATGAAGAAACGTTTATCGGTGTTTATCCTGCTCGTCGTGCTCCTGGTCGTCACCAGTTCAGCCGCGCTTGCAGCGTATTATGTCAGCGGCACCAGCTGGCTGAAAGTCCATACCGAGCCGAGAGATTCCGCTGGAGTGACCGGCTCCTTCCGGACCGACTATGCTGTCACGTCGTATAAGAAATATGACAGCAACTGGGCCTATGTCACCTTCTCCTCGGGCGACAAGGGCTATGTCCGTACCAAGTATCTGAAGTCCTCTTCCAAGTCCACTGCCTATGTCAAGGCAGACGAGACGGTTCTGCGCAAGGGACCCGCTGCAACCTTCGGATCGGTCGCTACCCTGTCCAAGGGCACCAAGGTCACCGTTGTCACTTCCGGCAGCAACTGGAGCTATGTCAGCACCCCCTCCGGAAAGGGATACATCCGCAGAAGCGGGCTTTCGTCCAAGTATGTCAAGCCCACCGTCAAGAAAGCCTCTTACACGGCCTATCTTGTCAGCTCCAACGGCAAAAAGATCAATGTCCGCCGCGGCGGCGGGACTGCGTATGCCCTGATCCTGCAGGCTCCGTCCGGAACCGAGGTCACAGTCCTTGAGAAAGGCACTTCCTGGAGCAAGGTCAAGGTCGGCGTCCTGACCGGATATGTCCAGAACACCTATGTGAGCAAAACGCTGCCTGCTGCCACCACGACAGGCACCACGACTTCCGCCAAGACCTATACCGCCTATATTGTCAGTTCCAACGGCAAGAAAGTGAACGTCCGCCGCGGCGCCGGCACCGGCTATGCGGTCAACGGACAGCTTGAGCCCGGTACCAAGGTCACGGTCATTCAGGATACCGCCAGTGCCAAGTGGACGCATATCTCAGCCGGCGCGGTCCGCGGATATGTGCAGAACCAGTACATCTCCAAGAAAGCTCCGAAGACCGACACTTCCACCGGTGCCGTCACCACAGCAAAGACCTATTCCGCCTATATCACCAGCAAGGACGGAAAGAAAGTCAATGTCCGCCGCGCCGCCGGCAAGGGCTACGCCGCCGTGGGCAAACTGGAATACGGCACCAAGGTCACCGTGCTCAGCAAGGAAGGAAAATGGTATCATATCCAGTCCGGTTCCCTGAAGGGTTATGTTCATGACGATTACATCTCCCTGAAAAAGCCCAAGGCCATCGCCGGAACGAGCACGACAGACAGCACTGTCAAGGCAAAGACCAAAACGGTCAAGAGCCCCGACAATGAAAAGGTCAACATGCGCCGCGGTCCCGGAACGGGCTATGCGCGCGTTGCCCAGCTGAAAGTCGGCACCAAGGTTTCCGTGATCGGAACCGTCGGAAAATGGAGCCGGGTTGTCTACAACGGCATCACCGGATACATCAAGTCCGAGTATCTGAAATAAGTCATCCGCATAAAAAGATCCCGCCGGATCACAATCCGGCGGGATCTTTTTTTGTCGGCGTTTACTCAAACCGGCGGACGAGGGGGCCTTTCCCGTTCCGGATCGAGCCGCCTGCAAGCAGGTGCGCCTTGAGTTTTTTCTGAAGAAGGGTGTCTTCCCTGAGTGTATTCAGATCCTTCAGTTCCCGGATCTGCGCTCCGCACAGGCCAAACACCCACTGCAGCACGCTGTCCTTTCCGTCTTCATCCGCCTCAATATCGAAGGCCTTCTGCCAGTGCAGAATGCGGGAAGTTTCCGGGAGGAAGGCAGCCAGGTCGGGAGAGAGCAGCCAGGAACCGCAGCACATCGGGGCATCGGCCCAGTCGCTGAACCATGTTTTCAGGAAATCACGGGCCGCATCCACGGAAGCATTCAGTTTGTCTGCTTCCAGGCACGCATCCGTGGGGATGTGGAGACTGATCCGCTTTTCATCGTTCTCCTCGAGGAGTTCGTATTCCAGTTCCCCGATGCGGAACAGCTTGGCGCTCATCTGCCGTGTGGTCCAGAAGCCGCGGTCAAAGGCAGCAGAGCCGGTGGACGCAATATGCTCCCTGACAAACCGCGTATAACACTTCATGGTGTCCAGCCAGACCTTTTCCGGCAGTCCCTTCCATGGGCCGAAACTCCGGTTATCCAGGGCCGTGCAGAGCTGAGACGCCATCTGCTCGGCGCCGTCTCCGCCAAAGCCTTCCGCGTCACCGCAGAACTCGGGCACCCTGTGGAACGCGCAGTCCATCACCCGGACGGCAAAGTCCCTGGGCATCCCGATCTCGATGAGCAGCTTTTCCATGCTCTCCGAGCGCAGGAGGTCATCACAGATCCGCCAGGTATCCTGGGCCTCAGGAGCGTCATGCCGCGCATCGTCATCCTTTTTGGCCTGCGCGCGCGTGGCTGCATCCGAAATCCAGATACTCTCCGGCGCAGGATGAATGCCGATCTTCTCCAGCTCACTGCAGGTTTCGCGCAGCTTTTCGATCAGTTCATCCTGGGTCAGGACCGCGCCTTCCATCTTCAGTTCCGCCGCTTTGATGCGCGGGAAGAGCATGTGTTCCGCCCGGGCAGGATTGGTAACCCGCTCCGACCAGAGCGGGGTTTCGATGCCCATCAGGTTTTCCGGATGCGCTTTGGCATAGTCCGGAACAGCGGGGGCACTGTAAACATCCCAGACATCCAGGAAGCCCCAGGGTCTGCTGACATAGTAGTTTCCGATTTCACTGGAGATCACCTTGCCGCCGGCAGCCATGAAGGCTTCCGTATCGGCATCGTTCCCGAGCCAGTGCTGGACGATGAAGTAGTCCGGAAGAATGCCGCCGTCAAGGGACTCATTCCATACAATGGTTTTCTTTCCCTTTTCATGCAGATAGCTTCCCATCTCCATGACCAGCCATTTCTGGAGCTCCTTTTCATCCTTCAGACCGTGATCCCGGATCCGCTTCTGGCATTCCGGGCAGCGGCGCCAGTGCTGCTTGATCGCTTCATCCCCGCCGATATGGACATAGGGGCCCGGGAACAGTTCACAGACTTCATCCAGAATATCCTTGAGGAAGCGCACAGCGCTGTCCTTTCCGGCGCAGATCAGGTTCGGGAACACGCCCGCCAGAACGCCGACCGCATATGTATAAGGCTTTTCCTCAATGTGCTGCCCGTCATGGGTGTACACGATTCTTCTGCAGCCGTGCTCCGGGTACGCGGCCAGCATGGCGCTGGCGTGACCGGGGATCTCAATCTCCGGGATCACATTCATGCCGAGCTTTTCGGCGTGCGCAACCACGGTTCGGACCTGTTCCTGCGTATAGAAACCCTCGTTGTTTTCATTCTCGTTTGCCGCCCCGAAATACGCAGGCCCCCTGCGGCTTCCGACTTCCGTAAGACGCGGATATTTCCGGATTTCCAGCCGCCAGCCCTGGTCATCCACCAGATGCCAGTGCATGGTGTTCATGCCGCACAGGGCAGCGCCGTCCATGAGGCGCAGAAGATCCTCCAGCGGGATAAAATGTCTCGCACAGTCGAGCATAAAGCCGTGGTATGAAAATGTTTTCTGGTCCATGTCAAACCCTTCCTTTCTGATTCGGCCTCTTATTCTTCCGGGTCCGGGCCGCACATGGCCCTGCGGATTTCCTCTGTCATCTTCCCGCCGTACTCATCCACCTGGAATACCTCACCAAAGCATGCGCCTTCCGGAAATGCCTTCGGAAAACGCTGCACCGCTTCCGCGAAAGTCCGCTGCAGCCGGTCATGCACAGCCTGTTCTGCTTCTTCGGGTGTTCTGGCGCAGAGCACATCATCCCAGTGCCCGTCATACGCGAGCCATTCCATGAACTGGCTGTGGTGAGCCATCACGGCATGGATTTTCTGTTCGATCACTGCATCGCACGCAACGGCGAGATCGGGACGGAACGGGGCCGGACTTGTAAACTCGTCCTCACTCAGAAGAATCACCGGATGATACCGCAGCGCCGGTACATCCGGACAGATCAGCGGAACACCGACCAGGTAGCTGCAGTCCATCACCAGCTGTCCGCAGGCCCGGTGGTCGGGATGATAGTCACAGCTGCGGTGCGTGATGATCACATCCGGCTTCTCTTTGCGGATGTAACGGATCAGGCGGTCCCGGTTCTCAATGTTCGCCGTCAGATACCCGTCATTGATGTCCATGGTCTCATACCGGATGCCGCCAAACCGCTGCGCAGCCACTTTCATTTCCTGCATTCTTGTGCTTCTGAGCTTTTCCGGCGTCATGGTCATGTGACCGGCATTGCCGTTCGTCATGGACAGAAAAATCACCCGGTGTCCCAGTTTCTGCAGACGGATGGCTGTCCCGCCGCAGTTCAGGTCCATATCATCCGGGTGGGCCCCAATCATCAGAAATGTCAGCATAGATCTGCCTCCCACGTTTTATGTCTCCTGTATTCCCAGTGTTTTTCTATGCTTCAAGGTAGCACAACCCCTCCAATGTGTCAATAACCATGCGGAAGCAGAAAAAAGCAGGAACCCTCATGGAGAATTCCTGCCTGCTGTCTGTCAGTTCCAGCCCTTCACCTGGGAAATATACCAGTCCACGCCGTCCGTTTCCATCGTGATGGTTCCGTCTCCGTTGTACATGTGCGGAATATTTCGCTTGGCCAGCTGGTTTTCGCTCTTCTTCGCCCTGTTTTTCTCGTTGATCAGAAACACAAATTTCGGATTCACCGTGTCCAGGTATTCCGGCACCATGTGCACCAAAGAGTGATGCGGCGCCTTGAGGATGTCCGATTCCAGGTGTTTGGGATCCAGGGTTTCCAGATAATGGTGCTCCCCTTTCCCCGTCAGGTCTCCGTTGAGGAGAAGGGTCGTGTTTCCAAAGCGCACATGCATCTGCATGCTGCGGGCATTGACCTCCACGGCTTCCAGCCATGAAAAGCAGTCGATCTCTGCGCTGCCCAGGCGGATCGTTTCTCCGTCCATCACCTGTTTATAGGGAAAGCCCTTTTCCTGAAGGTGTCTCACCATGGTCTGGTGGTGCGGATTCCCGTAATCCTCAGGGAAAGGCGACATGAACAGATCGATCGACAGGCCTCTGCGAATCAGGTCCGCTGCGCAGTCGATGTGATCGTCATGGGGATGGGAATTCACAATATAATTGAGATGCTCCCCATACCCGCGTTTTTCCAGCACTTCCTGTACTTTCTGAATAAACTGTGCCGTGCCGCCGTCAATGAGCATGGACTCCCCGCCGCACTCCATCAGGAAAACGTCATTCTGAAAGGCGGGAAACACGGTCAGCCTGAGCAGATCCCTTGACGCCCAGTCCGAGGGCGGCTCCTGATCAATGTATATTTCCGCCGAAGCCGGAAGCAGAAACAGAAGTGCTGCCAGAAAAACAATCAATTTACGCAATTCAGACCCTCCAGATGCTCTTCTTTCATTGCAATGCATGGTATGCATTGTAACACAGTCATTTTTTGATGTCCATGCCAGTTTTACCGTCATATCTTCATTACTTTGCAGTACATTGATGTGATATATCATGTTTTTTGTGCATAAAAGCGGCAGTCCCATAGACCGCCGCTTTTATCATTTGACAGACTGTTCTGTTATACACTGAGTTTCCGCTCCATGATCTGCGCTGCAAGGATATACATGATCACGGAGAATCCCAGCGCGATGCCCGTATCCGCCCAGTATGCCGTGCGGAAGGAAACACTCGCATCCAGCGTCTCGACCTGAACATAACCAATCAGCCACAGCAGAGCAATGATGACCAGGAAACTGACAAAACCGCTGAACCGCTTGCCCTTGAGAAGCGCATTGGCAATCACAACGCCCAGATACATGGCAGTCACCGTGGAAATCCACGAGCAGATCATATTGGCCGCCAGGGACAGCATCGTGGGCAGATCCAGTGTGATCTGTTCATTGAACTGCTCCAGAAACTGCCGAATCGTATTCCACAGGGCATCCAGCCGCTTTTCATGGGCAAAGAGCAGGGTGATGTCCAGTGCACCCAGTGCAAAGAAGCAGGCACCGGTCAGCAGAATGGACAGTCCGTTTTCCAGCATCTTTGCGCCGAGAATGGAGTAGGAGCTGTTCGGAGTCATAAAGAGCATGTAGCTCTGCTTGGTGCTGACATCCCTGTGCAGTGTGACGACGCTTGCAAGGCCGATCACCATGATCCCGCCCATCGCCAGCATCGTCAGAAGGACAATCCCGGTGCCTGTCATGCGCTCCCTGTCGCCCAGCACACCGATGAGAAAAACGATTTCCGCCAGGGCCGCCGCGGCAAGAACAATCAGTTTCACAAAAAGAGTCTTCCGGAATTCATATTTCATCAGCTTAATCATGCCTGTGCCTCCTCATGCCCGTAGATCTCGCGGTACCGGTCTGCCATGGAAATGCCCTTTTCCCTGCGCATCTCTTCCAGGTCGACCTGGTCAACCAGATGTCCATTCTTCAGAAAGACCGCCTTGTCTGCAATGGCTTCCATCTCTTCCACGAGGTGGCTCGAGAGAAGAAGGATCTTGCTTTCGGATGCATACTCGAGAATACATTCACGGATTTCATCCCTGGCCAGCAGGTCGATGCCGTTGAACGGTTCGTCAAGCATGTACACCATGGCATCCCTTCCCATGGTGACAGCAATTTTCAGCTTGGCCATCATACCGGAAGAAAGCGAGGTGGTTTTCAGATCTTCGGTCAGTTCCATCCTTTTCAGAAGGCCTGCATACCGTTCGTAGGAAAAATCCTCGAAGAAGTCCTCGTAGTACTTTCCCACATCCTTCACCGTCATCCAGGTGTAGAAGTAGGGTTCTGTGGACATATAGGCAATGTGCTTTCTGCTCTCAATGCCCACCGGGCTGCCGTCAAACAGGACCGTACCCGAGGTCGGCTTGATGAGACCGGCCGCCATCTTCATCCAGGTGGTTTTGCCGGACCCGTTCGGTCCGAGCATGGCATAGACATGCCCTGCCTCAAAGCGCATGGTCACCTGGTCAACGGCTGTTTTGGAGCCAAACTTTTTGGTAATCGACTGACTTTCCAGCATACTGATTATTCCTCCTGTTTTCTGATCATTTCAGCTGCTTCTTCAGGGCTGATGCCCAGAACGGCCATGCTGTCCAGAAAATCCCGGACTGCCTGCAGGGCCATTTCCTGTCGGACGGTGCTGATGTGCTCTGCGTTTTCTGTCACGTAGGTGCCCATCCCTCTCCGGGTTTCACAGAGCCCTTCCTTTTCAAGCTCCTGATACACACGGGCTGCCGTGTTCGGATTGATCCCGTATTGGACAGCGAGATCCCTGCCGCCCGGAAGCCGGGTGCCGGGAAGCCGTTTCCCAGTGGCCATATCGGTTTTCAGCTCTGTCATCACCTGAAGCCAGATCGGCCGGTTCGGATCAAACTTCATGTACGCACCTCCTTGCAGTCTTAGTGTACTATTGGCATAGTACACTAGTTTGACCGTTCTGTCAAGCACTTTTTTCATTTTGAACTTTTCTTCTATTTTGGCGACACCTACACCTTGGGCAAAGACGGAATGTACTATCCGGACCTGATAATGGAAGAAGTCATCAATACCCTGTAAACAAAGCAGCCGCTGGTATGATTGGGAAGACCATACCGGCGGCTATTTCAGTTTTTGGGTTCACTTTTACACTGAACTGAAATGATCTTTGTCAAGGGGGAATTAAGATCTTTTTGGGTTTGGATATGAACAAAACATCCGTAAAAATCAGATATGGTCAACCTTCCTGAATCCAGACAGTCATGTCGCCTTTTTTTCTATTGGCCCATGCAAAGTATGGAATGGCAATCATTCTACAAGGGGATGGTTTTGCACAGGAAGATGAATAGAGCCGCTCTTGATACTCTAAGGTTTTTCCTTCCATACATAATCCAATCAAATCGCCGGGTAGTTCCGGAACAGGACCGAAGGTTGAAATGTCCGCATTTGCCGGCAGAATGAGAGAAAAGACCGGAGCACACTGATCCACTTCCTCAAAGCAATAAAGGATTGGCCCTCGAGCCACGGCGACCTTCCCACGGCAGGAGCGCACCCGAGGATCAGCGTAAATGCGTCGGACTGGCAGATCAAAATCGAGTTCAACAGTATCTTCCTTTTTCCAGGCTCTGCTAATGTAAATATAGCCATCCCGCAACTGATAATCTATCGCTTTTCCGTTGATCGTAAGAGTGAACTTCTGAACATGGCTGGGAATATGGATTGACAGAGTAAACTCATTTTCGGAGAAAACAATATACCTTACTTCTCCTGCCCATGGGTATTTACTCTCCATCAGGATTTCCCCAAAGTGTGTATTCACTTTACTGCCAATAAACAGATGACTGTATACATGCTTGTCGTCTTCGCTCCAGAGGTATTTTCCCAATGAGGAGATGAGCCTCGCCAGATTGGGTGGGCAGCAGGCGCAGGTGTGCCATTGGGGGCGCTGGGGTAATACATGCTCATAGCCCGGCACTTGGCCGGACACCCGGGTGTCCACCTCCAGCGGATTCACATAGAAGAATCTTTTGCCGTCCAGCTGCATCCCCGCCAGGGCAGCGTTGTGCAGCTCCAGCTCCATCAAATCAGCATACCGCCCGTCCGCCCGGTTTTTCAGCATTTGATGGGCAAAAAAGGTCATGGCCACAGAGGCGCAGGTTTCCCCATAGCACCGGTCGGGGGGCAGGTCGTAATCCACGGTGAACGCTTCGTGATGGGCCGAAGCGCCGACTGCGCCGGTGACATACATCTGCCTTTCCGTAATATTGTCAAACAGCCGCTGGCAGGCGTCCAGTAGCCCTTGATCGCCCGTTTCGGCGGCGGCGTCCGCCATGGCGGTGAGCATGTACAGCTGGCGCACCGCATGGCCCCGGGCCACAGTTTGCCTGCGCGCCGGCACGTCGGATTGATTGTACAGGGTATCCTCCGGGGAAATATCATAACCGCCGTAATGGATGCCGGGATGGGCGGGGGTATGCGTTTTGAACCAGTCCGGGTCCTGACCCCGCAGGTCCAGGAAGCGCAGGGCCATGTCCCTGTAGCGGGGGTTATCCGTTGCATGATACAGCCGCAGCAGACCGATTTCGATTTCCTGATGTCCGGGAATGCCCTCTTCTTTTTCAAAGCGGTCGCAGATATGACCCGCCAGCCGGCCGCAGATATGCAGCAGCGCATCCTTTCCCGCCGCTTCATGCAGGGCAGCGGCGGCTTCCAGCAGGTGCCCGGCACAGTAAAGCTCATGGCATTCCAACAGGTTTTTCCATTTGTTTTCCGGCTCCTTCACGGTGAAATAGGTATTCAGGTAGCCGTCCTTCTGCTGGCAGCGGCCAATCAGCCCGACCATTTCATCCACCCGCTGGGATAACACGCCGTCCCATTTCAGGGCCAGGGAATAGGCCGCCGCCTCCAGCCACTTGGCCACGTCGCTGTCCTGAAACACCATGCCGTAAAACGCACCCGTTTCTTCGCCCGACGCCATGCGGAAATTGCTGATAGCGTGGGATTTCTCCGCGCCAGGCACCTCGTCCCGGAGGATGCTTTCCATGTAGGGGATGGTCACATCCGTCATGAGCGTCTGGCGGGGCGACCAAAAGGCGTCCTGAATCCGAACCCTGTTCATCGGTATTTCCCGGATGCTCATTGCCGTTCTCCCTCCGTTAGTTCTTCATGCCGGTCATCACGATGCCTTCCACAAAATACCTTTGCCCGATCAAGTAAAACACGATGCCGGGGATAAAGGACAGGCAGGTGGCGCACATGATGCTGCTCCAGTCGTCGTTGAAGGAGCCCCGGAAGATGTTCAGGCCCAGGGCCAGGGTGTAGCGGTCCCGGCGGGTGATGTAGGTGACCTGCTGCAAGAGGTCGTTCCACAGCTCGATGAATTTCAGCAGCCCCACCACGATCATGGCCGATTTGATGGCGGGCACGATGATGAAAAGCAGGATGCGGAAAAAGCCGCAGCCGTCGATGGTGGCCGCCTCGTCCAGCTCCCGGGGCACCGTCTTGACGAACTGGCGGATCAGGAAAATATTGAACGCGCCGCCGCCGCAGAAGTGGGGCAGGATCAGGGGCCAGTAGGTGTTCACCAGGCCCAGCTTGGACCAGGCGATGAACAGCGGGATCAGCGTGACCATACTGGGCAGCAGCATGGAGCCAACGCACAGCGTAAACAGGAATTTTTTTCCCCGGAAGCGCAGCCGGGCGAAAGCATAGCCGCCCATGGTGGCGGTGATCACAGCGCCCAGCACCGCGGGGATCAGGATGGTCATGGTGTTGCCCAGGAAGGTCAGGTATTCAAAGGATTTCAGGGTATCGGCATAGTTGCTGAACCGCCATTCCGGGGGCGTAAAGGCAGGGGGATAGGCGTACAATTCGCCGTTGGACATGAGGGACGAACGGAAAATCCAATAGATGGGGAAGAGGACGACCAGGCCCAGCAGGATCAGCAGGATGAAGCACAGGATATCCACCGTCCGTTCCCGCTTTTTCCGGGAAGCCAAATGGTTTTTTTTCGCCGCTGCCACGCTCATTCCTTATCATCTCCTTCGTAGAAGATCCAGCCCGTGCTGGTGGCAAACAGGATGCCCGTAAAGATGGCGATGAGGATAAAGAGGATCACGGCGATGGCGCTGCCGTAGCCGTATTTGTGGGATTTGAACGCCTGGGTATACAGCATATAACACATATAATAACTGCCGGTGCCGGGGCCGCCCTTGGTCAGCGACAGGGCGGGGGTGATCACCTGCAGGTTGCTGACGAGACTCATGAGCAGGTTATAGAAAATAATGGGGGTCATGCAGGGAATGGTGATCTTCCAGAACCGCTGCCAGGCGTTAGCCCCGTCGATCTCAGCGGCTTCATGGTAGGTGCGGGGCACGTTCTGCAGGCCCGCCAGGAAAATCACGATCAGGTTGCCGCTGAGCCAAACGGCGATCAGCGCCAGGGACGGCGTGACCATCCCGCTGGAATCCAGGAATTTGACGGACGCGCCGCCGGACAGCTTGATGAGATAATTGAAGAATCCGTGGTTGTAATCGTACAGCCATTTCCAGCCCAGGTAAACCGCCAGGGCGGGCAGCACGTAAGGCAGATAGAAAATCGCGCGGAAAAAGCCCCGGGCGGGCACCTTGCGGTTGAGCAGCATGGCGATGATCATGGAATAGACCACGCTGCCGATGACGGAGATCCCCGCGTATTCCAGGGTGGTAAGGAGGGAACCGTAAAACTTGGTGTCCCTGGTGAAGAGGCGCACATAGTTTTCCATGCCCACGAACTTCATTTCGCCCAGGCCGTTCCAGTTGAACAGGCTCAGGGTAAAGGAAGCGAGCATGGGCAGGTAGGTGATGCAGGTCAGGCCGATCACCGAGGGCAAAAGCAAAATCCACGCCGCCCTGGTTTCCGCCCGGTTGTATTTGATCTTTTTCTTTTTTGAAAGGACTGTCATTTTGCAGGCCTCCCGTTCGGATGATTTTGAAATCGGGGGAACGCAAAGCGCGTTCCCCCGTTCTTCATAAGTTGTTTATCAGTCCACGACGATGGCTTCGCACAGCTCGGGATAGATTTCGTTGATCACGTCCTCTGCCGTGCGCTCGCCGCTCCATACGCTCTGGAGGGCGGTGAAGAGGATTTCGTTGGTGGTGATCTGGGTGTTGGGGGTATAGTACCAGCAGGTGGGCTTGGCGTAGTTCATGGTGTAATCCACCAGCACCTTCCTGCCGGTTTCAAAGTCCTTGTTGTAGGGATACTTTTCGTTGCCCAGCCATTCGTTGATGCCTTCCTCGGTCTTGTAGAAATATTCGCTCTTGGGCAGCCAGATTCCGGTGAGCACCAGGGCGTCCCAGTTGCTTTCTTCCCGGGTGTACCACTTGACGAAATCGTAGGCTTCCTGCTGATGCTGGCCCTTGAACACGCCGGTCAGGCCGGAGGTGCAGATGGTGACCTCTTCCTTCATCACGGGCAGGGGCGCGATGCCGTAGTTGATACCCAGGTTCGGGAAATCGGTTCCCAGGCGCCAGGTGCCGTCGGTGGTCATGGCCACGGTTTTGCTGCCGATGCCCACGCCAATGCCGTTGTCCTCAGGAATCACGTTCAGGGGAGCCACATGCTCCACCAGCGCCAGGTCAGCCACCTTCTGGATGGATTCGATGGCTTCAGGGCTGTTGATGAGGCACTCCTTGCCGTCCTCGGAGAACCAGGCGCCGCCGTTGGAGAGGGCCCACACTTCCATCTGCCAGGTCCAGTTGTTCACGAACGCACCGTACTGCACGATCTTTTCGGGGTTGAAGCCTTCTTCGCCGGGATGCTTGCCGGCTTCGTCAAAGGTGAGCCGCTTGGCCACTTCCACGAACTCGTCCCAGGTGTAGGGGGTGTCGGCGGAGGGATAGGGCTCGTTCGCCGCGTCGAACATATCCTTGTTGTAATACAGGATCAAAATTTCATTGCTGCTGGAATAGCCGACGGGGGTGCCGCCGTCCTTGAAGGTGATGCAGTCCATGGGCTGCAGCTTTTCACCGGCATACATGTCGGATACGTCGGCCATGACGCCGTTGCGGGCAAAGTACAGCACCGCGTTTTCATTCACCATGCCGCAGTCCGGCAGCTGATCCGCGATGGCGTAATTGACCAGCGTTTCCGTATACTGCTCGTTGGGGATCTGCATGGGCTCCACAAAGACCTTGTCCTGCATGGCGTTGTACGCGTCCAGGGCCACCTGCACGCTTTCCGCCTCAGTCTGGTTGCCCCAGAAGGAATAGGTGATGTGCACCCGTCCGTCGCCTTCCGCCAGCGCCAGCGCGGGCACCATCATCGCAAGGCACAGGAGTACCGCTAACAGTTTCTTCATGGGATACTTCCTCCTTTTTAATTTGACGATGTTTGGTGGTTATACGTTTAACCACTCTCTTGAAAATAAAATTATCACTATACAGCATGAATGTCAATAGTATTTCTACTCAAAACCCAAAATATTTGTAGGTTAATTTTTTAACCTCAGCAACTTGACGAATCTTCATCTGCTGTTTAAAATTGATTCAATCGATTAACCAGCTGAAAGGGCGGATCAACGATGGCAACCATGCGTGATGTAGCAGAACTTGCAGGTGTATCCACCGCGACAGTGTCCCATGTAATCAATGGCTCTAAAAAGCTTTCTCCGGAGACTACAGAGCGAGTACTGCATGCCATCTCCCAAGTCAATTATACGCCCAACACTGTGGCAAAATCTCTGCGCATGGGTCAAACTCATACCATCGGCGTGCTTGTAGAGGATATACGCGGGCTCCCCGTAGCAGGTATCGTCAGCGGGATCAGCGAAACCTTGTCCAAAGCAGGATATAAAACAATTTTTCATGATTTGCATCTGCTGGAAAAACTATATAACCAGTATGAACAGATCGGTACTTATCGACAACGCATCAATGAAAGCGTAACGCTGCTCAAATCGTCGAACGTTGATGGCATCATTTACGTTGCTATGCACGATCGCCATCTCGATTATCTGCTGGATCCCACAGACACACCGCTGGTCTATGCGTATTCCCACGGAACCGAAAATGACACGTTTGTAACGTACTCAAACAGAGACTCAGCAGCTGAAATGATTCGTTATTTGCTTCGTAAAGGACATGAGCGCATCGCTGTTATTGCAGGACATCCCCATTCCTACCCTACGGCTCAGCGGTTGCTGGGCATCCAGATGGCTATGCAGCAGGCACAATTGGCTCTGCCCGCAGAGTATATCCGATATGGCGATTGGGAATATGAATCTGGAAGGAAAGAAACGCTGGCAATCCTACAGCTGAATCCCCAGCCAACAGCTATTTTTGCCATGAATGATTTGATGGCGGCCGGGTGCATGGATGCCTTGCATAAAGAAGGTCTGCATATCCCACAGGATATTGCTGTATCCGGCTTTGATAATCGGGAAATTGCCAGCTATCTTCAGCCTCCGCTGACAACCATTGCTTTGCCCACTCCGGAAATAGGAACCAAGGCCGCGTTGCTCATTATGGATCTGATTAACAATCCTAAACCGCATCCTCGACGGGAGATTATCCCTTGCTCAATAATAGAACGAGCTTCAATTTGAATGCTTTCACCTTTTGTATATATGCAAAAAGCTGAGTTAAATCGGAAGTGGGCGGTGGAGCATGTTTCGCGCAATCACAACAAACGGCGTGACCGAAATCACGCCGTGAGCCTTGAAAACATTACGTTTTCGTCGATCGGAACCTAATACTGTGTTACGGAGCCCGCCTGAATCGGACGCTCTTTCTGTTTTGCAAATAAAAGTACGCTGTGAAGTTCAGGTTTCCATCCTGTTCTTCACAGCGCCTTTTGTTTTCTCTGAAGTTTTCCAATCAATTTGTGCCCTTCACCCGGTCCACATAACTGCACGCAGCCAGGGCTGCCACAGCGCCGTCACCGGCCGCTGTTGTCAGCTGGCGCACGGTCTTGGTCCGGCAGTCTCCGGCCGCAAACACGCCCGGCAGACTGGTCACACAGTCCTCGCCTGCCCGGATGTACCCGGAGGCATCAGTTTCCACGATGCCCCGGAAGAGGTCCGTCTGCGGGATCTGTCCGATGGCGATAAAGAGTCCTTCCACCGGAAGCGGATATTCCTCACCGGACGCGAGGTTTCTGACGGTCACACCGCAAAGGGTTCCGTTCTGCTCCATCAGCCCCGTGACGGTGCTGGAGAGCAGGAACTCGACATTCTCTTTCTCGCGGAGCCGCTCCACCAGGGCGTCCTCCCCGCGGAAGGTGTCCCTGCGGTGGATCAGCGTGACCTTTCTGCACACGCCGGAGAGGAAGAGTGCATCGGTCAGAGCGGTGCTTCCGCCGCCGAGCACAGCTACATCCGCGTCCGCATAGAAAGCGCCGTCACACACCGCGCAGTACGACACACCGCAGCCGACCAGGTCGTCTTCCAGATCCACACCGAGTTTCCGGTGGGCTGTGCCGGAGGCGATGATCAGCGCGTCGGCACTGAGCGTGCCTGCGTCACTTTCCACGGTTACACCCGTGCCCGTCCTGCGCACAGACGTGACTTCCGCATACTCAATGTGTACGCCGAAGTGTTCCGCCTGCTCGGTCAGAGCCGCGGCATAGTCCGCGCCGGAGATGCCCGGGAGTCCCGGATAGTTTTCAATTCTGGGAGAGTAAACAATCTGGCCGCCGGTACTCTCCTTCTCAAAAAGCGTCACGCTTTTCCCGGCCCGCCTGGCATAGAGAGCGGCCGTCAGACCGGCCGTTCCCCCGCCGATAACAATGATATCTGCCATATCTCAGCTTGCATGCTCCGCAATATATCTGCGCACAGCACCCAGGCCTACCATCTTGACCGCGTTCTCATCGGAACCGGCCACCAGGGTCGGAGCCTGACGGATGCCGAGCTTTCCTGCGAGTTCCGCATTCTCCTCAGCAAGCACCTTGGTATATCCGATGCCGGCCTGCTGGAGAAGCGTCTCGGCCTGTTTGCAGTTCGGGCACGTCCGGGTGGCGAAGAGCAGGAGCTTTCCGTCCGTGGACGCTGCCGCAGGGGCTGCCGTTTCTGTGGTCACTGTTTCCTGTGTCTTTGCAGGACCGGTATGCAGCAGGCGGGAGCGCCCGATGTCATACACACGGCGGTCACGGAATTCCTGGGCCTTGCCGTCATTCCAGTTCTGCACAGGGCGGTAGTAGCCGGTAATGCGGCTGTAGACTTCCGCCTTGTTCCCGCACACCGGGCAGGTGTACTGTTCGCCTGCCAGATATCCGTGATCCTTGCACACGGAATACGTGGGAGACAGGGTGTAGTACGGCAGTCTGTAGTTTTCCGCAATCTTGCGCACGAGGTTGGCCGCAGCCTTCCAGTCGGGCATCTTCTCGCCCAGGAAAGCGTGGAAGACGGTGCCGGAAGTGTACAGGGTCTGCAGTTCATCCTGAATATCCAGGGCAGAGAAGATATCGTCGGTATAACCAACCGGCAGATGGCTGGAGTTGGTGTAGTACGGGGTGCCGTTCTCATTGGCTGTGATGATATCCGGATACTGCTGCTTGTCGTGCTTGGCGAAGCGGTAGGTCGTGGATTCGGCCGGCGTTGCCTCGAGGTTGTAGAGATCGCCGTACTTCTCCTGATAATCGCTCAGGCGCTCGCGCATATGATTGAGCACGTCGCGGGCAAAGGCCTGGGCAGCGGGCTTGGTCAGGTCGCAGCGCAGCCACTTGGCGTTGAGCGCAGCCTCATTCATGCCCACAAGGCCGATGGTGGAGAAGTGGTTGTTGAAGGTGCCGAGGTACCGCTTGGTGTAGGGATACAGGCCTTCATCGAGGAGCTTCGTGATGACCGTTCTCTTGGTCTTCAGGGAGCGGGCCGCGATATCCATGAGCTTGTCGAGGCGGACATAGAAGTCCTTCTCATCGAGCGCTTCATAGGCCAGGCGCGGCAGGTTGATGGTGACCACGCCGATGGAACCGGTGGACTCGCCGGAGCCGAAGAAGCCGCCGGACTTTTTCCGGAGCTCACGCAGGTCAAGGCGGAGACGGCAGCACATGGAGCGCACGTCATTGGGTTCCATGTCGGAATTGATATAGTTGGAGAAATAGGGTGTGCCGTACTTGGCGGTCATCTCAAAGAGAAGACGGTTGTTCTCCGTTTCGGACCAGTCGAAATTCTTGGTGATGGAATAGGTCGGGAT
>DEFL01000010.1:30003-30269 GCA_002350845.1 Christensenella sp. UBA2853
TCCATTTCCTTCTGGCAGTCGCCATAGGTGAAGTCCATTTCCTTGCCGCCGACGATGGCAGGCAGCGGAGCGAGGTCCTTGGGCACAACCCAGTCCAGGGTGATGTTGGAGAACGGAGCCTGGGTGCCCCAGCGTGAGGGGGTATTCACGCCGTACACGAAGGACTGAACGCACTGCTTGACTTCTTTCTGGGAGAGGTTGTCCACTCTGACAAATGGAGCAAGATAGGTGTCAAAGGAGGAGAACGCCTGGGCGCCGGCCCATTC
>DEFL01000010.1:30408-50000 GCA_002350845.1 Christensenella sp. UBA2853
GCGCAGTAGCCGGTGAGCATGCTCAGGTCGTGCAGGTGGATGGAGGCATTGCGGTGGGCGTTGGCCACTTCAGAGTCGTAGATTTCACTGAGCCAGTAGTTGGCGGTAATGGCACCGGAGTTGGAGAGAATCAGGCCGCCGACCGAATAGGTGACGGTGCTGTTTTCCTTCACGCGCCAGTCGTTGATCTTCAGGTAATCGTTCACCAGGTCCTTGTAGTTCAGAAGCGTTGAACCCACGTTGCGGACCTTTTCACGCTGTTTGCGGTACAGGATATAGGCCTTGGCCACATCCGCATAGCCGCTTTCAGAAAGAATCTTTTCCACACTGTCCTGGATATCTTCCACGGAAATCACGCCGTCGCGGATTTTCGGCTCAAAATCCGACGTGACCCGCAGAGCCAGCATATCAATCACCGTCGGGTGACTCTGCTTTTCAAGGGCATCGAATGCCTTTGTGATCGCTACACTGATCTTGCGGATATCAAACTCCGCGATCGTGCAGTCGCGTTTCATGACCCGGTACATATTTCCATCCCCCATGTTTGTTTTTCCAGCAGCGCCGAATCCCCGCACAAAGTATGCCGCTATTGCAAAAGGAACAGCGGCACAGTTGTTTTTATCAGATTCCAGCGCGCAGGGGAGATGATACCAAGGCCCCCGGAACTTGTCAATATGTGGGAGAGCTTTTTCGAAAAAAATACAATATGTGGTTAAAGGCGACTATTTTGCGTTATACCCCTCTAATGGAAACCTCGGAGATAAAGGGGCGCAAGACCTCCGCGTATTCCTCCAGGGATTCCTTCGAGGGGGCGGTGAATCCGGCGAAGGGGACGGTATCACGATCGGCAAACGCCTGGAGAAAATATCTTTTTGCACCCTTCAGCCAGGGCCCGATGGCAAGGAAAGAATCCCGGTCATGAAGCTGCGCGACCACGGTGGTGCGGAATTCATAATCGGGGGCCTCGTGCATCAGAAGGGAAATGCTTTCATTGATTTTTTCCATGTTCACCTTCTCCAGCCCGCAGGTCTGGGCATAGCGCTCAGGGCTGTTCTTGATGTCCATCGCCACATAGTCCACCAGCCCCTTTTCGAGAACGCCGCGCAGGGCCTCCGGATGGCAGCCATTGGTATCCAGCTTGATGCCGTACCCGAGATCCCGGATGCGCATCATCAGGTCCGGAAGTTCTCTGGTCATCAGTGGCTCACCGCCGGTAAAGGCCACCCCGTCCAGCAGGCCCTGGCGCTTCCTGAGAAACGCCAGCAGTTCTGCGTCGTCCATGACGGGCTCCGCGTTCATGTCCAGAAGGTCTGCGTTATGGCAGAACGGGCAGCGCAGAATGCAGCCGGCCAGAAAGACGGTGCAGGCTGTATGTCCCGGGTAATCAAGCAGTGTCAGTTTCTGCAGTCCGTGGATGTTCATCTCTTTCGTCTCCTTCTTCTCACACGCCGCTGAGGATGTGCATGTTCCGGATGTTCCCGTCCCCGATCCCGTCATTGACGGAATAGGCATGCTTTTCCAGATCCCCGCAGACGGCCTCGGTCAGCCCCTGGTCCATGAGGACGGAGATGACAGAGGCGGCCACCGACTCCATGGTGTTGTATTTTTCAAAACTGGACTGAGGATCATTCGGGGTTGAAATGATCTCAGTCAGATCTTTTTCGATATCAGAGAGCACCGGAAGGCTGCGCATTGCCCGGAAGGCCCATTTGTAGAACGGCTCATAGCGGCGGTTGAGCAGGAAGACCGCGGAAATGGCGTTGCGGACAAAGTCAAACGCCGCCAGCTGGGCAGCGCCTTCCTCCCCGTGGTCCAGGCACCGCTGATAGTTGTACTGCCCGCTCTGCGCCATAAGCAGCAGATGCCCCGCCAGACGCTTGCGCCGGATATCCTCCGGCATCTGTTTCAGCTGCTCCCGGATGCCGGTCAGGACACCTGAGGGATCGGCAAACACTTCCCCGTTCACCGCTTCCCCGAGGGAGGCATACGGGACACTCAGCCACTGCTCCGCGCTGAGCATGCCGGACGCGCTGCCTGTTTTTTCCAGGAAGAAATCCGCCATGCGCAGGACACCCGTTCTTGCGCCGCCGACCGGCGCCACCACCGGCCGCCTGTAGCCCTCAAACTCGGCGGGCAGGGCAGCATACGCCCTCTCAAGGCGGAAGGCGGTTTTTCGGTCCACCACGTCTTCCCCGGGCAGAAAAATGCAGAAGCCGGGGCCGAAATCATGGTCCTCGGAAACGGCATCGTCAAAACCCAGGTTTTCAGAGCCCGCGCCGCACAGTCCGACAGCCAGATATGGCACCCACTCCGCAAACTGTTCCCTGAGCATCGGCTCCCCAAAGGCCATATAGTACCGGCGGGAAAGTTCCAGCCCGTTCATGGTCCCATCTCCCCTTTTTGCTGTTCTGTTCCAAAAGCAAACAATATGCCTGCTTCTTCATGGATTGCGGTGAAGAAGCAGGCATGAAATCCGTTCAGCTGACGGCACATGCTGTCCACTTGAAGTTGCGGACAGGCACCAGGTTTCCGCAGTGCGGACATCTGGCCGACATGTAGGCATTGACCGGCGCGCCGCAGGACGGACAGTGCTGGCTGTCAATCCGCAGCACCTTGCCTGTCTTTTCGTCGATGCCGCGGGCAAAGATCCACGTTCTGCTTTCGAAGGTTTCTTCCGAAGGGCTGCCTTCCACAACCTTCCCCCGCGGATCGGTTGCATAGAGCACCGCGCGCGTCTGTGTGCGGACATGGACATAGGCTTCCCCATTCTCAATCTCAAACCCGAGCATTTCCGTGCGGAGAACCACAGGACGCACGACATTGAGCGTCCGCCCGTTTTTGGCCCATTCGGCCGCCTGGCGGCGGAATTCCTCGAGCAGATCTTCCGTGACATAGGGTTTGAGCGGCGTCATGTCGCCGTCTCCAAATCCGAACAGCAGCTGAATGGTGAGGTTGGAAACACGGGCCTGCATATCCGGGACAGAGAAGGACGGATCATAATTACACAGTTCCGACATCGGCCGGAGTCCTTCATCCCCGCCTTCTGCCATCACATGGTAGGGTGTCATCCAGTTCAAAGCCATACCGATCTGTTCCTTTCTTTATCTCACAGCCTGTCACAGTGTCTTCTGAGACATGGCCTGAATCGCGCTGAGCTGCCATCCCGCGCCCGGAGCCGTCAGCGGTGCGCCGCACATCGGGCAGAACGCGCCGGCATTGATCTCGACTTCGCATCCGCAGTTCGGGCAGTGCTGAATCTGGCTCGTCTCTGTCTTGGGCCGTCTGAGCACCCACGCATAGCGCATTTCCTTGACGGCGCTCTTGGAGCCGGAGACGACCTTGCCTGCGTCGTTTTCATTCCATGCGCGGATTTCAGCCGTCAGTTCGACAGCCAGCATCCATTCATGATCATTTTCATTCCAGCCGCGTTCCTGAGCCGTCACGCTGCGCACTTCGCAGTGTGCATGCTCGCCGCGCGCGGTCTTCTGTTTGAGCTGACGGTCATACTGCGCATAGGCTTCCGGCGTGAAATCGGCCTGCAGCGGTGACAGATCGCCCTGTCCCCAGGCATCCTGCATCCGTCTGTACAGATCGCAGCAGTCTGCCCGCACAGACTCCGCATTGAAGCCCGGGATCGGTGAATAGTCATCACGCAGCTTAAAGCCCCAGGTGTACGTCTTCGTTCCGCCGGAACTCCTGCTTCTCGATTTCGATTTGCTGCCGAAGTTCTCCGTGATCCAGCCGGCCACGCCCACGCCGATCACCACAATGGAAATAAACGTAAACACCGTGTCCATCGGACCGTCGCTGCTCGAAGAACCCGAGACGCTATAGTCCCAGTCACTGTCTGACGACCCCCAGTCGGAGCCGCCCCAGTCAGAGCCGCCGAAATCCGATCCTCCGGAAAAATCCCCAAAGTCCGCATGCCCGGGCAGCAGGAAAGCCAGCAGGCTCACCACCAGAAGCATGAGAAGAATCCAGGATACATGTTTCTTCATATTTCTGTCCCCTTGCGCTGTTTTCCCGTTTATTATAACCAATTCATCCCCATCCCGCAATGCACGGCGCCTGAATGGGACGGCGCACGGGCATGCAAAACCCGCCCCTGCAGCACAGGCGGCGGGCATTTTCCGGGGAAAGAAGGGAGAAAATCATCTGTTCAGGACCGGTTCACCGTTGACAAACACCTGCAGAGCCCTTGCCTGAATATCATGCAGCGGATTGCCTACAAACACGGCAATGTCCGCGTCTTTTCCGGGCTCGAGGGAACCCACGCGGTCCTGCACGCCGGCAACGATCGCGGGATTGATGGTGATCGCCCGCCAGGCTTCCGTCTCGGGGAGTCCCTCCCGGACCGCCAGACCGGCGCACAGAGGCAGATAATACAGCGGAATGACCGGTGCGTCGGTGATAATGCACACGGGAAGTCCTGCCCGGTTCAGGATGGCCGGGGTCTCAAAGGTCTTGTTCTTGAGCTCAAACTTGCTCTTGTTGCCAAGGGAGGGACCGACCAGCACCGGATATCCCTTTTTCGCCAGAACGTCCGCGATCAGATGACCGTCCGTGCAGTGGTCGAGGGTCAGGCGGATATTGAACTCTTCCGCGATGCGGATGGCAGTGAGCATATCGTCCGCGCGGTGCGCATGGCACTTGAGCGGAATCTCGCGGCGGATGACCGGCAGCATGGCTTCTAGCTTGGCGTCATAGGGCCGCTTCTTGGTGCTGTCCTTTTCCGCTTCCTCGATTTCTTCCTGATAGCGCTTTGTCTTTTCCAGCGTCTCCCGGAGCAGTGCCGCGACGCCCATGCGGGTGACCGGCGCCTTGCGTCCCTGCTGGCCGTAGCAGCCCTTGGGGTTTTCGCCGAAGGCCGCCTTCATGGCTGCGGGATCCTTCAGGATCATGTCATCCACGACTTTGCCATACAGCTTGATGGCCACAAACGTGCCGCCGATCACATTGGCGGATCCAGGACCGGTCACGGCGGATGTCACGCCGCCCTGCAGGGCCAGGGTAAAGGCCTCGTCCTGGGGGTTGATGCCGTCAATCCCGCGCATGTTGGGCGTCACCGGGTCTGACATTTCATTATAGTCGGCGCCTTCCCAGCGGATGGCCTCTTCGTCCAGGCCGATGTGGGTATGCGCATCCATAAGGCCGGGCGTGATCAGGCAGCCCTCCGCATGATAAACTTCGGTTCCCTCCGGCACTTCCAGGTTTGTGCCGACGGCGACGATCTTTCCATTGTCAATCAGAACCTGTCCGTTGGGCAGATCCGGACCGGAGATGGGCTTGACTGTACCGCCCTGAATCAACAGCATATGCATGACCTCCCATGTGTTTTTTCGGAATACCATGAGCATACCTGTTCCGGTCAGGAAAAGCAAGAGTCGGGATCAGTTTCCCCGCCCGATGCTGTGTTTATCCGTTCTTTGTTCGGAGCAGATCGCTCAGGTGCCGGCTGTAGAAGAAGTCGTGCACCATGTTGTCATACTCAGTCCACATAGGCAGCGTCTCACATTCCTGCCGTCTCGGGCATTCGTTCTTCTCTCCGGCCAGACACGCCACAGAGCAGAGCGTCCCCTCCATGAGGTCGAGGATTTCCCCCACGGTGTATTCTTCCGGCTTTCTGCAGAGCCTGTATCCGCCGCCCTTTCCGCTCGCTCCGGTCAAAAGTCCTGCGCTGACGAGATCCTTCACAATAATCTCGAGGTATTTTTTGGAAATATCCTGCCGCTCCGCAATGTCCTTGAGCGGAATAAAACTGCCCTGGTCATGCTCGGCCAGATCGATCATCAGACGGATCGCATATCGTCCTCTGGTTGAAATCATGCAGATGCCCCCCTTTATTTATCCTATTGTACAGTAGGTGAATAGGCAAGTCAATCCGCAGTTTTCATTTTTCCCATCGTCGTCCATGCACAGCCGAAAAGGCAGCCGGGAATCCCACCGTTCCCGACTGCCTCTGTTCGTCCGTGGCTGCAGTCCGCAGTCGGACAGCAGCGTGTTGTTTACTTGTATTCAATTGCCAGCGATGCAATCAGTGTTCTGTTGCCGATGGGCACTGTGCCTGTATGATGGATTTCCATGTCTCCAAACCCGCTGTCGGGCACCTGTGCCTCAAGTCGGACAGTGGACGGCACGCCTTTTTTCACGGCCATTGACGGCAGTTCTTCCCAGGTTGTGGCCGCCTGTGCGGTGAGCACCCCGCGGTCAAAGGCCACCTGCACATGGCACTCCGGCATAAAGGCACAGGACATGACCGCTTTGCCAATCACACGGCTCACGCCGTCTTCCAGCCGTCTCAGGGAGAATTCGCATCCATTGGCAAAGTACGGCCGCCTCTCAATCCGCAGTCCGTATCCGGTCTTTGCAGCGGCATCATACTTGATGAGCAGCTCGACATACTGTCCGTTTGCACTCCCGAAGCCTTCCCCGGTATCCTTGTCCGGACACAGCGTCACATCCAGCCGCATGGCCCCTGTGTACCGTCCTTTCAGGTATCTCAGACAGGCGCCGCGCGCGCTGGCGACAAGCCCCCAGCATCTCTTCGCGCCGTCCCGGCCCCTGCCGTAACGCCAGGCATCCTCCGCAGCACCGGCCTGCCAGTCAGCCACATGATCCGTCTCATCCCCTGCATAGGAAGGACGGTATGTGCTGATATGGAATTGCCCCGTGACAGGACGCTGTGCACACACCGGGAACGAGCGGAAATCATCCAGGCGGATCTCCTGCTGTTCCGTCATGTCTTCTGTCACCACAGTCCCTTCCGAGTCAAACCAGTGCTCCGCACAGCTGCCATAGGTCTGCGGCTGAACCCGTGCCGCCACTGTGCTGCCCGCGTCACCTGCCCGCAGGGGATACACAAGGCACGGCGGCTCACCCGGTGCATTTTCCGCGAGTACAAAGCCATCCTCCTGCCTGTACCAGACCACGCGCGATATGTCTGTCCGTGAGCCTGCAGGCATCTGCTTTCCTTCCTGCCCCAGCTGATAGGCAAGATGAAGCCTCTGCCCTTCACGTGTCACCGTGATTCCGGAGATGTCCACCGGCGATGTCACAGCAGGAAGCGCCATAAAATCCTTTACTGCAGCGACGCCGCCTTTTTCCACCCGGACCCAGCAGCGCACCGGTACGTCCTCTTCCGACTGTGCGCAGATCACCAGACGCGTTCCCCGGATTTCCCACCGGACGTCTGCGTCCGCCGTGACAGAGAGATCCCGAAGACTTTCCAGCGTGCCTTCCGGCAGGATTTCAACAGTCAGTTCTTCTTCCTCTCCCGCACGGATCGTATCCTTTCCATGAAGACGCAGACATGACGGACGGTCAGAGATGCACGCCCCGGCAAAGATGCGGTGCACCGGGTCCCAGCCGTCTGCCCCGCCCAGCATGTTCAGCACAGAGAATGCTTCCTCATTTTCCTCAGTGATCGGCGTCGTCGTATACGGGGCTTCCGGACTGAAACAGACCGGCTCTCCGTTGAGTGTCAGCGCGCGTGCATAGCACCTTCCGTCCCGTTTGGTTTCCAGTTCCCACTCCAGATGGCGGACATTTCCCTCAAAACTGCAGTGATCGAGCATCAGCTGTTCGCCGAACTTGGTCAGGTACACCGTGTCAAAGTCCGGAAGCGACACCGTAAAGCGGCAGTTCCGGTACAGCGTTCCCTGGCGGCCCGCCATGTACATCGGGCAGGTATCGTGGATCAGGATGCGGCAGTCCTCATACACCGCAGCCGCTCCGCCGCCAATAAAGTCTTTTGTACCTTCAATGAGCGTGTTATGCATATACAGGCGCTTGAGGTGAAAGGACAGTGTGTCGAGCATGCCTACGATCCGGCAGTTTTCCACCGTCCAGCAGTCATAGTTGCCCTTGCTGGCCAGCGCATAGGCCTGCGTGACCACTTCGGATGCCATCGGCCTGTTCTTCGAGGGATCGCGCGGATACACAAGGTCGAGATTCAGGTAATTGCCTACCGTCAGGTTCTCCAGGTGCAGACCGTCGCCATTGACAATCATGGTCTGCGCCGGTGAGTTTGCACCGCCGTCGGCTGGGAAACTGTTCACCATATGCCCGCGTGCATCCGCAATCACCGTATCCTCCGGTCCTTCTCCAAGGCCCCGGATCGTCAGCCAGTTTCTGTTCACAACAAGGCCGCACTTCGTCTGCGTGCCGCCCGTCCAGTAGACATCCGGCTTCAGGTCAATGACTGAGGGGGATTCCCATGTCCCGTCCTCAATGGCATCTGCTGCCTCCTGAATGGTCCTGTACATGAAGGCTTCCGGCTGTGACTTTTCAAGTGCCGAATCCACCAGCATATGTTTGCGGTTCAGCATGATTTGATTCCTCCCCCTGTTCTCTGTGCTTCCATATACCCTGTCGGCGTGACCCCGGTATATTTCTTGAATGCCTGGGCAAAGTACTGTGCATTGGAACAGCCTACCTGTTCCGCAATCTCATAGATTTTCGCATCCCACGCCCTCTCCCGCATCAGTTCCTTGGCGCGCTCCATGCGTGTACGGATCAGTGCCTGAGAAAATTTCTCTCCGGTCTCCCTGAGAAACTCCCGGCTCACATAATCCGTGTTCATGAACAGCTTCTGTTCGGCAATCGTCTTGAGCGAGAGCTCAGGGTCTGCGTAATCTTCCTCCACCCAGCGAAGAATCCTGGCCACAAACCGGCGTGTTCCCGACGCGTGTCCATCCTTCTCGTACACGCTTGTCAGGCAGTTCATGAGGAAGTCCGCGACTTCCTCCCGGGTTCTCATGCCTGCCAGCTTGTTCCCAAACGGCGGCAGGTTCCCGGTGTCTTCCGGTGTGATGCCCTGCACGCGGCACAGAATGCCGAACGCATAAATCTTGGCCTGTTGCGCACCGGGCAGGGAGCGCACCAGCGCATGAATCCGGGCCCTGCCCTCCGATGTTGTGACATCCGGATCCGGAGACTCGGGCACGCTGTTCCCCTGGGCAAGCATGCCCGCATAGGCACTCTGCGCCTGTCTGGTCTGGCGGATTTCCTCCACATCCTTCATGGCGGTCTTCATCACATCCATAATCCGCTCCTGCGAGCACGGCTTGAGCAGATAATAGCGCACGCCATATTTCATGGCAGTCCGTGCATAGTCAAAATCCGCATACCCCGAGAGAATAATGAATACCGTGTCCGGACTGAAAGCGCGCGTTCTGCGGATCAGTTCCAGGCCCGAGAGCGCAGGCATCCGGATATCCGTCAGCACAATGTCCGGGCTTTCATCAAGGAAGGCATGATAGGCACTCATTCCATCCCCGTATACACCGCACAGGGTCAGCCCCATTTTCTCCCAGGGAATCGATACCTCCACCGAATGGAGAATCACAGGCTCGTCATCGGCCAGCAGGACCTTGATCACGCGTTTCCCTCCTTCATTGGCAGCCGCACCGTGACGGCCGCCGTCTCTTCACATTCTTCATTCTGTGCATTGGCAAAGGACAGTCCGTAGCCCTCCCCGTAGAGCAGCTGAATCCGGGTCTGAATATTGACAAGGGCAATCCCGTGACTCTGAGGCTTCAGCTCACCGCTTTCCAGACGGCTGAGCAGGTTGTCCGGAAAACTGCTCGCTTCATTCATGACCGTGAGCAGTATGTCTCCGCCCTCACGCGCAGCCTTCAGACAGACCCTGCAGGGCACGGCCGAATTTTCCACGCCGTAGCGCACAGCGTTTTCCAGAAGCGGCTGCAGGCACATGAAAGGGACTGCCTGCATGAGAAGCTGTTCATCGATCTGTTTCTTATACACAAGCCGCTCCCCGAAGCGCTGACGCTGGATTTCCATGTAGCTGTCTGTCAGTTCCAGTTCCTCGCGCAGGGGGACTGTCTCCCGCCGCTTTGAGAGCGACGCGCGCAGAAGAGAACCCAGGGCATCGGTAATCGTGCAGATATTGTCCTGACCGGCCACTTTTGCATCCCAGTAGATGAGATCCAGGGTATTGTAGAGAAAATGCGGATTGAGCTGTTCCACAAGCGACTGGATCTGTGCATCCCGCAGGAGCAGCTGATTGGTATAGTTTTCATCAATGAGCTGCCTGAGTTTGCGCACCATGCGGTCAAACGCCTGGTGCAGGTACCCGATCTCATCCCTGCGCGCGCTGTAGTCGGTTTCCGTCTCCATGGGTTCAAGATGATTGGCCTCCACGCGTTCCATCTTCTGCTGAAGCACGGAGAAATGTTTCGTAAAGGCCACAGCAAACGCTGAGGCTCCGGCAAACATGGCGACCGTCACGCAGGCCATGACGATGAGGATCACAAGGAAAATTCTGCGCATGGGACCGGTCAGCTCATCGTATGAGACCAGGAGCGAACATCTCCAGGAGGAAGGCAGCTGCCGGGACAGAACGACATAGGATGCTCCGCCCCCTGCCCGAATCCGTTCAAAAGCGCCATCCGGCACATTCGCCGCCGTCTGATAGAGCGCTGCATTCTGTCCCCCGGACGGATAGAGAATCATCCCGCTTTCCGGGTCTGAAATGACCAGGGGCGTATCGTGGGAAAGAAAATCATGCCCGCTGAGCATATCAGCTGCAATCCGGTCCAGCCGTATCCTGTAGATCACATACCCCATGGTTTTCAGGCTCATATTGCGGATTTCCCGGACACTCCGGGCCAGAAGCACGGTCTCAGGATCTGCATGACTCACCAGCCATACCGCGCCGCCCTCATGTGCGTCCGCCGTCCGGATCACCTGCTCCAGATCTTCCCGGGATTCCGTATACGAGGTTCTCCCCCGCGTCGACACCGCGCCATCCGAAACCAGCGTGACGGAGGATATATAGGGACTGTTTCCCGCGTACTGCAGCACCAGATCATTCATGCTGCTCCAGAGACTGACTTTTCTGGATTCCGTCTGTGCATCCAGATAGTCCCGCATCTCAGACTGAAGCGTGTGGTCTGTCACAAGGTGATACGTCTCCTGTTCCATCTCCTCCATGGAGACCGTCAGATAAAAGGAAATCATGTACAGAAGATCCGATGTCTGGTGTTGAAGATCCTCCGTATAGTGATTCCTGCCCTGCACGAAAAATGCCGTGCTCACGGAAAAAAAGGTCAGCAGGATCAGGGCATAGATCAGAATCAGACGGGAACGGATGGAAATCCGTGACAGCGCAGCTGCCAGACGTTCCCTTCCGTGCATCTTTCTTTTCATATGCGCTCACCTCGTTTCTGAAACCATTCGGTCTTCTGTAAAATCGATTATATCCCAATTCCCCCACATTGTAATGGACGATGTTGTCTAAAAACCGCCATATCATACATATTAGTCGGTTTTTCAACCAATCAAGTCGGTAAAAACAATTTACCCGCTCCCCTCTGCGGGCTAAGATAAAAACAGCTTTTTGAAAAGGCCTGTGCGTCCTGCACAGGCTCGACATGATGAGGAGGATGTTTTCCATGAAAAAAATGCTCTCACTCGTTCTTGCCCTTGCGCTGCTTCTGAGCGTGATGGCGCTTCCCGCTTCGGCCGAGACTGTCAAGGAAGTCAACGGCGGTGAACCCTGCACAATCCGCATCGCCTGGTGGGGCAATCAGACCCGCAACGATCTGACCACAAAGGTGCTGGATATGTACCACGAACTGCATCCCAATGTCACCTTTGAGACGGAACCCACCAGCTGGGACGGCTACTGGGACAAGCTGGCCACGCAGGCCGCAACATCTTCCATGCCTGACATCTTCCAGCAGGATTACGGCAAGGTCGGTTCCTTCTTCGCCCAGAACCTCATGATGGACCTGACCCCCTATGTGGAAAACGGCACCATCGACACCAGCCGCATTTCCACTGCTGTGCTCGAAAGCGGCAGCATGGACGGCAAACTCTATGCCCTGTGCCTCGGCCTGAACTCCCCCTGCCTGTTCTATGACAAGGAAACCTTCGCCGCTGCCGGCATTGAAGCCCCCCTGCAGCTGACATGGGACCAGTTCTTCTCCATCTCCAAGGAAATCTATGAGAAGACCGGCGTGCAGACCTACATCGATTCCATGGTGCTCGGCATGCTCTTCCGCGGCATCGGCACCAGTGAATATGCCGCAGACGGCACGAAGTTCGGCGTGGAAGATGACACCGTCTTCAAGACCTATTTCCAGATGATCGCTGATGCCGCCAAGGAACCCTGGCATGTTTCTCCCGAGCTGCTCGTTGAAAAGAACCCCACTGTGACCGAAACCATGCCGATCATCGACAAGACCACCTGGGATTCCTTCTCCAACTCCAACCAGCTCACCACCATCTCCTCCACCGCTGGTCGTGAACTGGGCATGATGATGTGGCCTGTAATGGCTGACGACACCACCCAGGTGCAGTACCTCAAGAGCAGCCAGTTCTTCTGCGGCTCCGCCACCACCAAGTATCCCGATGTGGTTGCCGACTTCATCAACTTCTTTGTCACCAGCGTTGATGCCAACCTTGTTCTCAAGGGCGAGCGCGGTGTGCCGGTTGACTCCGCTGTCCTGGCCGCTCTGAGCGAAGGCCTCAACGAGACCGATCAGATCATGTACAGCTTCATCGATGAAGTCAATAAGGTTGCCACACCCATGGACCGTCCTACCCCGAACGGCTCCACCCAGATCGGCACCCTCGTCGAGGACCTGACCGAACAGGTCCGCTACGGCGAGATTTCTCCTGAAGACGCCGCCGCTCAGGTCTTTGCCGAAGGCAGCGAAATTCTCGCAGAAAACGCACAGTAACTGACTCAGCAGAGCCTTGCATGAGGATGCGGGAAACCGCATCCTCTGCTTCATTCCAGCCCTTTCGGGCAGCTTTCGGGGAGGAATCCATATGACCGCCATGCCGCAGCCCCGGCGTGCCAAACGCAAAAAGCCCGCCAGTCTTTCGGAATTTCTCTGCAGGGAATCCGTAGCAGGCTATATGTTTATCAGTCTGTTCATCATCGGCTTCCTGGTCTTCACCATCATCCCGATGATCGCCTCCCTGTATCTGTCCTTCACCAATTACAATATTCTCGGAGACGCCAAGTGGATCGGCATTGCCAACTATGTCAAGATGTTCACGCGCGACTCCAAATATCTCAAGAGTCTGTCTGTCACCTTCTTTTATGCGTTTGTCTCCGTCCCGCTGAAGCTGCTCATGGCCCTGATTGTCGCCATGATCATGACGCGCCAGAGCCGCGTGACCGGCCTTTACCGCTCGGTGTACTACCTGCCCTCCATCATCGGCGGCAGCGTGGCAGTCGCGGTGATGTGGAAGCAGCTGTTTGCCTCCGACGGCGTCATCAATTCCGTGCTTCAGGCGCTGAGCATCAACAGCACCAAGTCCTGGATCGGAAGCCGTGATTCCGCCATCTGGGTCCTGATTCTTTTGACTGTATGGCAGTTCGGTTCGTCCATGCTGATATTCCTGGCCGGACTCAAGCAGATTCCAAAGACCTACTATGAGGCGGCAACGATAGACGGCGCCGGCAAAGTCCGGGGATTCTTTTCCATCACCCTGCCGCTTCTGACCCCGACCATCTTCTTTAACCTCGTCATGCAGACCATCAACGGATTCATGGTCTTCAACTCCGGATACATCATCACCCAGGGCAAACCGCTCAACTCAACCCTCTTTTATGCGCTGTATCTCTATCAGAAAGCGTTCACCGATTATGATATGGGCTACGCCTGCGCCATGGCCTGGGTGCTGCTGGTCATCATCGGTCTGATGACCGCCCTGCTCTTCTCCTCATCCAAAAGATGGGTGTTCTATCAGGGAGCGAGGTGAGAAGATGACACACATGGGCATGAAAAAACAGAGGATGATCTCCTCCGTTGTCTATCATCTGCTGGTTGCCGCGTTCGGCTTTATCATGATCTATCCGCTTCTCTGGATGGTCATGAGCTCCTTCAAGGAGTCAAGCACCATTTTCCGTGAAGCGCACCGGCTGATTCCCGAGTCCTTTCACTTTGAAAACTATACCAATGGCTGGCGCGGATTCGGCGGATACACCTTCGGGACCTTCTTCAAGAACTCTTTCATCATCTCCGTGACCGCCTCCATCGGTGCTGTGCTCTCCTCGGCCATCATCGCCTTCGGCTTTGCCCGTCTGCGCTTTCCCGGGAGAAACATCTGGTTTACCTGTGTCATGATGACCATGATGCTTCCCTTCCAGGTCGTCATGATCCCTCAGTTTCTGATCTTCCAGCAGCTCAACTGGATCAACACCATGCTGCCCATCACCGTCCCGTATTTCTTCGGACAGGCATTCTTCATTTTCCAGAACATGCAGTTTATCCGCGGCATCCCCATGGAACTGGATGAATCTGCACGAATTGACGGCTGCAGCTATTACGGCATATTCGTGTGGATCATCCTGCCGCTGATCAAGCCGTCCATCATCACCACTTCCATCTTCTCCTTCATGTGGCGCTGGGATGACTTCTTCGGTGCCCTGCTGTACCTGAATTCGCCCTCCAAGTATACCCTGTCCATCGCCCTGAAAATGTTTTCCGATCCCTCTGCCCAGTCTGACTGGGGTGCCATGTTCGCCATGTCCACCCTTTCCATCATCCCGATTCTTGTCATTTTCCTGATCTTCCAGAAGAATCTGACGGACGGCATCGCGACAGAGGGCCTCAAGGAATAATCTCCGGCTGAATGTACATCAAGCGGCGGATCCCGCGGTCCGCCGCTTTTTCTGTACCTTGATGCGCTGTTCATCGCCTTGCTGACGAAGGCGAAGATTTTTCTTTTCTGTTTTACCTATTGACATAGTAGGTGAATAGTCTTATAATCCGGCTGTGCCTGTACGAAAGGAGCTGTTGACTGTGATCTACGCAGATAACGCAGCCACAACCCGGATGAGCGAGAAAGCCATCCAGACCATGACCACGCTGCTTGAAGAAACCTGGGGCAACCCGTCCAGCCTGTATGAACACGGACAGAAGGCAAAGACTGTCCTGGAAAATGCCCGCGCTGAGATTGCAGCGGCCATCGGAGCCGATGCGCGCGAAATCACCTTCACTTCCGGCGGAAGCGAAGCGGACAATCAGGCGATCCGTTCCGCCGCTGAAATCGGCCGGGCGAAAGGCAAAATGCATATCATCTCCACCGCCTTTGAACATCACGCGGTGCTGCATACACTGGAAAGACTGAAAAAGGAGGGCTTTGAAATCACCCTCCTGGACGTACATGAAAACGGACTGGTCGTGCCTTCCGAGGTGGAAGCCGCGATTCGCGAGGATACCTGCCTTGTAACCATCATGTATGCCAACAATGAAATCGGCACCATCCAGCCGATCCGGGAGATCGGAGAAATCTGCCGGAAAAAGAATGTCCTGTTCCACACCGATGCCGTTCAGGCCATCGGCCATATTCCGGTCAGTGTCATCGAAGACCACATTGACCTCCTCTCCTCCTCCGCCCATAAGTTTCACGGTCCCAAAGGCGTGGGCTTCCTGTATGCAAAGCGCGGCATCCGCCTCACCCCTCTGATTGAAGGCGGGGCGCAGGAGCGCGGCCGGCGGGCCGGCACGGAGAATGTCCCCGGGATCGGCGCCATGGCCGCCGCCCTGAAGGAGTCCATCGAAAAAATGCCGGAAAACACGGCACACCTCCTCCGCATGCGGGACCGGCTCATCGCCGGGCTTTCGGAGATCCCGCACTGTGCACTCAACGGGGACGCGGAAAAACGCCTGCCCGGCAATGTCAGTTTCTGTTTTGAAGGCATTGAAGGCGAATCGCTGCTGCTCATGCTCGACGACATGGGTATCCAGGCTTCCTCCGGCAGTGCCTGTACCTCCGGATCGCTTGATCCGAGTCATGTGCTTCTGGCCATCGGCCGCGTGCATGATGTGGCGCATGGCTCCCTCCGTCTGAGCCTTGGAGAGGACATCACCGAGGAGCAGGTGGATGAAATCATCCGCTCGGTGAAGGAAGTCGTCACCAGTCTTCGCGGTTTCTCCCCGGTCTGGAGAGACCTGACCAGCGGCAAAAAGCCGTTCATTCTGTAAGGGAGGCATTCCAATGGCATTATACAGTGAAAAAGTCATGGACCATTTCCGCAACCCCCGCAATGTCGGCGTCATCGAGGATGCAGACGGCATCGGGGAAGTCGGCAACNNGCCAAGTGCGGCGACATCATGCGGATGTACCTGAAGATCGAGGACGATGTGGTCAAAGACGTCAAGTTTGAAACCTTCGGCTGTGCCAGCGCGATTGCTTCCAGCTCCATGGCCACGGAACTCATCAAGGGCCAGCCGGTCAGCGAAGTCAAGCAGCTGACCAACAAGGCGGTCGCGGAAGCCCTCGACGGACTTCCGGATTACAAAATGCACTGCTCAGTCCTGGCAGAGGAAGCCATCCAGTCTGCACTGGAGGATTACCACAGGAAAACCGGGAAGCCCATCTGAGGCTTTCCACAGTAAAATCTGAAACAAGGAGGTGCCGTCCATGTTCCGCCATATCTCCCTTCTCATGAGATGCTTCATGTGCTGTTGTCATTTCATCCTCCCCCCGGGCAGATTCTGCTGGACGGCCGCCTCTGACTGCCCTTGCAGAGCGTGCTGTTGAGATGCTGACACACTCCGGCATCCGCATGTCTCTGAGCCCGGGACGCTTTTCAGCCGCCCGGGCATTTTTGTATAGAAATAAACGCATCTGCCGGAAAGCTGATGCGAAATAAAAAAACATGTTTTGAAAGGAAGTGCCTCACCATGTCAGCTATCTACAAAGGAACACTTGGACTCATCGGAAACACCCCGCTGGTTGAAACCGTCAACCTGGAAAAGGAACTGGGACTTGAAGCCACCTTGCTCGTCAAGCTCGAGTACTTCAATCCCGCCGGCAGCGTCAAGGACCGGATCGCCAAGGCCATGATTGAGGATGCCGAGGCAAAAGGCCTTCTCCGGGAAGGCTCTGTCATCATTGAACCGACATCCGGCAATACCGGCATCGGTCTGGCCGCCATCGCTGCTGCCAAAGGCTACCGCATCATTCTCACCATGCCGGAAACCATGAGCGTGGAGCGCAGGAACATTCTGAAGGCCTACGGTGCGGAACTCGTGCTCACAGAAGGCGCCAAGGGCATGAAGGGCGCCATTGCCAAAGCGGAAGAGCTGGCCGCGGAAATCCCCGGCAGCTTCATCCCGGGACAGTTTGTGAACCCGGCCAATCCCGCCGTGCACAAGGCGACCACCGGCCCCGAAATCTGGAAGGATACGGACGGAAACGTCGATTTCTTCATTGCCGGCGTCGGCACCGGCGGCACGGTGACCGGCGTGGGTGAATACCTGAAGGAACAGAACCCGAATGTCCGTGTTGTCGCCGTCGAACCCGCAGACTCCCCTGTTCTTTCGGAAGGGAAAGCCAGTCCCCACAAAATCCAGGGCATCGGCGCCGGGTTTGTGCCGGACGTCCTGAACACCAAAGTCTATGATGAAGTATTCCGCGCCGCAGCCGCGGATTCGTTCGCAGCCGCAAAACTGCTCGCGCGAAAGGAAGGCATCTCGGTGGGCATTTCCTCCGGTGCCGCGCTGCATGCAGCTATCACCCTGGCCAAACGCCCCGAAAACAAGGGAAAAGTAATTGTTGCCCTGCTCCCCGACAGCGGCGACCGCTATTATTCCACGCCCCTGTTCACTGAATAACCGCGCGCACGCAAAAAGCAGCCGGATCCTGTTCCGACTGCTTTTTTGCGTGGAGGGAAAACTGTTTACAGTGCACGCAGTTCATCCCTGCGGGAGATGAGTGTTGTGTAGAATTTCTCCATGCCCTTTTCATAATTGCGTTTTTTCCAAAGGTCCTCAAACTCAGGCAGCATGCTGTCCACTTCATCGGCCAGGGCATGCGCTTCCTCCCGTGAGGTCTCCGGATGCAGCTTGACTTTGCACAGCTCACTGCCAAAGCGGATCAGGCGTGAGGCCAGACGGATCTCCCGCTTCCAGTTTTCGTCGAAGTCCAGTGTTTCGATGTCCTCCATGACCCTGCGCACATAGTCCGTGACATTGTCAAAATAGAAGTCATCCCCGCTGTCCCGGATATCAAACAGGTGCGCGTACTTCGTCTGGCTCACCGGCAGATTGATTTCCTTGGCGCTCATCGTGCACACATGCACGCGCTCGGGTTCGAGGAGATAATAGTTGGCCATGCGGTAGAGAAGCCGGGATACATGGACGCCGCCGAAAAACCAGTCATCCACGAACCGCTCCGCGTTGCGGATAAAATAGGCCTTGAAGCTCTCCCCGTCCTGCCTGGGACCGGGATTCCAGCCGTACTGCCCGGCCAGGGCAATGGGATTCATGCTCCATACCCAGCTCTGCGCATGCCCGCCGTCACCCCAGTCGGTCAGGAGCAGGCCCTCCGCGCCGTACTCGGAGGCCAGCTCCCCGCAGGTGCGGATATTGAAGGTGGTCACATCCATGCGCCCCGCGAGACTGCCATGGGTATTGGTGGAGGGACACACATAATAGCGGACGCCCGCGTTGCGGTAGGCAATGCAGTGGTCGGTCATCCGCTGGGACTGGATCAGCTCGTATCCCCACTCCAGGGCCACCGCGTCCTTCGGCACCATGGAATAGCTCTGCGGATAGTTGTAGATCATGTCCGCCCAGAACATCACTTTCTTGCCGTACGTACTGCGGATATGGTCGCTGAGTTTGTTGAGCCACTCCATAAAGACCACATCTTTGCCCTTTTCCCGGCAGTATTCCTCAATCTGATATCTTCCCAGCCCATACGCCTCATCCAGGCCGATGTTCACATAGCCGCTCGAGAAGCAGGGCAGAAGTGAAGCATACAGATTGCAGATAAACTGAAAGCTTTCCGGCAGCAGCGGATTGAGTGTGGAGGGCACTTCATCCCCCTCAAACAGTCCCAGATGATGGAAGGCCGGCTTCTTCAGCCAGGTATACATATGCCCGAAGGAATTCTGATTCGGGACAAGATCGATAAAGCGTTCCCGGCAGTAGCCGTCCAGCTCCCGGATATCCTCCGGCGTCAGGCAGTCAAAGTCTGCCGTCTCCTCGGGGTACGCAGCATACTTGAAGCAGTCGCCCTCCATATACAGCTGGAACTCATTGTATTTGAGGGCCGCAAGAAAATCGATCATGGTTTTGATCGTTTCCACGCGCGGCATCTTCCCGCGGCTGATATCCAGCATATAGCCGCGTCTTTTCAGTTCCGGCCGGTCGTGAATCCGCACACGCGGGACCTGTCCGCCCGTGGTTTTCAGCATCTGCTGCAGGGTTGTGACAGCCCGGAACAGGCCTTCATCACAGGAAACGGTCAGCACCACGGCGTCTTCGCCGACTTCAATGCGGTATTCTTCGCGCTCCAGCGCAGCATCCTTTTCTACGCGGATCCCGCTCTCCCCGTCCCGGACCCGGCGGAAGAACGTCACGAGGTCCGCGTCGGCTGCGCCAACGGGAAGGACCAGCGTGCCTTCCAGGTTTTCAACACTTCTGGGCTGCGGAAAAAGAAACATCATCCATGCCTCCTGCTGATTCAGTTGGACCCCGGTCATCCCGGGAAAGACAGCACCCTGTCTGAAAAAGCGACATATCCGGGAGTATTATACAACCTCCGCCCGTCCTTTGTCATCCGCCCGGGTCTGTCCGATCGTGTCAAGTAGTTACGGA
>DEFL01000024.1 GCA_002350845.1 Christensenella sp. UBA2853
TACTTGACGGGATGCAGTTCATTCTTCCCGGCGGGAGACTTTCGGTTCTTTCCGTGCCAAAGTCGTTCTTTCCTGTGTTTCCTTCAGGATTTTCCGTCTCACACGGGGGCCATGTAGGCGCTGGCGACGTAGCCGGTCTGGCCCGTGGTCAGGTCAACCACCTTGTCCCAGGTCTTGCCCGCCGCGATCACCTGCAGCTGGTCCCCGGCCATCAGCCGACGGATGGACTGGGAGGTCTTGTTGGGCTTCACCCGCAGGCACACGCTCCGATCCGTCTTTCCGTTCAGCGCCTTCGCCGCCACGTTGAAGGCCGTCACGCTGCGGAAGTTGTCTTCCCGCTCGGTGATTTACTTCAAGGTCAAGAGCGGTTTTATGCCAGTGGAGGGCCCGGCACGCCCTTCCTGCCGGGTCCTTCACCGCCTGCTCCAACTGCACGCGCTATCCCCTTGCCTTCCGCTGGTCGTGTCAATCCATCCTCGCCAGCGAATTCACCAAATAGAGGAATTCCTCTTTATAGGGGTCCCCAAGAACACTTTCACAGCTGCGCAGGAGCTCCATCGCGCCCTCATAGGTCGCCGTTCCCTTGAATGGACTTTCCCGAAGCACCATCGCGACTTCCGCCACAGCCGATGCAAATCGGAGGTTATCGGTTGCCGTCTCCGCGGCCATGGGATCAGTCAGCGGATAGGTGTAGAGCGTACTTGCATCGCTGCCCGGGGCTTTGGCCCGGATATTGACGCACAACCACTCGCTGCTTTCCTCCTGCATCTGCGGAGCCGTATATCTGCTTTCCGCCGTCTCGATTTCAAAGGTGCTGTCTGCGGGAACGATTTCATAGAGCGCAGTGACGCGGTGTCCGCTGCCGATTTCTCCCCCATCCACTGTGTCATCTGCAAATTCATCCGCTTCCAGCAGATGGTCTTCATAGCCAATCAGACGGTATCCTTTGATCCGGGCCGGATTGAAATCCACCTGGATTTTCACATCACTGGCTACGGTTCTGAACTGTCCTCCGGCCTCCGTCACAAGCGCGCGCCTTGCCTCGTGGATTGTGTCAATGTACCAGTAGGTTCCGTCTCCGTAGAGCGCAAGGGCTTCCATCTTGTTGTCCTTATAATTGCCGTATCCGAACCCCATCACGGTCATGGTGACACCGTTCTGCTTTTTCTCCATCACAAGACGGGCCAGTTCCCCTTCCGAGGTCACACCGACATTCAGGTCCCCGTCCGTCGCCAGCAGAATTCGGTTGACACCGCCCGGGATCAGATACTTTTCCGCCACTTCATAGGCTTTGGTAATCCCCGCTCCGCCATTGGTGGATCCGCCGGCGAACAGGTCAGAAATGGCTTCCATGATACGCGTTTTTTCGCCTGCACTCACGCCCTCGAGCACAACACGCTCCGAAGATGCATAGGTCACAATGGAGACGGTATCCTGCGGCTGGAGGGTATCCAGAAGCAGCAGAAAGGCCCTTTTGACCAGGTCCAGACGATCCGCCCCCTCCATGCTGCCGGACGTATCGATCAGAAAGACAAGGTTCTGACCCTCTGTTTCAGGCACCTGTATTTCAGCTGCCTGAAGCCCGACCAGGAGCAGCCGGGTCTGCTCATTCCACGGGCACGGACCGACCTCCATGGTGACGCCGAAGGGTTCATCCTGTTTCGGGGCGGCATAGCTGTAATGGAAATAATTCAGCATTTCCTCCACACGGACGGCGTCCGCAGGCGGCACCTGTCCGCTTAGAATGATCCTGCGCAGATGCGCGTAGGATGCCGTGTCCACCTCGGCTGCAAACGTGGAAAGCGGCTGGGTCAGGACCGACTGAAAGCGATTGTCGCCGAATGCACTGTATTCGTTGGTGCTGAACCAGGCTGTATCCGTCAGTTCATAGATGCCATCCGTCATCCGGCTCTTCATGGCAGTGGCTGCAGGGGTGGACGAGGTATACCAGACATCTTCCGTCAGCACCTCTGCCAGTCCCTCAAACCATGGCGTTTCCTGCGTTTTTCCATAGGCTGCATCCGGCTGGAAGAGCGCTTCCAGGGTGATCCGGTCCGCAATCCCTGTTTCCAGCAGTCCGCTGCGCTCCTGAAAGGCAAGCACAGCCTCGGCCGTTCCTTTTCCATACTGACCGTCTGTTTCAACCGTCTGATATTTCAGTTCCTGCAACCGCATCTGGAGAGCCAGGACGGCTTCCCCACTGTCCCCCTCCTGAAGCATGACAATTCCCTCAAAAACATCCGGCAGATGATTTGTGCTCTGCTCTGCACCAACCGGTGCAAGGCTCAAAAGCATCAGGGCTGAGAGAAGCAGACAAAGCATATTTCTGATCTTTTTCATATTCGAATCTCCTTCCAAATGATCTTTCCATCGGTTTCACTCATTTAGACGGACAGCTTTTGCTTTTGTTCCATCTTCTCAGAAAAAAAATTCCTTCGCGCAGACACCGCAGTCCTCCCGATTGGCAGACAAGAAAAGAGCCACAGGTCGGAAACATCTTTCCGGACCTGGGCTCTTATGCATCGGAGAAACGGGCTCATTCGCCGCTCTCATCCCGTGTCAGATTTTTCATCCAGTTAAAGCTGTTGATTTTAAAGAAGGCCACAATGCATTTGAAAATCTGGTCACACTTCAGGCAGGCGAAGACGACCCAGGGCTGCGCTCCCAGATAGGATGCAAGGATCGCAGAGGGCAGAACCACCAGCAGAACAAAAATCGTGTCATTCTTAAAGACAAACCCGATATCGCCTCCGGATTTCACCAGTCCGAACAGACAGGCCGCCTGATAGCAGGTCCCGACAAAGGTGACACAGAGCACCGTGCAGAACTGCCATGCATAGACAGCGGTCTGTTCTGTCACACCGGAATACAGCCCGATAAACCAGCCTCTGATCACCGCCATGAGAAGACCGGTCAGGAGTCCCAGCGCAAGAAAGAGGATCTGCGTTGTCCTGGCATATTCCTTCATCAGCCGGATCCGGCCGGCCCCAATGGTCTTTCCTGTGATGATGCCCACGGCGGAGGACATTCCGTTCATGGTGACATAGGCCAGTGTATGGAGCGTATTGGCAATGCTGGCAGCGGCAATGACATACTGTCCGAAGTGTCCGAGAATCACGGAATTTCCCATCATGTTGACACTCCAGATCACCTGCCCGCCCACAATCGGCAGACCGTAGCGCAGGAAATCCTTCCGGAGCACCCGGTCCGTTTTCAAAAGGTCTGATGGCGCGAGAGTCAGCCTGTGATCCATTCGGAAGACATAGAGAAGCATCACCACGGTTTCGATGATCCTTGCGATCAGTGTCGCCAGGGCTGCACCGTGAATGCCCATGCTCGGCATGCCGAACTTGCCAAAAATCAGCGTATAGTTGAGAAAAACGTTGAACACAAGCGATATGCCGGAGACGACCATGCCGATCCTGGCCACTTCCACGCTTCGCATGGCCGCAATCAGTGCCTGCGTCATGCAGAAAAAGACATAGGAGAGACAGACGATCCGCAGGTACTCCACACCATTGGCGATGACTTCCGGATCCCCTGTAAACAAAGAAAGAATGGCATGGGGCATACAGGCGCAGGCCGCAGTCAGCAGGATGCCGAAGATCACGGAAAAATGAATGCCGATCGACACAATCCGCCGGATCGACCGCAGGTCTCCTTTTCCCCAGTACTGTGCGCTGAGGATCAGAATGGCACCTTCAATCCCGCCGGAAAACAGCTGCACGAGTGTCTGAATCTGACTGGCAATGTAAACGCCCGAAATCGCTGCATCCCCCAGTGCACCGACCATGAGATTGTCCGCAAAACCGACCGCAAAGGTGATCAGATTCTGAAGGGCGACCGGAACCGCCAGCTGGATCAGTGACCGGTAGAAACTCCGATCCCTTGTGATCAGGGGTATGGATTCCATGAAGCGGCGCCTCCTTTTTCTTCGTGTCAGGCTGTCCGCAGCCTGATTTGAATCATAGCTGTCCGGACGCTGAAAATCAATCCTCTGATCCTTTGTTCGCGCCACGTAAAAAGGTCCGCCGGCTGCCCCTGGGATGCCGCGGCGAGACCTTTTTTGAAAGATCTGTTAAACAGAGATTTCCCCGCGCAGATTCTGTTCCATCCGCCTGCGGATTTCTTCGCCGGAAAGCCCGCTGCTGAAAAGATAATACAGTTTGGCTACAGCTGCTTCCGTCGTAATGTCATACCCGCTGACCGCGCCGGCCTTTTTCAGCGTGGCAGAGGTTTCATAGGCCCCCAGCATGACCGTGCCATGCGGGCACTGGGAACAGACGATAATGATGGTCCCGTTTTCACTGGCCTTGCGCACAATGGGAAGCACCCGGTCCGCGTCCCCCGGAATATTCCCCGCGCCAAAGGTTTCAATCACAATCCCCTTCAGTCTCTCCGTCATAATCGAGTCAAACAGCTCAAACTGAATGCCGGGAAACACCTTAATGACACCAATCGGCACGTTCTGGAGCGTCTGCAGGCTGAACGCACCCTCACCCGGCGGCAGAAGCAGGGACGTGTTGTAGCGGATCTCAATGCCGGCCTCGGCCAAAGGCGGAAAATCCGGCGATTCAAAAGCAATCAGGTCGTCGGCTGAATATTTGATCGACCGGTTCCCTCTGAGCAGTTTCCCGCCAAAATACAGGCAGACTTCGTGCACCCGGTCATCGGATGCCACCATCATGGCCGTGATCAGATTGTCACGGGCATCCGTCCGGATTTCACACAGCGGGATCTGTGACCCGGTCAGGATGACCGGTTTGCGGTTGTTCCTGAGGGTGAAGGAGAGCGCAGAGGCCGTGTAGGCCATGGTGTCGGTTCCATGAAGAACAACAAAACCGTCGTACGCTTCATAATGTTCTGCAATCATAGCTCCAATGGCATTCCACTCATGGACTGTGATATTGGAGGAATCGAGCAGCGGATCCATGTCAACCACATCCCATGCCGGCATCTCCTCCGCTTTCAGTTCGGGGATGGCATCCAGAAGCTGATGGAATTTTTCCTTTTCCGGTGCATACCCTTTGCTCGTCCTGATCATGCCAATGGTTCCGCCCGTATAGATGATGAGAATCTTCTTCCTGTCTGTCTTCATTCTCTTCTCCGTCTCTCAGTTCATTCCCGTTTTCCTTCACGCCGAAGGAAAAAACGCTCTGCCTTTCTCCGGCAGTAGTATGTGTTCCATATTCCCCGCCTTTTTCCTTCCGTTCACATCATAAAGGACTTCGAAAGAAAAAAACGCCCCGTGCCGCATTCAGGCGCAGGGCATCCATGGACTTCGCTTTGGTCCGGGCAGATTAATCGTCCCAGTCAAACATGTCGTCCCAGTCAAAGAGATCATCATGATCGTAGTCATGATCAAAATCGCCATAGTATTCGCCGTTGATGTAGAGATTGTAATTGCCGTGGTATTCCTTGGACAGACGGGTGATCGAACCGGTCATGACATCCATATCCATTTCATATTCCGTGCCGTTGCAGAAGAATTCCAGTTCATAGACCTTGCGTCCGTCTTCCCAGTCCATATAGGCCTTGGTACAGGTGACTTCATTGGCATTGATTCCGAGATACTCCAGTGCTTTCTGCTTGGCTTCGTCGATCGTGAGTGCTTTGCCGGCGGCAAGAGAGGTGATACTGAGGGTCATCATGATGATGGTCATCAGTACAGCTGCAATTTTCTTCATTGATTTGAATTTCCTTTTTTTCAATACATGTTTTATTTTGATCATACAGGTTGATGTTGTATTCCCTGTGACGTTCATTGTTACGCACGAAAAATGCGGCTGGCAGTGATTGATTCAAAAAAATGAGAAAAAATTATTTAAGGGTTCGCGGTTGTTATCAGGACCCGATTCCGTCCAGTGCTGCCCCTATTGCACAAAAACAGGGCCGGCACAAAACCGGCCCCGCATACAGACAGCGCATCAGCTCTTCCTGCCACGGTCCTTGGAATCGCCCAGGATCGACAGAATCCGAATGAACAGATTGGCAATATCCATGTAAATATCCAGCGCTGAATCCACAGCATTGTCCATTGTTTTCGGATACTGCTGAGATCGATAGATGTCATACCCAATGTACAGGCTGAAGAGTCCTGCAGCAATCCAGTCCGTGACGTGCTGCTGGACACGGAAAAGCAGGAGAACGACTTCACAGAGAATCAGCCCCAGGAGGACTGAGCCGAGGGCTCCGCCCAGGCTCGCAAAAATCGAGGGCTTCAGCACGGCGAGCACCAGCATACCCGCGGCGATCAGGAACGTGTACAGGAAGGCATTCGTCACGATCGACGGATCCACCTCCGCATAGTATTCCACCAGCGTCGAGATCACCAGTCCAAACGGAACCACCACCAGATTGTAGCCGATAAAGCTGACGATGACATTCTGCGATCTGGAGGAAATGAGAATCCCCGCGATCGCCATGACGATATACCCAATGAAAAAGATGGTCGGACTGACATAGCGGAACACATCGCCCACCGTGCGGCAGAGGATGTAATTGATGATCAGACCCCACAGAAGTACGCCGACGATCACAGCATTGTAGGCATTGTCCGAGATCAGCGCTCCCGGTTCCACGGCTTGCATCACCCGCTGCTTTCGCGCTTCAGCCCCGAAGGCGAAGACACTGCTGCCTGCTTTCTTCATCGTCTCAGCCTGGGCAGCCCTGTTCTGAGACTGTTCAGGAAGCTTGGCGCCGCAGGAAATGCAGTACTTAGCTCCCGCCTGATTTTCTGTCTGACAAAAAGGACACTTCAACTCCATCGCCTCATTTCATGATCGATTGCTGTTTCTATGATTATACCATGAAGATGGCACATTCAATACATCCTCTTGTCAGAAAACATCTGTCCAATGCTTCATTGCAATGACTTCAGAATACTGGTATGATAGGCACCAGAAAAGAAAGTCTGCAAAGCGAACGGATGCATTTCAGCCTGTATGCTGATCCACCGTTCTTTCAATTATAATTCTGAGAGTGAGTGGTCTTCGTGGATGGCCGTCAATCAATCTGGCTGATCTATTCAGAAACAGAGAAACCCTATGCACAGCAGCTGACTGCCTTTTTTTCAGAGCATGGCCAGCAGCTTCCGGAGGATCAGGAAAAGGGGCTTATTCGTTTTCTGGTCTCCGGTTCCATTGCCGCCGATTCTGCTGTTGTGCTCCTGTCCGATGCCGCAACAGCGGATCCGGCATGGCAGCAGGCCGTGCGGAGCATTCCAGCCGGCTTTCGCATCATCCCGGTCGGCGGCACCGTGCAGATCGATTACAGCGATGAAACCATTCTGCCGCGGCGGATCCAGGAAATCAACTATATTCATCTCGATGAAGCCTTTCTGGAACATGTGCAGGAATCGCTTTCCACGCCCCCTGAATTCTACGATCTGAAAAATGAAGTTACGCTTATGATGAATCAGTGGAAGGCATCTGGAAACGCCGACAGTTTTCTCATGTCCAGCTACAGAAAGGCAAAACAGTTTCACAAGGCATTTCAGAACGCCTGCGCCATGGAAAAGTCCCCGGCGATCCTGGAGGGATACAGGGAGATCATGGATTACCTGAAGCGTTCCATGCGGCATGCCGCACAATCCGCATTCATGGACGCCCTCCACTATGTGCGAAACATCCTTGCCGCCCTCGCCGGGATCGCGCTGGTCGTTTTATTCCTGACCATCCGCTCCTATTTGAAACGGGCTCAGTATGCACAGATTCTCCTCAGCGTGGATACAGCTTCAGAAGACTTTGTCACCACCGCTGTCAGGCTCACTGAAGGCATCTCCAACCCGTTTGTCCCCAAGACAAGCCAGGGCCGATATTACGGTTATCTGTCAGAACTCCTCGAAAAAAACTGGCCCAATTCTCCTCTGGGACTGGGACAGTACAAATGGGCGCTCAATGACGCAGCCGTTTCACAAGACCCGCGTTATCTGCTGACGGCCAACGGGAAAGGCCAGGCTGTTCTCTGGGATGCCTGGACGGGAGAAATCGTGCGGCGGGATCCGGTTTCCTCCTCTCCGCTTGCCGCGGTGGATCTGTCCACAGACGGCCGGGGCATTGCTCTGGACAGTCAGGGCGTGGTATTCCTGTCCACAGACGGCAGAAAATGGACCCCTGCCGGCATCACCTGTCCCATCGAATGGACGGATGCCGTCCGGCTTGAGCTCTCCGATGACGGAAACCATCTCCTGATCCATGATGCCACACAGCTCTTCTGTTACACCCTGAAGGACGGCCGTGTCTCAGAGCAGTTCCGAAACGGCTTTGACCGGATTGCCTGCTGCGGAATTTCTCCTGACGGAAACTTCCTTTGCATTGCTTCAAAGGACAGCACGTGGGCCGCCTGGAAAGCGGACGCGGAAGGAAACCTGAGCCGCTATGCTTTGAGCGCATCCCCCAATGCGCAGTGCCAGGCTGATTTCACGGCCGGACGCGCGGTGTATGCAGACCCGGACGGCCGCATCTGGCTCTGGGACAGCCGTCAGCCGGAAACGGTCACCAATACCGGTCTTCTCCTCTCCCAGCCGATCTGTCTGACGCTTTCCGACGACAGCTGGCTTGTGTATCATGACCGCAATGCCGGCACACAGCTGTATGACTTGAAAAGGAACGCCGTCCTGTGTGACTGCCTGCCCTATGCGTATGCCGTGCGGCGGCTGGACCTGGAAGGAACGCTGCTCATGGGTTATTCCTCTTCCATGATTTATTCCGAGGATGTCGCGCCGGTTCTTCCTCTTCGAGACATCCCGTCCCCTGTGCTGACATCGTTCAGGGACAGTTCAGACGCACATTCCGGCCATGTCGTCCGCAGCATTGCCATTGATCATGAAGCCATCCTGCGGATTCTGCTTTCCATCGGGAACGAGGAGACAGCCGTTGTCATGGACCCGGCCTCCCGCTACTTTATCGGCCCTGCCCAGCAGGATTCGACCCTGATGGACCAGTTCCCGGAAGACTATGGATATTATTCCGGTGTGAATGTTCACTTTACCGGCCGCCCGACCGTTGTCGGCATACTGCCGGATGTCGAAACCATCGTGATCGGTGCCTATGACGGGTCGTTCTATGAGGTCACGTTCACCGAAAGTGGAAGTGCGTTTGTCTCTTCCCACACAAAGACGCCGGCGCATTCACCGATCACTGCGATCCACCGGACTTCCTCCTGCTATGTTCTCGAGGACGCGCAGGGCAATCTGTGGTATAAGCGTCTGGGGTATCCCCTGGTTCTGAGCAATACACAGTGGGTCCATGAAGTCAAAGAAAAAATGCACATGTGCGTCAGCGATGAACTTCTGAACCTCATTTCACCTGAGACAGCCCGGGCGCTGGAACTGCACCGCTTCTCAATTCCTGAAGGAAAGGAGTGGGAATAATGAATCACATTTTTATTTCCTATCAGCGCAGCTCTGAAGCCTGGACGACAGAACTCGCCGGCCGTCTTCGAGAAAAAGGCATTGCCGTCTGGCAGGACCTGTCCGGCAAGGAGACTGGTATTCCATATTCCGTGAAATGGTGGGAAATCATTGAACAGGCGCTGTACCGTGCAGACGGCGCACTGATCATCCGGACCCGTCCCTGGCTGGAGTCCGCGCCATGTTCCAAAGAATACCGTCTCATGGAAAGAAACCATATCCCCAGGCATATCATTTCTGAGGACGCGATGACGGACATGGATCAGGTCATCGAGGAGATCCTGCAGTGGTATGAAAAGGATGTCTGCACCGAAGAAAACAGAAAGAGGGTCTATGTATTCTCCCAGGCCTGGAACTACAGCAGAGACTCCAGCATCTCGCATCTTCTTCCCGGAAAGATCGGTTTTTCCGAAGCGCTGCATCAATATGCGCGTTATGCCTCACTCGGACGTTTTGTCCGTGAAACAGATGTTGTCCGAGATAATCCCGAGGCAGCACAATCCTTCTCCGCGTTTGTGAAAAAAGCCAAGCGAAAGATTGTCTCCGAGCAGCTTTTCAAGCTGGCCCTCGGTATGGTGGGCCTTGTCGGCATTCTCGCGGTTGCCGTATTCATTCAGCTTCTGCCGTATCTTCAGCAGAGTGCTCAGGATTCCGATTACGATGGAAAGACCAGTGCCGCGATGGACATCGTCCGAGATGTCGGAGAATATGACCCGGTCGCTGCGATGTCTCTGCTCAAGGATGAGCCGACTGCTCAGAATTTTAACGTTCGCCGTTCATTCCAGGTCATGCAGTTCCGCATGGTGGATCTCCTGGATGTCAACTATCCCTCTGCCTTCTATCCGGCCGGTTCTCCGGAAGCGCTCTCTGTGACTGCAGCGTGTTCTTCCTCCTCCTCTTCCATTGTCTTTGATCAGTCCGGTGCCGTATCCGTACCCATTGATGGCGAGGACACATGGCTCATGCTTGACTGTATCCCGTCCGCCTCCTGTTATCTTCCGGAAACCAATGACCTGCTCCTGGCAGCCGATCGCATATTGTATCTCTATGATCTCGACAGCAGACTGCTTGAGGGTATCCCCTTTGCCTGCAATTATGAAAAAATCACAGGGATCGCCTACCGGGATCCTCTTGTCTACGGTCTGACCGACAAGGGCAATGTGGTCTGCTGGCAGTCCCCGCTGCAGAAGAAATCGCTGGATCTGCATCTGGAGCAGGGGCAGCTGCTTTCAGACGGACGCGCTGCCTGTCTGGACGGCGAAAGCCTGGTCATGCTTCACGGAGCAGAACAGCAGATTGTCCCCCTGCCCTATGCTGAAAGCACCGACTTCGCCGTCTTCCCGGATGAGACCCGGGCCGGTGTCCTGTGCCTGGATGATGAGGGAAACACCCATCTTGTTGTGATCGCGCTTCCAGGCGGGGACGTTCTCCGTGACGTGCCTTCTGCCCGTGCCCTTCACAGTCTCTCAGTCTCTTCCCGTGATATCGTCTGGGCCGTATCCTTTGATGCCCTTGTCCGCTTGGATCTCGCCACAGGACGCATGGACGAAGCCGCATCCGGGACGCCCTTCTGGTCGGTCGCAGCCTGCGGGGACCAGGCCGTCGTGTCCGACACCACCGGCAGGGTTGCGCTGTTTGATGCAAACCTTCAGCAGGCCAGTGGATGGGCGGATCTTACCATTCCCGGACTGGCTCCAAAACAGATGGCTGTCGCTCAGGATCTGCAGCTGGTCTTTGCCGCCTGCCGCGGAGGAAATACGATCTCCGGCTGTCGGAGAGTCACCCTTCCCTCCGGCGCTGTCCACCGTCTCGCCCTCAGCGCCGAGTCCGGTCTTCGTTCCACCACATCTGTTGCCGTTTCAGAGGATGGACGGTTTGCAGCCTATGGTTATCCCAATGGCCGGGTTCGTGTCTGGAGCACCGATTCCCTCCACTGCCTGTTCACTGACCGGTCCGTGTGTGAACCGCTCATTGCGCTGCGTTTCGGCACAGGGGTTCTGTATGGTCTGGGTGCGTCCGGTACCGTATATACGTTTGATTTTCATGGTCTCGTCAGAGTGTTTGATCCGCAAAACCCGGAACCGTACTGGCAGCTTTATACCAAGGAAGCCCAGACAATCCACCAGAAAATGTTTGACCTGGGACTCACCTATATTACCCCTTAACAAAAGGTCCCATGGGGCAGAATCAGCCATCCGCCCGCCGCTTCACCTCCATGCGCCATAGGCCTTACATCCTGCTTTGTTCTCCGAATGATGGATACTCCTTTCCACATTCCGTATCACTTTCCCTCCTCTCTGTGCATCACGGACAGGCCCCTGCTCCAGGCTCCGCAGACCCATAACGGATGCCCGCGGACAAACCTGTGCGTATCAAAGAGTGGTACAGTCTGAAGACATCATGACCCTGTACTGTTACCAGAGGAGTGATTTTGAATTACGATAAACCAAAGGAGTATCACATGATAAAACGTAAACATGGACTGCTTCGAACAGTCTTCCTGGCCCTCGCATGCCTTCTCAGCGCATGCCTGAGCCTTCCTGCCTTCGCGCAGGATGCCCTCAGCACTTCCGAAGAAGTGCAGGATGCCGTTCTTACCGCCTATGATGCGTACCGGTTCGAAGTGACCGCGGATCCTGTGCGGATGGAGGAAGTCACACCCCGACAGACGCCGGTCCGTATGCCCGAATACTACGGTTTCGGGACGGTCGATGTCGATATGGACGTTTGCACCATTTCCCTTGACGGCCGTAAAATGCAGTATATGATGCAGGTCTACGGAAATGCAGATGAGAACGGGCTGTATCCCCTTTATATTGCACTTCACGGTGGCGGAGGCGCCCCTGAAGAGGATAATAACCAGCAGTGGGTCTCCATGCAGGAGTATTACACCGATGAAATCCGCGAGGGCATCTATGTCGCCACAAGAGGCATGGAGGATGTCTGGAACACCCATTTTCTCGAAGATTCCTACCGGATGTATGACCGCCTGATTGAAGACATGATTCTCTTCCATCACGCGGACCCGAACCGGGTCTACCTGATGGGGTATTCCGCAGGCGGGGACGGCGTGTACGCCATTGCCCCGCGCATGGCTGACCGCTTTGCCGGCGTGAATATGTCCTCCGGCCATCCAAACTCGGTCAGCCTCCTGAACACATCCAGCCTGCCCTTCCTCATTCAGGTCGGCATCCGTGATTATTATTCGGAAGATGCCATGCGCTCTGTGCGCGGAGCCGAGTTTGAGGATACACTGAACGGATATCATGAACAGTACGGATTCGGATACCCGCACCGCGTACTGGTCCACGTGCCCAATGGCCATTTTATCAACGATTTCACCAATGCGCCGGGGGCTTCCACTGTGCTCACCGATCCGGCCGCATTTGCCCGGAAAGCCGTCAGTGAAAACTGCCTGGACCGGTTGATGGAGATCTATACAGACCATGGCAATCCGGATGATGTCTCTTCCCTTTCCTATGCCGGCAATGATGAAGCATTTAACGCACAGCTCCTTGAAACGGTCCGTGGAGAGTTCGGATTGAGTGTCACACAGGATGTCAATGCCAGTGCAGTGGATTATGTCTCCTCTTTTGTGCGCAATCCTGCCCCGGACCAGGTGGTCTGGGACCTGTCCACCCGGGCTTCCGGGCGGAAGAATACCGCTTTTTACTGGCTGAAGGCTGACTTTTCCGTCAACAAGGGCGTTGTGCACGCCGCCTACGACCGCGAGAGCAACACCGTCACCCTGGAGGGTGCAGACAGCCTCAACGGAGAGATCAGTATTCTGGCCAACCCGTTCCTGATGGATTTCAGCCGCCCGCTGACAGTCCGCACGGCCTCGGGCACCTGCACGGTGGATCTTGTCATGGATGTGCAGACCATTGCTTCCTCCATCCGGGAAACGGGTGATCCGTTCCTCGCCTGGGCACAGGAAATTCCCTTCAGCACCCTGAATCTCATTTGAACAAAAGCAACAGGAGGAACCCCGCATGCTCGCAACCTGCCAACGCCCGCCCATGGGCTGGAACAGCTGGGACTGTTACGGCGCTTCCGTCCGCGAGGACGAAGTCCGCGCTGCCGCGGATACCATCGCCCGTCTTCTCAAGCCGTTCGGCTGGGAATATGTTGTCGTCGATATCCAGTGGTATGAGCCCGGGGCTGACGGCTCCGTCTATCATCCGTTTGCCGAGCTGTGCATGGATGAATACGGGCGCATGATCCCGGCTGAAAACCGCTTTCCCTCTTCCGAGGGCAGAAAGGGGTTCCGCCCTCTTGCGGATGATATCCACAGTCTCGGACTGAAATTCGGTCTGCACATCATGCGCGGCATCCCGCGCATGGCTGTGCACTCTATCGCCTGAGTCCACTCAGCGTATGCTGAAACAAAACACATTGATCCGGATGCCGTGTCTCATCTAAGCCGGCATCCGGCTTGATTCCGGGAAAGCGAGAGGAAGCTGCCCATGACACAGACTGAAGATAAAAACCATTCTGAAGAGAGGTTGCCCATGAGGACACCAAGCTCCGTCGTCTTTCTTCCGTGCTCCGATATCACGGGGACGGTCCATTTTTATCGTGATGTGCTCGGACTGCCTGTGATCCAGAAGCAGGGCGATTCCCTTTTCATCTTCGATACAGGATATGGATACTGGGGATTCTGTCAGTACAGCGATGGCCGCCCGCTTCTTTCCGGGCCGCAGGGCGTATGCCTGTCGATCAACATGAAGAATCCGGACGATGTCCTTGCCCGGTATGAAGTCCTGAAAGACAATGTTTCCATTTACAAAGACCCTGCCTGGCATCCGCGTTTTCCGGTCTTTTCCTTTTTTGTGCTTGACCCGGACGGATACCTGGTTGAATTTCAGCATGTCAAAACGCAGGTGTAATCTGCGTCTGCAGCCATTTTCCACCGGATTCCCCTTTCATTTTCCGGTTTCTTTTGTGCAGCTCTTTGAATTTTCAGCTTGACAGGTTCCCGGACTTGTGCTATCATGGCCGCTGTCAGGAAAAAGCCTGTCACTGTGTGGTCTGTTGGCTCAGTTGGTAGA
>DEFL01000013.1 GCA_002350845.1 Christensenella sp. UBA2853
TCCCTAACTTTCCGTGAAGAGCCGAATTTCCTCATGCGGCATCTCGCTGCATTCAATCTGGCCTTCCTGCATCGCACGCATGCACGCACGCACTTCGTACTCATACCCTGTGATCTGGTGCGGCACCGGAAGAACCTGGGATGGGAACAGATGCGAGCGATCCGGATGCCAGATCTCAATCCGGCTTGGATTATTGATATTCTCTACGCGCAGAAATCCCCGGGTGCCATAGATCACACCATACCGGTCCGTTGTACACAGCGCGGTTGTCAGAAGATCCGCTACAGCCCCACTGCGGTAGAAGAGTGTTATCTGGTCCAGGGCATCCACCCCGCTTTCCATGCGTGTTCCGACCGCACAGGTGCGCTCAATATCATCCCCAAGCACCATGGATGCAAAATTCAGGCAGTAGACACCGACGTCCAGGAGTGCGCCGCCGGCCAGTTCCGGCCGGATAATCCGCTCAACACCTGAAATGGTATACCCGAGATTGGCCGTCAGCGCGGTCACTTCCCCGATCTCATCCGATGCAAGAATGTCCCGGATCATCCCGCGGCTGGGCATATACCGTGTCCAGATAGCCTCAGCGGTCAGGATATTCTTTTCTTTTGCTGCCTGAAGGACCTTTTCTGCCTGCGGAGCATTCCCGGTAAAGGCCTTCTCACAGAGCACCGCTTTTCCTCTCTCCAGACACATCAGCATCTGCTCTGCATGCAGAGCATGCGGGGTCGCAATATAGACAAGGTCGAGGTCAGGATCTTCCAGCATGTCGCTGTAACTCCCGCAGGCCTTCTGAAACCCTTCCCGCTTCGCAAACTGCTCCGCTTTCCGGATATCTCTGGATCCCACGCTCCACAGCTCCACATCTTCACCGTTTGCACGCATGCCTCTGAGCGTAGCGCTCATGCTTCTTGCAATACCGCCTGCACCAAGAACCCCAATTTTCATTCTTTTTCGCCTCCGTTTGCGCTGAGTATACGCAACTTTTGCAATAACGTCAATGTTTTTGACAATGGACGTTTTGGGCGGTGCATGATAAGATATACACAGATCATGAATAAGGAGGCTGGTATCTTTTGAAGATGACATTTCGCTGGTATGGCAGCAAAATCGACCCAATTCCGCTCAAATACATCCGCCAGATTCCCGGCATGTCCGGATTGATGGGCTTTCTCGACAAAGCCGCAGGAGACAACTGGGAAGAAGAAGAGATCAAGGCTTATATGGATGAAGTCCATGCAGCCGGTCTCGAATGCGAAGTGATTGAATCCGTCAATGTCCATGAGGATATCAAGATGGGTCTTCCTTCACGGGATGCCTACATTGCCAACTACATTTCCACAATTCGCAATCTGGCCAAATACGGCGTAAAAGTGATTGTCTATAACTTCATGCCTGTCTTCGACTGGCTTCGCACGGACCTGGCCCGCATTATCCCCGAGGACGGCTCCAACAGCCTGTATTTCGACGAGAAGGATCTTGGAGAAATGGGACCTCTGGAGATTGTCCGCAAGACCGCAGAAGACAGCCATGGTTTCACGCTGCCCGGCTGGGAGCCTGAGCGCCTTGCACTCCTCGAAACCACGCTGAAGCAGTACGAGAACATCGGTCCGGATGATCTGCGCAGGAACTTCAAGTATTTCCTGGATGCTGTCATTCCTGTGTGTGAAGAAGTCGGCATCCGTATGGCCTGCCATCCCGACGATCCTGCATGGCCCATTTTCGGTCTGCCCAGGATCTGCCACAGCCAGGATGATTTTGACAAGATGGTACAGCTGCACGATTCTCCTGCGAACACCCTGTGTCTGTGCACGGGTTCTCTCGGTTCGAACCCTGAAAATGACATTCCTTCCATTATCCGTCATTTCGGCGAAATGGACCGTATCGGCGCTATGCACGTCCGCAATATCAAGTTCCTGGGATATCATCATTTCCGCGAAGCAAGCCATCTCTCCCGTGAAGGAGATCTGGACATGTTTGCCATCATGGAAGCGATCCACGATGTTTGCCCGGACACCTATATCCGCCCCGATCACGGCCGCATGATCTGGGATGAGAAGGGACGCCCCGGTTATGGTCTGTATGACCGTGCGCTTGGCGCAGCCTATATCAACGGACTTTGGGAATCCATCTGCCGCATCAAAGACGGCAAGTGTGAATAATTGGAGGCAGTCAATATGATTCTTTCTTATCAGGGCATTCAGGATGCCAAGGCCTGGGCGGACGCTGGTGTTGTCCTCCCCTCCTATGACTGGAAGCAGATGGCAGAGAAAACGGCAGAAAATCCTGTCTGGGTGCATTTTGGTGCAGGCAACATTTTCCGCGGATTCATTGCCGGTCTGCAGCAGCGGCTGCTCAACAGTGGTGATGCCGATTCCGGGATCATTGCAGCAGAAACGTTTGACTTTGAAATCATCGACAAAATCTATGATCCTCATGACAGCATGACCCTGATGGTCTCCCTGTGCCCGGACGGTTCGACCCGGAAAGAAGTCATTTCATCCATTGCCTGCGGTATCCGCGCCAACAGCAAGGATGCCGGACAGTGGAATGCACTCAAGTCGATCTTTGTCAAGCCCAGCCTGCAGATGGCTTCCTTCACCATCACGGAAAAGGGATATGCGCTGCGCAACATGAAGGGCGAACTGACTGCTCCTGCCGCATTTGATATGGAGCACGGTCCAGATCAGGCTGTCCATGCCATGGGCGTGGTCTGCGCCATGATGTATGCCCGCTATCAGGCAGGCGCGGCCCCGATGGCCCTGGTCAGTATGGATAACTGCTCTCACAACGGTGAAAAGCTTCGCGCTTCCGTTGTGGAAATGGCAGAAGCCTGGGAAAAGAACGGCTTTGTGGATGCCGGTTTTGTCGCCTACATCAAGGATGAGAGCCGTGTTTCCTTCCCCTGGAGCATGATCGACAAGATTACCCCGCGGCCTGCTGCCGTGATTGAACAGCAGCTCAGTGACCTCGGAATCGAAGACATGGCCCCTGTTGTCACCAGCCGGAACACCTATATCGCTGCCTTCGTGAATGCCGAAGTCCCTCAGTATCTTGTCGTGGAGGATCGCTTCCCGAACGGCCGCCCCGCGCTTGAAAAGGCCGGTGTCTATATGACTGACCGTGACACCGTCAATAAAACGGAGCGCATGAAGGTCACCACCTGCCTGAATCCGCTGCACACCGGTCTGGCCGTCTATGGATGCCTTCTGGGGTATACACTGATTGCCGACGAAATGAAGGACGCTGACCTGGTTGCACTGGTCAACCGCATCGGTTATACCGAAGGTCTCCCCGTGGTCACAGATCCCGGCATCATTTCTCCCCGTGCATTCATTGATGAAGTCATCGGACAGCGGCTGCCCAATGTGTTCATGCCGGACACGCCTCAGCGTATCGCGACCGATACCTCACAGAAGATTCCGATCCGTTTCGGCGAAACCATCAAGAGCTATATGGCCGATCCTTCCCTGGATACCGCTTCTCTCAAAGCAATTTCTCTGGCCCTCGCCGGCTGGATCCGCTATCTGCTGGGTGTGGATGATGAAGGAAAGGCAATGGAAGTCTCCAGCGACCCGATGCTCTCTCAGCTGCAGGCCGAACTGTCTGAAATCCATTTCGGTGATTCGTCCTCGGTGAAAGGCCATCTGGATGGAATCCTTCATAACCGTCTGATTTTCGGCGTGGATCTTTATGAGGCCGGTCTGGCTGCCCGCGTTGAAGACCTGGTTGCCCGTGAGATCGCCGGTCCCGGCGCCGTCCGTGCAACGCTGCACGCTGAACTCGCATAAACTGCCGCTTCACGGCATAAGAAAAAGCGCATTTCCATGCGCTTTTTCTTATGCCTGCAGATGCCTCAGATTTCGTCTGCAATATCGATATTGACGCCGGTGAGCGCCACTTTTGCACCCTGTGCTGCCTCATCACTTTCTGCATGGGCCATCAGCCATTTGTTTCTGGCCCAGAGCATCGAATCCATGATGTTGGCACCATCTTCCGGCCGGAAATCCGTGTTGGTTCCTTCCGGAAGAGCGACCAGCACCTGGAATCCCTTGTCCGGATGGACATGGCACGGAGCATAATGCAGCGTTGTGGCATAGACTTCCACCAGAACCCCTGCCGGCACCCGGAAAGCCTTCACGCAGGAAGTATCCAGCCGGCCATTGACGATTTCACCCTGCTTGGCCAAAAGCAGAATAAAATCTTCCGTTCCCAGATTGAATTCCGAATCGCGATGGAATTCCAGGCAGTTCAGTTTCGTATTGTGTCCGTTGCAATAACCGAATTCAAACGGCATGCCGCCGAACAGGCCGATTCCAACTTCCTGTGCGTGCTCTGCCTGATGCAGCGCATCCTCGCGAGGAGTATAAATGACATTTTCCGGAACGGGCGTTTTCTTTAATGCGTCCAGGATTCCGTTCACATGATAGCCTTCCACAATGCGTCCGTACGGACGGAAGGCTTCATCTGCCACACTGTAAATCATCATATCGGTCCACCTCTTCAGCAAAATTGTTGTGTTCCATTATAGTAAGTGAGCGCATTCCTTGTCAAATGCGATCCATGCCGTATCGCCAACCTGATATATTTTTTTATTCACCGGGCAGTTGTCTGAGATCTTGACGAGCGTATCGCCAACCCGCACATGATAATTCTGGTACGAGCCCATAAAGCAGCTGAGTTCAACCGTGCAGGACAGAAGTCCCGAATCCCCAATCTGAATTGCTTCCGGTCTCAGGACAATCTCACGCTGCTCGCCCTTGGACACATGATCTCCGGCCTCTACCGTCACCCTGTGTCCATTCACATTCAGCACGGCCTCGCCCTTGTCAACCGATTCAACGGCCCCTTTCAGGAAATTGCATTCACCGATGAAGTCTGCGACAAACTCGGAATTCGGATGATAATAGATTTCCATAGGCGTCCCCATCTGCGCAATGACGCCGCTTTTCATCAGGATAATCTGGTCCGAAATGGACATGGCCTCTGCCTGATCGTGCGTGACGTAGATCGCTGTAATGCCCAGCTTCTGCTGAATTCTGCGGATCTCTGTACGCATCTGAACTCTCAGCTTCGCATCCAGGTTGGAAAGCGGTTCGTCAAACAGCAGAACACCAGGTTCAACCACGAGCGCACGTGCGAGTGCAACACGCTGCTGCTGGCCGCCGGAAAGCTGGTTGGTCATACGTGACTCCATGCCGCTCAGTTCAACCAGTGCAAGGATCTCTTCCACTCGACGTTCAATTTCGGCTTTCGGAACCTTGCGCAGTTTCAGACCATAGGCAACATTGTCAAAAACATTGTAGTGCGGGAACAGTGCATAGCTCTGAAACACCATCGCCGTATCGCGCTTGTTGGGCGTCAGTGCATTGATCGGTTCACCGCCCAGATAGATTTCACCTTCGTCGGGGCTTTCAAAGCCTGCAATCATTCGGAGCGTCGTCGTCTTTCCGCAGCCGGATGGTCCAAGGAGCGTAATAAAGCTCCCCGGCTTGATATCCAGGTTGCAGTCTTTGACGGCATAGAAATCCTTCTTCGTTTTCGGATCCTGATAAATCTTGCTGATATGTTCAAGGCGTACGCCTTTCGGTTCTTTCACACTCATGATTCTGCCTCCTTATCCTTTCTTTGCCAGCCTGGCAAGTTCCTGTTCTTCCTTCTCTGCTTTGCGCTGGACACGGCTGGTCCCGAAATACTTGATAAAGACATTCATCAGCAGGACCGCACCGTAGGTAATGACAATCAGAATTGTGGCAAACGCGCAGGCCAGACCATAGGATCCCTTTTCTGCAAACTCATTGATCTGCACTGTAATGAGCAGATAGTTTGGTGTGACCAGTAGAATGATGGCAGAAATTGCCGTGATCGAACGGACAAACGCTGTCACAAGACCGGAGAGGAAAGAATCCTTGATCAGGGGAAGTGTGACGGAAGTAAAGACCTGGAAACTGTTTGCACCCATATCGTATGCAGATTCCTCAATGGATTTGTCAATCTGGCGGAGTGCAGAAATACCGCTCCGGGTGCCCGTGGGAAGAGAACGAACCACAAAGACAATAATGAGGATCAGCCCAGTCCCGTAGATGCCCTGCAGGAACCCTGTGTGGAACACGCCGCCAGCAAAGCCGCGGATATAGCCAATACCCAGAACGGTTCCGGGAACGGCCATCGCCAGCATGGAGACCACTTCAATGAATCCTTTGGCCTTAAACTTCTTTTTCACTACAAGATAGGAAATAATCATGGACAGAAGGGCTGTGATCGGAGCTGAGATCAGGGAAAGCACAAAGGAATCCTTGAACGCCTTGAATCCCTTGTACCTTTCAAAGACCTGCCGGAACCATTTGAGTGTCGGGGTGAAATTCCGCCCCCAGGTTGTAAAGGTTGCTCCGAAAGGAACGCAGATGTACATCAGAATCACGAACAGAGCAATCATGGAGCAGAGAATGGTCAGCGGCACCGTGACGGATCTTTCTTCAATCAGCATGCGTGCGCGGCTTGCCTTTCCTGTCAGGGTGGCAGCTGTTTTGCTCTCAAGATAGAACTTCTGTACGATAAACATCACCATCGTAATGGCCAGAAGAACCACAGCCATTGCGCAGGCGCCGTTCTTATCGTATGCGCCGGTAATCTGAAGATAAATCGTTGTTGCCAGCGTATCGTACGACCCACCAATGAGCATGGGGTTGGCAAAGTCCGCTATGGATTCAATAAAGGTGACGAGAAATGCATTGCCCATGCCAGGGAGCAGAAGCGGAAACGTCACAGAAGTAAAGACCTTCATGCGCGACGCACCCATATCCCGGCTGGCTTCCTCCATGGAAGGGTCAATGTTCTTGAGCAGTCCGCGGAACATCATATAGCATACCGGGAAAAACGTCATGGTCTGAACAACAGCAATGCCCCAGAATCCATAAACATTGTTGTCATAGATACCCAAAAGATGACGTGTGATAATACCGGCTTTACCGAAGAGCATGATCATGCTCAGGGACAGAACAAAAGGTGGAGAAACAACCGGGAGCATGGAGACCACCTTGAACAGCCCCGCCATAAAACGTGTGCGTACCTTGACATAAACTTCCACGTAGGCAAACAGCAGACCAATCAGCGTGGACAGAATGCCAACGAGTGCGCCGACTTTCAGTGTATTGGTGATTGCAGTGCGAAAAGTTCTGCTGGCAAAGGATTTTTGGAAGAATTCCATGGTCAGCCCGGTCTCATTCGAATACACCGCATCAACCAGCAGGATTGCAAGCGGGTAGACAATAAAGATCGTCAGGAATGCAATGAGCACGACAATGGTGCCCATCATGATGGGATCAGCCAGCAGCTTTCTGCGATCCAGACTCGCGCTCTGCCGATTACTCACAGGGCATCGCTCCTTTCCGTTTTCCGTTATGCGCTCCTTCAGGAATGACGGGACAGAATTGAAAAATGAGGGACGGTTGCCCGTCCCTCAATCCTGTGATTCCATCACTCGGTCTTGAAACGATCATCTCCGCCGCCCAGAGCATTCATGACCTCTTCGATGTAGGTCTTGATATTGTTCTTGGCATCCTCGAAGTCGTAATCCATGACATTTTCAGGATCCAGTCCGAACTCAGCGGCCTGAGCCGGCTGCTCAGCATTGTCGAGGACCAGGAACTGATAGCTGCCATATTCGTCAGCCTGATTGACGCAATCGGGAGAAAGAGCATATTCAATCCACAGTTTCGCCGCATTCTCATGCTTTGCGCCCTTGAAAATAGCGGTTGCACCGATTTCGAAAGACGTGCCGGAGGAAGGAACAACCAGACCGATGTTGTCATAGCCGTTATCGACAATCTGGGTAATACCGTCATGGAGGAAGCCAATGCCGATCACACATTCACCGGTGCCGACGTTCTTGGAAGGACCAGAACCGGACTTGGTATAAACCTGGACATTCTTATCAAGGTCCACCAGGTACTGGATGCCTGCATCATGTCCATACTTCTGAATCATGGTGTTGATGACCAGTTTGGCAGTACCGGCTGTGTTATAGTTGGACAGCCAGATCAGGCCTTTGTATTCTTCCTTCAGAAGATCGGGCCAGTCCTGAGGCACTTCGAGCTTCATGCGTTCGAGTTCTTCACGGTTGACCATGAAGCCCAGAATTCCCTTGTAAATGCCATACCAGTTGCCATCAGCATCACGGTAGGCCGGTCCAAGCAGATGGCTTGCATTCTTGGCTTCATAGGGAAGCAGCAGGCCTTCAGCTGCGCAGACGTTGTACGGGTCTGTCGTGCCGCCGAACCAGACGTCAGCAGAGGGATTGCCGTTCTCTTCTTCGATCTTGGACTGCACTTCACCTGTGGAAAGACGCTGATGCGTGACCTTGATTCCGTACAGCTTTTCGAAGCCGTCACAGGCAGCAGCAAGATAGTCTTCCTCGCAGGAACCGTAAACAACCAGTTCGCCTTCAGCCTGAGCAGCAGCGACCAGCTCTGCGTCAGCGTTGACCTGATCTGCAGATGCAAACGCAACACAGCTCATGACCATCATGATGGCCATCAGCATAGAAAGAAACTTTCTCATCATAAAGAAGAGCCTCCTTAAAATGTGTTATTTGGTTACCTGAGAGAAATTATAGACATTCCCGCATCCCATGTCAAGGATCATTTCCCAATCGTACTTTTTTCCTTTACACTTCCGCTTCGATCCGATCGAGTGCCCTGCCGAAAGCCTCATCATTATGGTCCATCACATGATTGCGAAAAAGATGGAAGGGTGCGATCTGGACATCATTGACTTCAGTACGGGACAGACGGAATCCGCCTGCAGGTATGGAAGCACGGCATGCAAAGACGGTAATGATCAGGCCGGTGCCGTCGTCCCAGTCTGCATAATACTGATGATACACTTTCAGGTCTGCTTCTTTTACAGAAACACCGAGCTCCTCATACGCTTCGCGTACGGCTGCGGCACCGGGCGTCTCGCCCGCCTGAACGCCGCCTCCGGTGACATCCCACTTTCCCGGATAAAAGCGCGCTTTCAAAGAGCGCTGCTGCATAATGTACATGCCTTCACCTTTTCCGGGATCCGGACTGTTTTCCGTCTTCATGACCAGAATGGCATGCAGGAAATACTGTCCCCTTTCCCTTGGCGCATGCTTTTCCACCACTTTTCCTGTCGCTGTTCCATCCCGTCTGTACACCTCATGGTACTCCATCGTCGAATCCCTCCCATTTCTCTCCTGCATTATACCATGGACTGCGCTGAACTGTCCTGCAGCTCCACACCCGCCGCATTGACAGCGTTTCCAGAGCTCTGCTACAATCTGATGCATCCAGACAACGCTGCTTTTCAGGGATGCATTCCCAAGCTGAAAGGAGCCTCGTTCATGAAAACTCTACAGGACATTCTGCAGAAGGATTCACTGATGGTCATCGGTCTGATGAGCGGAACCAGCGCAGATGGCATGGACGCCGCACTGACCGAGATCACAGGCCGTTCCACTGCGATGCAAGTCCGCCAGATTGCATTCGTCTCCCTTCCCTATCCTGAAGCGGTGCGAAATGAGATTCTTCGCCTGGCCTCCGGTAAGCAGGGCGGTTCCCATGACCTTGCTCTTTTCCATTTCTATCTTGGGCACCAGGCAGCCGACGCCTGCCGAGAGGTCTGCCGGAAAGCAGGCATCTCTCTGGCTGAGGTGGATCTGGTCGGCAGTCACGGACAAACCCTGTGGCATATCCCTGTGGGTGAAGACTATCTCGGCATGAAGCTGAAAGCCACCCTTCAGCTTGGCGAACCTTCCGTCATCGCCGAAGCCCTTGGCTGCCCTGTTGTCAGTGATTTTCGTGTGCGCGATATGGCGGCCGGCGGCCTGGGTGCTCCACTCGTTCCCTACACCGAATACCTTCTCTACCGCAGGGAAGACCGGTGTGTGGGTCTGCAGAATATCGGTGGGATCGGCAATCTGACCATCATTCCCCGAGGCGCCGACCTGAAAGATGTCTCTGCCTTCGATACCGGTCCCGGAAACATGGTCATTGATCAGCTTACAGAAATCGTGACGGAAGGCAAACAGCACTATGATGCAGATGGGAAGCTCGCACTGGCAGGCCAGGTTTCTTCTGCACTTCTTTCGTGGATGATGGAGGATCCCTACCTGTCCGCTCTTCCGCCAAAAACCACCGGACGCGAAGCATACGGAGACGCCTATATCAGCCGGTTCCTGTCCACAGCCAGGGAGCTGAATGTGTCAGCGCCGGATATGATTACAACGGCGACTGCATTCACTGTGGAAACCATCCGCTACGCCATGGATCACTTCTGTCATCCCCGGCCCGAGGAACTGATTGTCGGCGGCGGAGGCTGCCGCAATCCCGCGCTGATGAGCATGCTGCGCAAACGTCTGGACCTGCCTGTCCTGTGCAATGAGGACCTCGGATATGATTCCGATGCAAAAGAAGCCGTGGCTTTCGCCATGCTGGCAGCCGAGTGCATCCACGGTGTCTGCAATAATGTCCCTGCAGTGACAGGGGCTGCGCACCCGGTTGTCATGGGGAAAATCAGCATATGAAAAGCAGCCGTCCAGGCTGCTTTTCATATGGGCTCCGGGAACGCTGCATTCCCGCGCGCGCCCATGCTTATAATGCCTCTGCTCCAAGGGCAAATACGGTCTCGTGCAGAGCTCTTCTGAATTCACCGGTGTTATGATGATTGGCTTCCGGAAAGAAAAGCCGGTTTGTAAATGCTACGCAGCCGATGTTCTTCTCCCTTGAGAAATAGATGCTTGTCCCTGTAAACCCTGTATGCCCGCAGCCATACGGATAGGTCATGCCGGTCTGCAGTCCGAGTCCTCTTTCCGGGGAGACAGGCTGCTCCTTCTGTGCCCTTACCAGCAGCTCAGAGGATGTCGTCATATAATACTGGCACAGACGCATATAACTCTCTGTCGTTGCATAGATCCCGGCATGTCCTGCAACATCTCCAAAGTAATAATGGCTGTTTCCGTCATTGACCATGCCCGGAGCCGGAACGCCGAGCGGGCGGAATCCGTCAAAGGAGATATTCCGTTCCCTGCACATGTTCATCTCAATCGCATTGCCATAATCCGCAGGAATGATTCTCTCCCGCTCCTGCGGGCAGAACATCATATCCCCAAGTCCCAGCGGCTGAACCAGCTCTTCCTGAAGGCAGACCGAGAGCGGTTTGCGCAGTGTCTCTTCCAGGAGCTTTCCCAGAATCATGAAATTCAGGTCCGAATACACGACTCCCCTGGTCACTTCCGTATGGGAAAGTGCGTATGCCAGCGTCTCATAGAAATCTTCCCCGCATCTGGAATAAAAAGGATACCAGTCCGTGAGTGTGGAGGTATGCGTCAGAAGCATTTCCAGCGTAATGCCCTTCATCCGTGCCTGCAGATACGGATGTGCCGCAATCGATGGAAGCAGATTGGCAATCTCATCCTCCAGCCGGAATGCGCCATGCTCTACCATGCGGAGCACCATCGTCGCCGTGGCTATTTTGGTCAGCGAAGCCACATCAAAAAGTGAAGTATCCTTTGCGTTGCCTGCGCAGAAAGTCACCAGACTCTTCTCCCTGTTGAACACGCGGACTGCAGCATCCGGAAAAAAGCCTGCTTCTCTGTACCGGCATGTTACATTCACAACCGCCTGTTCCAGTCTTTGAAGATCCATGCTGCATCTCCCTTTACGCAGTCTTTTGCTTTTTCATCTTTTTCAGAATCATGAGTCCGGCAATCAGAAGCGCCGGAAACACAGCCGCTGCCAGAATCCCCATGCGCAGGTTTTCCCCTGCAAGGGCTGAGAATTCACCCACAGTCAGCGGGCCAAGTGTTCCGCCGAGGTCCCCGGCCAGCGCAAGAAGCGCAAACATCGCGGTTCCGCCCCTGGGACAGGCTTTGGATGATATGCTGATGGTTCCCGGCCACATGACGCCCACGGTAATGCCTGTCATCGCGCATCCGATCAATCCAACGACAGGCGAAGGAATCAGGGCCGCTGTCAGATAGCAGACCACACAGAGTGCAGCGCATCCGGTCATATAGTTTTCCAGCTGCATTGTCTCACTTTTACGGCTGTAAAACACGCGGGACAGGCCCATCACAATGGCAAAGAAGAATGGACCGGCAAGATCGCCAATGGTTTTGCTGACACCCAGCGCTGCCTCTGCAAAGGCAGATGCCCACTGAGCCATGGAAAGCTCAGATGCACCGGAACAGACCATGAGGAGGGCAAGCAGCCAGAAAAGCGGCAGCCGAAAAAGCTGAAGAATGGTCATGCTTTTCCCGTCCTCCACCAGATGTTCGATGGGGCAAACCGCAAAGTTTATAATATTGTACAGAGGGATCAAGGCCCAGAGACAGGTCAGAATCTTCCAGCTGCTCACTCCGAAGACGGCAAAGAACAGAGAAGACAGCAGAATGACTGCCGCGGATCCCCAGCAGTAGAAGGAGTGCACCAGGCTCATGACGCCTTCTTTATTATCAAACGGGCAGGCCTCGACAATCGGGCTGACCAGCACTTCAATCAATCCGCTGCCCACAGCATACACCACAACACAGGCAAGAATTCCGACAAACGGATCCGGGAGCAGTTCCGGAAGGCATGCCATGCCAATCAGTCCGACGGATGACAGCACTTCTGAGAGCACGACGCTGAACCGGTATCCAATGCGGTCAACGAACTTGGCACAGATGAAGTCCGTAATCAGCTGTGTGAAGAAAAACAGCGTGGGAATCAGTGCAATTCGATCCAGTGAAATCCCATACTGTGACCGGAATGTGAGAAACAGAAGCGGTGCAAAATTGGCTGAAATTGCCTGTGTCACGAATCCCAGATAGCAGGCTTTCAGTGTCCGCCGATAATTGGGTCTGGTTTCCATACGTTCCCTCCAGCTTCCAGCCTGCAAATCGTATGGCAGGCTCCGAGCAGTGGCATTGTATCATACTTTGCAGGTTCAAAATACACATAATCAACCTTTTTCTTTGAATGGAAATAGCAGTAATCGACAATACATATCCTGCATTTTCAGGTACGCTGACCCGGACGATTCCCAGGATTTCATGGGATGCTGATGTTTTTTCTCCGTTCTTCTTTTCGAGACATGCAATCCTCCTTTTCTCCTGTGTTGACTTCCATGTTTTCTCCATGCTAGAATGCATTGCTGTTGGTAGTTTTTTCCATCTTTTGACCTCGTACTGACAGCAAACCGGAAATAACGCTGTTTTCTCAACACGCTCCGGCGAGAAACAGTTGTTTTTCTCTAACTTTTCTGAAAGGGTGGCTTCATTTTATGAAAAAAATGCTTGCACTTGTGTTCTCCCTGGTCATGGCAATGACCATCCTTGTTGCCTCGGTCTCATCCGCCGAAACCGTCGATCTTCTCTCCCAGATCAAGGAAAGAGGATATATCATCATCGCAACCGAAGGCGACTGGGCACCGTGGACATACCATGATGAATCCAATCAGCTGGTCGGCCTGGACGTTGAAATCGGCACTGCGATCGCTGAACAACTCGGTGTTGAGGCTCGTTTTGAAGAGACCAACTGGGATTCCATTCTGCAGGGTGTTGATTCCGGCCGTTTCGATCTTGCCTGCAACGGAGTCGGTTATACCGAAACCCGCGCTGAAAAATACAGCTTCTCTACGCCGTATGTCTATACCCACAAAGTGCTCGTTGTCCGCAAGGATAATGAGGAGATCAAGTCCTTTGAAGATCTCAAGGGCAAAAAGACAGCCAACACCGCCTCTTCCACCTATGCTGCCATCGCAGAAGAATACGGTGCGACGGTCACCGGTGTTGATGCTCTTGCCGACACGCTCCAGCTCGTCCTTCAGCGCCGTGTGGATGCAACCATCAACTCCCAGGTCACCATCAACGATTACATGATCGCTCATCCTGAGGCTGAGATCAAAGTGGTGGATGAAGGCCCCGGCGAACCGGTTGCCATTCCGGTGCGCAAGGCGGATGATACCGCTACCCTGATCGCCGCCATCAACGAAGCCCTCGATGCCATGCGCGCCGACGGTACGCTGGCTGCGATTTCCATCAAATATTTCAATGGTCTGGATCTGACAGGTATGCCTCAGGAATAATCTTCCCGCGTTCCAAGAGCAGTGCTGCATGCACTGCTCTTTTCCTGCCTTTTCCTTGCGACTTTCCAGTGCGTATGATATCATGCACAGGCATGTCTTATTGCTTTTTCATGCCTGTGATGAGGAGCCCGACACATGACAAATGCCGAATTGTTTGCTCACGAATCTGACTACCCGGACTTTCCGTCGGAACGTGCCGTGGAGCATCTGAGAGATGCACTTCGCTTTCCGACCGTCAGCCATCTTGACACATCAAAAACAGACTACTCTGCCTTTGATGCATTCCATCTTTTTCTCCGCGTAAGCTACCCGCATATTGTCAGTGCCTGTGTGTGGGAGACCATCGGGCACAGTCTTCTGCTGAAGCTGCCCGGGAGCACTCCTTCCCTGCGTCCCGCCCTTTTCATGGCGCATCAGGATGTGGTGCCTATCAAGAGTGGGACCGAGAAAAACTGGCAGCACGCACCGTTTTCCGGTGATCTCGCAGACGGCTTTATCTGGGGCCGCGGGGCCTTGGATATCAAGGAAATGCTGATTGGGCATCTTGAGGCCATGGAATATCTGCTGTCCCGTGGCGGCCGGCTTCAGCGCACTGTATACTTTGCTTTTGGTGAGGATGAAGAAACCTGTTCCGGCGGTGCCATTGCAATCTGTAACCTGCTCAGGAAACGCGGCATTGAACTGGAATATGTCCTTGATGAAGGCGCCGGTGATGTCATGGACGCTGCAGATTATGGCGCTCCGGGCACACTCGCCTGCCTGATCGGGATCTATGAAAAAGGATATATGGATCTGAGGCTCAACGTCCAATCCAGGGGCGGCCACAGTTCCAATCCCTTCCATGGAACCTCGCTCGGTCACCTTTCCGAAGCCATCGCATCCATAGTCTCCCATCCGCGGCCCCCGGTTCTGACCTACTGTCTGAAAAGTGCCCTTCGGTCACTCTCACCGTATATCACCGTAGAACCCATGAAGACCTGGGTCAGTGATATGACGCGTTATGAGAAGGAACTCCTTGCGTGGTGCATGTCCCGTGAATCCCTGTATCATCAGGTATCCACCACCATCGCGCCGACCATGATTTCAGAAGGTTCTCCTGCTGCAAATGTTCTGCCGCAGGACATGTGGGCCGTCATCAACATGCGTCTGGCGCCCTCTGACCCGCCGGAAGTCATGCTGGAACACTGTCGCGGCCTTGTTCCATCCGATGTGGAACTGTCCCTCGATCAGCAGATTGAGGCCTCACGTCCTTCAGACATTGACAGCTATGGTTTTATCCATCTCAAGCAGGTGCTTGAGCACTATTTTCAGCGGCTGATCTTCATCCCGGCACAGAACCGCGGGGCGACAGACTGCCGCCAGTATGAACCGGTCTGCCGTTGCTGCCTGCGCTTCGGCCCCTTCCTCGAAGAGGAAGCCGTATCCGCGGAGGGCATCCACGGCACCAATGAACGCATCTCTGTCAGAGCCTACCTGCAGGGCATTCGTGTCCTGACGCGTCTGATGGAAACCACCTGTATGAATCCGGAGGAAATGGAATGAGCGAGCGAGCACTGCAAATTCTGCAAGATGCTTTTCCACAGCTGGTTGAAAAGTTTTTTACCGTCACAATCCCCCTGACTCTCATGTCATTCTCCCTGGCCCTCATCATTGCGGTGATTGTTGCCATGATTCAGTATGCGCATATCAAAGGACTGAGTTTCCTCTGCCGCGTCTATATCTGGATTGTTCGCTGCACGCCCCTTCTGGTCCAGTTGTACCTGGTCTTCTATGGTCTGCCGAGCATAGGCATAGTTCTGGATGCATACCCGACCGCTGTTCTTGTCTTTGGCATCAATGAAGGTGCATACATGGCAGAATCCATGCGTGGTGCACTGGAAGCCGTTCCTTCCGGTCAGATGGAAGCGGGGTACTGTGTATCCATGACCTACCTTCAGACCATGTGGCATGTCATCCTTCCTCAGGCTTTCCGTACAGCCTTCCCGGCCCTTTCGAATTCTCTGATTTCCATGGTGAAAGGTACCTCTCTCGCCTCTGTCATCACGGTCACCGAAATGTTCCGTCAGGCAGTCGTCATCAACGGCCGTGTCTATGAATCGCTCGCACTGTACACCGAAGTGGCCCTGATCTACCTTGCCTTCTGCTCCGTACTGACACTTCTGCAGAGATGGGGAGAAAAGAAACTGAGTGCCTATGGAGGAACGAGATAATGCTGGAAATCAAGAATGTCCATAAATCGTTTGATGCCCATACCGAGATTCTCAAAGGCATTGATCTGAAGATCAACAAAGGAGATGTGATCGCGATTCTCGGCCCTTCCGGCTCCGGAAAAACCACCCTTCTCCGGTGCATCAATTATCTGGAGCGCGCTGACAGCGGCACCATGATCTTTGACGGCGAAGAATACGACATGCACGCCATCTCCAAAAGCAGCATTACCAGGATTCGGAAAAAAACGGCCTTTGTGTTTCAGAATTACAACCTGTTTCTGAATAAAACAGTTCTGCAGAATGTGACGCTCGGTCTGACCAGCGGAAGAAAAATGAGTCGCTCCGATGCAAAAGATGCCGCCATGGATGCGCTCAAGCGTGTTGGTATGGCAGATCGCATCGATGCCTTTCCGCATCAGCTCTCCGGCGGTCAGCAGCAGCGCGTTGCCATTGCGCGCGGCCTGGCTGCAAACCCTGAAATCATCTATTTCGATGAACCCACCAGCGCCCTGGACCCGGAACTGATTGGCGAAGTCCTCAACGTGATGCGGCATCTTGCCGAGGAAGGCATGACCATGCTTGTGGTCACGCATGAGATGGGTTTTGCCCGCAATGTATCCAATTATGTGCTGTTCATGGATGACGGAAAAGTCATTGAACAGGCGCCTTCCAAAGAGTTCTTCTCCAACCCGCGTGAAGAGAGAACACGCAGCTTTATCAGCAGCATTCTGAAAAAAGGTGAATCATAATCACAGAGCGGCTCTCTATCCAGAGCCGCTTTTTCATTCCCTGGCTGTTCATTCCATGGATCCCCACAGAAAAAGCCGGTCCATCAGGCCGGCCTTTCCATTGCTGTGAACACAATATCAGAGTTTCTGCACAAGGGCGAGCATTCGATTTTTATATTCCTCCTCGCCGGTCACTTCCCGGATGACTTTCAGTTCTTCCGGGATCACCGTGTCATTGGAAGGCGCATACTGGAAAAGGATGGCTTTGTCCTCTGAGAAAGGATAGACATCCACTTCATACCTGCATGTGTCCGCGATAAAACGATATTTGTTCTTGCGCACATGATGAAGCGCAGAATCCGATTCCATCAGGTATTTCACATACTGCTTTTCCGAGATCGGTTTCTCTGTCACCCACTTCGCGCCATCCTCGCGGGTGTGCTTTTCCGTATAGAAATACAGATAGTCTTCCCCGTTCTTCTGCTGCCGAATACGGCGCTCCACACCGGGCTGGGTTACCACCAGATAGCTCTGCATCATGTCCAGCATCACTGCATTGTACTTCTTTTTGAGCTGCTCCAGGTCCGGCATCTCAATCAGGAACTTCCGTTTGGCCACCATAGGCTCCGGCTCACCGAGAACACGATAGATTTCACGCATGGCGCGGTTCATCTTCTGCTCAAAATCGTCGGAGTTATCAATGATATGCAGATTGGGATGCCCGCTCCAGGCCCTGAGTGTCCGGTCATCCATTTCTCTTGCATACTCCAGCGATTCCGTCCGTGCTTCATTGGCCAGATTGTAGGCAAATTCCGCACCTTTGGCGCAGGTGACCAGATGAAGCACTGCATCATATCCTGCAAGGACAGAGGCCTCTGTTCTGCCGTCGAAATGTGACAGAACCTCCGCGAATTCTTCATCGGAGATATATGCCTTATCATCCATCAGTGCGCGGTCATAAATAATGAGGATGTTGTCCTCATTGACAATCTGTGCCGCATCAAGGGCAAGCTTCTCCTTGTGAATCTGATCAGCGATCACAAAATCCTGAAAAGCCAGCATGCTCATACAGTTGCCGAAAGGCCGGATTCCAAAGCCGGAAATCAGTTCTGTAGCCGTTTCAGGGATGGTGAAAACACGCCATCCTTCTTCCTGTTTAAACTCATGCAGAATCCGGCTGATCAATGTCGTCTTACCACCAGCAGGGCCGCCCGTCAGAACAATTTTCGTGATTTTTTTGCTCATTGCTTTTTCTCCTCTTCAGAAAACAGCCATTGGTTCAGTTCGGTAATGCGTTTAAAATACAGGTCACAGTTGTTTCGCATAAACGACTCAATTTCCGGAATATCATTCGCCCAGCCGGCTGCGGCAAACGGCACATGCACTTTTCGGGCCATGTCATAACCCGGCTTCAGGTCATCCAGAACCAGCATTTCTTCCGGCTGAAGATGGTAGGTCTCCATGATCTGCTCAAGCGGCCAGCTGTTGGGCTTGCGCTTGTCCGGAGGGCATTCCCACCCGAAGATCATGTCCGGCTCGGGAAGGTTATTTTCCCGATAATCCCTGAGAATATTGTCTCTGTAGGAATGAGATATCACACAGAGTATGCCGCCTTCTGCCTTCTGTCTGAGAAGAATATCCCGCATGCCGGGGTATACTTTCGGTATATGATGCTGCACGTATTCATTCCAATAGGTCTGTTCATGCATCATCTGTTCCTGGGTCATGCCAACTTCTTTCCCGAAAAACGCGACAACGCCGGGATCAAAATTCTTCAGGAAGTAATGTTCCAGCGTGCAGGTATAATTTGGAAAGTACTCTGCACAATACTGAACAAAGCAGGGATAATGCACGGTTGCCGTTGAATTGACAACAGTGTCATCATGATCCACTATCAGGCATCGGTACTTCAGCAATATGGCTCCTCCGTTCAGGCGCTTGTTTCCCATTCCACAGCGACAGGTTTGACAGTGCGAGGATATCATATTTTCTGCGGTTTGGTCAATCTTTTTTCCGCCCCTGCCAACCATCATGCAACGGCTTCTATGTCCGAACCATGTTCCATTGCATTTCCCGTTACTGTATAGCAGACCCATTTCTATGCTTCGATGTCTTCAACGGCAGGTATGCGTACGCAGCCTGCCGTTTGTTTTCTGCATTTGAAGCAGATTTCCGTCTGCTTGATGCGCCGCGAAGGTGAAAGCCTGTGTAAAATTATATTATTTTATCCCTAAAAGTGATTTATTCTTTACGAAAACCGGGAAAAGTACTATAATACAGAAAACACATCTTCATAAGGAGGTTCCATTCCATGAAAAAGTTTGTATCTTTTGTATTGGCTCTTGTCATGCTGCTGTCTGTATGCGCATTCGCAATGGCTGAAGGCGCAAACACCAAAGGCACCGGTGTTGAACTGACCGTCTACACAAACTCCGGTTCTTCCGGACGTGCGGACTGGCTTCGTGAGCGCGCAGCTCAGGACGGCTTCAAACTGACCATCGTTGAAGAAGGCGCCGGTGCAGTCCAGCAGCGTCTGATTAACGAAGGCGCAGCCACCCCCTGCGACGTCGTTTTCGGTCTCAACGCCATCATCTGGAACGATCTGATCTCCCGCGACATCATCGCCAAGATCGATGCTCCCTCCTGGGCATCCGAAGTCAGCGAAGGTCTGAATGATCCCAATGGTTACTACTATGCCATCGTGAAGCAGGCCATTCTCCTTGCTTATGATACCAACCAGGTTGCTCCTGAAGATGCTCCGAAGGACTGGCCTGATCTCTGGGAAAACGAAAAGTTCTGGACCAAGTATGAATCCCAGATCAAGCTGACCGGCGGCACCACCCGCAACGTCCTTGCCGGCATCCTGACCCGTTACATTGATCCCAACGGCGAGCTGGGCATCTCCGATGAAGGCTGGGCCGCTATTAAAGCTTTCTTTGCTCATGGCACTCCTGTGGAAGACGGCGTCGATCTCTATGCTCAGATCGTGAACGAATCCTCCCCTGTTCTGATGGGTCAGATGTGGTCCTCCGGTGCTGACCAGTACGATGAGAAGTACGGCACCAAGACCGGCTATGCTGTTCCCGAATGCGGCATTCCTTATGCTGTGGAAGGCGTTGCTGTCATCAAGACCACCAAGAACATGGACGAAGCACTCCGCTTTGTTGAATGGTTCGGTTCTGCTCAGATCCAGGGTGAATGGAGCGAACAGTTCAAGACCATGCCGGCAAACGAAAAGGCTGCCGATAAGGCTCCTGCCAGCCAGATCGAAATGTGCTCCATTCCTGCACAGAATATCGACTGGGCACTGGTTGCTGCCAATATCGATGCCTGGTGCGAAAAGATCATGCTCGAATACATGCAGTAATAATTCCAAGCGCATTCAGTACGCTGCCTGGAATGGCATGTGCATCATGTAATGCCTGGGGCAAGGACTTCCTTGCCCCGTTTTTTTCAAAAAGATACATTTTAATGAAAAGGATGGAGGCCACCACATGATTCGTTTGGACGGCATTGAGGTGCGTTTCGGCGATTTTACCGCACTGAAGGATATCAATATTCACGTTAAAGAAGGAGAATTCTACACTTTTCTCGGACCTTCCGGCTGCGGAAAAACAACCACACTGCGCACAATCACCGGCTTTATCGAGCCGGTCAAGGGAACCGTCACTGTAAAAGGCAAAGACCTCACCCATGTCCCGGTGGAAAAGCGCAATATCGGCATGGTCTTTCAGAACTATGCTCTTTTCCCCAGCATGAGTGTGTATGAAAACATTGCCTTCGGCATGCGGGTCAAGAAAGTCAACAAGACAGACATCGACCGCCGCGTGAAAGAAATGGCCGCCAAAGTTGACCTCACCGATCAGCAGCTCGGCCGCAAAGTGGCTGAACTGAGCGGTGGTCAGCAGCAGCGTGTCGCCATTGCCCGTGCACTGGTGAATAATCCCGAAATCATTTGTCTTGATGAACCCCTTTCCAACCTGGACGCCAAGCTTCGTGTGCAGCTGCGCGGCGAACTGAAGGAAATGCAGCGCAAGTTTGGCATCACCACGGTCTATGTTACGCATGACCAGGAAGAAGCGCTGACACTCTCCGACTGCATCGCCGTATTCAACAAAGGCTTTATCGAACAGATTGGCACCCCCAATGAAATCTATTCTGCTTCCAAGACTGAATTCGTCTGCAATTTTATCGGTGATATCAATAAGCTCTCCCCTGTCACCGTTGCCAAAATCAATTCGCAGACCGGCCGCAGCCTGAATCCGGAAGCTGCCACCTATATCCGGCTGGAACGCATTCACGTCAATGAGCCCCATGTTCAGGGCCGTGCTGTTCTTCCTGCCAAAGTCATCGGTGCCGAATACTTCGGCCTGTACATCAAGTATCTTCTCGATCTGGAAGGCCAGACACTCAAATGCATTGACAAGAATGACGGCCGCCAGTATCTCAAGTCCGGCGATCAGGTGGAAGTCGCCATTGATCCTGCCGATCTGATGGTGTATTGAGGAGGCAAGTTATGCAAGCGATTAAAGTTCCGTTGAAAACCAGGCTTGCACGCATGACACCGGGACAGATGATCATGTTCGGTATTCTGGCTGCCATCTTCATCTGGTTCATCATGGCGTGCATGATTCTGCCAATCCTGAACCTTCTCAAAACCGTCTTTTTTGAGGGCGGGAAACTTTCAGTCGATGCTTTCCAGAAACTGCTGAAGTCCTCGCGTGCCATGAAGGCCCTGAGGAATTCCTTTATCCTCGCACCAACCCTCTCGATTACAGTCGGTTTTGTTGGAATCTCACTGGTACTGATCACAGAATACTTTGATATCAAAGGTTCCAAGATTCTGCGCCTGGGCTACCTGACCACGCTGATTTACGGAGGCGTCACACTGGTCTCCGGTTATAAGTTCATTTACAGCAACACCGGTGTTCTGACCAATCTTATGGCCAGCATCTTCCCCAACATGAACAGGAACTGGTTTACCGGATACTGGGCCGTGCTGTTCGTCATGACCTTCAGCTGCACCAGCAATCATATGATCTTCCTGCGCAACGCCATGCGTTCCGTGGACTTCCAGACAGTGGAAGCTGCACGCAATATGGGTGCAAGCCAGTGGTATATTCTGCGCAGGGTTGTTCTGCCGGTCCTGCTGCCCAGCCTTTTCGCCGTCACCATCCTGACCTTCATTACCGGTCTGTGCGCAATGAGTGCACCGCTTCTGGTCGGCGGGAAAGATTTTCAGACCATCAACCCCATGATCAAACAGTTTGCTGATATGACAACCACCAGCGCAAAGTCACTATCAGCCACACTGTCCCTCGTCCTGGGTCTGGCCACGATGATCCTGCTTGCCATTCTGACCGCCATTGAGCGTCGTGGACACTATATGTCTGTTTCCAAGGTGAAGACCAAGATTGTCAAGCAGAAGATCACGAATCCCGTCGTGAACGTGCTCGTGCATATTTATGCTTATGTACTGTTTGTCATCTACGTCATCCCGGTCGTTCTGATTGTTCTCTTCTCCTTCTCAGACTCAGCGCATATCCAGATGCGGCAGCTCGATTTCAGTACATTTTCTCTGCAGAACTATGTCCAGCTGCTCAGTCAGAATACTGCCTACAGACCGTTTGTTGTTTCCATTGTGTATTCTGCGCTCGCAGCGATTATTGTTGGTGCACTGGTCATTGTGGCCTGCCGCTACATTCAGAAGCGCCGCAACAGTGTTTCTGCGACAGCCCTTGAATACAGCCTGATGCTCCCCTGGCTCCTGCCTTCTACCATGATCGCTCTGAGCCTGATGCTGGCCTTTAACCAGCCGCGGTGGTACATGTTCAACCAGCCGCTGATTGCAACGCTTCAGCTGCTGCTGATCGGCTACATTATTGTCAAGCTGCCCTTTACCATGCGCATGACCAAGGCCGCTTTCTTTGGATTGGACGATGCCCTGGAAGATGCCTCCCGTAACCTCGGAGCGAGCGGCCTGTACACATTCCGCCGGGTCATTTTCCCGGTGCTTCTGCCTACAGTGCTTGCCATTGCTGCCCTGAACTTTAACGGACTGCTAACAGACTATGATATTTCAGCTTTCCTGCATCATCCGGCCAATCCCACGCTTGGTGTCAAAATCAAGAGCCTGACCGAAGAAATGGGCAACAGTTCTGATGGTGTTGCACTCACCTTCGTCTATGCCGTACTGATGATGATCATCTCCGCTGTTGTGCTGTATCTGGTCTATGGCCGCGGAAGCCGTGACGACCTGAAAGGATAATACCGATGGCATTTGGAAAAGAGCAATACAGGGAAATCAATGAACTTCTGAACGCCAAGTTCGAAGAAAAAAAAGTCCTGATCTGTGCCCATCGGGGCAGCTGGCATGGCAATGTCATTCAGAATACGACCATGGCCTACAAAGCTGCCCTGATGCAGGGCGCTGACATTGTAGAAACTGATACCACGGCTTCGTATGACGGTGAAGTATTCTCCATCCATGACGGCGTGGAACCGCGCCTGTTCGGCTGGAACAAAAACAGTGCGCACCTGTCGGCCGATCAGATTTCCGCTTTTCATCCGCTCAATGGACTGGGCGAACCCAGCTCTCATCATATTCAGAAGCTTGAAGAAGTGTTCGACTTCCTGTGTCATGACGAACTCATCAACATTGACCGCACCTGGCGCGCTGCGGGAAAAGTCCCTGCTCTTCTGGATCAACACCCGCACATGCTCAGGCAGGCCATACTGAAAGCCCCTCTGTCCCATCGGGAGATCCTGGATCAGCTGGAAAATCACCCGGTCAAGTATATGTTTATGCCCATCTGTTATTCACTCGCCGATGTCGAAGAAGCGCTTGCCTACAGGAATCTCAACATGGTCGGTGTTGAACTGATTGCCTTCAGCAATGACGATGAGCTGTTCAGTGATGAAGCCATCCGGTACATTCACAGTAAAAACCTGTTCACCTGGGTCAACGCACTGACGCTGACCGATGTTCCGCCCTACAAGCCGCTGTACGGTGATCTGGACGATGATATTTCCATTCTCGAAGGGCCTGATCGCGGCTGGGGCCGGCTTTTCGATAAGCAGATCGATGTCATTCAGACCGACTGGCCAGCTCTTGTAAAGAACTACCGCTTCGGGCGGATCGGCTGCTAACCATTCTGTTTTCAAGTGCAGGAAGGGCCGAACGGATCCATTTCCGTCCGGCCCTTTATCTGCTTCTGAGTCAAATCATCATCCACAGATAAGAGAAACGCCTGCTGATCATCCTTTCAGCAGGCGTTTCTGTTTTTCTCCTGAAAAGAACATGCTCCTATGCGGAAGCATGCACTTTACCGCTTATCCTTGTCAATAAACTCCAGGGTAATGACTGTAAAAAGCGCATAGATGAGGGTGAAGAAGATGATGCTGAACCAGTAAGACAGAATATTGTCCTCCGTTCTTTCATACGCCTCAACACGGCTGACCGCAGCGGTCTGTGTCCGAACGAGATCCTTGATTTTTTCTTCTCCCACCAGTTCCATCAGACGGCCCACAGTGGTCCGAACGGTGACGTTCTCCCCTCTGCGGCTCTGCGCGTCCGGACTGACAGCGATGATGTCGATCAGTTCACCCACTGTCGTCTGTCTGCCAATGACCACATCTTTCACATCTTCAATCATGGATTCCAGTTCAAACCGGTCGATCAGTTCACCTGCTTTGACCGGTCCACCGTCTGCACCGCGAAGAAGCTGGGAATTTTCAAGGAATGTCCTGACCAGAGCCGCCTCAGGGCTTGCTGAGGCTCCTTCTGCATTTCCGCCGATGAGTGCGTCCATCAGCGGGCCGACCTCTACGGGCTGTTCCCGGAACTGCTGATAGGCAGCGGAAGAACTGATCATACTCCATGCATTCCCAACAGTTGTGGTCGCATCCACTTCCCTGCTCCGAATCGCAGCAACCAGTTGATTGTCTCCATTGGAGAGATAATCCAGAATCTGGCCGACCGTTGCTGTGCCGCCGATTTCCTTGTCCTTCAACTTGACGAGTGTCGACCACGCTGTATCCATCGGTGCATTGTTATAGTCGGCCTGTGCAGCAATACATTTGAGTGCATAGTTCGAAATGGTAAACTGGGAAATGCTTTCAGACCATGCAGGAAGTGAGAAAATGCCGCCGGAAAAAACCAGCTGAAAAATCAGAACAAACGGCATGACGGTCATTGCTGTGGTCGTCGTATGTGCAAGAGACGATATCCACAGTGACAGCATGTCCGAGGCATACGAGATCAGGAACAGGGTAAACGCAAGATCGACAATCAGCCATGGCGTGAATAATCCTTTTGCAGGGAACTGCACTCCGACATACCTGAATACCACAACGGTCAGGATGGACTGTGCCAGGCAGAGCAGTGCCTGATAAATCATATGTGCACAGACATAAGAAGAGATATGCATGCCCGAACGGTGCTCACGTTTGATAATCGGCCGCTCGCGGCAGATCGCCTGAATGGAGTTGAAGCAGCCATTCCAGATCGCCACACACGTCAGGGCAAATGCGCCCATCAGATCGCCTTCCATGTTCAGGAAAAACTTTTTTCTGACGACCATGGCGACAAGGGCCGCAATCAGTGCAGCCATGGGCAGCACTTTCCAGTCATTTTCATAGACGAACATGCGCAGCATCTTTCCCAGATAAATGCGGACCTGTGCAAGGCGCCCGCGATGCCGCATCCTATAACTATGTCTCCGCCTTCCTTCGGCGTTTACTTCAGCCATTCTGCACCTCCGCATATCTTTCAATGAATTCGTCTGCCCTGCCTTCGCCGCCTTCTTCTTTGCGGTTAATGGCCATGACAACTTCCTCCATCTTTTCTTTTCCGAAAAATGCACGGGCTTCTTCAATCGGTCCAAAGAAGGCAAGCCTGCCTGTCCTGTTCTTGTCCTTGGCCAGAACAATGACATCATCAAAGAGATCAATCACACGGTCCGGCGTATGCGTAATCACGATCACAATCTTGCCCTGATTGGCAATCGCGCGAAGCTGCTCCATCAGCTCTCTGGCCATGACGCCGTCCAGGCCGGAATCCGGTTCATCCAGAATAAACAGAGAAGGATTGGAAATGAATTCCATCGCGATGGAGGCCCGTTTTTTCTGCCCTCCGGAAAGCTTCTCCACGAGGTTATTCTTCACCGGTTCCAGACCGAAGATCTTCATGACTTCTTCCACTCTTGCCCTGCGCTGAGCGCGTGAAACCCCCAGCGGCACCCGCAGAAGGGACGCATCCATGAGTGTGTGGTATACAGTATCTTTTCCGCGCATCAGTTCCTGCTGTGGAACAAAACCGACTTCATACTGCATCTTCTTGTATTCGCTGTATATGTTTCCACCGTTCAGTGTGACCTTGGCTTTGGCCTTTTCATAACCGTTGACAGCATTAAGGAATGTTGTCTTTCCTGCGCCGGAACCTCCCAGAAGCAGCACCATATGCCCGGGTTTGATATACATATGGATGTCATAAAGAAGATACTTTTTCTGAAAGAATTCGGTTGCAGTGCGTTCATCCAGGTTGACGGTCAGACCTTCCTTCATGCCCTCAATGTTATGACCCTGAATGGTTGCAAGTGAAGCCCTCTGGATTTCCTCCGCTTTCCATTCGGGCTGGAACTTTTTGGAAAGGCCCCAGATCGGCGCAACAAGAAAGTCTGCAAACAGCCACGGGATAATCCACCATTTACTGACGCCATAGACTTCCGTCAAACCATTGTATACGCGGATTTCATAAATCAGACGAGTAAAGAGCAAAATCGTAAAAAACAGGCCGAAGATCACACCGCCTGCATCGTTTTTTATGAATTCCAGCGCAATCGTGCATGCGGTCATCATGAAGGCCAGAACACTTGTCACACGGCCTTCCGGCTCCCGTCCTGCACATCTGGCAAGCATGTACTCTCTCGCCCACGGGCAAAACGCCCACCAGCCTTTTACCCCTGACTTTTGGAAGAGAAACCAGAATCCCAGCCAGACTCCAACGGACATGAGAATGTTTTCCACTTCATCCCCATTAAAAAAAATCAGTAAAAGCGCCTGTAAAACCGTCATCTGTTTCGGTCACCCTTTTCCACTTTCATGTCTTGATCCGCTTTTTTATGGTCAACACGTTCTGGTCATTGCACCGCTGATACTGAATTTCATCCATGGTTTTCTTCACCAGAAAGATTCCGAGACCGCCCACTGACCTGTTTTCAGCTGCCAGTGTGGTGTCAGGATCCGTTTTTTCAAGAGGATCGTACGGAATGCCATGATCCAAAAAGGTTATAGAAACCATGCCGCTCTGCTGATCATATGCAAACCGGACAGTGGCAAGTCCGACATTTGGCGCATATGCATAAAAGGCAATGTTGCTGAAAAGCTCATCGATCGCGATATCAATCTGTGTCTGTGCTTTTAAAGGACAGTCGAGTCTTTCCAGCTCGGCATCAATGAACGCTGTGACTTCGGAAATGTTTTCCACCCTGGCATCCAGCGTCAGCTCTTTCACCGTCCTCACCCCTTGCCTGTTTCATCTACTTGATGAGTGCATGCTTTCTATAGCAAACCGTTTCGCAGAATGAAGCGAATCAAACCAGTTTCTTCAGGATGATCATCTCTGTCAATTCTCCCCGGATACTGACCTTAATCTCATCCGCCACATGAGTAACCACTGACTTTTCCAGTTCATCCCATATTCTGATTGCGTCTTCATCCTGCTGCCTGACGCGGCTGTTGATTTCATTCTGGTATTCTGTCATGCTCCAATCCCAGTCCAGCGTAGGCGTAGAGGACATCTCCTGCGGATTGGAAAGAAGAAGAGGTGAAGGTGCAACCGCGCCATCCTCTGCATTGCGCTCAAAGAAATCGCGAAGACGGCCCATCAGTCCTTTGGCCATTTCATTTTTCCCGCTGGAAGAAGCAGAAAGCAGCTGTCCGCGCTTTTCAGCGTTCAGTCTGGTCTCAACCTGCAGGTGCAGCTGATAGACATCATCGCGGTCCTCAATCCAGAACCTTCCGTCCGCCTTTCCGGTAATGGACCGCATCATGCCCATCATTTCTTCGGCCAGCAGGCGAAGCTGGAGTTCATTGCGTGATGAAAGCTTTTTGTAAGCAGCCACCTTGCCTGTCTGATTCAGGGCTGCTTCCATTTGATTCCCGTCATTGGAAACCAATATCACGTCGGTTTTCATGCCTGCGCCTCACTCAATGGTCAGAATATCTGAAAAACCTGTCACTTCAAATACCTCTGCCACAATCTCATTGACATGCGTGACTTTCATGCCATCCTTTTTGCTCATCACCTTATGGGCAGCCAGGAGAACACGAAGGCCGGCAGAAGAAATATAATCCAGCTTGCTGAAGTCAAAAACCAGACTGTCAGCACCATTCATGGACTGATTCAGTTCCGCCTCCAGTTCAGGCGCAGTCATGGTGTCCAGTCTGCCTTCCACTGCAATTTCCAGGTTTCCGCCGTTTTGTTTTTTGATGATGTTCATGGTGTTTTTTCCTCCTGTTTCTGTTCAATACTCTCATCATTTTCCTTTGCAGGAAATAAGGATTTCCGCGATGTCGTCATCGCGCATCAGCCATAGAATCCGTCTTCACCGCATACGGCGTCTATGCACGCATGCCGTGTACGGATCAAATAATCCAATGGTCTTGATTGCAATTATTATACCAGACAAAGACTGCATGTGACAATAAACACATAAGAAAAGCACAGACCTGCCATCGTGATATGTTGATCAGTTGGCTCTCAGTTTCAGTGTCAGATTGTTCAGGTTCAGAGAATACGTGTAATTGGCTTCATCCGCAATCGCAAGCACCAGTCGGATGCCCAGCGCAACCTTTCCCTCATCGGGAATATAATGCACCGGATCAAAGGCACGGCAGTCATCTCTGAATCGCAGCACCCAGCGCTCACCCTTGCTGATGACGCGGACGGAAAGATGGTGTTTTTTCTTGTCCGCACTGAACCCGTGCTGGATAATATTCCCTGCCATCTCCTCAATGCACAGCGCAATATGATTGCTGACTTTTGCGCTCTGACCATGCTCAAGGCAAAACGCTTCCGCCTGCTTCACCACCCGCGCCACTTCCTCCATGGAGGCAATAGTGGCTTCCATCAGGCAGTCTCCCCTGACACCAAAATCACGGTCCAGCATCAGGCATGCATCCTCTTTCCACGGCATGGAACCGGTCTTCCATCGAATATAGACACAAATGGAAACCAGCGTCAGCAATTCACCCAGGCCAAAGTTCAGCCACACACCGTTTGCTCCCATGAATGCACTGCAAACAAGGGCAGAAAGAATCGGAAACAGGGTGCCTTCTACCACTGAAATCAGTTCTGTCAGTCTGACCCGCTCGGTTCCCTGGTACATATTTTTGAATGCATTGTTGAAGCAGCAGGGAATCAGGCCTATGGCAAACAGTCTTGCGCCAAGCACAGCCATTCTCTGTGTGTCTCCGGCATTGGGAATAAACAGGGATACAAAAGCCGGTGCAATCAGGAGCAGAATGCCGCCGACCGCCAGCCCAAGGATCACCCCATACCGGCACATCTGCCGGAACAGCTCCCGGAGGCTTGTGCGGTCTTCCTCGTTATAAAAGATACCTGATAAGGTCAGGGAAACCCCGCCGACACCGGTTGAAATGCAGTTGCTGGCATTACCTATCGTCATGATCACAGAGTAGGCAGCAATAGCCTGGCTCCCTCCGCGGAACGTGAGAATCTTATTGAGCACAAAGACCAGGATCACAGAGGTAATCATGCCGACACCGGCCGGTATTCCTCCCCGGAACAGCTCTGAGATTTTCTTCCCGCTGACAAGCTTCCAGGAAAAATGGAACACACATTTCTTGGAAAGGAAATAAAAGCCGGAAATCAGCATGGCCAGATAATAGCTCACGGAGGATGCCAACCCCATGCCAAACATGCCGCCATGGAAGACAAACACATTGAGGATGTCCAGAGCAACGTCTGCAACGGTCATGGTGAGCACCGCTGTGATCAGAATCCCGGTCTGCCCCGCCATCTGCAGGAACGGGACCAGCACCAGCGCGCCCATGGAAGCCGGTGCTCCAATGCTGAAACCACGGAGATAATCCCTTGTCTTTTCAAAAAAGCCGCCTTCGCTTCCTGCCCCCATGAAGTTCGCCAGCGGTGAACTCAAAAGAAGGACGATCACCATAAAGGCCACCGAGACGCAACCGCCCACAGCCAGTGCAGAGGAATATCCGGCGTTGGTTTCTTCCTGGGATCCCCTGCCCAGGGACTTGCTGCAGGCCGCCTGGATGCCGGAGGCCAGCAGACTGCCCAGTGCTCCGATCACCAACAGGACCGGATTGGACAGTCCATACGCCGCAATGGCTTCCTCGCCAAGGAAGCGTGAAATCATCACACTGTCGATCATCAGACACAGAGACACCGTCAGTGCTGCAAAAATCTGTGCCGTGAGCATTTGACGTGTAAGTTTACGGATCATTCCGTGCACTCCTTTTCTGTTTCAGGTTATGCGCCCGTGCCGCCACCATCTCTGATCACTCAGGAACGTTTTCCCCCAATGGATGCGACGGGAAAAGAGAAATAGGTCTGCGGAAACGGCTCATTTTCCAGTGTAAAATGCCACCACTCCGAGCTCAGGGGACGGAACCCGTTCCGGATCATGCTTTCCCGCAGCAGCATACGGTTTGCATACTGTGCTTCTGTAATCCCTGTGTAATCCGGGTGGCTCAGTTCGCCGAAAAAGTCAAACGGGCCGCCCATATCCGCCTCTTTCTGCAGCCTCATGTCAAACAGCGTCAGATCGACCGTGCTCCCCCGGCTGTGACCCGAGTGCGCGGCAATATACCCCTGCGGTATGAGCACTTTCTTGTCCAGGGCAGGATAAAAATACGCCTTCATGCGGATATCCTCTGTATCCTCTGCCCATCTCATAAAATGTGCCACTGCGCACTGCGGTCGGTAGGCGTCAAAGATTTTCAGGCGGAATCCCTTTTCCATCAGTTCATCGGCCGCCGCTTTCAGTGCATGCGCTGCCTCACGCGTCAGCAGCGCAATCGGTTCCTCATACCCATCAATCCGGTCACCAATAAAATTAAATGTAGAATAATAGCGGATTTCCAGAATGACATCCCTGACCACTTCACTGACAGCAACAAAGTCTGCCGCGTCATCAGAATAGATGATGCCTGACTCTGCTTTCATCCAGTGATCGGTTTCTGTTTTCTGCGTCATCATATGGTTTCCCCCTTGCATACAAACCGGGCATGCTGCCTGCTTCCGGTATCCGTGAACGAAATGGATTGTATCATTTTTTTGCTTTCCCGTCTCTCCCTGATCTGCAGTTCATGAAAAGCATCTCCGTCATGAAGGTTACGCCGGATCTGCACGAGCACGGAAAAGCATTCCGTGAAAAAGATCCCGGCAGCTCATTGCTTCATGGCCGCCGGGATACCGCTTTGAATGATCTTTTTCTCTGGCTTTGATCTCATACCGTCTCAGTATCCAGACGCTGCCGTGCAACCAGGTCCGCAAACATGCCTTTTTTGTCGATCAGTTCGTTATAGGTTCCTTCCTCCACAATCACACCTTTGTCCATCACCAGGATCCGGTCACAGTTGCGGATCGTGGACAGACGGTGCGCAATGACAATGCGCGTGCAGTGAAGCCCGTCGAGCGCATCGGAAACCTGCTTCTGCGTCTTGTTGTCCAATGCGCTGGTGGCCTCATCAAAGATGAGAATGCGCGGCTTTGGAGCAATTGCCCGTGCGATCATCAGACGCTGCTTCTGACCCCCGGAAATGCCGCCCTGCCCCTCAGAGATGATCGTCTGCATCCCCATCGGCATCGCACGTATATCATCCGCAATGCCGGCTGTTTCTGCAGCTTCCCATGCCTGATCGAGTGTCAGCTGCGGTGCGGACAGCGTAATATTGGAGAAAATGTCTCCCTGGAAAAGCTGGCCGTTCTGAATCACGACGCCGATCTGTCTGCGCAGCACTCTGGGGTCCAGGCTGGTCAGATCATGATGATCATAATACACTGCGCCGCTTTCCGGCCGCTCAAACCCAAGCAGAAGCCTGACCAGGGTGGATTTTCCGCAGCCGGTGCGGCCCACAATGGCGACATACTCCCCTGCTTTGATTTTCAGGGAAAGGTCCCGCAGAATGTACGGCGTGTTCTGTTCATAGCGGAAGGACACGTGGCTCATCTCAATATTGCCCGAGACCTTCACAGACGCTTCCTTCTCTTCGGCAATCTCCGGCTCACTCTTCAGGATCGGCTCGGCCATCTCCAGGACCGGGCGGATGGAAGCGGCAGAAATGGCGATCCCGGCCAGTGCTGAGAAGGCGCCCATGACGCGTCCGTATGCCGCACTGAATGCATAGTACTGGCTGCCTTCAACACCGGTAGCCACGGCCAGATAATAGAGAATCACCGTGCCGATAAGGGAAATGGCCGTCTGCAACACTTTATTGACCTTCAGGAACACAGGCGGATTGTATTCAAGACGTGCAGTCTTGGCATACAGCCGGCCCCAGCGCGCAAACACTCGCTTTTCAGAGCCGGATAATTTGATCTTCTGAATCCCGTTGAGTACGGCATAGCTCATGCCTGCCTCCTCAGCACTCAGCTGCATCTGCTTGCGCGAAATGCCGATCTGCACAAGAGAGGCCGTCACACTGAGTACAACCGTTGCAAGAATGATGATCACAGAAGGCCATACCAGAGCCGGCGCAAAGGTGAAGATCTGTCCGATATAAAGCAGTGACATGAGACTGCTCAGACCAATGGACAGGATATTGTTCAGCAGCATGCTGCACAGTGAACTCACAGAGCCTGCGCGTGAGGATAATTCGCCGGAGGAATACTTGCGGAAAAAGCTCACCGGCAGAGACAGGATCCGCATCATCACAGAGGCTTCCACCGCCTGGGAAGTTTTGGTGTTCAGTCTCTGCATCATCAGTTCACGCACAACGCTCAGCATCTGAGAGGCAAATGCGCTGGCCATGAGAAAGACAGCCACGCCGTTGAGTATGTTTGCTCGTTTCTGCTTGAGAATGGTGCCTGTAATCAATTGATACACCTGCGGCTCAATCATCCCAACCAGAGTGACGGCCAGCGTTGCCAGCACAATCAGCAGAAGGTCTCCTTTGGAGATGCTGTTCTTCATGTAAATCAGCAGGTCCGGAATGCCAAGTTTCTTCATCGGCAGCGGCTGATAAAAGCACAGCGCATCTCTGGCAAACCTGGAGGCATTTTTGCGTGTGACCCGGGTCATTTTTCCGGTTTCAGGGTCTTTGAATTCATAGCCCATGATCATGCCGGGGAGAAGCGCAACCGTTGCCCCGGTATCCTTCATGTAACCCAGCATCGGTCCAAAGGCGTCATTCTGCCAGCCTTCTTCCAGAAGGACATCGCGCATCATCAGGCCTGCAGGGCGGAGAGCATATTCAAGCTGTTCGTTCACATCGGTAATCGACTCAGGTATCTCAACCGGCTTGCGATGGTAATATTTCAGAATATCATCCATGGCTTCCTTTGCGATCAGCCTTTTGTCTTCCGCACGTTCGGAATCCCATTTATCCATGACAACACTGGCCATGCGAAAAAAGGAATCTTCCAGTACTTCCTGGTCACTCTGCTGACGCATCCGGATCTGTTCGCCAAACCATCCCATATTCTCTCCACCTCCTTACTCGCTTGTTACCAGTTCGGCATAAGCGCCGCCTTTGGCATACAGTTCCTCGTGCGTTCCGCGCTCCACGATTTTTCCTTTTTCCAGCACAATGATTTCATCGCAGTCACGGATCGTGGACAGGCGGTGCGCAATGACAATACAGGAAATGCCTCTCATCTTCACCGCTTTGACCAGTTCATATTCTGTTTTCGCATCCAATGCGCTGGTCGCCTCATCCAGAATAATAACCGACGGGTCCTGGGCCAGAACGCGGGCAATTTCCAGTCTCTGTCTCTGACCACCCGACAGGTCTCTTCCGTTCTCGATCAATTTGTTCTGGTAACCATTGGGACGCTGCAGAATATCATCATGGATCTGTGCATCCCTTGCCGCCAGGATGACTTCAAAATCCTCGATTGATTTATCCCACATCCGTATATTGTTGGCGATGGTATCCTCAAACAGAACAATGTCCTGGTCCACCATGGCCACAGAGCCTGTAAACACGCTCCGCGGGATATCCTTGATCGGTCGTCCGTCAAACAGGATTTCTCCGTCCCAGGGCTGATACAATCCGGTAATGAGCTTGCTGACCGTGGATTTTCCGCTGCCGCTCCCTCCAACAATGGCAATCCGGCTGCCGGGCTTCATGTGCATGGAGAAGTCTTCGATGGTGGGATTTCCCAGAGGCGAGTAACCGAAGGTGAGATTGCGAACCTCCACTTCCCCCTTCAGTTTTGCATAATCCTCATTCTTCTTTTCTCTGCTTTCCTGAAGCATGGGATCATCCGGATATTCCATCACGTCCTCTACGCGTTCCATCTCCGTGCGCATTTCCTGGATCGTCTGTCCCGCACTGACCAGGGTCATGGCCGGGTCCATGAAAGAGGTAAGCAGTCCCTGGAACGTTGTGATCATGCCCAGAGTAAAGTTTCCGTTCATGGCCAGGCGCACGCCAAGGAACAGAACGGCATAGTTGCACAGTGTATTGATCAGTGTGGGAATCATTCCATACCGGGCATTGAGCGTGTCAAAGCGGACCTGCTGAGTATTGACAGAAGCCTGATAGCCCGACCACTTGCGGAAGAAACCGGCTTCCGCGCCAGAAGCCTTGATGGTTTCCGCCATGCTGATGCCTGCCATGGTGGCCGATGCCAGTTTGCCCGAATCCCGCATCTGAACGCGCGTGAGATTCACCCGCTTTTCAGACATGTACCGCGCCACAATCAGGTTCAGGACCAGTGAGAATAATCCCAGCAGTGTCATGAGCGGGCTGTATCGCAGCATGATCACCAGATAAAAAACCATCATCATGGTGTTCAGGGCCAGCGGTGCCACAGTGCCGACGAGTGTCCCGGCAATCGAAGCGTTTGTTCCCTGGCGCTGAAGAATATCTCCGGTCAGGCGCTGAGAGAAAAACTCAACGGGCAGTTTCAGGATTTTCCACATAAAGGACGCATTGCCTTCGATCGCCATTTTTCCGTCGATTTTGAGCGTATAAATCGTCCTCGCCCATTCCACAATGATCTGGAAAATGCACAGGAGCGCCATCACCAGGATGAAAGGATGCAGCCATTCCGGCGCACGTCCTGACAGCAGCCTGTCAAAAAAGATTCGGGACATGACGGGGTTGATGACACCAAACAGGTAGGTGATCACAGACATCAGAGTGACAAACGCGACGGCCGGCCCCGCCCCTCTCAGACGTTTTTTGGCAAATTCAAGCGTGCTCTTCCGTTTTCCTGACGGCACAAACGACGGCCCCGGCGCAAACGTCAGGACAAGGCCGGTAAACGATTCATCAAACTCCTCCATGGATACCTGAACAATCCCTCTGGCCGGGTCATTGATCACGGCTTTTCCCTTTTTAAATCCATCGAGGACCACAAAGTGATTGAAATTCCAGTGAATAATACAGGGATAGGTGGCCTGGGTTTTGATCCCGTCCAGTTCCATTTTGTATCCATGGACTTCCAGCCCGTAGTTTTGGCCTGCAAGATAGACGTTTTTCATGTTTGAACCGTCTCTGGAAACACCGCAGTCCAGCCGGACCTGTTCGAGCGGGACCCATTTCTGGTAATAGGCGAGAATCATGCACAGACACGCCGCCCCGCATTCAAGCGCTTCCATCTGCATGATCATCGGAACTTTGGCGACACTGTCTTTGACAGGCTGATGCCTGCTTTTACTCAGCTTCTCTTTCATCGGACAGCCTCCTCGTAAGATCAGGTCTGCGGATTCTTTCCATGGCCGTTTCCATCCGGATGCATGGCCATTTCCCGAAAGCATCCCGCAGAAAAGGATATGCAGGTTTCTCTACTCCTGTCATTCAGGAAGAGAGGTGCAGGGACCACACGTGCATCAGCCGCGCAGATGGCTGGTGTACACGCCGGTTCCTCACACGGTTCACCTGCATTTCCTATCGTCAGTTCAGCAGAAAGCTGATCGGCGTTGTGGATTCAGTCACAATCTGTGCATCATAAACGCCGTCCGGAAGCTGTTTGCTGATATCATCCAATGCAATGCTCACCGTTGCATAATCGTAGCTGTGCGCTCCGGTCACTGTCCCCAGTTTCTCATCCAGCCGCACCCTGCGGTCGGATTGAAAAGCTCTTTCCAGCTCACCGCGCATATCATAGGCAGAGGTGACGCCTTTTTCCACAAAAACCAGATATGGATCATCTGTCATGCCTTCCGGAAGTCCGTGCTGATCCACAAATGTCAGCATATACGTCCCGTCTTCGAGCGTATGTTCATCATCCATATGGATTTCAAGCGCCAGCCTGCTGGCTTGTGAGATATCCTTGATCTCCCCGTTTTCTCCATTAATCCGCACGGGCATATGGATCTTGACGAGGTCCAGCTGAGAGAGCGGCAGGTCGCCTGTCACAAATCCATAGGTCGATGTCACCTTGATATCAATGGTGCTTTCCATGACCGATGTGGAGGCATAGACAATAAAGCCGACCAGCAATGCAATGACAGCAGACAATATCATCCACAGTTTCGGACTGGTCACCCGCATATAATCATGCATTTCCTCGGGGGAAGAAATCCGGTCGATGCTTTCTTTTCGAAACAGCTGATGATCCATGAAATGGAGCTCCTTTCTGTATAACCACAGTCAAAGATGTCTGTCAATTCAGCCTGCTCCTGCTTTTACAGCAGGAGAGACAATGCACCATACAGGGCCACAAACAGAATCAGAAGAAAGAGTTCCTGTTTCCAGCTTTTCTGCATGAGTCCGATGCATTCCCGCATGAATGCGTTTGGCCAGTACCACCACTTGGTTCTGCTGCCGATTCCTTCTGCCTGCAGGCCTGCCGAATCAGCCCAGATCCCGCTGCGGAACACATGATAATTCGTGGTCGCAAACAGGATTTTACCCGCGTCCGACATTTTTTCGATGATTGCTTTTGAAAAAGCCATATTCTCCCAGGTATTGCGTGATTGCGTCTCCGGAACAATCAGGCTGTCCGGAATCCCCTGATCCAGCATATACCTGCGCATGGCTTCCGCCTCAGGCATGCTTTCGTTTTTTCCCTGACCGCCGGAAGGAATCAGGACCGCCTCTTTCCCGGTCTGCTCCTTCTGCTTTCTCCAGAATGCAATGGCCCGGTCTACACGTCCGCGCAGAAGCGGCGGAAGCGTTCCGTCCTTCCGGAACCAGCAGCCCAGAATAATGATAAAATCCCGATCTGGTTTCGGCTCATATCTTGCCGCTTTCAGGCCGCAGATCATGGTCCCGGCAAGCATGCATTCAAAGTAAACAAACACGGTCGCATAGACATTTTCAAACGTGTTCCTCAGGCGGTTTTCCCACTCGCTTCCGGCAAAATCCTGCCAGCCCCAAATCCAGCCCAGCAGTTCTCCCAGAACAAGCAGCACGCTGATGATCAGCCCTAAAGCATTCGCCGTGCGCTTCCCTTCATGCCGCATGAGAATCAGATTGCTCACCGCCATTGCGATGGAAAAGACAAGCACAAGCGGAGCCGTCAGATTCATGAAGGACCGGGCTGCCCCGCTGATCGATGACACCGCCATAATCATGCCGTATTCCGCCGGGTCAAGGATATGCTGCAGGGTCACAGCAAGCATGACAGCAAACGCCACCAGGGCAAATATGCCAAACCCGACATAAAATACCGTGGCATACCTGTAAAGGCGGTATCCCTTTGCCCTGAAGAACTGCCGCATCATGATCCATCCGGTCAGGAGCCAGAACAGGGTCACGGCAGCGAGGACAAAGGCGTCCCCTGTAAAGTTATCATTGGAGCCGTTATAAATCGTCATAAAGGCATCCACAGAAACAGGAATGAGCGAAATGTCTTCGCCGCTCTCATCCTGGATGAGCAAATACGTCCTTCCCTCATGCTCAGGCCAGAGTCTCAAAACCAGGTCCCGGTTTTTGACTTCAACCGTTTCCACCCTGACGATGCCTTGTTCCTCCGGCATGATCTTCAGTGACTCGAGCTGATAGTCCCCGTTTTCCGAGTATGGCAGCGGATGATAGGTCAGGAAAGCATTCCCTGCCACCATCCGGCATCCCAGGCAGAGGACTGCAAGAATGACGGCACATATCGCCACCTGTCTGGCAGTCTGTTTCAAATCCGATGCTCCTTCCAGTCCCTTGAGGACAAGACATTTTACCGCTCAATGACAGTAATCATCACATGGTCCGGTCCTGCAAAATGAATGCATCGCAGTCCCGTGTATGGATCCTGCTGAATACTGCCTGTGTCAATGCCGTTCAGATTCAGCCTGCGGATAATGGGCTTGAGATGTCTCGCCGTCAGCGTCAGTGACTGCTGCTTGAGAACTTCCGTCGTGTTTGAGCAATGAATCTCAATCTGATACTTTCCCATCTCCAGCAGCATGTCCGTTCCGGGCTGATCAAGCGGAACGATCTGTTTGATCAGGCGGAATCCCAGTTTCATGACATAAAAATCCCAGATTTCCTCTTCATTGGTCGCCAGAAGCGCCGTTCTTGAAAGTCCCATCTTTCTGGCGAACGGATACAGGGTTCGCTCTCTGGCATTCTTCTTCCACCGGCGATAGGATTTCAGTTCCTTGCGCCAATTCGGATGGGTCACCACATAGGCGACGGAGATAAAGAGAAACTGACCGATGATCCCGCCAATCGTATTGGAGACCAGATCATCCATATCATAAAACCCGCGCCGGGTAATCAGCTGCAGATTTTCAATACCGAACGAAATCAGAAAGCAGGCCACAGCCGGACGGATGCGCACCTTGGCTCTGAACCATCCAGAGATATACGGCAGCATGTATCCCATGGGCACAAACAGCATAATGTTCATGTAGACCTGGGTAATATTCGCCGTATTCACAATCTGAATGTGCGACATGGCTTCCCGGAATCCCTTTGTAAAGAGGATGCGGATCACATCAAAAATACCGTAATCAATTTTCACTGCACTCTGAAGGTCTTCATACAGTGCGACATGTACCTGATAATCCCTTGACGCGGACCTTGAGAAAAATACAATCCACGACAGCATCAGCATATAGATCAGAAAGATGGACGCAAGAATGCTCTGCCGCATTTTGAGCATGGTTTCGGCTTTTGGATTCCGGCTGATTCCGCCTTCCAGATTCAGCCCCATTTTTCTGCATACGCGTCTGTCAATCCAAGGAAGCAAAAAAACCATCACCAAGACCATCCCGGTGACGAACAGATTTGTCGATAAACTGTTTGCATTCAGGCGCATTGACTAGCCTCCATAGGATTCACACCGGCAGAAGCGAATGCGCTGTCTTTCCGCTTTCGACCGCTCATCCGCTCATTTTCCCTGATCTGCGGGAATCTCTGTATATCCAATACCGATCAATGAAGTGACCGCGCGTACAAACTTCCTGTTCCGGTAGTTTGCCATCTTGTTGATCATCTTTCCCCGGAAAATCAGGGCCATGGTATTGCCGCCGTCAAGATTCAAAGCCTCTGTGACGCCGCGTTCTTTCATCATTTCTGCCACACGCTGCAGCGCAGTCCCTTTGCTGAAGCTGGTGCGTCCCTGAACACTGATGAGCAGGTAATGATTGGGTTCAATCATGCCCAGTGCCTGCCTTGGCTCAATGCTGCGAAAATAGGAATACACCATTTCATTGATTCTGCCTTCATGCAGCAAAACAGGGCCGAAACTGAACACATTTACGGCCCCTTTTTCAAGCAGTTCTTCCGCCGTATATTCATTGCACGGATAAGTCATCAGTGTCCCGTCCGGATACTGTGCCATCATATCCAGATTTGGCAGATGATGCCCGGATTTTTGATTGGTCCTATCGCTGATGATCACTCCATTGCGGATAATGATGCCGACCGTCTCATGATGTGCCATCCGCTCTGCATAAAAATCATCCGAAAAGCCGAGAACAAACTGCTCCCTCTCGGCTATCACATAGGGATATTGAAACTTTTTCCCGGGATGGTCACTGTCCGTCATCACGGTGCGAAAGGCCTGTCCGTTTCGGGTTCGAATGTCCGTTTCAAACCACACCAGCGGGATCGAGGAATCCTCTCCACGTGAAATGGTCACGCGGAGATCCCGGCTGATGTATACCCAGCGGCCTTCCTCCTCGTTCTCTTCAATCAGTTCCCCGTCGCCGATGAGAAAACCTTCACTGTCCAGCGCCGCGCCTTCAGGGAATTCCGATGGCGGAAGCGTTGCCAATGGACGCATGGTCGGGTAAGGTTTGCTCACCGCCGCATCCGAGAACAGAAGTTCCCGGGTTTCTGCATCCAGTACCCCGGTTTCGTTCAGGCCGTTCATTCTCTGGAACTCGCTGAGGGATGTCTGCGTCTGATCCGTGAATTTTTTCGTCAGCGATCCATCTTTGATATATCTCAGTTCCTGGAGACGCCTCTTCATTTCCAGCACATCGTCTCCCTTGGAACCGACGGCAAGCGTTTCCTCCGCACACACGGCAAAAAACAGAAAGGTACTGATGAGAAGCACAAAGAAAAGGACGATACCTTTTTTCATATACAGGCCATTCCTCCGGCATGGGCACAGGGCAGAGTTACTCACTCATATACTTTTTCAGCATGATCAGTGCATTCTGATGGCGGAGTTTGACTGCACCATAGCTCAGACCCATCATCTGTGCAATCTCTGTCAGCGTCTTTCCGTCATAATAGCGAAGAACAATGATGTCCATCATCTGCTGTGGAAGCTTGCGCAGGGCACCGGCAAGCTCGCTGAGTGTTTCTGTCTGCAGCAGACCTTCATCCACGACAGAGTCATCGGACATATTTTCATCGAGTTCTTCAGACGGCCTGGTTCTGCGGAAATAGTCAATCACCGTATTTCTGGTGATCGTAAAAATCCAGGTGCCGACGGCCGCTTTTCCCTTGTCATAGTTGCCAATCTTCCGCTGGATCTTTTCAAACACATCCGCACAGAGATCTTCTGCGTCCGAATGGTTCCGGACACGCGCAGAAATATATCCCATCACTTTGTTGCTGTATTCCATGTAAAGCTGGCCAATATCAATATCCGATGTCATGGATTCTTTTTCTCCTGTTCTTTCTTTTTGAGTGCATCGGGCGTGCCCGCTGCAGATACAAATTCCATCTCATCCATGCCCAGTTCTCTGACTCCGTACCGTGCATGCACGGAATCAATAATCAGCTGAAGGTCAGAGTTCCCTTCGAACTTCTGATAATCGAACAACTGTTTCAGTTTCTTTTCCACGTTGAATATCTCCTCTCAAGCACTTGTTCTGCCTCAGACAGAACAGATCTTCAGTCGGTTTTCATATATTTTCCATGGCAGGTTCTTTCTCTGCACTTTCTATTGTACCATGTTCGAGTCTGCAAAATCAATTCTGTTCTACACTATTTTACACACACTCTTCCCTGCCTGGATTCTGCATTCCAGGCCTTTAAATGAAAGCCTGAACTTTCTGAAAAAGCGCGATTTGACATGCCATCGTGCTTCCATCGGCGTATCAATTCAAGGAGGCACGCATTCTGTGCTTCCAAAGCTGCTGCATTATGTATCGATGAAAGGACAAAACATACAAACATGCAAACCATTCAAAAGGTTGTCGCCGTGCTCCTGGTCATGATGATCCCGATGACTGCAGTCTGCGGCACAGCTGAAAACATGGAAACTCATTTCACTGTTCAGGCGACTGAAAGCAGTGAACCACACTTCACCATAGAAACAGAGGATAAACTGGTCGCAGCATCCGGTTTGTCCGGCAAGGAATGGGGTAAGCAAGCCAGCGTCCAGAAGGAAGCCGGCCTTTCCCACCCGGTCACAGAGGAAAAACTCAAACAGGCTGCCCCGCATGCACAGGTGTTCCGTAAAGATGGGAAAATCTATATGATGCAGGATCTCGAGGGACTGGCATCTGTCCGCAACGCAATGGATGCTTACCGTACAGTCTACAGTCTTCTCCCTCTTCTCCAGGGGGCAGAGGGCACATCCCTGCGGCTCTGGTCGCAGTTGGCCATGGGAACACATCAGGTGTACTCTTTCCAGCAGGTTTTCGAGGGGATGACCGTTCCCACGAGTACGGCGAAACTTGTTGTCGATCAGCAGGGCCGCCTGACTGCCGTGTTCAGCTCTCTTTCCCCGGTGCTTCCTGAAAGCACAGGTACATCCGTCATCACGGCATCCGATGCTGAAGATATTGTCCGCCGGTTTCTGGCATACAATAAGGCAGCTGACAGCGTGATGCCCGCCTATACTACGCGCACCGTCATCTCTCAGGATGAACACGAAGACGGCGAAGTGCTCCCGGATATTCTCGCGTGGATCGTCTATTCCCATAATCCGCGCTTTCCGGACTGCACGACCGTTGATCTCCCCTACCTGGCCCATTTTGTCAGTATGGATGGCACTTACCTGCGCTACAGCGCGGTAGCCATCCCTGAAGACCCGGCCCTCAATGCCGGTTACTCCGCTGCCTACGCCTTTGAATTCATGGAACCAACAGAATGGACCGGTGAGGTCGTAGCAATGGATGGCAGCATCCTTTCCCTCAGTGTGCCCGTCATGCGGGACACCCGCACCGGTGTATGGTATCTGGCAGACCCCATCCGCAAAATAGCGGTCGGCGAATACAGCGCACTGGCTTTTGGTGACGGCAATATTCAGCTGGCTGCCCAGACCGACAACACTGCCTGGAATGATGAAGACCTCATCACCTATGCCAATATGATCCGGGTCTGGGATTTCTTTGCAGCGGCCGGATGGCCCGGACCGGATGGCAACGGCACACCCGTTCTGCTTCTGAGAAACATGTGTACCGAAAACGGCGACCCGATCTACAATGCCGCATATATCGGACAGTGCAGAGGCTGGCAGTGCTTTGCATACGGCGGAAACGCCTACATCGGACAGGGACTGGATGTCATTGCCCATGAGTTCACGCATTGTCTGACCGACCGGGTCATGAACACCAATCTCTATCAGGATGATATGGGAGCCATCAACGAATCCATGTCCGATATCCTTGGGAACCTCTGTGAAATGCTCTGTGAGAACACCAGGGATCCTGATTGGCAGATCGGTGAAAGCACCGGCGTCACGCTGCGTTCCATGCTCAATCCGCATGATCACCAGCAGCCGGAGTATATCTGGGATCTTTACTATGCTCCGCACACGATCAAACCCAACGACCTGAACGACCGGGGCGGCGTACACGCCAATTCTTCCATTCTGAACTATGTCGCCGCCCATCTGTGTGAGACCTATGGCATGTCCCTGGAGGATGCAGGATATCTGTGGATGCATGCTGCATTCGTTCTCACCCCGACAACTGACTTTACGCAGCTGTCTCACGTGCTCCCCTGGGTACTGAAGATTTCCGGAAACAGCAGCTTTACAAAAGGTCTGGATCAGCTGATCCAGCATACCCGAATGGCGGAAACCAAAGTCCCGGAGACGCTGCCCGAACACCAGCGTATCGTCAGTCTCAAGCTCCCGGATGCGCCTGTTTACAGAGATGGCCAATGGGTGATGTTCGCAATCCAGCTGAATACAGAGAGTATCTCAATTATTCTGCAGTCCATTCGCGATCTCGCGGGCCATACCATCCGAATGGATCTGAACAGTGAAGAATACTTCAGCCATCTTTCCAGTCTTCTCCACACATTGCACCTGGATGCCTCAAGCATTCTGAATTATCAGCTGTCTGAGTCCGCAATCATGGAATGGCTGGCCAGTCTCTCTGAAGATATCATTACGTATCACACATCTTGGGAAAGCAATGCGGATCATGAAATCAAACTGATTGTCAAAGACGCACCGACACTGTATGTGATGGCTGGCTATGCTGAGAACAGCGAAGATGTTTCCGGTCTGGCTGTACTGGTCGGTGACGAATGGTTTGACCCGCTGAACTTTTTAACCAGTGATTCCGAAGCAGCTGAAACGGACGATGCCGGTCTCATCACCCGCATCTTCTGCAAGCTCTTCGAGCACATCCTGGGCGGTCTCGGGAAAACCGGCTCAGACGCAAAGAGCATCACACTCCCGTCCACTGGACTTGAGAAGGTTTCCATGCATGAGCCCGCACCCGAAGAAATCGAGTATCTCCCAGAAGATGAGCTGAACTCTGTCGGCTTCCTTCCGCATAACGGAAAGATCGGCCGCTGATTCCCGCTCTCTATGAAAGTCTGCTGCAGCGCATGCTCTGTCAGCTTGCTGCAGCAGCAACGCAAACGCCGCCGGTTTTCCGGCGGCGCTTGTTTTATTTCAGCGGTTTGTGCTGTCTTTTGGACGGCTTCCGATGCGCAGGATCAGGAATCCGATCAGTGCAAACACTCCAAGCATAACAACAAGGGCATATGCCACGCCAATCCCCATGCTGCCATATCCGGCCGTTTCCGGCATAAACCCAAACCATCCGGAAGGAGCCCGATAGTTCAGGAACGGATACGGGGCCGGCATTCCATGCCAGCGAAAGCCAGCAGCGCCAAGGATCAGGATCATGCAGAACCAGACCGTAGGTGGAAGGAGCGCATACAAAAGCCATCTCCGATGCAACTGCACGGGGCGATCATTCAGGCAGAAGTCGGCCAGCATCATCATCGGCACCAGGACATGCATGCACAGGCTCGCATCATGGTCCTGTCTGTACGCTGCCAGAATCCCGCCCGGATAGATCGGAGCAAGGACAAGCAGGTAGACAACGAATGTCACCAGAATGGAAACCACCGCGGAGTATTTGAACCCCTTCAGCCTGCCCGGTCCGGCAATCAGCTGCAGAAGGACCGCAACGGCTGCATAGAGATTGGACAGCTGCGTGAAGAATGTAAAACCGATCGGCCAATGCCACATGCAGATATAGGCATAGATGACCATCAAGAGAATCATTGTCTTGGGAAGCCAGTATTTCATACAATTCCTTCCTGAAGTCCCGCCTGCGTACTCGCAAAAATGCAGGATACAGTGTACCACACTTTTCTTTTCTTCTTCAATCCCTGCGCAGGGGCGATTGCCCTCTGCCCATTCAGCTTTCTTCCTGGCGGCAATACAAAACAGAGCCGGAACGGCAAAGACTGCCATCCGGGCTCTGCTTTTCATGATCAAGCGTGATTCACTCATCCTCGTCAAAGGACAGATAGGCCCCTTTCATGGGAGAGGCGGCAAGTTCTGCAAAAAGCCTGAGTGTCCCGTGTGTATACCGAACCGGTTTGGGTTTCCATTTCTTTCTGCGCTCTTCCAGTACCGCTTCGATCTCCCCGGCGGTTTTTCTTTCCCCCTGAATGCCCACAATCGCAAGTATCCGCTTTCTGACATCCAGCTGAATCAGGTCTCCCTCCTCAACAAGGGCAATGGGCCCGCCTGCCTGTGCTTCTGGACTGCAGTGTCCAATCACGGGGCCTGTCGACGCCCCGGAAAAGCGTCCGTCAGTGATCAGTGCAATGCTCTTTCCCAGTTCCCTGTCAGAAGATATGGCTTCGGTCGTGTAAAACATTTCAGGCATGCCGGAGCCTTTGGGTCCCTCGTACCGGATGAATACGGCATCCCCCGGATGCACGCGGTGATGCAGAACCGCATCAATGCATTCTTCCTCGCTGTCAAATGGACGTGCCCTGAGAATGGCACTGAACATTTCCTCCGGGCACGCGGTATGTTTGATCACTGCGCCTTCCGGAGCCAGATTGCCCCTGAGCACAGCAATGGAACCATCCGTTCCGATCGCCCTGTGGAAAGGCCGTATGATGTCTTCCCGTGTCAGATTCAGTCCGCGCTGTGCATTGGCTTTCTCCAGCCCCTGCCTGCATCGCTCATAGTACCCGTTTTCCCGCAGCTCCTCAAGGTTTTCTCCGAGTGTTTTTCCCGTCACTGTTCTCGCGTCCAGATGCAGCACGTTCCGGATTTCCTCCATCACAGCCGGTACACCGCCTGCATAGCTGAAAAACTCAGCAGGCCACTTCCCTGCCGGACGGATATCCAGCAGGTAATGCGCGCCGCGATGCAGACGGTCAAACGTCTCCCCGTCAATCCGGATCCCGAGCTCATGGGCGATCGCCGGCAGATGCAGCAGTGCGTTGGTCGAACCCGAGATCGCTGCATGGACCAGAATGGCATTTTCAAAGCTGTCGAGCGTGACGATATCGGACGGCCGCATGCCTTCCATCCGGCTGAGCTGAACAGCCAGTTTTCCTGCATTTTCTGCGGTCTGAAGAATCTCCTGTGACGCTGCAGGCAGAAGAGCACTGCCCGGAAGCGCCAGCCCCAGTGCTTCCGCCATAATCTGCATGGTTGATGCGGTTCCGATAAAGGAACACGCCCCGCAGCCGGGACAGGCATTCTCCTTTGCCCATTCCAGCGTCTGGTCGTCAATTTCCCCGCGCTCATACCGTGCAGAATACATGCCCAGCTGTTCAAGTGTCAGCAGTTTCGGACCTGCAGGCATCGTACCGCCTGGCACAAACACTGCAGGAATGTTGATCCGCGCCATGCCCATGAGATTGCCCGGCAGACCTTTATCGCAGGATGCAATGAAAACGCCGGCATCAAACGGTGTACTGCATGCCTGGATTTCAATCATGTTTGCAATCATTTCCCGGCTGGCCAGAGAATAATTGATGCCGTCCGTCCCCTGGCTTTCCCCGTCGCACATATCCGTACAGTAATACCTGGCTCCAAATCCGCCCGCTTCGGTGATGCCTTTTCTCACAGCGGCCACAAGCCGATCCAGATGTCCGGAACCGGGATGACTGTCACCGAATGTGCTTTCAATGAAGATCTGCGGTTTTTCCAGATCTTCCTTTTTCCATCCCGTCCCCAGTCGGAGCGGATCCATTTCAGGCGCCGCTCTGCGCATTTTCTGACTGGTCAGCACACCAACGCCTCCTTTTCAGGCACGGACATTCGTTCCGCCAATTGTCAATCGTTTTCATACAGTGCTGCAAACTCTTTAAGATATTCACGGATCGGCAGATGCTGCGGGCAGTTTCGTTCGCACTGACCGCACTGTATGCATTCCGACGCCTTCCCGTGATTCATGGAATACCGCTGATAGTACATGTTGGTCTTCTGTCCGGTCACTGCATGAAGATTCAGCAGTCCAAAATAATCCGGGACAGCGATATTCTTCGGGCACACTTCCGTGCAGTAGCGGCAGTTGGTACACTGCACACGAATGGATTTCCTCAGCGCATCGGCTATACGCTCTGTCAGCTCATATTCTGCTGAAGAAAGCGCACAGAAATCTTCCATATACCCTGTATTATCCTTCATCTGTGCCAGACTGCTCATGCCGCTCAGTACAATCCTGACATGTTCATGGGATGCAGCAAAACGCACAGCCAGGCTCGCAGGTGTTGGCATGGGGTGTCTGCCCTGATAAAAAGAGGTAAACAGTTCCGATGCCGGTCCCTGGAGCTCAGCGAGCTTTCCGCCCTTGACCGGTTCCATGACAATGACATCTTTCCCATGGCGCACCGCTGTCTCATAGCAGCGGCGGGACTGGGCAACAGCACCTTCCCAGTCAAGGTAATTGATCTGAAGCTGAACCACATCCACTTCAGGATGTTCTGTCAGAATCCGGTCCAGCGTCTGTGCATCATCGTGGTAGGAAAAACCGATTTTCCGCGCTTTTCCTTCTTCCTTCATCCGGCGTATGAATTCAAAGCCCCCGTAGGCGGTCGTATTGATATAGCGGTCTCTCCCGATGTTATGAAGAAGATATACGTCAAAGTAATCCACGCCGCATCTTTCCAGCTGTTCGGCAAAATACCGGCTGTAATCATCTGAAGATTTCACGCGGATAATCGGCATCTTATCCGCAAGCAGAAACTGGTCACGGGGATAGCGTTCCACCACGCATTTGCGCAGCGCCTCTTCGGATGTCTGCTCATGGTACGGATACGCGGTATCAAAATAGCAGAATCCACGCGAAATAAACAGGTCCACCATTTCTTTGAGCTGTTCCAGATCAATGCTCTTGGGATCATCCGAATCAAGCAGCGGCAGACGCATCATCCCAAAGCCCAGTTTTTTTATTCCTGAAAACTCCATTGAATTCTCCTTCTCCGGTCAGCCCCTGTTCTGCTCTTTGCCGCAGGGGCAGTTCCGGGATCCAACCATTGCCTGCTTCACGCATCCCCCTGTTCCGGGTGATCCATACTGCAGGACTTCTCATCCGAGTGTAAACGCAACCGTCCGCTCCTCAAACCCTTCCACCCGGATCTTCAGTGTGATCGAACCTTTCTCGTGTCTGGCCCGCAGAATCAGCAGCATATGTCCGTTATGCATGGGCATCTGCTGCACATGAAATCCGCTCTCAGACCATGCATTCCCGTTGTCCATCCGGACCTCGCATGCAGCCCCTTCCTTCTCCCAGCACACCATGCGGTCGTCCAGCTCAAAACGAATGCCGTGGGCATCTTCCAATGTCAGATCAATCAGTGCCACACTGTGCCCGTCTGCAGGAAGTTCTGTCCTGTCCGTGGACACCGTCAGATGGTCGGCTGTATGCTCTGAATACAGGATGTCTTCTGCCACTTTGAGACCGCAGCGGTAGCCTTCAGCACGAAGTGTGCCGGGAATATAGGGAAGATGGAAATGCACCATTCCATCCGGATAATCAGCCAGATACGCGGTTCGGACTGTCTGACTGTTCTGATACAGTTTCACCGTATCACAGTTGGTCATGGCGGCCACATGAAGCACTTTCTCAAACTGGGTGTATTTCCAGTGCCTGCGCATCTGCGGGAATCCCCACATTCCGCGGCAGCCATCCCATGGCTCCGTTTCATCATACACGGCCAGTTTCAGCACCGGCTCCTGCGTCCACTGCGAGGTGCAGTACCAGGCCCTTGTCTTGACATCGCCCGTGGAATCCAGGAGATCGCCGGTCCACCCGCGCACCGGCCAGAAAGGCGCCTCCCCGAGGTAATCAATGCCTGCCCATACCAGTGAGCCGCACACCCAGTCATGCTTTTTCGCAATGGCATAAGGTGATTCTTCTTTCAGCGTGACGCTGTCCTGGAACCGGTCATCATGACGGTAATACATGGCGACCTCTGTCCCTAGAATCGGCTTGCGCATGCCGCTTTCCCGGAGTTTCTCGTAATAATGCTCCATGTAATTGCATGAGAAGACGTCCACAATCTCTGCATACCGCCGGGCTACAGCAAGACGCTTTCCAAGCGGTGTTGTATCGTTGTATTCTTTCATGATGAACATGACCAGCACCGCGGTGACGGCCCTTGTGGGGTCCAGCTTTCTTGTCAGGTCACACAGTTCTTTCAGGCAGCGGAAAAACTGCTCCGAGTACTGACCGCCGACTTCATTGCCCACGCTCCACAGCACAACGCACGGGTGATTGGCATCCCTGCGGATCATGGCTTCCAGATCCTGCTCATGCCACTGTTCATAGAGGGCATCGAAGTACATGCCGCTTCCGATCCATTTGTCGTACACTTCATCCACAACCAGGAAACCCATTTCGTCACAGAGATCATACATTTCTTCAGCCATGGGATTGTGCGATGCACGGATCGTATTGACGCCCAGCGATTTGAGTGTCTCAAGCCGTCTTTTCCAGATTTCAAGCGGCACAGCCGCACCGACAGCGCCACCGTCGTGATGCAGATTGACGCCGAACATTTTTGTTTTCACGCCGTTGAGCACAAACCCATCTTCCTCGTCAAACACCGCAGACCGAACGCCAAAGCGTACTCTATGTGCATCCAGAACCTGATCCTTTTTGACAAGACAGATCTCCAGCGAATACAAAACCGGTGCTTCTGTCGTCCAAAGCAGCGGCTTTTGCATGAGGAAATCAAACAATACTTCTGCATCCGCAGGTTTCTCGTCCGTATAGACGCAATCCCCGCGGCTGTCCCGGATTTCCATGCGCAGGGATACATCGTGAGATGCATGTTCTACCTCTGCTGTGACCGTGACATGCGCCTGATCGCAGCGAATGCCTTCCACATCCGGGACGTCACCCTTTGGGCCATGATTGATGGGTGAAGCCACCACACGAACCCCGTCGTGTGCAATGCGGCATTCGTCCTGCACCAGCAGCCACACATTTCTGTAGATGCCCGCACCGGAATACCAGCGGTCGCCGCCATGCCCATACCACTTGCCGTCTGAAGGATCCGTGTTGTCCACGCGCACGGCAAGCACATTGTCCTCCCCATAGCGCAGTCCCCCGGTCAGATCGCAAAGGAAAGGAACATAGCCATACGGTCTTCCACCCACTTCCTGGTCATTCAGGAATACACTGGAAAAGTGCTGGACGCCGTCAAACAGCACACGGACCGTTTTCCCCTGCCAGGAGGGATCCGGGGTGAAATGAAGCCGATACACTCCAACCTGCTCACGTGGAAAGAACCCCTGACTGGGCAGTCCTCCTTTGGTGCGAGGCTGATCAATCTGCCAGTCATGCGGCAAGTCAACCACGTTCCAGTCATCATCCTGAAATGACCTGTACACAGCCTGCCTATCGTCCGTCAGGCTGAATTTCCATCCATCCGTGAACACAATTCGATTTTTCTCCATGAGTCATCCCCTGCCTTCCTTATGCTGTGAAACCTCTGATTTCCTGACTTTGTGGTGCCTGAGGCATCTCCACTGCGCATTCCCGCAGATTGCTTTTCTCACTGAAGAACCTTTTCAATTCGATTCATTGTAAGAAAAAAGGCATGCGAAAACAAGAGACACAAATCACCGTTTTCGTCCTGCCCTGAACAATCGCCCGATGAGCCGTATCCCGCACGCTCTTTACCAGGCATTTCTCTGTGTGTGCCTTGCAATCAAAGGGCACATGGCTATATAATACTTTAGAACAGATATTTGTGCATCTTTTTTTGCGTTATTGGCATATCATCTGTCCGATATGCAGCATTCTGCAACTGCAGCCAGTGCTCCGGATGTCTGGACAATACAGATCGATGCTTTTCTGTGCGTGATGCGTTTCCCGGGGAATTGATCAAAGAGAAAGTGAGGCCATGTGATGCGTAAGCGATCCATTCGTAAGAAATCGGTACGAACCATCGTATTCAGCTGTTTTGCCCTTGGCCTTACTACGCTGCTGATTGGACTGGTCATTTATACGACATCCCTGGTACAGCAGTATGTGCGGCACGCGTTTGGTATCGCAAGTCATGCCGCCATGAATGCAACCTATGCGTCGATGAATGCACATCACGGTGTGGACTCTGCCCCGATCTCACACCAGGTCATGACCATCTACAGAGGACTCTCACCCCAGGACCGGGCGAAGATGGGCACGGTCGAGTATCGCCGACTTTTTTCTTCCATCGATACAATTCCCAAAAGCGGAAGTTCATGGGACAGGCTGACACACATGCTCAACACGTTTGTGATTGAAGTCGATGATGTCTATATCGCCATGTATGATGAAGCCACTTCCGCTCTGGTCTATATCGCCGATGCATCGGCTGACAGCCGCATGTACCCCGGCGACTGGGAGGCTGTCAGCCAGAATGAAGTGCAGAAATTCCTGAACTGGAAAGGTCCGGAAATGCTGTACGATATCGACAGGACGGAAAAATACGGCTGGCTTTGCACCGCGGGCTATCCGCTCCGGGACGGAAACGGCAAAGTCTTCGCTTTTCTGATGGTCGATGTCTCCGTCGACAACATCATCGGCGATATGCTCGATTTCTCCCTGAAGGTGACCATCGGCATCCTCCTGCTGACCTTCATCATTGCCTGGCTGGGCAGCCGGCGCATCAAGAAAGGCATTGCGGATCCGATTGATGCCATTGCCAATGCCGCCATGGATTACGTTCAGGGCAGGAATGAAGGAACGGACAGACATTATTTCAGCGAGCTGAATCTGAAAACCAATAATGAACTTGAGGACCTCAGCCATGTCATGGCTGATATGGAGATCAGCCTCGCCAGTCATGAGGAGCACATCCGCACCATTACGGCAGAAAAGGAAAGAATCAATACGGAACTGAGCATGGCGCAGAGAATCCAGGCCGCCATGATGCCGCATGTCTTCCCGCCTTTTCCCGACCGAAAGGAATTCGATCTTTACGCACTCATGCATCCGGCCAGGGAGGTCGGCGGTGACTTTTACGATTTCTTCCTGATTGACCAGGATCATCTGGCGCTGGTTATCGCGGATGTGAGCGGTAAAGGCATCCCCGCTGCACTCTTTATGATGATTTCCAAAATCATCCTGCAGAGCTGCGCCATGCTGGGAAAAAGCGCCGGTGAGATCCTCACCAAAACCAACGATGCCCTGTGTTCAAACAATCAGGTGCAGATGTTTGTGACCGTTTGGCTGGGCATTCTGGAAATCTCCACCGGAAAAATGACCTGCGCAAACGCCGGTCACGAATATCCTGCTCTGTATTCCGCAACTCAGGGTAACTTCACACTCTTCAAAGACAAACACGGCCTGGTGATTGGCGGTCTTCCGGATATTCATTATCGTGAGTATGAGATTCAGCTGAAGAAGAACGATGTGCTGTTTGTTTATACAGACGGTGTCCCTGAGGCAACAAACGAAGAGCTGAACATGTTCGGTACCGACCGAATGCTCGAAGTGCTCAATGCCTCTTCCCAGCAGTCCACAACAGAAATCCTTGAATCCGTTGATCGGTCGGTCAAGCAGTTTGTCGGTCCCGCTGAACAGTTCGATGATCTGACCATGCTATGCCTTCGATACAACGGTATATAATGTCATTCTTCCTTATACAAAAGCCCCCGGCGCTTGCCGGGGGGGTTCCTTATCTTCTGAAGCTTTTCCATCTGAAATCTGTTGATTCTCAGGGATGTACAGTTTCGTATCGGGTGACAATATACCCCGCCCTGCGCACAGCCTCGCGGATGGCATGTTCATCGGGAACGCTTCTGCACAGAACCTTCGCACTGTGATCGCCGATGGAAACAGATGCCCAGATCCCTTCCATGCTGTTCAGCGCATTCTCTGTTTTCCGCGCGCAGTTTTCGCAGGTCATGCCGTCAATCCGAAGGGAAACGGCATAAGGGTAATGTGCCCTGTTGCGGTCAGAAGCACGGATTCTTTTCTCGGTTGTCTCATGTTCTCCGCAGCAGCCGCCCCCTTTTCTTGCTTTTTTGAGCATCTGCCATGCAGCCCATGCAAGAATCAGAACCAGGCCAGCGATCAGCACAATATTCATGTCTTTACTCCTCTTTTGTCCGGTTGCAGTGGTAACTGCAGGAAGCACAATCACAGCCGCAGGAAAGGCATCCCTTTCCGTTTTTCCTGTCTTTCCTGATCTTATTCAAGGCCAGGCAGACCACTGCACCAATGAGCAGCAGAAGAACAATATCCAGTGTATTCATATGCTTACCCCAAACCAAACATCATGCAGGCCAGCCGGGCAAGCAGTGCTGCCACCCATGCGATCAGGCACTGCCATGCGATAAGACCCACCGCCCATTTTCCGCCAAGCTCGCGCTTGATGGAGGCGACCGCAGCCACACACGGCGTATACAGCAGGCTGAACACCAGAATCACCACGGCTGTGCCTGAGCTGATGAGCTGCGTCACGCTGTTTGCGGTACCAAAGAACATCTGCAGGACGGAGACAACACTTTCCTTGGCCATAAAGCCGCTGATAAACGATGTGACAATACGCCAGTCTCCCAGTCCGACGGGCTGAAACAGAGGAACCAGAAATCCTGCGATTCCTGCCAGAATGCTCCTGCTCTCTTCTGCTTCGGACACCATATTGAACTGAAAATCAAAGCTTTTCAGGAACCATACAACAATGGTTGCAACCAGGATAACGGAAAAAGCGCGCTGCAGGAAGTCCTTCGCCTTATCCCACAGCAGCTGAAGCACGCTCCGGGGACTCGGCATGCGGTAATTGGGAAGCTCCATCACGAATGGAACCGCCTCTCCCTTGAACAGGGTGCTCTTGAAGAGCAGCGCGACCAGAATGGCTGTTACGATTCCAAGGAGATACAGCAGGGTCATGACCAGCCATCCCTGATTCGGGAAAAATGCATCGACAAAGAATCCATAGATGGGCAGCTTGGCCGTACAGCTCATAAAGGGTGTCAGAAGGATCGTCATCTTGCGGTCCCGTTCACTGGGAAGTGTACGGGTGGACATGACTGCCGGCACTGTGCAGCCAAAGCCGATGAGCATTGGAACAATGCTCCGGCCGGACAGGCCGATTCGCCGCAGCAGTTTGTCCATAAAAAACGCCACGCGCGCAATGTAACCGCTGTCTTCCAGAATGGAAAGGAAGAAGAACATAGTTACAATGATCGGAAGGAAGCTGAGCACACTGCCGACACCTTCAAAGATACCTTTGACAATCAGGTCATGAATTGCCGGATTGACATTCCCCGCTGTGAGCGCACCATCCACGACCTCGGTCAGCCACCCGATACCCCTGCCCAGCAGTTCCTGGAGCCAGGCACCGACCACTTCAAAGGTCAGAAAGAAGACGAGCGCCATAATCGCAATAAAGACCGGCAGGGCTGTAAACTTGCCCGTCAGGACATTGTCGATCTTCTGGCTTCGGATATGCTCCTTGCTCTCATGCGGTTTGGTAACACAGGCATCGCATACCCGGCGGATGAACTCAAAGCGCATCTCTGCCATGGCTGCACTGCGGTCAAGTCCCCGCTCCTTTTCCATCTGCTGAACGATATGCCCCAGGATTTCCTTTTCATTCTCATCGAGTTCAAGCTGGTTGAGAATCAGGGCGTCATCCTCGATGAGTTTGCTTGCGGCAAAGCGCACGGGCAGCCCAACCCTGTCCGCATGATCCTCTATGAGATGAATCACTGCATGCAGACAGCGGTGCACTGCACCGCCATGGTCATTCGCATCGCAGAAATCCTGACGGAGCGGCTTTTCCTGATATTTGGCAACATGTACCGCATGCCGGACCAGTTCTTCAATGCCCTGGTTTTTCGCTGCAGAAATCGGCACTACCGGTGTACCAAGCATTTCCTCCATCCGGTTGACGTCAATGGAACCGCCGTTTCCTCTGACCTCATCCATCATGTTCAGCGCAATCACCATGGGCACGCCGGTCTCAAGAAGCTGCATGGTCAGATACAGGTTGCGCTCGATATTATTGGCATCCACAATGTTAATGATGGCCTTTGGCTTTTCATTGAGCACATAATTCCGTGAGACCACTTCCTCACTGGAATAGGGAGACATCGAATAGATGCCGGGCAGGTCTGTTATGGAGGTATTGCTCTGTCCGCGAATGGCCCCATCCTTGCGGTCCACGGTCACCCCGGGGAAGTTGCCTACATGCTGATTGGAACCAGTCAGCTGATTAAACAGTGTGGTTTTTCCACTGTTCTGATTTCCGACAAGCGCAAAGGTCAGCTGCGTCTCGTCTGGAAGCGGAACCGGGTTTTCCCGGCGGTGTGCTTCATTCACTTCGCCCAGTCCGGGATGTTCAGCCTCCTTCTTCCGGCTGTGTCCCTGCTCCGGCCGTTTGGAGCCTTCCACCGGTGTTACTGTGATCTTTTCAGCATCTGCAAGGCGCAGCGTCAGTTCATATCCATGAATCCGCAGTTCCATGGGATCGCCCATCGGTGCGAGCTTCATCAGTGTGATTTCCGCACCGGGAATGACGCCCATATCCAGAAAATGCTGCCGAAGCGCGCCTTCCCCGCCTACCGATTCAATCTGCGCACTTTGCCCGGTCTTCAAATCTTTGAGTGTCACTGTCATGCTCCTTTGTTTTCAGTGCTCTGATTTCCTGCCACCCGCAAGTCATGCAGCGTCCGTTCTGCCTTCTTCGCCTATTTTCTCGCAGGTCTGGGAAATCGGTTCATCTGTTCATCTGTCAGTCCGAGAATGCCTCCCAACTGGCGGATGGCAATCCTGTCATCCTGCAGGAACATTTCCTGGCTGGGCACTATATCATAGCAGAAATTTCCGATCATGTCTGCACTGTATCCATATTTTTCCCGGTACTGTTCAGCCAGTGCATTGTACAGCACCTGTGCCCATTTCTGATGATAGGAGGAAGTCACCAGGGTCATGGACGCAATGCCCTTCTCCCGGAGAATGGCCAGTGTGTTCACAGCGTTTTCCACTGTGGTTTTGGCTCTTTCATCGATCAGAATTCTGTCCTCGGGAATGCCGCACGGACCTGAGAGGTAGGCTTTCATCAGCCCCGCCTCCGTATGCCTGTCGGGATTGTTCTTCCCGGTAGCACCGCCTGAACAGACCAGAATGGAGTCCGGAAAGGCTGCGGCAGCGCATGCGGCCGCTTCACATCTTCCCTTCAGTTCGTCGGTCATTTCCCCGTTTTCCAGCTCATATCCCAGCACAATAAACGCATGTGCCCGGGAAACAGGGATCTGGTCAGGGTCATCCCTGCCATAAAGAAGCAGCTGATAATCAGGATTGAGGTAAACACTTTTCCAGTGCTCGGCAATTGCATAGGCCATGTCTTCCCCGATTGCCTGGACATCAGCATCAATGCGCGCAGCGTCTTTCCCTTCTTCATACGCTTCGAGCATATCCAGCAGAAGCGTGCCATAGTTGATCTGTTGCGCTGCCCATGCACACAAGGGCGTAATACACAAAAGCAGTATACATACAGTCCAAAAAGCACAGAATCGCTTCATTGCTGTCTGCTTTCTCCCGCTGTCCATCCTCATATCCCCCTTCGTACACACATTGTCCTCCCCATGCTTTGCATTCAAGGCAGCAAAACACAGGGAGGACAAAGCAGCTATAGTTTCATGGTATTTCGTCCTGAGACCTTTTCTCTCAGCACATCATTCAATCGTCAGAATATCGGCAAAACCGGTGACTTCAAAGACTTCCTGCACCACTTCATTGACATGCAGCACTTTCATGCCGCCTTTTTTCACCATGTTCTTGTGGGCCGCAAGAAGCACACGCAGGCCGGCAGAGGAGATATATTCAAGATTGCTGAAATCCAGGGTCAGGCTTTCTGCGCCGCCGAGGGATTTGCTGAGTTCTGTTTCCAGTTCGGGCGCGGTCATCGTATCCAGACGTCCTTCGAGTGCAATGGTCATATTTCCGCCGTTCAGAGTCTTGGTCATTTTCATAGTGGTCAACTCTCCTTTTTTTCTTTCGCGTCTATTCTTTCACTGGTTTCAGATCTTTTTGCGGATGGTCAGTATGTTTTTCCCGTTTTCATAGCGGTATTCCATCTGATCCATGGTCTTTCGAACAAGAAAGATACCCAGTCCTCCGACTTCCCGCTCATGACTTGGTGCGGTCACGTCCGGGTCCTGCCGTGATAACGGATTGAATGGAACCCCGCTGTCGATAAAGGTGACCGATGCCATCCGGGTGGATTCATCAAACTCAAAGCGCACGGTCGCTTCACCGACATCAGGCGCATATGCATAGCGTGAGATATTGCAGAACATTTCATCAATGGCAACATCCATCTGCATCTGCGGCTTCATCGGACAGTCCAGAGCCTCCAGCTGTTCATCAATGAACGCTGTGACTCTGGGGATGTTTTCAATCTGCGCCTGCAGTGTCAATTCCTTCAAGATCGATCATCTCCTCTGGGCCTGGGCCCCTTATATTCCATGCAGAGCATTGTCAGATCATCAAACTGCTCTTCGCTCTGAACAAACCCATCCACGGCATTTCTGACATTCCCCAGCGCCTGCTGCGGCGATGCTTTCGGATCTTCATTGAGTGCCTCCAGAATGCGTTTCATGCCGAAAAGCTCATGATTCTTATTGGTTGCTTCGGTCACACCATCTGTATAAACAAACAGCTTGGTCCCGGGCTCGAGCCGGACCTCATACTCGCTGTAGGTCAGATGTTCCAGCCCGCCCAGAATAAAACCGTGCTTATCCTTGAACACTTCAAACTGTCCGTTCGGACGCATGATCATCGGATATTCGTGTCCTGCATTTGCAGCAATCATTTTTCCGGTGGAAAGCTCGACAATGCCAACCCATACCGTGACAAACATCTGCGCCTCGTTATTGGAACAGATCGCGTCATTGGTATTCTTCAGAATCTCTGCGGGTGAATATCCAAGCATGGCACTGCTCTGCAGGATGATCTTGGATGCCATCATAAACAGAGCAGCCGGCACACCCTTGCCGGATACATCGGCAATCGTCATGCATAAATGGTCTTCGTCAATGAGGAAGTAATCGTAGAAGTCCCCACCCACTTCCCTGGCAGGTGCCATCGTGGCAAAGACATCAAAATCCGGACGGTCCGGGAATGCCGGGAAAATGTGCGGAAGCATGGCGGCCTGGATTTTTCTTGCAAGCGACAGCTCAGAGCTTATTCTTTCCTTCTCCGCCGTCACAGTCTGGACTTCCTCCAGGTATTCAATCGTTTTGTGGGAAATCGAAGCGAAGGATTCCGCAAGCACCTGGATCTCGTCGCCTGTGCGGAATGTGTCCTCCATCCTGAATTCCAAATTGTCTTCATTCAGCTCTGAAATCCGCTCTGTGATCGTGTTGATCGGCTTGACGATCCTTTTTCCAAGTATAAGCGCGCCGGCCAGCATCAGCGCCATAATGGCCAGAAGAAGAACCAGCGTTGAACCTCTGGCTTTCTGCAGCTTATCCTGGTAAACCCCTGTGGCTTCCTGCTCAATCTGAACATGACGTTCCTGAAGGACTTTCGTTGTCTGCCCGGCCACCTCAACGCTGCACACTGACAGGAGTTCCCATCCAACGGTGCTCATCGGGCCGCCAATCATGTAATACGGTTCACCGTTCAGGCTCACCGTCCGCATGCTGGTCAACCCATGCATCGCATCGTTGACAATGGATGCCAGTTCTGCGTTGCCAGAAGACCGAAGATCGTGTGATTCATTTCCCGAGAGGACTGCAAAGATTCCATCGGTCATGGGAGAAAACACCACATGACCGTTCTGATTGATGACCACCAGATAGGTGCCGGAATCATCGGAAGCCTGAACCGCATCACGCATTGCGGTCAGAAAGAGATCAGATCCAACAACAGCGGCCAGTTCACCGTTCACATATACAGGCATGGAGCACACAACCCCGATATCACCGGTAAATGCATCGGTTTCCACGTCTGTGAAGGCAATCCCGCCTTTTTCAACAGCCAGCTGATACCATGGACGTGTGCGCGGATCATATCCGATCGGGGTGCCATTCGCATCAAACTTTGCTTCCGGCCGGTCGTCTGTCACTAGGAACACACCGTCAGGGAGGGCGATAAAGCATGAATTGGTCTGTTCTGAGACACCATACAGCGAATTCATCAGGTCTGTCATGTTTGCGATCAGACCGATGCGGTCCGCAAGTTCTGTGTTCCTGATGTCAACACCTTCAGCCACAATCAGCTGTGCAGCGATCTCTCCTTCCCTCGTCGGGTCAGGTGCCGCATAGGTGCCTCTGGGATACTGATCCGGATCCGACAGGAGTTTTGTTGCATACTCACCGAGCATCTGCACCCGTGTCTGGAGTCCATGGAACATTTCATCGGCCAGATAGGATTCCAGCTCCGTTGCGCGTCCCATGGACTGCTCGACCACGGTCTTCATCACCGAATCCGTAATGTCACTGATGGCGGTCTTCTGTTTTTCGCCTGATTCTGCTGCCAGGTTCGCAAGCATATTGTTATGATAGACGGACACCGCTGTGAACGCCGCTGTGAGGAGAATCACAGTCACTAGAATCAGATTAAAAACCTTGCTTTGTATACCACCAATCACCAGGTTTTTAACACGTCTCATGTCAAAATCCCTTTCATACGAATCATTTTCATTTCTGACGTTTCACCAGCCTTCCATCCGCACAGGCATATATCGGACGTGCTTTAAAAACTTATGCTGTCCGGCCGTCTGCCGCGAGGGATACGTGATGGTTTTCTATCTGCAGGTTCGCGTTCTATTTTGCAATATTCTTCCACGGAAATCAACACTGAAGCCTGTGCGGCAGCAGGTTTATTCCGTATCCAAAGCGCCATGCACGCCGAAAGGTGTTCACTTCTGATAGTCAAGCAGCAGCCAGAGGAAGCTTCCGCTTTCCATGCGGATATACTCGGCTGATTTCTCTGTCCCGTCCATCAGATCCGTATAGCGCTCATTCTCATGCATCCAGACAGACTGGGTCATATCACTGAAATTGAACAGCGCCAGCAGTTTCTGTCCCTGATAATACCTTCCAATCCCCAGGACATGATCGTTGCCGGTCTCCAGAAGCCACGTGTCTGCAGCAGCATCAAACACCGGATACTCCCCATAACATTTCTCCAGCGCTTTGATGCCGTCAAATACGGCTTTGATATGACTTCCTTCTTCTGTTCTCTTCTCCGCGCGCACCCAGTCCATATTTCCGCGGTGCAGATAACGGCTGTCATCCGCCTTCAGGGGATCCTGATGATAGGCTGAATCATTCTCCTGGGCCACTTCATCCCCGCTGTACAGCACCGGAACGCCGCTGAGGGTGAACATGAATGCATGCAGCATCAGATCACTTCTGACAGCTTTTTCCATTGCTTTGGGATCATCCGCTTCCCGTGCACTCTGTATGCCGCAAAGGGACGCAGTTGTTCCACAGAGTCTTGCATCACCCAGTCTCGGATCATCATTGTAGAGTTCTCCGCGTGAGGGACTGCCCTTCCATTTTCCGGTAAAGTAGTCATTGAGGTATTTCTTGTGCGGGACTTCCTGCTGTCCAAACTGGGCCAGAAAATCATAGTCCAGGCCCCAGCCGATGTCATCATGACAGCGCAGGTAGTTGAGGAAGGTGTATTCCCTGGGCAGGGCAAAGACCTGAGCAAGCTGATGCTTTAACAGCCGCACATCCTGCGTGGCCACTGTGTGCCAGATGGATGCCATCGTTGTAACGTTGTACAGCATATGGCATTCCGGTTTTTCCACGGTGCCGAAATACGGCACCACCTTGCTCGGCTCCATCACCACTTCGCCCAGAAGCAGCGTGCCCGGGCAGACGATCTCGCAGACCATCCGCATCATACGGACAAGCGTATGGACCTGAGGCAGGTTTCTGCATGTTGTTCCAAGGGCTTTCCAGATATACGGCGTTGCGTCCAGACGGATCACGTCAATCCCGTGATTGCACAGGTTCAGCATGCAGTCCGTCATATCATTGAAAACCACGGGATTCGCATAATTGAGATCCCACTGATATGGGTAGAAGGTGGTCATGACGATTTTTCCTGCTTCCGGACACCAGGTAAAGTTGCCGGGCGCAGTGGTCGGGAACACCTGAGGGACTGTCTGCTCATAGGCATTGGGGATATCCCAGGAGTCATAGAAGAAATAGCGGTCCTGATACTCCTTTTCTCCGGCTCTTGCGCGCTTTGCCCATTCGTGGTCTTCACTCGTATGATTCATCACAAAGTCAAGACAGACGGCAATTCCCCGCTGATGACATTCTTCAGTCAGTTCCGCGAGGTCCTCCATGGTGCCCAGTTCAGGCTGCACTTTTCGGAAATCACTGACCGCGTATCCTCCGTCGCTGCGTCCCTTGGGGCTTTCCAGAAGCGGCATGAGATGCAGATAATTGACGCCGCAGGATTCAATATAGGGCAGCTTTTCTCTCACGCCGGCCAGCGTCCCTGCAAACGCATTGACATACACCAGCATGCCAACCAGCTCGTGCCCTTTGTACCAGGCAGGATGCTTTTCTCTCTGACGATCGATAGCCTTGAGTGATTCAGGACGTTCTTCCCACGCACGATACAGCATACTGACAAAATAATCGTATGCCTGCAGATCATTATGATAGATTTCGCAAAAAAGCCATTTCAGCTCTTCCTCATGTCGTCTGAACCGAACGGCAAATTCCTTTTTCCACTCGCTGGCATTCATGATCAAAACACTCCCTAATGCTATTGCAGGCATTCACGACCGTCAATGCTTGACTGTGTTTCATTATAGCACGCCACGCAAAGCGCATACAAGCATTACTGCATGTCTCAAGAGAAATTCGCAAGGGCCCTCAGCAGCCTCTGAAATCGGTTTTTGGTTCGACAAATTCAACCCATGAGACACAAGTGCATGATGACGCCACCCTATCCCTTGTGCTATAATCATTTTATATTGACACCGGAAGAATACCTTCATATGATGAATTTCAGGAACACAGATTCAGGAGGAATGGATTCATGGGATATGTATCCCCCGCATTCAAAGAAGAAATCACGGATGCAATGAATTGCTATACGCCTTTCACCAAGCCTGTCAAGTCATCTCTTTTGAGGCGTCTGCTGGTGATTTCCGCACCGGTCACCAGCCTTCATCCCAATCCTGAGGATGAATTCACCGATCCCAATATCGGGCCCGATGAAGAGATTGTCAACGATTACGCAAAGAAAATCTCTTACAGCAGAAGCATGCTGAATCCGCTGCCCATGAAACCGCTGATTGTTGAAAGGATTTCAACCGGCGGGTATATGATTCTCAACGGGCATCACCGCTGGCTGGCCGCCAAGCGCCAGGGGGTCAAAAAACTCCCGATCATGATTGTCAATGCGACCCATGAAGATGATGTTCTCAACAGAATGAAGGAACTGGAAAACAGCATGTGTGTTTCGTTCGACCTGGATGAAGTGCTGCTCTGCCCGGACGCCTCCGTCCCGCTCGACCACCTGTCCTTTCCCAGGAACCTTCTGTATAAATGGCCGGTCCGCAAAGATGCCGGTTCTCTGCTCAGTGAGCTGCGCAGACTTGGTTTCGATGTGTGGGTATATACCGGAAACTACAAAGCGCCCGAATTGATTCAGAAGACGCTCAAAGCCCACGGCGGCATGGCGGACGGTATCATCAGCGGCATGAATCTGGCAAAATCCAACACCACACTGAAGACTGCTTTCACTCAGAAATACAACACCATTCTTCATGTTGACAGTGAACGCATTCTCTGGGTACATCCTGCCACAAAAGAGTTTGACAGTCTGGAGCTGTCCAGGGATGCAGACTGGGCCAATGACGCGATCAGCAAAATCCAGAAGAAGCTTTCCGAAGAAAAGTCCAATTCGTAAATTATATCAAACAGAGGTGGTTGTCCATGCCGGGAAAAAAGCTGCCGCCCGAAAGGAAGATGCGCATTTCCTTTGATCTGGATGAAGTACTCTTTGTTTCTCCTTTGAATCACAAGACTGAGCCTCCACTCAGGTTTCCTCTGAACAGAATCTATAAGGAGAGGCTCCGCCTCGGCACGCCCAAGCTGATTCATGATCTGCAAAAACTGGATTATGAAGTCTGGGTCTATACGTCTTCCTTCCGAACCGAGTCATATATCAAAGGCCTGTTCAGGCACTATGGAGTCAAGTTTGACGGCATTATAAATGCGCAGCGGCACCTTGCAGAGGTGCAGGGACACAGAAAAGACAGCATGCCCCAGAAAGTTCCGACCCATTACAGGATTTCACTGCATGTCGATGATGAATCCGTGGTCGTGACCTATGGCAAAATTTATGGCTTCGATGTGTATCAGCTCGATGCACAGGACGATGACTGGGCGGAAAAAATCATTGAGCGCGCAAAGCAAGTCAGGGAAAAACAGGAACTGAAGGGTGCCCTCAGTTGAGGCTCGCCTCCCTGTACTGTTGAATTCGAAATCAACAGGTTTTCTCCGAATCATCCACCTCCGGGGAAAACCTGTTTTCTTTTTTCCTTGGCCCAGTCCCGCATGCGGGAACGCTGCTTTTTCTGTGCCTTGTCACGATGCAGAAAACCATGCTACAATGCTCTGGATCACATTTCCCGAACGATAAACCGAGGCACACCGCCTGAAGGAGGAACTCAGATGCCCTGTACCACTGTGCTGGTCGGCAAGAACGCCACCAATGACCATTCCACCATGATTGCCCGCACGGATGACGGCTTCTTTGATGTCAAAAAACTGATCGTCGTTGAACCGAAAGATCAGCCACGCAAATATAAAAGTGTTCTTTCCCACGTAGAAATAGAACTCCCCGATCATCCCATGCGCTACACTTCCTGTCCGAGCGTTGACAAAAAAAGCGGGATCTGGGCTGCAACCGGTATCAATGAAGCGCAGGTCGGCATGACCGCAACGGAAACCATCACCTCCAACCCCCGGGTGCTCTCCGCAGACCCGCTTGTTGAATACAGGAAAGCAGAGAAGCGCGGCGAGAAAGACACGATCGGCGGCATTGGAGAAGAAGACATTGTCGTTCTTGTCCTTCCCTATATCCGCACTGCACGGGAAGGTGTTCTCCGTCTGGCCCAGCTGCTGGAGACCTACGGCACGTATGAATCCAACGGCATCGCCTTCAACGATGAAGATGAAGTCTGGTGGATGGAAACCATTGGCGGACATCACTGGATGGCGCGCAGAGTGCCGGATGACTGCTGTGTGATCGCACCGAATCAGTTCGGCATGGACAGTTTTGACATGGAGGATGCTTTCACAGAGCAGAAGGCCCATCTGTGCTCGAAGGACCTGAAAGACTTCATTCGGGACAACCATCTCGACCTCAATCAGAGCGGCCGCATGAATCCCCGGGATATTTTCGGTTCACACACGGATATGGATCACATCTACAATACGCCGCGCGCCTGGTTTATGGGAAGGTACCTCACACCGACCACCCATACATGGGACGGCCCGAACGCCGAATTCACGCCCGAATCCGACCGGATTCCCTGGGCGCTTGTTCCGGAACGCAAACTGGCTGTTGAAGATGTGCGCTATCTGCTTTCCGGACATTTCCAGGGTACGCCGTATAATCCGTACACTTCTCAGGATACCGGCAAACGTGGAATGTACCGTTCCATCGGCATTAACCGCACCGGTGTCACCTCAATCTGTCAGATCCGCAGCCATGTGCCTGAGGCTATCCGTGGTATTGAATGGATCTGCTTCGGATCCACTGCATTCAGCTCCATGCTCCCGGTTTATCCCAATGTTCCTTCCATGCCTGCTTACCTGAGCCGCGTCACGCTGGATATGTCCACGGAAAACTTCTACTGGTCCAGCCGTCTCATTGATACGCTGGTCGATCACGACTATGCCAGCTGCATCCAGCTGGTGAACCGCTATCATAACGCCATGTTCACAGAAGGACGGAAACTGGTTCGGGAATATGATGCGCGCTACACAGACAGCGGGGATCTTTCCGTTCTCCAGAAGGCCAATGATGCGCTCTGTGCCATGGCCAAGAAAGAAACGGTCTCTGTCATGAACAAGCTCATGCTGGAATCCAGCAAGCATATGAAAAACGGCTTTAATCTGGCAGACAACTGATCAGGCTGACCGTTGGAGGAAAACTGCATGCATATTCTGGATCTTGCCATTGAGGTGACCGGTGTTCAGGAAGTCCGGTCCACGCGCGGTACTGCCCGCATGATTCTCTTCGGCGGGACCTGCTCCGGCGAATACTTTCAGGGTGTGATTGAGCCCGGCGGCGTCGATACACAGTTTCTGAACAGCGACGGAAGTGGAACACTTTCCGCCCGCTATACGCTGAGTGGAACAGCCTGCGATGGAACAAGCGCGCGACTCTTTATTGAAAACAATGCCCGCATGGGTGAGGAAACCCATCCCCGCATCTTCACCGACAGTCCCTGCCTCGCCTTTCTCGAAACGGCAAAGCTTGTCGGACATATCCATTCCGAAAATGGTCATCTGCGCATCACCATCGATACGCTCGACGATGCACCCTGAATGCACTGCCGAATAAAAGCGCAACAGGCACAGCCCTGCAATCCGATGCATGGCCGTGCCTGTTTTCTGATTCGTTTGCCGCCTTTTTTGCGTATGCTGAGATTCTGTACAAACACACCCTGAGTGTGTATACTGTCGATATTTCCGCTTCGGATGATCACTATTATGGCAGGAGAAAACCGGCATGGGATATGTCTATCTGATGATGGTGGCGCTGTTCTTCAGTTTCGGCGGCACCTGTGTCAAAATGATCAAACCGTACTTTGATCCGTCCATGATTACGTTTATGCGCTTTTTTGTAGGCGTACTCTGGCTGCTTCTGCTGAAAGCTGTAAAGCATCAGTCTTTCCGCTCGGATTTTCGTGCATCCCTGCGTTCTCACTGGAAATGGCTGATCTTTGGCGCACTCTCCAAATTCGCGTCCTATATGGCTGAAAATACAGCGCTGTCCATTGGGGTATCCTATGGCAATATTCTGGTTCAGCCGGTGCAGATGATCCTGATGACAGTCCTGGGGGCAACCGTGCTGCACGAAGCCATGAACCGGTATAAATGGTCCGGGGTTGTGCTCTGTGTCTCCGGCATTCTTCTGATCTCATGGAATGGCTTGTCGCTTGACGCTTTTCTTGGACAGAATCTCGCATTAACCCTTTTATATGTTCTAGCAGGCATCGGCGCAGGGCTGTTCATTTTTGCCCAGAAGAAAGTGGCTGACCATTTTGACATTCTCGACAGCAATCTGTGCATGTTTGCCATGGCCGCCGCAGTGTCTTTTCTTGTTCCCGTCTCGCAGAGCAGTGTCATTCCTTCTGCCATGCCCGATGTTCGCTGCTTCATTGCCATTCTCTTCTTCGGATTCGTCACCGGGATTGGTTTCTATCTGAACGCGAAAGCCATTCCCCTGGTCTCATTCCAGATGGTGGCTCTTCTGCAGAGTACCATGGTCTTTTTCTCTCTGGCCTGGGGTATCCTCTTCTTCCATGAATCCATCACCGGATGGATCATCGCCGGTACGCTGATGTTCGTGCTTGGCATTTTCCTCATACAGCACCGCCCGGGAAAACAGCCATCCGCATGACGTTGCATTCCGCCCAATACGGTTCTTCCAGAAAAAAGTACCGGAAACTGATATGCTCCCCTCAAGCGTGACAGCAAAGAACAGCTGTCGCATGAGGGGAGCATTTTGGTATGCGCAGGATTGTCCTGCGTTTTTACTGTACGGAACTGTCTGCGCTGATTTCGCGTGTCAGAATTCCCGTCAGCTGCCTGACGCCGAACCGTTCCATAAAGAAGCTGCATTTACACATGAAAATGTAGAAAAGATTCAGGCCGCAACCGCTGAGTCCTTCATAGTTGCCCTGTCCCTTCGCAATGAGCAGGTCTGCATTTTTCACTTCTTCCATGGCTTCCGCTGAAAACCGTTCCAGAACAGCACCCGGAATATCATTCCCGCTGCCGAGTACCTGCTGGGCAGCTTCACCCAGCCGAACCTGCGCCGCATCCTCCATGGTTGCGTCATTGGCGACCGGTGCGCCGCGGACAATGGCCGTCAGCTGCATCTCCGGGTTCAGTTTGCGGAGCGTATCCATCAGCAGTTTGTCTGTCACAATTTCGCCGCAGTTGTCTGTGATATACACAATGCGGTGCGCCCTGCTGATTTCCATCCTGAACTGTTCGAGCATTTCGGTCGAAACCGGAATCCTGTGTGCCTCCATGATCAGGTCACGCAGTTTCCCTTCATCCACATGGTCCAGAGCAACAAAGTCGATGAAATTCCCCGTCATCGCAAGCTGCACCGCCATCTCAAGCGGATCATCCGCCGTGCGCACCCGTTCCTGCATGTCATCCCACAGTTCCATCATCAATGCATTAAAATGCGCCTTGATGGCGGTAAAATCCTTTTCCGGTCCAAACAGTCTTCGGTAGACAGCACTGATCCGCGAAGCAGTTTCCGGTGAACTGGTCTCCCCGCTTTGATTGACAAGCTGCAGGACGGATGACTGATACTCTCTGATTCGTTCTTCCGGTGCATCTGCAGGATAAGCATTCAGCTTTCTGTCCAGCTGGCACTTCCTGCATCCGTCATTCATTTTCATTCTGACTGCTCCAAATACTCTTTCTTTCCGCTCCCCCCATCCCCATGAAGAGAACAGGGAAGTGCAAAGCGAGTATATCATGTCCGACAGACATGAACAACGTGTTTTTCCCATATTCTATATCACGATTCTGGTCCAATCACAATTTCTTTTCTGTTCATAAAAGGATTTATCCAGGCAATCTCGAATTGGTTAAGCTTTGGTTGTCATTATCCTGTCCTTATGGGGTCACAGACTGATCTGAAAGCCTCTTGAACAGGATGCGCTCCCTTTGCTCGGGAGCCAACATTTTATTGTGATCGGAGTAATATCAGTATGGCGTTCGCTGTATTTGCAGATGGCAGTGCCAATCTGCCCAACGACCTGCTCGACGGCATTCATCTGCTTCCCTGTGAATATACCATGGATGGTCTTCCTGAAACCTATAACGGATCCATCGACACGTTTGACTGTCATGCGTATTATGATCAGCTGCGCAACGGACATGAGGCAAAGACCAGCCTGATCAATCCTGAGGTGTTTTTCTCCCATTTCAGCACAGTCCTCGAGAAGGATCTGGACATCATCTATATCTCGATGAGTTCCGGAATCAGCGGCACCTATCAGGCGGCATGCTCCGTTGCCCGGGAACTCATGGAATCCCATCCCGGCCGGTTTATTCATATTGTGGACTCCTTCGGCTGCGGGTTTGGCAACGGCATTCTCGCCATAGAGGCCGCAAAACTGTCTTCCCAGGATGTCGATGTCCATGAGGCAGCTGCGCTTCTGGACGCTGAGGTTCCGCATGTCTGCCAGTATTTCACGGTCGACAACATCAACCACCTCAAGCGTACAGGACGTGTCAGCGGAATTACCGCCGCCATTGCCACCGTCCTCAACATCAAGCCGATTCTTTACGGTGACAGTACGGGGCACATCATTTCCTGCGCAACTGTCAGGGGCAGAAAAAAGTCCATTGAAGCTCTCGCTCAGAAGTATGCTGAAAAACACGCTGCGGAAGAGAACCCTTCGGTGTTTATCTTCCACGGTGACTGCCCGGATGATGCACAGATGCTTGCCCGCCTTGTGCAGGCGATCTCACCGAATGCCTCCATCCGCATCTGTCAGCATGAGCCTTTTTCCGGTGCTCATGTCGGTCCCGGAATGCTTGGTCTCTTCTTCCGTGGAACCTCCAGATAACCTGCCTGCGGCAGCCAGGCTCTGTTTCTACCAAAAGAAAAAAGGCGTATCCTTCGTCCTCGGATGAAAGATCCGCCTTTCTTTATGCCTGCAGTATGTCAAACCCGCTCAGTTTTTTTCACCCCTGCATGCAGTGATGCTCAGGTTGCTTCCTGTGTTCCCTGAAGATCAACAAATTCAAGGTCGCTCAGGAAATTCAAAGCCGTCTGAACCTGTTCCTCAGTGATCGGTTCTTTGCCCTGACCGCCGCCCACGAGGACAAATTCCAGCTGATACCCTTTATAAATGGTATAAAAGTCAACAAAATCCATATTCTCGAAGGCTTCCCGGACCATCATCAGCTTTGTACCCTGTGCCGTTTCACAGTAGCTGATTTTTACCTGGTCGTCAGCCTGGAACGTTGCTTCGATCTTTGACAGAGCCTCTGCATCCAGATCATTTAAGCGGTCGACCTCTGAGAGCAGCTCGTCAAAAGCAACAGACAGGAGCATCGTCGGTTTTTCCGGGTCTTCTGAGGCAACCGACATGAGGACAATTCCGGAGTCCGTGCCCGTGTCCACTTCAGAGGCTGCATAGCCTTCAGGAAGCTTGCAGCGAAGTTCAAAGGCACCGTTCATACTGACTGTACCAAGATACGTTTTCTCCGCTTCCTGTGCAAAAGAAACAGCAGAGCACAGGAGCAGTGAGACACAAAGAAGCAGTAACATGATCTTTTTCATTTTTGTTTCCTCACATTCTTCCATTGTTTTTGGTTATTTGACAGAAACATACTGGCGGCTGATAAAACCAATCATGCCGGTGACCGGGTCCTGCACCTGATACCAGTCAGAAAGCTCAGCGAGCACAGTCAGTTCCTTTCCCTGAGGGCAGGTTGCGATCCGCTCCGCTTCCACACTCGGGGCCCAGCGCAGATTCACCCAGCCTGTTGCCCGGGAGGGTCTTGAAATCACGGTAAACGGAACAACCTTTCTGGCCGTTCTGAATTCCACATTCAGAGAAGAAATCGTGCTTCTCGAGGGAACAGGGGCCGGTGCCGGCGCAGGCGGATAGGGGGCCGGCTTTACGGAAATAAGGTATCTGCTCTGAACATACGCATAATCGACGCGGTAACCGCCCGAGACCGTATTGACCCATGGGTACAGGATCTGTGACCATCCGTTATAGCTCGAGCGTACGGTCACCTTGGCGCCGTAGGGCAGTGTCCCGATCACATTGTTTTCAATCCGCTCGCTGGAGCGGACATTCAGCGTTCCGCCGTTCTCTGTATACACATACATGGTTGTATCCGCATGAACCGCAGGGATCAGCAGCGCCATCATCAGCAGCACGGCTGCAGTCAGCGAAATGATTTTCTTTGTCATTGGTCTTTTTCTCCTTTCATGGATTGTCGATGGCAGTGCCTGTCAGTTTCACCGCTTTCGACGTTTTTTATATGCAGGCGCACACTGCAGACAGGGTTCGCCGCGCGGAAAGCTGCTCTTTCCGCCGCATGCATTCATCTGTTCTGCTTTATGTCCTGTGTTTGGCTTTTTGTATGAAACGTTTGCACGTATCCGGAAGACTGATGCCTGCTCTCCGTCCTGTCTGCGTTTCTGAGCATCTGCTCTCCTGCCTAAGGACCAGCACCTGTTCTGTTTTCACCTCCTGCCTTGTTCAGCCCTCCATTGTTTTATACGAAGATCGATGATGTGTGGCATCTCCCGGCCTGAATGCCGCACCGCAGGCAAATTGGCCATAAAAAAACAGGCAGTCTTCTGACTGCCCGAAAAGAAAGAGTGTAGTGATTATGTCTCCTTGTCATTGCATGCAAACTCTGCTGTGCAGGGAACCTTGACCACCCACTTGGAGATTGAGCCGTCTTCCCCATGGAGCTTTCCGCCCACCATATGCGCTTCCCCGGGAAAAATGGCACAGAACCAGCCTGCATGCAACTCCGCCGGCGTACCGCACGGACCGCCGTCCATCTTACGCCCATCTGCACCGCCGGCCAGCGCTTCTGCCGGCGTCACGCATTCCATGGAACAGATATGAATCACTTCCGCGCCTTCTTTTGCGATCATCAGATCAATCGTATGAAAATGCACTTCAAACCTGCGTTTTTCATCCGGCTTGACCGCATATTCTTTTTCCCTGACTTCACACGGTGCATTGGCGGGATTATCTGTTGCAAACGCTTCTGCAATCTTTCCTGCAAAAGGAATGACGTGTTCATAGAAAGGCAGTTTCTCAATTCGGTCCAAGATCATCCGGATCCACCTCCGTGATATTACTTTTACGGAATTATACCGTTTTTTCTATGCTTTGTCTATTCCATGTGTCTGTTCCCGGAAGTGCACAGATCATCTCCAGGAGATCAAGATAAAATGCACGGATATCCTTCTTATGGATCAGGCCTCCCTGAAGCGCCATATGATCTCCCCGGAACACCGGAAACACATTCCAGATGCCCGGCTCAATATGCTCCCTGTCCAGTTCTCTGTGTGCAGACCCCAATGGCCACGATGCGGAACAGGTATTGACCAGTCCGTCATTTTCCCGCCAGTTTTCTCCAATCTCCATGCCGCCCCGTGTTTTGCCCCTGTAGGCTCCAATCTGGCAGGCACGCATGACAAAGAGCGGTTCCATGCCCCTGTCCGGTTTCCATGTCCCGTCCTCTGTCTTGCAACCTGATAAGGGTATGTTAAAATGAGTACAAGACTTAGAGCTAACTTTAAGTCAATCCCACGACAGAAATGATGGAGGCTTCTGCATGCGCTATACCATCCGTGAAGTATCTGAGAAAACAAACATCAGTGCATATGTCCTGCGTTTTTATGAAAAGGAAGGTCTGCTTCCTCACATCCACCGCAGTGAAGGTGGGATCCGCTACTATACCGATGAAGATATGGATCTGCTTGGACTGATCTCCTGCCTGAAAAAGACAGGCATGCAGCTCAGGGAGATCAAAACATTTGTGGAATTGAGCGAGCAGGGACCTGAAACCCTTCGGGAGCGCTGCAATATTCTCCGCCAGCAGCAGGACAATGTCCGCAAGCAGATGGCGGAACTGCAGAAAAGCTACGAAAAAGTTTCTCATAAGCTAGCCTATTTTTCCAGGCTGCTCTCTGAGTATGAAGGCACCGGCAATCCCTGACGGATTCCTTCCATGATCCTTGAGAAACCTTCGGAGGCAAAACGAATGACATCCAGTCAGATCATCTGGGCCCAGGCGCGAGACCGCCTCGTTCAGGCCACCGTCACTCTTGGTTATCCTTCTGAACTTGGCGAACTGATGGCCAGGCAGTTAAAAAGCCCCAAAGCGATGGACCGCATGACTTCTTATATTCTTTCTGTCCATCCTGACACGGAGGAAATGCTGGTTGATGAAATGCTCGCCATCTGCGATGACATCAATGCATGGAGGGAAAAGAAACGCAGCCAGGAAGCGCAGGCAAATTACAACGCCACGCTGTTCTACAGGCGGGGCGTTCCTGCGGATGACGAAGATGACGCATGATGACCGCATCTTCTGTCATTTCTTTTCAAGCCATGACTGCACAGGGAGGAGGTACTGCATGCAAAGAACCTATCCAAACCAGTTTTCCCGATTCGGCATTTCTGACGAGCAGGTGCTCAAACACGTTCAGGACTGCTTTCATACCATTTTCTTTGATCCGGATGAAAAAACCTATACAGATGTCGATGAAGACAGCGGCTGTATGATTGATACCGGGAACGTGGATGCCCGTACAGAAGGCATGAGCTATGGCATGATGATGACCGTACAGATGGACCGTAAGGACCTGTTTGACAAATTGTGGCAGTTTTCCATGCGGTACATGTTTCAGAAAGACGGACCGTATGCCGGCTATTTTGCCTGGTCAGTTTCCCCTGAAGGAAAACACAACGCCGAAGGGCCTGCCCCTGACGGGGAGGAATACTTTGCCATGGCACTGTTCATGGCCTCCGCGCGCTGGGGAGACGGCGAGGGCATTTTCTGCTACAGCGAGCAGGCGCGGGAGATTCTCCGTCACTGTCTCCACCAGGACGAGATGGTGCCGGGCGGCCGGGCCATGTGGGACCCTGAGAATCACCTGATCCGGTTTGTCCCGGAAGCAGATTTCTCGGATCCCAGCTATCATCTGCCGCATTTCTACAGTCTTTTCGCCCGTCTTGCAGACCCCGAAGACCGTCCGTTCTGGCAGAAAGCCGCAGAGGCCAGCCGTACCTACATTGTTCAGAGTGCGCACCCTGTCACCGGCATGAGTCCTGAATATGCAGAATATGACGGCACCCCGCGGCTGATGTTTGGCAAACCGTTTACGTATTACTCCGATGCCTACCGCGTCGCGATGAATATTGCCCTGGACACGCTCTGGTTTGGTCCCCGGGAGGATACTGCACAGATTGCCTCTCATCTTCAGGATTTTTTCCAGGGAATCCCCGAATCCGAGCTGAAAGCCTATCAGCTTGACGGAACCCCGGCCGATGAACCGGCCATGCACCCGGTGGCCATCACCGCTGTGCTTGCCGCAGCTTCCATTGCCAGCAGCAGCCCTGCTGCAGACAAGGCCCTGCTCCACTTCTGGAATACGCCGCTCCGCCGCGGAAAACGCAGATACTACGACAACTGTCTCTATTTCTTCTGCCTGCTCATGCTTGCAGGCTGTTATCAGATGTACTGACGACCGGGATCCGCTGCCCTGCATGAAGAAACGACCTGCCGCCCACCATGGACTGCAGGTCGTTTCTTTGTATGCATCTGTCAGAGAACACTTTCATCGGTATACAGCATGTGCAGTTCACCGTCTTTTTCAATCAGCGGATACACCACATAGCCTGATTCAAAATACTTTTCTCCGTTGCCGCCCCAGCGATCGCCAAAGTACAGTACCTTTCCGTCTTTCTGGAGGATGAAGGCAGGCTGGCTGTGATAGGTTGTCTCATCGCCGATGTCCCTCAACGCGCTCCAGCGGCCTTCCATGCTGTCTGAAACAGCATACCGTCCCTGGTTCGGGGCCCATCCGGTGCAGAAAGAGGACAGCATATAATACCTTCCTCCGATTTTCGTCACCGCCGGTGCTTCCCGGTATTCTCCCTGCCACAGCCGATGCACCAGGGCATCCACATTCATGTAATCGTCCGAGAGCCGATAGACATGCATATCCGCATTATCCCTGGATGCAGAGATGAAATAGGCGGTCCCGTCATCGTCCTGAAACAGTGTGCAGTCTCTGGACATATAGCCATAGGGATTGAAATGCCCATGATAGGTAAAGTCTCCATCCGGGGTATCACACGTTGCCACAGCCGCTGCTGCATCCAGATAATCTTTGCCGTTTTCATAGTGTGCCCACAGTACAAATTTTCCGGTCTTTTCATTGTAGAGCACCTTGGGCCGCTCCAGATTCACTTTTCCTCCGTCATCCCGCTGCAGCTTCAAAGTGGTTCTCACACGGTATGTCCGCATGGGGGAATCCATGGTCAGAATGTGATTTCGGAATTCCCAGTCCGAAAGGTTGGTGGACCGATAGCAGCTGACATAATTCCGATCCCGCCGGTCTTCTCCATACCAGTAGTAAGCATCGCCGTATTGAAGGATCCAGCCCCCGTGGGCATGGATCGGCTGCCCGCTGATGTCCGTCCACAGCGCTCCGTTTTTCATGGTTTCATATCTTCCTTTCCATGTCAGGCTTTCCAGTCCGGAAAACGCTCTTTGAATGTGCCGTAGAAATATTTCTGCATGACCACATCATAGACCCTGTCCGCGTACGCTTCCAGTTTGCCCTGGTCATACAGGTACTGGAGGATCGTATAGCGGTCACGGAAAGTGCGGCCCCGCAGAATGCCCTCGACATACCGCTGTTTATCGGTCACAGTAAATGGCAGGCGGATTGTTCTCTGCAGCTCTTCCAGCCGGTCAAACGCGGGAAGGTATTTTTCAATCAGCGTCTTCAGATGCTGGTCCTCCGTCTCCGCGTACAGCGCACGGAACAGTTCAATGGCCGTGAAAGTTCCCTCGCCCACTTCGATCCCATGCAGATTGGGCACTTTTCCCTCTTCCACATCCATGACTTCCCAGGTCTGTCCAATCATATGCTCTGTCCCCGAAGCCGGACGCGAGGAACCGCAGAACGCAATGCATTCCCCTGACAGGATCAGTCCTTCGCTGGTTGCACGGATCGCATCCGTTTCCCGCTTTTCCAGACCACTCGCCGCCTGAACGCACTGCTCTGTGGCTTTCAGCACCATATCGGCGATCTTCTCACAGTAATATTCACCGTTTCGATCACGGCTGATTTCCCAGTCCAGAATCGCGACATATTTTCCCAGCATATCCCCTACACCGCTGAGCAGCAGAGGATACGGAGCTGCGCAGTTGATGCTCAGGTCAATGATGATATGGCGCGCAATCGTACAGTTGTAAACGATTTTTCTCCGGCCATTGAGAAGCGGAGCGACGACCGACGCATACCCGTCCATGGACGGAGCTGTCCCCACCACACCATACGGAATGCCCAGCCGATAGCTGACCATGCGGCAGGTATCATTGATCGATCCAGATCCGACAGCAAGAATATAATCGGGATTCAGTGACCAGGCCTGTATGTCATAGACCTCACGATCCCGCCCGGCTTCCATCAGGACTTTCCCCACATTCTCCGCATTGGGCAGAGCTGGTGCGGGAAGAATCAGCACATGGGAAAGGATCCCGGCTTCTTTCAGAAGGCACTCAACCCGTTTTCCGGCGACTTCATAGGTGTTCTCATCGGCCACCATGAAGATGCGGTGATAATCCTTCAGTATCTCCGCTGTTTTTTCCACAGCATGCTCTGATACTTCAATCACTTCCGTGGGAATGCAGTGATGTTTCTGTACACAGGTGCAATCCATCTCAATCATTTCCGTTTCCTCCTCCAAAAAGATACCTTAGATCAGCAGTTGTCGGATCACAGCGGCTGTCTTCTCCGCCGTGGCTGCGATGCCTGCCTCTGTCAAATGAACATGGTCTTCCCCGATCATCTGCTGTTTGCACGGTGCCACAACTGAATAGAGATCGTTGATCACAGCATGCTCTTCTGATGCAACCTTTTTCAGTATATCGTTATACATCAGGATATCTGCATGGTCTCCCTGCATCGTTGGCGTTGTCGTTGCAATCACAATCTGCAGTTCAGGCCGGTCGGTCATTTTCCGGAGAATGCGGCAGATTCTGTGGCAGGTTTCCTCATACAGATCCGGCGGATAGAAATGGCGTCCTTCCTGATAGTCATCCCCCATGTCCCAGAGCCCGCAGTTCCAGTGCACAAGATCAGGGACAGGCATCTTGGGAAGCCAGAACCGCAGCGAATTCAACGTATAGCCGCTCCAGCGGCCATTCTCTTCCGGGCCGCAGACCTCAGCAAGATCCGCCAGCTTTTCTCCAACTGCCTTCTGATACTGCATCCGGATCGAATCCCCCAGCAGCATGACCTGTTTCATCTTTTTCACGCTCCTTCAGAGTCTGCTTCTCAGCTGCATTGTTCCTGTTATACAACTGTCGTTTCTTTGTGCCAAATCGTATCTTTGATCTCTGCTCATACTATCATGGTTCAATGATCCGGTGTCAAGTTTTTTTTGCGTACTCGTTGCAATGTCCGGTCCGGCTCAGGAGTCAGAGATCCTGTCTGTCATGGATAGAAAAAAGGAATCCCCGTTTTGTAGGAGATTTCTTTTTCGTCTTTCATCACAGCTTCGGCCCGCATACGTCAACCAGCATGGGCACTGCCGGTCAAAAGAACTTCCACCGGCTCAGCAGGAATCCCGGAATAACAACAATCAGGAAAAAGGCCCAGCTGATCAATGTAAATACCTTCACGAATTTTCCACCGTTTTTCGGGTATTCACGCACGTAGATTCTGTAATTGATGACAGAAGCGAGCGAACCGATCAGCGAGCACAGCCCTGCCGTATCTGCACCATAGATCAGTCCGGCGAAGTTTTCCGTAAAGGGATACAAAACGATGGTGGCCGGCACGTTTGATATGATCTGACTCAGGCCGATCGCCCACCAGTACTCGTTCCCTGCCACGGCCTTTCTGAGGACATCTGCGATCTTGGGATTCGCCGTGATGGACGATGAAAAGATGAAAAAGCACAGGAATGTCACGATCAGGACATAGTCGACCTGAAGCAGCAGCTGATAATCCATGATGGCAATGACGGCCAGAACCACGAGGATCGCAAAAGGCCACAGCGGCGTTCGGGTCACAATCACACCGATCACCAGAATAAAGAGCAGCAAATAGGCAATCCGGCGTTTCTTCCCTTCTGCATGCCATGGTGCTTCTTCCCGTTCCGCAAAGATCTCTTCATGCACGTCCCGTCTGTACAAAAAGAAGATGAAGCCAATCAGCAGCAGCGCAGAAGTTACGCAAAGTGGAAGCATGTGGAGCATGAAATGCCATGCACTGACGTCTGCCTGTCCGTACAGAAAAAGGTTCTGTGGGCTTCCGAAGGGCATCAGGAGTGACCCGCGGATGGCAGCGATGTTTTCCATGGAGATCACGGGGAGAATATAGTGTTCCTTCTGTCCGTTCTTAAAAAGAAGAATAGTGAGAGGGACAAAAATAATCAGGGAAACATCATTGGTGACGAACATCGATGTGAAAAAAACACCGAACACAAGAAACAGGGAAAGCGACGTCATATGCCTCAGGTTGGATGCAAGATGTACAACCGGCTTCAGTACATTTTCCTTTTTGAATCCTTCCAGCACGCAGAGCATCATAAATAATGTGCCCAGCGTGCGCCAGTCAATATTCCGGAACAGCTGAAGTGTTGGCGGCGTAATGATCATTGCAGCCAATGCAGCCGCCAGAGACAGCGTCAGCATCAGTTCTTTTTTCAGAAACAACAGGACCTTCTTCACTTGCATCGTCTCCCAATTCTTTATGGATCCCTGCTATCGGACCAGCATACAGCAATTTCGCATCGAAATTGCCATGGTGCTTTATAACGCATTTGATTCAAACATGCAATGCATATCGGCAATTATTTTTCATATTGCCGATATACATTCAAAGAAGGAGCAAATACAGGCCGCTTCCATTGCTGAAAGCGGCCCAATCGCTTGTATTCGCATGTTCTTTCATGATTCATTCCGCGCAGAATGGAGAGGTGGTTCAGGGCACCAGCTGCAGCTTGGCCTGAATGTCACGATCTTTTCCCCTTCGGGGCCGGCAATTCGTCAACCATTGCCGTCACCAGCTGCGTCAGGAAATCTCTGCTGTCAACATTGTCCACCAACAGCATTTCTTTTGCACCTTCATATGGGAGCTCTGTCTCAGCATCCGGCATCATCGCCCTGGCTGACCGGGTCGGCTTGACCAGAAAGCGGTCATCATAGATTCCGCCAAAGATCCGGCCATTCACATACAGGATGTATTCTCCCATCATCTGCTTCCAGGTGATTCCATGAATCCCTGAAAGCTGGTCCAGAATGAAATCCAGATAGGCTCTGCTGGATGCCATGTTGATTTCTCCTTATGTATAAATTGCTTTCCGCCGCCACAAATATCTCAGCAATCCCGTGTCTATTCTGCGATCAGTTTCAGGAACCTGGCAGCGTTCATCTGTTCATTCGTCACATATTTTCCATCGCGGAACAGCGCATACGTCGTAACAGGAGTGGGGGCGCTTCTGGCTGCTTCCCTGCTTTCAATATGAACGGCTCTGAATGGGATCCCATGCTCTTTTGCCGTTTGTTCGATGATCGGTACATATTTCGCATTGAATGGACACTGGTTTGTGTAATACAGGGTGTAGCCGGCTTCGTCGATATGAGGATGCTTTGCGCACTCCAGGAACACCGGGGGCTGCACATCTGCTGAGAATGGCAGATACCAGAGCTGGATGCCGTTATCTGCTTCGTCACTGACAGAAAAGCCCTTATACTTCAGATACTTCGGATCGGCCAGGAAAGGTTTTTTCTTGGCTGAGCTCAGGATGCACAGTCCCTTTTTCCCTTTTTCTCTGCTGTCCTGGATGCAGGCTTCCAGCAGATCATTGGAGTATCCGTGTCCCTTGAAAGAGCCGGAAACCCATAAGCAGTCAATGTACATGAAGTCTTCTGCATGAACAGGATTCCATGCATTTTCTGCAGGAATATACTCAATGAAGCATTTGCCCCGCTCGACGCTTTTCAGAAAGACCAGCCCATCCTCAAAACGGTCAAGCAGCCATGCTTTCTTGGATGCGACCTGTACATCCTTATTATTGGAAATCGCACAGCAGATATGCTCCTGTTCGATATTCTCCTTTGTCACACGTATATATTCCATCCTGCATCCTCCCTGAGAAGATGCCGGAGAGCATCCAGCTCCCCGGCCAGCTTTTATCATGCGATTGGGAAACAAAGCTCCGTCACATATTCATTGGGGTTCCGGGTTTCATTGGGGCTGACATGATAAATGTTGAACATGGGGCCATTCACCTGGTAACCGTTTTCGTGAATCCAGGAGGCAACCGCCGCGGTCGCTTCGCCCATCTGGGCATAGCTTCCCTTGATGACACAGCTGGCAACCTTGACCTCCGGAAGCGTCTTGAACTTCACATGGTCCGTATCCTCATAGGTTCCTTTCACGGTCATGGATACCATGATCTCCACATTTTCTTCCTTGTATTCCCTGTCCAGGAATGTTGCTGCTGCCAGACAGGGTTCTGCGGGAATCAGCGGTGTCCTGCATTCAGCCATCATGCCCCAGAGTCTGCCTTCGTCCTCATAGCGCGGAACAACCATCTGCACAGTAGCCGCATACCTTCCAGGAATGGTTCTGACCGTAATGTCATAGTTCATATTCTGCTCCTCTCTCAGCCGTTTTCTGGCTGTTTCCAGAAGCATCAGCCTGTACCCCGTTTCCTTTGACAGTCTGGACAGTTCCTCTTCCCGTGCTGATAAAAAATCATCCAGTTGATCCCGGTCATCATATATTTCCAGGATGCGGACGATATCTGCCAGGGAAAAGCCCATGTCTTTCAGGGCTGTGATCCGTCCCATGACGAGCAGCTGGTCTTCCCGGTAATACCGGTAACCGGTAAAGGGATCCGTTTCAGCCGGCTTCAGCAGTCCTATGTCATCGTAATGGCGAAGCATTCTGATGCTTACTCTGGATAGTTTCGAAAAATCTCCAATTTTCAGCATATGCTGTTTCCTCCATGGATGGTGTTTCTGAGCTCGCCATGAGTCTAATCCCTGACACAGTGTGAGAGTCAACACCCGGCCAAATATTTCCGTCCAGATGATCCGGATTGATATGAACCCCATTTCATCTCATCCGGAGATACTCCTGCAATGCAGTATATTCCCTCAGATACGATCCTCGTTTTTCTTCGCTTTCCTCTGCATAGGATTGGTGGCGGGAAAAAAGATCGATCGCTGTCCGGATAGGAATCCATTGTGGTTCGAGGCCGCGAAGTTTCTCCGCCTCAGTCAGCCGCATCTGCCCGCTGCCAGTGCTTTCACACACGAAATAGTAGCTGATATAGCGATACTCCTCATAATACTCAACCAGCGTCAAAAACTGATAAAGCGGCCGTACGATCACTCCGGTTTCTTCTTCAACCTCGCGTACACAGCAATCCTCTGGTGTTTCACCGGCTTCCAGCCCGCCGCCCGGTACCAGAACCCATCCCGTCATTGTTTCATGGGACAGCAGGATCAAACCATCCCGCACAACAACAGCCCGACTGGCTTCCCGGGTCCGGGTGAAAGGTTCCAATCGATTGGCGCCAAGAATCTCAATCTCGTTCATAGAAAGTGTATCCTTTCCTGTCTGCATCTTTCAGTGGCAGTCATTGCGGGAATCCAGCAGGTGCTTTTCCATGCAAATCCTGATCCGGTCGGATCCTTCTTCCATATTCGAAAGGAAGGTTATGACAAGCTGCCTGGCAGGGAGCACGTAACATTTCTGACCCCATTTTCCATTCAGACTGAACCCGTCGCGGTATTTCCAGAAAAAGAAACCGTATCCGCCCTCACGATTCATCTGCTGCACCGAAGTGGCTTCCTTCACATAAGCCGGCGAAACAATTTGCTTTTGAGCATATTTCCCTTCATTGGAAAGCATCAGCCCAATACGACTCAGCTCATGGACAGTCAGTTTCATCCCGGATGCGCCGTAGAAAAAGCCCTCTGGACTGAACTGACAGGGAGGTTCCGATATCCCCAGCGGTGCAAACAGCTTCCTGTCCAGATATCGATCCAGCCTTTCGTCTACAGCAACGGAGACAGCCACGCCAACAAGGTAAGCAGGCACATTGCTGTACGAGAAAGTTCGGGTGTTCGGATGACTCAATGGAATGCTCAGGGCTTCATCCAGCCAGTCACTTCCGGAAAGACGAAACGGAAAGCCATCGACCGACATGGTCATCAGCCGTTGAATCGAGATATGCTCAAAAGCCTCACGTTGTTCCGCTTTCATTGCCTGTATATACTTCGCAGGCAGATATTGTAGCACACAGTCATCGATATTCAAAAATCCGTCTTCCGATGCCATACCGACGGCAATCGAAACCATGGACTTGGTCACAGAATAGATCGGGTAACGCGTATTCTGTGTATCTCCGAATGAATCGGCCAGTTTTCCGTTCACCCATAGTTCCAGACCATGCACTGGCCAGCCGTTTTCTTGTATCTCATTCACAAAACCTGTAAAACCTGAATGATTCATTGTTTTTTCCTTTTCTGTTTTCATCTCCCGCCATATTTGCGTGAGATCAATCATTTTTCTGATGTTGCGGTCAACGGTTTTCTGGTCAGATACAGAACATATGTATCCTCAAAGACAACTTTACCGCCGTTTTCCGCAACCACTTTTCGGAGCCCTTCAAAAAAAGGTGTTTTATAGGGTTCCGGTATGACAATATGATCGCAGTGGGTGCCACAAAAAGACACATATTCATCCGGATTCAATTCACGTCTTCCATGAAAATCACGCTTCTCGAAATCTACAAAGCCATAGTTTGAAGCATGATCATATTTGAAGCCGCCATGTGTATATGGAATGTCCGGCTTGTAATACTGGTCGTACAGTCTTTGAATCTTCTCATAAAGTTCTTCGTTTGTTGATTTGTAATCGGATTTTGTCAACATCATAGCCAGAATTCCACCGGGCTTTAACAGCTCAAAAGTTTTTGAGAATGCGATTTCTTCCGGAATCCACTGAATGGATGCGGCAGAATAAACCATATCAAATTGCTGCTGTCCAAAATCATACGTAATGAAATCATCATTCACAATATGAAAATTGGAGAAGCGATCATACTTTTCGCTCATCATCGCACAGAGGTGTTCACCGAGCTCTATGGCATGATAATCACAACCTGTTTGCAGAATCGGATCAGTCGCCTGCCCAGTACCAGGCCCGATCTCCAGAACGCTCATTTCCGGACCAATCTTTGCGTATTGAATCAGGTATTCGAACAATTCCAGGCTGTATCTCGGTCTGAACTGATCAAACTGCTCAGGAATCGTATCAAAGATTCTTCTGAATTCCATGATCCACCTCCACCCATTTCGATATAGCTGCTTTTTCATTTGACTCATTATAGACCAGGTATGAACTTATACTCAAGCTCTTCTCTTGAATTGCACTGCAACCTGAAAAAACTCACGTCATGCATGAACGTGCCCTCAGATCTTAATGTCGAGCCAGCCTGTGAAGCGGATGCGTCTTACTGCACGTACGGTTCTATAATCCACTGTCATACAAACAATTGGTCAAAAGAAGCCTGTGCTGAAAAGTCATTTGCTTTTCAGCACACACTGTGATGTCAAGGCTATTAAAACACATTTTTGAAATAAAACAACAAATACGTATAATCCGCGAAAAGCGCAACAGCAGCCATCATAGGGATGTTATTGGCACAATTCAACAAACATTCACGTGAATTTCAAGTTATTTTTAAGTTTTCTGTGCTACACTACGTATGTGATATCGAGCAGCGGAAGCGTAAGACCGGATATCAATTCAAAACACAGGAGGAAATGACGATGAAAGAATTGCTCGCGCTGATCCTAGCGGCAATGATGGTTTTCGGTACGTTTTCTGCAGCTTCTGCTGATGAAGAAACCGCATTGCCGAAGATTGACATGACAAAATGGCAGTATGAGGCGTCCGATGATGTGTACTGGCAGGTGGGCCTGTCCTATGCGGCCAGCCCTGCTGACAGCAGCTATGAGACCATGGGTATCTTTGTCCCCGGCGTTTATTTTACAGCCTCAGACAACGGCGATGGAACCTATACCTGCACCGTGAATGAAGCGGGTGCCATCGGGCAGTATACCGCTGTCACCGCGCCGCTGATCCTGCCAGTGAATACGCCCGGCTATTCTGCCATGGCCGCGCCGACAGGCTACAGCAGCTCCATGGGCTACGGCAGCATTTCGGATTATACGAACGCCGGCATGATTGTGATTTTTGCCGGAGCCCGTGGCCGGGATGACGGGGCTCCTGCCGGAGTGACCGATTTTAAAGCCGCCATCCGGTACACACGTTACAACGCGGATCTGCTTCCCGGCGATATGAACAGCATTTTCTCCCTGGGCATGAGCGGTGGCGGCGCCCAGAGTGCCCTGATTGGCGCTACAGGCAACAGCGCACTGTATGATCCCTATCTGGAAGCCATCGGGGCGGTCATAACAGAAAGCGATGCTGTGAAGGGCAGCATGTGCTGGTGCCCCATCACCAACCTGGATGTGGCAGATGAAGCCTATGAATGGAACATGGGCAACACCCGCGGCGACCAGAGTGAGGAAAACCAGGCATATTCCGATGGCATGGCACTGGCCTTTGCGGAATACATCAATCAGCTGGGACTGACAGATGAAGAAGGCAACGCGCTGACGCTTGTCGAGAGTGAAGACGGCATTTATCAGAGCGGCAGCTATTATGACTATGTGAAGAGCGTGATCGAAACCTCGCTGGAGCATTTTCTCAGCGATACCGAATTCCCCTATACCGCGTCATCCTCCGGCGGTTTCGGCGGCCGTATGGGCGGCCGAGGCGGCATGGGCGGCAATTTCGGCGGCGGAAAGCCTGACGGCAGATTTGGCCGACAGGCAGACGGTCAGATGCCGGATTTTGAAAACGGCGAATTGCCCGAGGGGGATCTCGGCGGATTCGGCGGCCCGGACGCGGAACAGACCAAAGGCATTGATTACGAAGCAATAGACGGCATTGCCCGCACGGAGAGCGCATCTTCTGCCCTGTCTCTCAGCGGCACCTATGAAACCAAACAGGATTACATCGACGCCCTGAACGCCAACGGCGAATGGGTGATCTGGGACGAGGCAACCAACACCGTGACCATTACCAGCGTTGCCGCCTTCACCCAGACGCTGAAAAACGCTTCCAAGAGCATCGCTGCCTTTGATCAGCTGGATGCGGGCCAGGGCGAAAACACGCTCTTCGGCTATGGCGACGGCAGCGGAGCGCACTTCGATGCGATCCTGGCAGAACTGGTGGCCGGGAGTGAATACGAGGAAGCGTTCATCACCGATCTTTCCAGGCAGGACGCCCTGGGCAATACGGTGGATGTCCGCGTGAACATGTACAATCCGATGTATTATCTGTCTCCTGCTTACGCAGGATATCAGACAAGCGCACCCGCCACCTACTGGCGCATCCGCACCGGGATCAACCAAGGTGATACCGCCCTGTGTACGGAAATCGATCTGGCACTTGCTGCAGCGGCATACAGCGATGAAACCAGCGTTGACTTTGAAACCGTCTGGGGACAGGGACACACTGAAGCTGAACGCACCGGTTCCGCCACGGAGAATTTTATCGCGTGGGTCAACGCGTGCATGGAATGATGAAAGAGGGAGGATTTTCCTTATGAAAAAGGTCATCTCATTGCTTCTTGCCCTATCACTGTTCTGCATGGCTGGCGCTGCTTTTGCTGAAGGCCATGGCGGCGGTCGCGGCGGCAATGGCGGCGGACAAGGCGTTATGCGTGGCGGCAACGGCGGCGGCAACGACAAATCCAGCGATACCAAGCTACAGACCATGATTGCTGAAGTGGCCCCCAAGTTCCAGCTGCTTTCCTATGAAGACACCGAAACCGGCACCAGCCTGCAGTATCAGCTGTATATTCCCGAAAACTATGATGCGTCACAGAGCTATCCGATGATCCAGTTCATTCCGGATGCCAGCGCTGTCGGGCGCGGCACGGATTATGTGCTGACACAGGGCTGGGGCGGTCTGATCTGGGCGACGGAGGAGGAGCAGGCCAAGCATCCTGCCTTTGTAGTGGTGCCTGTCTTCACCGAAACGGTTGTGGACGACAACTTCAATCATTCCAGCCAGATCGATGTGGCCATGCGCCTCCTTCAGTCACTGACGGAAACCTACGCCATCGACACGAACCGGATCTATACGACCGGGCAGTCCATGGGTGGCATGACCTCCTTCCATCTGAGCATTGAATATCCGGACTTCTTTGCCGCCTATCTGTTTGTCGGCAGTCAGTGGAACACCAGCCTGCTGAGCGGACTGGAACAGGAAAACTTCTTCTATGTGGTGTCCGCCGGCGATCCCAAGGCGTCCGCCGGTCAGGCTGAACTCCTTGCCCTGTTCGATGCGGACGGTGCTGCCTACAGCCATTCGGAGTGGAGCGCGCAGGATGACGCTGACACACAGAAAGAAGCTGTTGCTGCCACGCTGGCGGAAGGAAACAGTGCGAACTTCGTGATCTTTACTTTGGGGACGACGCTCGCGGAGGGCCAGACTGCCGGAAGCGGCGCAGGAGAACACATGACTTCCTTCGATTATGCCTACAAGCTGGAAGCTGTCCGTGACTGGCTATTTGAACAGAGCAAGTAACGATAGAAAATGTGAGGGAAAGCCCAAGAAAGAATCAGCAAAACTGAACAATAAATGATGTTCCAGTACACAGGAGCACCATTGACATGATTGAAATGCGCCTGCTCGAAATTCTGTCCGCCTTCGCTGAGGAAGGTACCCAAACCGCTGCGGCTGAAAAGCTGCATATCTCGCAGCCCGCCCTTTCCAGCTCTATGCGAAAGCTGGAGGAGGAAATAGGTGCGCCGCTGTTTGAGCATACCAAAAATCGGATGGTGCTGAACGAAAATGGACAGGCCGCAGCAGAATACGCTGAGCGGATTTTGCGGGAAGAAGTGGCCATGCAGACGCATATCCAGGAACAGGAGCGCCGGAAGCATACGGTTTCCTTTGCTCCCATAGTCCGGTCGCTAAGATAACCATGGTCGCGTCACAGGCTTTCCCGGATATGCAGCAGAGCACCACGTTCTGTACCGATACGGAGGAAATGGTGCAGGGTCTAGCGGAGCATCTATACACATTTAAAATCATTATCCCTCTATCCTTCGGCTCCATGACAAAGGTCTGTCCGGGTACTTCACCTGTGGCAAGTGCGCAAGTGGGCAAGTCAAGTGGTGAAGTCGGTGGTGAAGTCATACGCGTTAATCTTGATGTTCAGAAACTAAATGCTCTTCTTGAATATTGCAAGAAAGCCAGAAGTCGTACGGAGATGAATCATTCTGCGGCATCAAATCGCAGGATTATTTCAGACGTAATATTCTTCTTCCCTTGCTGGACAGCGGCAGGCTGAAGCGCACAATTCCAGATAAGCCAAACAGCAGCAAGCAGAAGTATATCCGGGCATGAGATGCATCCTGTTGTTTACCTGGGCAGTAAAGAACCGGTCCTTGAGCCGATAAAGATTACTTCATAAGTACAAGGAACACAAACACCCGCAGAGTGTTGAGCATTGCAGGTGTTTGTGTTCGTTACTTTACGATACGCTTGTTGCGAATCGCTTCATTTGTGAGTTTACAACTTTGCGAGTACCTACTGGTACCTTCGTAGGAAGTCGCATGGTTAGTTAAGGTCGCATGGCTCAGTTGGTAGGAATTACAAACCGGTTATGGTCGCATGGCTCAGTTGGTAGTCCAATGTGGTTGGAACATCAAACGGTAAGGAGGCATGGCTCAGTCGGTAGAGCACTTCGTTCACATCGAAGGGGTCGTTGGTTCGAGTCCAACTGTCACCACTGAAAAAAGTGCGTACCCTAACGGGCGAGTCGTACACATCAACCATAGGCCGTTAGTCTGGTTATCTTCCGAGTTAACTGCCGTAAGCCATATCGAAATCTTCTCCATTATTGAGCTTTTCAATCAGTTCCAGTAAACCCTGCTGCCCGTGTGCTGCCATCCATCTGTCAAGCTCATGCTTCGCGTTCAGATAGCGGAAACGCCGGTCTTCAGCTTCACCGGCATAAAACTCCGCCGGGGTGTCCATGTCCTCAGAGGCGATAACGTTTTTTCCGTTGCCGGTCTGTGATATCCATTGTTCTTCGCTGTATCTCTCACGGTAGTCGTTTTGTAAGGCAAGTCCTTCGTCAAACCATGTTGGTACTTTTCCTTGGGCCCTGGCTGTGAGGCGTGCGCGCAGTTCCGCGTGAGTGATTTCATGTGCCAGGATATCCAGTTCAAGGTATTCGTCAGAAATACAGATATAGTGCTTTTCAGAAGGGAAAGAAATGGTGACAGTGGCATGATCTTCACCGATCTTACGGATCAGATTCTCATCATCGCAGATGATGAAGAATGTTTCGTCCAGATAGCGTAAGTCTCCCCAAAATGACCTGTCACGTTCCTCAGCCTGTTTGATCAGGTCAAGTATTTTCTGATGGTCCCGTGCATTAGTTTTATTGATGTAGACATGATCAGCAATCTCTGTAAAAGCAGATCTGTAAGGAATCGTCATGATATAACCGTATTGATTGAATTGGAAGAAATAAACAGCAGCTGCCACAAGTGCAACAAGTACAAGTATTATGATAATCAGAAAGCTTTTTCTTTTCTTTGATTTCATTTCTCACATCTCCGTCAAGTCCTGATCAGCGTCTGAAAAAAGAATCAAAAGATCAAACTGAACAGATTTTTGATAATGAAAGCGGCAACGAATGCAATAATCGCTCCTGCAATCATAAGAACCGGTTTGGGGATGCTGATGTCTTTGCTGCTTTTCCTGAGCTTGTATAACAATCCGGTGGACGTCATGCAGATCATGATAACCGTTACTGTTGTCAGGGCCTGACAGAATAACATCACGGAGCTGACAATGTCATTGCCGCCATCAGGAAAGATTATTTGTAATACCAGCAGTACAGCAATTGCACAAACTCCAAACAAACTCTGATTTCGGATACTTTTCAGTATTTCGGATTTCTCTTCCGTGGCATAATCAGCCATCGTTGTTGCGACTTCTTTTTCATTCTCGTTCATGGTCTCGCTTTTCCTTTCTCCATTGATGAGTTCTGGGATGGTTACCTCGTAGAACTCGGCGATTTCAACCAGCAGACTGATGTCGGACATATTATTCCCGGTTTCCCATCTGGATACTGTTCGTCCGGACACGCCCAATTGTTCAGCAAGCTGCTCCTGCGTCAAGTTCTTCTCCTTCCGGAGCACTTTAAGGAATGCTCCGATTTTGATCTGATCCATTCAGGGTTCCTCCTTTCGCCGACATCATATGAAAAAGCTCATTCATTAAACACGACACAAAGCGAGAAATGCCGTGTTTATCAAGACCAGACACTCTTGTCTAATCACCGAAGGCATAATTTTTCAAGTACACAACCAACTTTATTGGCTCTTCACGGAAAG
>DEFL01000032.1 GCA_002350845.1 Christensenella sp. UBA2853
TCCGCACCACTGACGTTACCGGTTCCATCAAGCTGCCGGAGGGCGTTGAAATGGTTATGCCGGGTGACAACATCGATATGGAAATCACCCTGATCACACCTATCGCTATGGAACAGGGCCTGCGTTTCGCTATCCGTGAAGGCGGCCGTACTGTTGGTTCCGGCGTTGTTGCTCGCGTGATCGAGTAATGAAATATTGCCTGCCCGGTCTCCGGGCAGGCTATCACCCTAATGGCAGGAGGTGTCGAGCATGGCAAATGCTGCACGCAATAAGGTCTGTCTTGCATGCACTGAGTGCAAGCGCCGCAATTATAACAACATGAAAAACAAGAAGAATACTCCTGATCGTCTCGAGCTGAAGAAGTATTGCCCTTTCTGCAGAAAGCATACAGTTCATCGCGAAACGAAGTAAGGATATTCGCGCCGTGAGGATGTGAAAGATATGGCAGAGGAGAAGAAGGTGCCCGCAGCCCCCAAAAAGGCAACTGCTAAGGCCAATCCTTCAGGCTGGGAAAAATTTGTGAATGGTGTGAAGAAACTTCCTCAGACCATCGCAAAGCCCTTCAAGGATATGTACTATGAATTGAAGCGCGTTACCTGGCCGACGAAGCGTAAGCTGATCGTCTACAGCGTCATCGTCCTGGTGTTCATGCTCCTTATGGGCATTGTGATCGGCCTGTTTGACCTTGGCGCATCCGCACTGGTCAGAGCCCTGGGTTCAGTGGCTTCCTGATCAGGTTCAGGACACTTCAAGGAGTAAAACATGAGCAATATTCCCGGCAATGATCAGGAACTGCGGGAACCGCGTAGCCGAGAGGAAGCGGAAGCTGATCCCCGGCTACACTGGTATGTTGCCCACACCTATTCCGGATATGAGAACAAGGTTCTCGATACCCTGAAGAAGTCTGTGGAAAACTCGGAAAGAATGAAGAACCTCATTCTGGACATCCGCATTCCTGTGCAGGAAGTCGAAGAAATCCGCAAGGGTAAGCGTGTGAAGACCAGCCGCAAGGTTTATCCCAGCTATGTCATGGTCCGCATGATCTGGACCACGGAGAGCTGGTATCTGGTTCGCAACACACGCGGTGTGACCGGCTTTGTCGGTCCTGAGAGCAAGCCTGTTCCGCTCTCGGATGAGGATGCTCAGCGTATGCTGAATCCGATTTCTGAGAACAAATCGGACATTGCAATCGGACAGGAAGTCGAAGTCATCAACGGAAACCTCGAAGGTATCAAAGTTACCGTGCAGGATATCGATCTTGCCCGCGGCAAGGTTACGGTTCTTGTTACGCTCCTTGGGCGTGAGACAACGGTTGAACTGGATATCGAAGATGTCCGCCCGGTGGAGTGACCGACATTCCAGATTCAGGCAATACGCCGCTTTGCGGCTGAGCAGACAGGAAACTGTCTTTTTCCAATCATCTGTCTGCGGACAGATGGCGTGGGAGGAAGCGAGAGCTTCCGCGTAACCACTTTTTACAGGAGGTGCCATTACCATGGCAAAGAAAGTTACCGCTTACATCAAGCTGCAGGTTCCTGCAGCAAAGGCAAACCCTGCTCCGCCTATCGGCCCCGCTCTGGGTCAGCATGGTGTGAACATTCCTGGATTCTGCAAGGAATTCAACGAGAGAACCAAGAATGAAGCAGGCATGATTATTCCTGTTGTCATCACTGTGTACTCTGACCGTTCCTTCACCTTCATTACCAAGACCCCTCCGGTCCCGGTTCTGATCAAAAAGGAACTCAATCTCGAAACTGCTTCCGGCCGTCCTAACCGCGATAAGGTTGGCCAGCTGACCAAAGCACAGGTCGAGAAGATTGCCAAGATCAAGATGCCTGACCTGAATGCTGCCAGCCTTGAGGCTGCCATGAGCATGGTCGCCGGCACTGCCCGCAGCATGGGCATCACCGTTGAGGCCTAAGCGAAAAGCATCGATCATTTACACAGTGGGGCTGAGCCCCTTGAAAAATGTGGGAGGACGTTGTGCCGCTAATACCACATGGGAGGAATAATAATGAAGCATGGTAAGAAATACCAGGACAGCGTAAAGCTGATTGACCATCTGAATCAGTATGATCCTGATCAGGCTTGTGATCTTGTTATTAAGACTGGCAAAGCCAAGTTCGATGAGACTGTTGAAATCTCCATCCGTCTTGGTGTTGACCCCCGTCATGCAGACCAGCAGGTCCGTGGCGCAGTTGTTCTGCCCCACGGAACTGGTAAGGTTGTCCGCGTTCTTGTGTTCGCCAAGGGCGACAAGGCCAAGGAAGCTCTGGCTGCCGGTGCTGACTATGTCGGCGCTGAAGATATGATCGCCAAGATCCAGCAGGAAAACTGGTTCGATTTCGACGTCTGCGTTGCGACCCCGGATATGATGGGTCTCGTCGGCCGTATCGGTCGTGTGCTCGGCCCGAAGGGTCTCATGCCGAACCCGAAGTCCGGCACGGTCACCATGGATGTTACCAAGGCTATCAACGATATCAAAGCTGGTAAAGTCGAGTATCGTCTGGATAAGACCGCTATCATCCACTGCCCCGTCGGCAAGGTTTCCTTTGGTCCTCAGAAGCTCCAGGAGAACCTCAATGCCCTGATGGAAGCCATCATCAAGGCAAAGCCCAGCGCAGCGAAGGGCACCTATCTGAGAAGTGTTTATCTGAGCACAACGATGGGTCCGTCTGTTCGTCTCAATCCGCTGAAGTTCTGATAGAACCTCAAAGCCCGCGAAAGCGGGCTTTTTTTATGCCCTTTTCTCTTTTTCGGCAGGCACGCAGGGAAAGCACGGACACAGCGCACAATACCCACTGAACAATTTATTCAAAAAAATATTCACTAAAAGAAGTTTATTTGTTCAATCGAATATAGGCACGAGGCCAATAAAGTGCTATAATTTTAGCAACCCGTCAGACAGATTCAGCTACTCAGTATCGACCGTCACCCGCAGTATCCCACTAAAGCTGTGCAGGACATTGAAATTCTGAGCATAATCCCCGTAAAGAATGCATCCATTCTTTCCCGGGGAATTCTTGTGACATCTGAAATTCGGCACCATAGAATTGAACAGCATGCGATTCAAATGAACTGAATCCAAAACAGATTGAGTGCCGAGAGATGGGTGTTCATCTTTTCTTTATATATAAAGAAAAAAGTTATTTTATTGTCAATCTTGAAATCTTTCCCACGGTCCGATGCTGCAGCGTATCCCTCTCATAGACATTTCCATGTTCAATTTGCATTGAATAATGGAAAGAAATGGTACAAAGCAGCAGGATAAGCGAATGATTTGGAGAACAGATATGCTATAGAGCCAATACTGCAGAAAGGAGAGAGCAGCATGTTGCCGGATTTATCGACCGTCAAGAAGCAGGCTGGAGAAGCCATCTATCAGGCGGGCGAAACCCTGTTCGAACGCGGCGGCGTTCGGGAAGAAGCAATTGAACAGATGCAGCTGAAATATCTTGTGAACGATTCGCCGGCCAGGCATGTCACCCTGGATCCGACGGATGAACCGTGCTGCACATGCGAAACCTATGTCACGCAGGGCATCTGCGCGCATACGGTCGCTGCTCTTCTGAAAGCCAGGTCATCCGGTGCACTCAATGAAATGGGGCACAGGATTGCCCTTCGCGCTGCTCCTAAACTGCTCTCCAGTATGACCAGCATCTTCCCGGAAAAAGGCGGAGTGCACCTCGCGCTCAACTTTTCCGTAGAACAGGACCATCCCCTGCATATTCCGAAGCTCCGAGTGGGTATCCGGATCGGGGATGAGCGCCTGTATGTGGTGCGCAGTATACCTGCTTTCCTGCGCGCGATGGATTCCCTTGAGCCCATTGAGTTTGGCAAGGGGTTTACCTACTATCCGGAATGGATGCATTTCGGCGAAAAAGAGATGCAGATCCTCAAGGTCTTCCGCGCACTGATTGCCGCGAATGCAGATGCGAATTTTGAATACAAAGGTTTGGACGCGAGGATGATTCCGCTTCAGGACTCCTACACGGATGCCCTGATGTTCAGACTGACACAGATGTCTTTTCTCCTTTCCACTTCCACCCAGACCTACTCGGTCCGTTCGGTGCGCCATGCGTCGATTCCGCTGTATTTCAGCGTGTCAGGCAGCCTGCGCGGACTGACCGTATACGGCACGTATCCCAATGGGCTTCTTCCTCTGACCAGTTCCTGCAGCTATGTCCTGGTGGGCGGCAATGTCATTGAGACTGATCTCACCCAGCGGCAGATCATCCGTGCCATGTGGGAAGAGCAGATGAACGGCGGATCACGCTTTGAATTTCCGCCGAAGGATACGCCGACGGTTATCGATGAACTGATCCCGTTCCTGAAAACGGTGGGTATTGTTGAGCTCACAGAAGATTTGGAGCGCATGCTCGTCAGAACACCGCTGAAAGCCTATGTGTATATTGACCGCGTGGGCAAGGAGATCACCGCAAGGACGACCTTCCGCTATGGGAAGCGGGAGATTGATCCATTTGTTCCGCAGAAGGAACCGGTGACCATGCGCAGAGGGGAACTCCTTCTCCTCAGAGATGCAGAGGCCGAGAGAAAGGTGCTGGACTGCCTGGGCAACAGCGGGTTCTGCATGGAGCGCGGCGCTGTATCCCTTTCGGGAAGCCAGGCCATCTATCAGTTCATTACAGAAGGACTCAGCCAGCTGCAGAAGGTGGCGGAAGTGTACATGTCGCATGACTTCCGCAAGATGACACCCAGGCAGCTGAATCTCCGCGGGTCCATGACACTCCGCGGGCCGCATCTGGAACTGAATTTTACAGACGAGGATCTTCCGCTTGAGGAAGTTCTTCCCATCCTGGAAGCCATTGCCAGAAAGAAGCGCTATTTCCGCCTCAGAGACGGGAATTATCTGAATCTGGATCACCTCGAAAAGTGGGAACAGTTTGCCAGGGGCATTGTTGACTCGGCGGCCCAGGACAAACAGGATACAGACCAGCTCTCTGACGGACAGATTGAACTGGAAGGGTATCGGTCCTTCTACATGTCCTCGCTTCTGGAGGACACCGATCTTCCGTTTGAGCGGGATGAAAGCGTCAACCGTCTGCTTGAGGCTGTCAATCAGCCCGAGGAAGAAATCATTCTTCCCAGCGAAATTCATCTTCGCGATTACCAGATGTTTGGTGTAAAATGGCTGAGGACACTCGACCGGCTGCATATGGGCGGCATTCTTGCCGACGATATGGGTCTTGGCAAGACGGTCCAGGCGATTGCCTGCATGCTCAGTTCTTATAAGCCGGGAGAGATCTCCCTTGTGGTTGCTCCGACCAGCCTGACCTATAACTGGCAGAGTGAGCTCGCTGTGTTCGCGCCGTCCCTGCGCACGCAGGTGGTTTCAGGGTCGACCATGCAGCGCATGGAGCTCTTCCAGCAGATCCTTGAGAATAACCAGATCGATATCCTGATCACTTCCTATCCGCTCATCCGCAGGGACATTGAGCAGATGAAGGATATCCACTTCCATTACATCTTCCTGGACGAAGCACAGCAGATCAAAAATGCAGCCAGTACCGGCGCGATTGCGGTCAAGCAGCTGAAGTGTGAAACACGCTTTGCCCTGACGGGGACGCCCATGGAGAACCATGCAGGGGAACTGTGGAGCATCTTTGATTTTGTTCTCCCGGGATATCTGGGCTCACGCACCAGTTTCCTCAAGCAGTATTCGGACGGGCAGAATGTGGATGAACTGCGCCAGAAAATCCGGCCATTCCTGCTCAGACGACTGAAGCAGGACGTGCTCTCCGAACTGCCTGACAAGATGGAAAACATCATGACGGCGACCATGACGCCCGAGCAGAGCAAGTTCTATCAGGCATCCATGATGCAGCTTCGCGGGCGTGTCAAGAAGACGCTGGAGGAAAAAGGCCTCGGGCGTGGACGCATGGAAGTGCTTTCTGCGCTCACCGAGCTTCGCCAGATCTGCTGTCACCCGGCGCTGGTTGCGAACGAGTACTCTGGCTCCTCGGGAAAAATGGAGATGCTCATGGATATCCTGCCCGGCATTATTTCAGCCGGCCGGCGCGTCCTGATCTTCTCTCAGTTTACAACCATGCTGCAGATTATGGAAAAACAGCTGCAGCTCAGCGGATACAGAATCATGTATCTCGATGGTCATGTGCCGGCCGATGAGCGGCTGGACATGGCGGAACGCTTCAATGCTGGCGAGGGAGAGGTTTTCCTCATCTCCCTGAAAGCCGGTGGAACCGGTCTGAATCTGACCGGCGCCGATGTGGTCATCCATTATGACCCGTGGTGGAATCCTGCTGCTGAAGAGCAGGCGACGGACCGTGTATACCGGATCGGACAAACCAAGAAGGTGGATGTGATCCGGCTGGTCACGCATGCGACGATCGAAGAGCAGGTGATCGAACTGTGCAAGAAAAAGAAGGAACTGTTCGATCAGCTCATCACACCGGGTGAAGACCTGGTGACGGCACTGACGGAAGAGGAAATCCGGGGACTGTTTGACTGACAATGAAAGGCTGACGCTTTGTGAAAATGACCCTCGCAGGGAACGCTCCGGAAGGAAGAGACCGTCTGGTGATGCATGCCGCCATGGAGGCCGGGCATATTCTTCTTGAAAACGGCGCAGAGATTGACCGCGTTGAGGAAACCATGGACAGAATATGCCGGCATTTCGGCGTGAACAACGCATCCTTCTTTGTGCTTTCCAATGGCATGTTTGCGACCGATGAAAGTCAATATGAGTATGGCGGACAGTTTGCAGATGTCCGCCATATTCCTGTACACGGCGCACGCCTCGACAAGGTCGCCGGCGTGAACCAGCTCTCGCGGGAAATGGAGAAGGGACGCTATACGCCCGAAGAGCTGCTGGAAGAACTGAAAAAAGTACGGACGCTCCCGGAGAAGCCCAGATGGCTTCAGGTGCTTGCGTCCGGCATTGGCAGCGGATGTTTCTGCTACCTGTTTGGAGGCGGGTATTCAGACTGTATCGGCAGTCTTATTGCTGGCCTCTTTCTTTATCTGTTTTTCCTGTTTGTGGAAAAGGGAAAACTGAAAAAGCTGATGCACGCGATTGTCGGCGGCGCCCTGGTGACATGTGTATGCTATGCGTGTTATTATGCAGGCATCGGGGACAGCCTCAATCACATGATTGTGGGCGCCGTGATCCCGCTGGTTCCCGGGGTGGCGTTTACCAACGGCATCCGGGACATCGGGAACGAAGACTATATCGCAGGGACAGTGCGGCTTCTCGATGCCATGCTGGTGTTCTTCGGGATTGCAGCGGGTGTGGGCGGCATGATGATGATCCTTCGCGGATTGTTTGGAGGTGGCATGCTGTGATCATTCAGGCAGTCATGGCGCTGATCGGCACGGTTGCGTTTGCCATTCTCTTCTCTGTGCCAACGTCCTTGTATTTTCCCTGCGGCGTATGCGGCGCGGTCGGGTTTACGGTGTATGCGCTGCTGATGATGCTCGGTGCGACGCCGACCGTATCCATTTTCTTCGGGACACTGTGTGTGGGCATTGTGGCACGCTTTCTTGCAGTGTTCCTGAAATCGCCCTCTACCGAGTTTGTGATTACGGGTATCTTTCCCCTGGTTCCGGGTGCCGGCGTGTACTGGACCAGTTATTACCTTGTGACCGGTCAGCTGGCAGATGCCCTGAGCAGCGGGTTCACCGCAGTCAAGGCCGCGATTGCCATCACGCTGGGCCTGGCCATTGCTTTTGAAATCCCGAACCGTGCATTTCATCTGTTCAGAAGGGAACGATAGCACTCCATATGGAAATCATCGCAAAAATCTATAACGACTTTCCAACCAAGTTTGCCGTCCCGCGTCAGAGCGGTCTGGTCGATGCGCCGTCCACGATTGTCTTTGAAAAGGAATACCGTGTGAAGGAAGCGCTGAGGGGACTGGAAGGCTATTCCCATATCTGGCTGCTCTGGTCTTTTCATGATCTGAAGCGGCAGGGATGGGAGCCGACTGTTCGTCCGCCGCGTCTGGGCGGGAATACGCGGATGGGCGTGTTTGCCACGCGCTCTCCTTACCGTCCCAATCCGATTGGCCTGAGCTGTGTCCGACTCCTGGGGATGTCTGAGGAAGGCGAACTGGGGACGGTATTGCATGTGTCCGGGGCCGATCTCATGAATGAGACCCCGATCCTGGATATCAAGCCCTATCTTCCCTATACGGATGCGCATCCGGAGGCAGAGGCCGGGTTTGCAGGGCAGGTGCGGGATTATGCACTGCGCGTGCATTTCCCGGAAGGCCTCCTGGAAAAGGTGCCGGAGGACAAGCGGGACATCCTGACGGAGCTTCTCTCGCAGGATCCGCGCCCGGGGTATCAGCGGGATCCGGACAGGGTCTATGGTTTTTCCTATGCAGGCATGGAAGTCCGCTTTCAGGTGGACGGACAGGACCTGACGGTGACAGACATTCAGAAGGCAGGTGAAATGTATGCAGGGGTATAACAGAATTCTTTCGGAACAGTATCCGGTCAGAAAAACCGAAGAGGAAAAGACTGCCTTCCTGAAGTTCCTCACAGGGACACTGGAGGAACATGGATATCAGCCGGAGACGGAGGTCAGCGGGCTGAGAAAGTCCAGAAACATTGTGGTGGGCAATCCTGAAAAGGCAGCGATTGTGCTGTGTGTGCACTATGATACGCCAGCGGCCAAGTGGCCGGGCAATCTGCTGATTCCGGTGAACATCCCGGCCTACTTTGTCTGGCAGCTGCTCAACATGCTGCTTCTGCTCGTTCCGGCACTGGTTCTGTATCTGATCGCATGGCAGTTTATCGGAAGGACCGCGGTCTGGCTGTTTTTCCTTTCCTATGTGGGGCTGCTGCTGTGGCAGACGATCGGCAGCGGGAACCGGAACAACCGCAACCAGTCCAGCGGCCTGGCTGTGCTCCTTGAGGTGATGGCTGCACTCCCGGAAAGCGCGAGGCGTCATACAGCGTTTGTGTTTTTTGACCGGGGAGAGGAGTTTACCCTTGGCGCCAAAGCGTACGGCAAGGAACATCTTCAGGTCCAGTACACGCGCCTGATCCTGCAGCTGGACGCTCTGGGGCTTGGAAAAGAACTTGTACTGATTCCGAAAAAGCCTGCCAGAAAGTGCACCGGGTATCAGCGACTGGTCCGGATTCTGGAGGGCACGGAGGGGATGCATCTTGAGGTGGCCGGGGCCGGCATGCAGATCTGTCCCGGCGACTACAAATGTTTTCAGTGCGGCATGATTCTTCTCTCATGCGTCCGCCGCCCTCTGATTGGTCTGTGCATTCCAAATCTGCATACCCGAAGAGACACTGAAGTGGACGAGAAACAGCTGGAAGCCATTGGAAACACGCTGATCCGGGCCGTTTCGGCGATGGGAGAGGCTCCCCAAAATCCGGTTGACGAAATGCTGTAAGTAGCATAAAATTGTAAAAAGATATCTGTTACACGGAAGGAGGCGGCATAGGGGTGAGCAAGGCCATTTTTGTGTACTCATGCGCGCCGACCAGACCGGCCGGACCGGATGACGGCGGGTTCTCAGTCAACCTGTTCGAAGAAAATATGCTTGTCTACACACGCTATGCCGTGGATGGTTCAGTCATTAAGGAATGGCAGTTTGCCGTTCCTCCACGGGTGATCATGGAGTATATGGCGACAGTCAATCATGCCCGGGGCTGGGTCCGGGGCATGTTTCCCTGCCTGCGTGTCGGGGAGCATGCGCCGCGCTACATCAGCCGCATCGGGATTGACGGTTTCCCCATCTTTCTGATGGAGGACATTCAGGCACTGATGAACTGTCCCTTCCGTTCAGCCAGAGGACATTATGCGCGCATGATGTACAATCTGCTGGAAGATATCTCCACGGAGTTCTATCAGGAGGGATTCGATCTGCGCCCGGATGGATTTTCCTGGGACCAGAATCGCAATATCCCGACCCGGATTACCGAAGGAAAAATGCCATGGCTCAACGGCCGGCAGAACTACAAGCAGGCATAAAGGAGGAATCTGCTTTGGCTAAGGAAGATGCAGCAAGATGGCTGAGCCATCCAGGAATGCCCGAAGAACTTCTGAACATGATGAAGGAAATGTCAGAGGAGGAACTGGGGGACAGTTTCTACCGTGATCTGGCTTTCGGAACAGGCGGCCTTCGCGGCGTTCTTGGGCCGGGAACCAATCGCATGAATGTCTATACCGTTGCCCGCGCAACACGTGGTCTTGGACATTACATTCTTGCAGCATCCGATACGCCCAGCTGCGCAGTGTCCTGTGACAGCCGGATTCACTCCAGAGATTTTGCCGAGCTCACGGCTGCTGTGCTGGCCGGCATGGGCATCCGCGTTTATCTTTATGAGCATCTGATGCCGACTCCCATGCTTTCCTATGCTGTGCGTCATCTGCACTGCACCGCGGGCGTCATGATCACGGCCAGCCACAACCCGGCCAAGTTTAACGGTTATAAGGTGTATGGCTCGGATGGATGCCAGATCACACTGGAAGCAGCGGAAAAGATCCTCGGTCTGATCGATCAGGAGGAAACGCTGGTAGATACGCTGCCTGACTTTGGTGAGGCGCTTGCATCCGGCAAAGTCACCTATATTGATCAGGAAACCATTGAAACCTATTACGCATGCATCGATAAGCTCCGCATCACCCGGACGACGGAAAAACTGCATGTCGTCTATTCTCCACTCAACGGAACCGGCAATGTACCTGTCCGGGAAATGCTCAGACGCCTGGGCAATATTGAGGTTTCCGTTGTGCCCGAGCAGGAAATGCCGGACGGCCATTTCCCGACCGCGCCGTATCCGAACCCGGAAATCCGCGAGGCCATGCAGCTGGCCATCCGCCAGACGGTGAAGGAAAAAGCGGATCTCTGCTTTGCCACAGACCCGGACTGCGACCGCATTGGTGCGGGCGTGCGCAGGGGAGATGAGGTCACCCTGATTTCCGGCAATGACATGGGCATTCTGCTTCTGGATTACGTGTGCTCCCACAGAAAGAACGAGGGCGGAAAAGCACCTGTTGCTGTCAAGACCATTGTCACCACGGAAATGGCGGTTCCTGTCTGCAAAAAGTATGGTGTGGAACTCCGCAACGTGCTGACTGGATTCAAGTTCATCGGTGAACAGATCGGCCTTCTGGAAAAAGCAGGGGAGAAAGACCGCTATGTCTTCGGTTTTGAAGAGAGCTACGGTTATCTTTCAGGCACGGATGTGCGCGACAAGGATGCCGTGAATGCGGCTGTCCTGGTCTGCGAGATGGCTGCCTATTACAAGGGACAGGGCAAGGACCTGCTGGCGCGGCTCGATGAACTGCGCGCCGAGTTTGGTTTCTATGCGCAGCGCCTGCTGACGTTCCAGTATGAAGGCGAAAAAGGCGCGGAACAGATGGCGGAGATCATGCTCAAGCTCAGGGCACCGGTGGAAAGCTTTAAGGAAAAAGCCTGGCAGGGTGCGGTGCGGACCGACTACCTGCATGACGAGACCGGTCTTCCCAAGAGTGATGTTCTTTCCTTCCAGCTCGCTGACGGACGCAAGATCATTGTGCGGCCCAGCGGCACAGAGCCCAAGCTGAAAGCGTACCTGTTTGCCTCCGGCAAGGACCAGAAGGCGGCAGAGAGCGCACTGGATGAGCTCGAAGAAATGACCAATGCGCACTGCAAAGTGTGATGAACCCATAAGAAAAGCCCGGATGCACTTCCGGGCTTTTCCTATGCTTTGAAATCAGGAATTCAGATCATTTTCCGTTCCGTACATGCGGATCTTATGATTGATCTCAGCCAGTTCCTTTTCCAGATCCAGGATCTCGGCACGCACGCTGTCCGCCTTCACGGTGTTTCCGACCGCAGAGAGCGTCTCCAGCTGGCTCTTTGCGCTCTTCAGGGCATCTTCCGTGGTCTTTTTTCGGGTCTTGAGACTGGAGAGAATCTGATCGCGGGAATCGATCATGGCCTGCCAGAGGTCACCGGTATACTCGCTTTCAACGGTCAGCGCCGTCACGAGTGATTCGTTCGAGGCCTTCATGACCTCCATGGTCTCGCGAATGGCTGCGGCCTGGCGGGTATACATGCTCTCGGTATCGGCGGCAATGACGAGCTGGTTTTCCAGCGAGGCGTTTTGAGCGGTCAGCGTCTCAATCTGTCCGGTAAGATCGGCGATCTTCACGGTCGACTCATCGTAGGTCAGCTGAGCTTCACGGATATTGTTTTCCACATCCGCGAGCTCCGTCTGCAGGGCTTCCTTCTTGGCGGCGGTCTCTTTCCATTTGTTCTGGCTTTCGCTCAGCGAAGTCTGCAGCTGCGACAGATCCTGGCTCAGGTGCTGATTGCGGACCAGAATGGCGACGGTCACGGCGACGGCAATGATCAGAACCACAACGGCAATGAGCAGGGAACGGCTCTTTTTGGGTGTGGGCTCGGTGGGCGTATCGGCGGGGACTTCATGGCTGCTTTCAGCCGGTGTCAGTTCGGACGGGCTGACCGTCTCTTTGAGATTGGAATCGGTTGTACTCATACAGTCACCCTCCTTTACTCAGCAGCTTCCGGCGCGGGGGCCAGAGACTCGTGCAGGACAGAGAGCGCATCGGTCATGCCCTCTTCCAGAGACTGCGTCAGGTCGCTCAGGGAAGCGACCGCACTCTGATAGGCGGCTGCGGACGCAGCCACGCGGGCTTCCGCTGCGGTCACCTTTTCATTCAGATCCGTATTGGATGTCCGGAGCGTCTTGCGCTGATCCCTCAGCTTGTTTTCCTCAGCCTTGGCCGCTTCCGCCTGGGGCTGAATGACTTCGAGCTGTTCCTTTGCTTCAGGCAGGGCCTTGGTGACTTCATTGTATTCATACTGCTGTTTGCGTTCACGGGCCTGACTGGTTTCGAGAGAAACGCGCACATCCTCAATGGCGAGCGTCAGTTTCTCGTGCTGATAGGCATACCATGCGGTAAAACCACAGGCCAGAATCATCATGACCGCGAACAGACGTGCAAACCATTTGGGCATCTTCTGCACCTCCATATGCTTTTCATGCAATACATCGATTGTAGCATAGATGCATCAAAAACGAAAGTGGGAAGATACCATACAAAGCACAGGGCACCAGTTTGGAAGAAGTTCGCTTGAAAGATAACGGGTGGTCTGCTATGATGAATCGAAGCCCAAAAGGAGAGAAGGGATGACATGGCCTTTGCTGCGAATCTGCTCATGGTGGTGCTGGAACTGCTGGGTCTATACCAGGTCCGATCCATGCTGAGCTGGAAACTGGTGGTGTTTTACACCCAGCTTTCCAACCTGATCGCTTTCGGAACATCGGTTCTGTTTCTTTTTCTGCCGGCAGGGGAGCTGGTACTGCTTCGCTATCTGAGCACATGCATGCTGATGATGACGTTCTGTGTGACGGCGTTTGTGCTGATTCCCATGGGCGGCAAACCCGAAAAGCTTCTGCTTTCCGGCAACGGGCTGTATCATCACCTGCTGTGCCCTCTGCTTTCCCTTGCGTCATATGTGTTCTTTGAGGAGCATATCACTTCGTTCTGGGCGGTCCTGCTGCCTGCAGGCATTACGCTGTTCTATGGACTGACCATGGTGGCGCTCAATGCGAAGCGGCTGGTGGACGGCCCGTACCCGTTTTTCAGGGTGCATCAGCAGTCGGTTTGCCGGACGATCCTGTGGATGATTGCCCTGATGTTCCTGGCCAGCGGTCTGTCCCTTGGGATTGCCTGCTTCTGAAGGCGGCTGTGAACAGAAATTGAAGCAGGTGCAGCTTTCGGGTCAAAAGAGTCTTGGAGGAATGAATACATGAATCAGAAAGAAAGAATGCTCGCAGGGCTTCCGTATAAAGCCTGGCTGGACGGACTGAGTGAAGAGCGCATGGAAAACAAAAAGCGCATCTATCAGTATAATCTTCTGGCCCCGGATGCCGTGGAGGAGCAGGAACAGCTGATCAAAAAGATTCTGGGGAAAACGGGCCGTCATGTGCATATTGAGTCGCCGTTCCACTGCGACTATGGGTACAATATCGAGGTTGGAGAGAATTTCTTTGCCAATTACAATCTGACCGTGCTGGATGTGGGCCTGGTGCGGATCGGGAACAATGCGCAGATTGCGCCGAATGTATCGATCTACACGGCCGGACATCCGGTGCACCCGGAATCACGGAATTCAGGGTATGAATATGGCATTGCCATCACAATAGGCGATAATGTATGGATCGGAGGCAATGCGGTGATCATGCCGGGTGTGACGATCGGCGACAATGTGGTCATTGGCGCAGGCAGCATCGTGACGAAAGATCTCCCCTCCAATGTCATTGCAGCAGGGAATCCATGCCGAGTTATTCGGGAGATCACAGACGCCGACCGAGACTATTACTATAAAGACCGCCGGTTTGATGTGGATGACTACTGAGATGAAGATTACGGAACTGAAACTGAAAGATCTGCAGCCTTCGCAGTTCTATGTTTCTGCAGCGAAACTGGCAGCCGTTGAATCCTGGCTGCATCCGGAAGATCTGTCGGGTTTTCAGCCGATTCCGGTAAAGATGCTGGATGGCCAGCCCGTCATGACGGACGGTCATACCCGCGCAGCTGCCGCCATTCGGGCCGGGCTGGATACAGTGCCGATGGTCTGGGATGAGGATGAACTGGACTGGGATATGTACAGGGCCTGTGTCAAAGCATGCCAGGAACGGGGAGTGTTTTCTCCGGAGGATCTGGTCAAGCGGATTCTTTCGGCAGAAGACTATGTAGAAAAATGGGACAGATGGTGTGACCGAATGCAGGCGGAGATTGAGCAGGGAAGAATGACGATCAGAAATGCATCAGAAAACGATGCCTGGCAGATTGCGGAAATCCTTGTTGAAGACTGGAAACTTGCATACAGGGGCATCATTGACAGTGATTATCTGGATTCCCTGAATGTGGAGGAACGCTGCGAAAGGGAATTACAGCGGTATCAGATCTACCGGGTTGCCGTGGCTGCGAACGAGGTCCTGGGATTTACCTGGAATGATCTGGCAGATGATGAAGAGGCCGACTGTGAAATTGTTGCCCTGTATGTCAGGTATGCACGGAGAAAAAGCGGCATTGGAAAGGCGTTGTTTCAGGATTCATTGAATGGCTTCAGAGCATCCGGCAGGAAAAAGATGATCATTTGGTGCCTGAAAGAGAATCATGAAGCCAGGCTTTTTTACGAGAAAATGGGTGGGAAAGCGTATAAGACCGGTAGTCACCACTGGGGAAACCGGGATTATGAAATGATATCCTACCTCTATTGTCTGGATGACTGACCATGGGGACAGCCATTCAGAACAGCAAAATCCTTTCCGGATCAGCGGCCTCTTGGCAATGACGGATGGTGGAGGGAAAGATGAACATCGAACCAGGTGCAGAATCTGCATTTCTTTTTGTTCATCCGACAGAAGCATATGCGGATGAGATCGGACAATACAGAAGGGAATTCCTTGATGCGGGGGACCACATGGATGGGTGCGGCCCGCTTCGGGCTTATGACGATCCAAAGGAATATATCGCCGTCTGCACAAAGAGAAGCCGCCTGGATTCGAACGAAGCTCCCGGTGGGCGTGCGCAGCAGTTTCTGCTGGTGAGACAGGCAGATCACAGACTGGTGGGCATGGCACAGTACAGGTATGATGCTGATCCCAGATTCCGTATCGGTTATTCCGTTCGGCCGGGAGAAAGAGGCAAGGGATATGCAAAAACAGTCCTGAGAAGTCTGCTTGCCTGGCTGAACGCTCAGGGAAAAGCAACTGCCGTGATCGCCTGTGAAGCATCGAATGAGGCGAGCCGGCAGGTGATCCTTGCCTGTGGGGGAAAAGAGAAAGAAAAATGCACCTATAAAGGCATCGATTTGCTGGTGTTTGAAATCGCTTTGACAGGCAAAGTGAAGACCGATGCTGAGATGCCTGCGGCAGAAGACACTCTGAGAAGCACCAACGGAGGAGGCAGCAATGAAACTGTCTGAATATGATGGAAAGTATGTTCGCCTGAAGGACCGCTATGGGGAAACGTTCACCGGGCGAGCCCGATATGGCGGACAGGATTTTCTGGAGTGTGAATACGGGGGAAACGAAGACGGGATTTTCATTGGAGATTTCCTGGCATACCATTCGCAGATCGAATCCATTGAGGAAATTGTATCCCATGGAACAGTCGAACTGTGGACGGAACGCATGATCCTGAGAAGATACAGCCCGGAAGATGTGGAGCAGCTGGTGGAAGGTTTTGGGACAGACCCGGAGATGGTGAAATACTCTGGATGGAATCCCTATGCGACACCGGAAATGGCCGGGGAAACAGTCCGCCGATTCATGGAAAGCTATGCCGATGCGCATTCCTATTCATGGGTGATGGATATCGAGGATGTTGTGGTCGGGACCATCGGAGCGTATGACTATGCGGATGATCAGATTGAGGTGGGCTTCAGCGTACACAAAGACTGGCAGGGCCGCGGTCTGGCGACAGAAGCCGTCAGGGAAGTGCTGCAGTATCTGACGGAAAACGAAGGGATCTCCTGTGTGACGGCCTGGTGCGCAGAGGAGAATGCCGCCTCACGCAGAGTCCTTGAAAAATCCGGCATGCAGTTTGTTCGTATGGAAAAGGACGGCCTGACGGTTGGGGACAGGGTATACGACAAACGGATCTATGAATACCGAAAAGCCGGACAGTGATCGGGCCCGGGAAGGATGATGGGGTTGCATGACAGGGTACATTGCTGAGATGAGAAAGCTTGTCGGACACAGAACACTGATCCAGTGTGCGGCGAGCGTCATCTGTCTGGATGATCAGGGACGGATCCTTCTGGGCAGAAGGAAAGATAACCGGATGTGGGGATACTCGGGCGGGTCTGTTGAAATCGATGAAGTGGTGGAAGACTGCGCCAGGAGAGAACTGCATGAGGAGATGGGGCTCCTTGCAGGAGAACTTGAGTTTTTCTGCGTCAATTCCGGTCCGGAAGCCCATTACATCTATCCCAATGGTGATGAAGTCTCCAATTTTGAGATCGTCTATCTTTGCCATCAGTGGCAGGGGGAGCCGCGGGCACTGGATGGAGAAATGCTGGAACTGCGATTCTTTTCGCATGACGAAATCGATCTTTCAGAAATCTCTCCGCCCATTCGCCCGGTCATGACAAAACTGATCCAGCGATACCGGATGTCGAATCCGAATCCTCTGAATACCGGGAAAGCAGATGATTGGACTGCGGACCTATTGGAAGCTGGTGGAGGCTCGCAGAGTGACAAGAACGAAGATCCGAATCCCTGATGACCGGGAATTAAGAGTCCAACTGGATCAGGAATATGAGACAGCGTCCCAGACGGAGCTGTGCAGGTATGCGAGGGTGCTCTCTGAGCACATACTCCGCTTGCTGGATGATGCAGAACTGCATCATGAACCAGTCGATGATGCGTTCATCGGGAATGCTTTCCGGATTCATGAGCAGTGGATGGCAGGAGAAGCAAGAATGACGGATGTCAGGCAGGTCAGCTTCAGGATCCATCAGATGGCCAGAGCGAGCGGGAATCCGGCAGTCTGCGCCGCTCTGCGCGTGGTCGGACATGCCGTGGCCTGTGCGCACATGCGGGAGCATGCCATGGTGGCCTCCGACTATGCCGTAAAAGTGATCAGTTTACTGCATCCTGACTGCATGGAATCCGTTCGGGAAGAAAGGCTGTGGCAGATTCATCATCTGCAGGGAGTCAAAAGTACAAACGTATGAGTGCCGGTTTTTCAGTGGAATATTTTTGGAGGAGTGAATCGAATGATTACGGTGAATCTCTATTACAAAGGTGCCCACGGCAGTGCCAGGGCGTTCGCGAAAGAAATGGAAGAATCCGGGATTGCGGACAGCATCAGAAAGGAACCGGGCAATCTGCGCTATCAGTATTTTCAGCCGCTGAATGACCAGGAGACCATTCTACTGATCGACAGCTGGACGGACCAGGCAGCCATTGACGCCCACCACGCTTCGCCCATGATGGCCAAGCTGGCTGCTCTCCGGGAAAAGTATGACCTTCATATGACGGCGGAGCGTTTTGTGAGCGAAAATATCGGCACAGATGAACAGTTCATCAGAAAATAAACATGCCGGAAACAGGACACAGGGAAGAAAACAAAAGAAGTCATCGTTGTATAGACAAACCGATGAAGAAAATGAGGAGTAATCAACATGAAGAAGTTTACCTGGCTGACGATTCTTACCGCACTGATTCTTGCACTGGGCTGCCTGGGAGCCGCTTTCGCGGAAATCATCCCAGCTGCTGAGCCTGGACAGCAGATCGGGTATCAGGCGGTTGTGCTCTGTGAAACCCTGACCCTGCGGGAATCCTCCAGTTCGTCTTCCAAAGCGCTGCAAACCCTGAATTACGGTGATTTGCCGATCGTGGTTGGTGCAGACCTGCCGGCAGGCCCCAGGGAAGAGAATGGATTTGTGTACTGCGTTCTGGGGGATTCGGAGGATTCTCCGTCCGGCTGGTTAAACGCAGACTATCTTGCCATCAACCCGGCCTGGTATATCACGGAAAAGGCAACAGCAGTCCATGCGTGGAATGACAGCACAGCACCGAAGGTGGCCCTGCTGGACAAAGGTACGCGCCTTCCGATCCTGCGGGAAGAAGGCGACTGGTACATTGTCAGTCTGCGCGGGGCGGTTGGCTGGATTCATAAGTGATGCGGCAAAGGCATGCTGCAGAGAGGGTGATCTGTCCAGGTGAAAAACATGGTCCGGGAAAGATCATGGATGGATCGGTCATCTACCATCTGATGCCTGTTTTGCAGGGCTGTGATGCCCTGCTTTTTCAAATCCATTCAGATGGTTGTTTGCGCCTGACTTGCGCGACATTGGAGCATGTTGTACAATAACCACGTTTACGGCAAAGGACGTGAACAGGGAAGCCGTACATCCTTTACGGGGAATCCAGGCGACAGCGTGATCTGTTTCCTGTATGGCAAGGCCCGTTTTCGGATGGTAGGGCATCCGGATGCAGATAGATGGAGGTGGAGTCAGCAGACGCAGCCTGCGACAGCGGGAAGCGAACTGCTCAAAGCATATGACAAAGCTTGAAATGGATCTGCTCGAACTGCTCCAGGAAGACTGCCGGATTTCTCTGGAAAAACTGGCTGTCATGACAGGAAGCACGATCGAGGAAACTGCCGAAGCAATCGACAGCATGGAAAAAAGACACGTGATTCTCAGATATGCGCCGACCATCAACTGGGATCTGACCGACCGCGAGCGCGTGGAAGCGATGATTGAGGTGCGTGTGACACCGCAGAGAGACATGGGCTTTGATGCGGTGGCCAAGAGGATTTACCGGTTTGAGGAAGTCAAGAGCGTCTACCTGATGAGCGGCTCGTATGACCTGCTTGTGCTGGTGGAAGCACCGACCCTCAAGCAGCTTGCCCTGTTTGTCTCCCAGAAACTGTCCACGCTGGAAATGGTGACAGGCACGGCAACCAGCTTTGTGCTCAAGCGCTACAAAGAGGAAGGGGTCATCTTTGAGGATGACCAGACGGATCGCCGGCTGGTGGTGAGCCCGTGAATTACGAGAGATATATCAATCCGACGGTGGCCGCTGTGCCCCCGTCCGGAATCCGCCGCTTTTTTGACCTGGCGTCAACCATGAAGGATGCCATCTCTCTGGGTGTCGGCGAACCGGACTTTGTGACGCCCTACCATATCCGGGATGCGGCAGTCAATTCTCTGCTCGACGGCGGAACCCAGTACACCGCCAACCGCGGTCTTCCGGAACTGAGAAGGGAGATTGCATGGTATCTGGAGCACCGCTTCGGCACACCCTACAATCCCGATAAAGAGATCGTGGTCACGGTCGGTGCCTCCGAGGCCATCGATGTTGTGCTTCGTGTCATTACGGGCCCCGGGGACGAGGTCCTGATTCCGGACCCGAGCTATGTCAGCTACAGCCCCTCTGTGCTTTTTGCAGGCGGAACGCCGGTCCCTGTCAAGACAAGGGTTGAGAACGGGTTTGCCCTGGAGGCGGATGCAGTGCGTGCGGCCATTACCGAGCACACCAAAGCGCTGATCCTTCCGTATCCGAACAACCCCACGGGCGGCATCATGAAGCGCAGAGAACTCGAAGAACTGGCCAAAGTTGTCCGGGAAAAACAGATCCTGGTGATCTCCGATGAAATCTATGCAGAGCTCACCTACGGCGGACTGCAGCACGAGAGCTTTGCCTCGATACCGGGTATGTGGGATTACACAGTGACCATCAACGGCTTCAGCAAGGCCTTTGCCATGACCGGCTGGCGAATCGGATATGCCTGCGGTCCTGCAGAGATCATGGATATGGTGAACAAGATTCACCAGTATGCCATTCTCTGCGCACCGCGCATGAGCCAGATGGCCGCGGTGGAAGCGCTGCGCACCGGACGAGAGAAGAACTACGAGGATATCCGGAAAATGCGCGACAGCTATGACCGGAGAAGGCGCCTGCTTGTCGGGGCGTTCCGCGAAATGGGTCTGGAGTGCTTTGAACCCCTCGGTGCGTTCTATATCTTCCCGTCCATCCAGAAGACCGGCATGACCAGCGAGGCGTTCTGTTCTGCCCTCCTGCAGGAAAAGCATATTGCCACGGTGCCCGGAACCGCATTCGGCGCATCCGGAGAAGGGCATATCCGCTGCAGTTATGCCACGGGAATTGACAAACTGAATCTGGCTGTGAAAGGGATAAAGGCATTTCTTGAAAGCCGATAACACAGATGGAGGAAAGCGTCATGCGCAAAATTACAACCTGGTTGCTTATCCTGTGCCTGTTGCTGGCTTCTGTTTCAACCCTTGCGGAGGAAGCATGGGAGGATGGCCTGGTCATTGAGGAAGAAGAGGAGGAAATCCTCTTCGAAGACATTCTGCCGACCGAGGTCGTGGAGGAAGGTACGAATGCACAGAGCGGTACCGTGAAAAGCATGTATGAAGAGGACGGCTCTGTACTGATCACGATTTCCGGAACAGGAGATTTCACCATCGGCGGGGACAGCCGCAAACGCGCCGACATTTTTAACGATGAACTGGTGAAGCAGGGCGGCGACATCAACTTCACCATGCGCAACATGCGCGATATCCTGCTGGATGATGATCTGACAATCGTCAATTTTGAGGGAACCCTTACGGAATCCAAGTATATCCCTGCCAGCAAACAGAAAAACCAGTTCCTGTTTTCCGCACCGCCGTCCTATGTGACCATGCTCAGTGAAAACGGCGTGGAAGCGGCAGCTCTGGAAAACAACCATATCATGGACCACGGCGAAGAGGCCTATGAGGAAACCAAGGCCACGCTCAGGGATGCAGGCATTGTCTATTCCAATTCGACAGAGGTCGGCGTGATTGAGGTGAAGGGCGTCCGGATTGCCATGCTGACGTACCTGTGCATTGACCGCTATGAGACGCTCTGGGACAAAGTGCCGGCAGATATCAAGAAGGCCAAGGATCAGTACGATCTCGTCATCTGCTCCTTCCACTGGGGCAACGAGAAGGATTATTTTCCGACCCAGAACCAGATCAGAATGGGCCGCCTGGCCGCGGATTCCGGTGCCGATCTGGTGCTTGGACACCACAGCCACAGAATCAACCCGATTGAGTATTACAACGGCGTGTATATCTGCTACTCTCTGGGCAATTTCTGCTTTGCCGGAAACTCCAAACCGAGCGATATGCTCAGCTATGTGTTCCAGACACGGTTCCGCGTCAGGGACGGCGAGATCAGCAATGAGGGATTCCGGATCATCCCGATCCGCATCTCTTCCAGAAAGGACCGGAACGACTTCATTCCGACCCCGCTCACTGACACCAACACGATTGACTCCCTGCTCTCCACGCTCAAATCGAACGGCAGAAAGCTCAATTATGCAGTGGAATCCTATCCGCTGGAATGGTAATCCCCCTGAAAAAAAGAACACCCGACAGCAGCCGGAATGCAGAAACGTTCCGGCCGTTGTTTTTTTCAGGCATTTTTGGCACAGTACTGAAAGAAGCAGAAGGCTTTGTGATATAATGACACAACCCCTGCCGAAGAGCGGCGGGGGACCGGAAAAAGACCGAAACAACAGCCACTGATTGGTTTTGGGGGAAACAACATGAACAAGATCATCCGGAAAGAGAGACTGAATCCGTCTGTAACGCTGATGGAGGTGTCTGCACCGCTGGTAGCGAAAAAGGCAGAGCCCGGTCAGTTTATTATTCTCCGTGTCGATGAGAAGGGCGAAAGAATTCCGCTGACCGTGGCCGATTATGACCGCGAAAAGGGAACCATCACGATTATTTTCCAGATTGTCGGGGCGACCACGGAGAAACTCAACCATCTCGAGGAAGGCGATTTCATCCATGACTTTGTCGGTCCTCTCGGGAGGGCCACGCATACGGAAGGCCTGAAGAAAGTGGCCGTGGTCGGCGGCGGCGTCGGCTGTGCCATTGCGTACCCGGTGGCCAAGAAGCTCTATGAGCAGGGCACGGAAGTGCATGCCATTGTCGGCTTCCGTAGCCAGGATCTGGTGATTCTGGAGGACGAGTTTGCCGCGCATTCCACACGGCTTGTCCGCATGAGCGATGACGGCTCATGGGGCGAGAAGGGCCTTGTGACGGACGCCCTGAAAAAGCTCATTGAGAGCGGGGAACAGTATGATGAAGTCATCACCATCGGGCCCCTCATCATGATGAAGTTTGTCTGCCTTCTGACCAAGCAGTACGGGATTAAAACGGTGGCCAGCATGAACCCGATCATGGTTGACGGCACCGGCATGTGCGGCGGCTGCCGCCTGACGGTGGGCGGGGTGACGAAGTTTGCCTGCGTCGATGGTCCCGAGTTTGACGGCCATGAGATTGACTTTGATGAAGCCATGGCCAGGGGGACTACATACCGTGATTTCGAGCGCAGGGCCCGCGAGGAAACCTGCAATCTGTTCAGGGAGGCGAAATAAGTATGCCGAATATGTCCAAGGAAAAGCATCCCATGCCCTCACAGGCACCGGAGGTGCGCAGTCAGAACTTCCTGGAAGTTGCACTGGGCTACAGCGAGGAGACGGCAGTGGAGGAGGCCAGACGCTGCCTCGACTGCAAGAATCCTTTCTGTGTTACCGGCTGCCCTGTCCATATCCATATCCCGGAGTTTATCCGCGAAGTGGCTGCCGGCCACTTTGAGGAGGCCTATCAGGTCATCAACAGGGACAGCTCACTCCCGGCTGTCTGCGGCCGTGTCTGCCCGCAGGAGAGCCAGTGCGAGGGCAAGTGTGTCCGCGGCATGCGCGGCGATCCGGTGGGAATCGGACGCCTCGAGCGCTTTGTGGCGGACTGGCATAATGCGCACGGCGTACAGAAGACGGAAAAACCTGCCTCCAACGGGCATAAGGTGGCAGTGATCGGTTCCGGACCTTCCGGACTGACCTGTGCCGGCGACCTCGCACGCAAAGGCTATGAAGTGACCGTGTTTGAAGCTCTGCATCTGGCAGGCGGCGTTCTGGTGTACGGTATTCCGGAGTTCCGTCTCCCGAAGTCCATCGTGCAGAAAGAGATCGACAAGCTGGAAGACCTGGGCGTGAAGATTGAGACCAATGTGGTCATCGGTCGCACGATTACCATCGACGAACTCATGGGCGAGTACGGGTTTGAAGCCGTCTTTATCGGCTCCGGCGCAGGCCTGCCCAAGTTCATGAACATCCCCGGGGAAAACCTGAAGGGTGTGTATTCCGCCAATGAGTTCCTGACCCGCATCAATCTCATGAAAGCCTATCAGCCCGACAGCGATACCCCGATTCAGCATGGGAAGAAAGTCGCTGTTGTGGGCGGCGGCAATGTTGCCATGGACGCGGCCCGATGCGCAAGACGTCTGGGTGCTGATGTGACGATCATCTACCGCAGAACCGAAGCCGAGCTTCCCGCGCGCCGCGAGGAAGTGGAGCACGCCATGGAGGAAGGCATCGTCTTCCATTTCCTCACCAATCCGGTGTCCATTTCCGGAACAGACGGCTGGGTCTCCTCCATCCGCTGCCAGAAGATGGAACTGGGTGAACCGGACGCATCCGGCCGCAGGCGTCCCGTGCCTGTGGAAGGCTCCGAGGAGGACCTGGAGATGGACTGCGTGATCATGGCACTGGGCACATCCCCCAATCCCCTCATCAAGAGTACCACGGAAGGCCTTGAAACCCAGAAGTGGGGCGGCATTGTCGTGAAGGAAGAGACCGGGGAAACCAGCCGGAAGAATGTCTATGCCGGCGGTGACGCAGTGACCGGTGCTGCGACCGTCATTCTCGCCATGGGCGCAGGAAAGACGGCAGCTGCAGCGATTGACGAGCGGCTCCAGGGAAAAGAACAGTAACGCATGACAGGCGGCATGGCAGCATGCTGCTTTTTCTGACGGCATTCACATGCACTTCACATAGAGCGCTTAGAATCAGAATCAGGGAACTTGCGCTTGTGTGAGAAATATCAAGATGATATAATCAAGGGACTGTGACCTTCACAGAAAATATGGTCATCAAGGGATGGCGCATGCCGTTCCCCGGAATAGATTGGATGGAGGAAACGTTATGTTCAAGCAGCTGATGAACAACTACTATTATGGCAAGGCCGGAAAGGGAGACCTGACGCCGGATGATCTGCCGAGCAACCGCTGGCAGCTTTTCTGGGAAACCCTGCGTGTCCGTTTCTCGGCTCTGGTCCGTTTGAACGTGATGTACCTTGTGGCGTTCATTCCGGTGCTGATTGTGCTGGGCCTGGGTGTGTCCGGTACGATGAATATTCTCAATTCGACCGACCTTGGCGATGGCGAGTCCGCCTATACCATGCAGGCCGCGCTGCAGGCAGAGAGCACCGCAGAACAGGGCGGCGATCCCGCAACCGTGACCGTGCCGGCCGTCATGAGCGCAGCAGCTTCCCGCGATGCGCTCTACAGCATTCTGTTCATGAGCCTGCTGCTCTTCATTCCTGCCTTTGCCATTACGGGTCCTGCAACGGCCGGCGTCAGCTATGTTGTGCGCAACTGGGCGCGTGACGAGCATGCCTTCATCTGGTCAGACTTTAAGGATGCCGTGAAGGAAAACTGGAAGCAGTCGATTGTTATTTCCCTCATCACATCGGTTCTGCCGATCATTGTCTATATGTGCTGGCGCTTTTACGGTGAACTGGCCAATACGAACGTCATCATGATTGTGCCCCAGATCCTGGTCATGATGCTGGGCCTTGTGTGGGCGATCTCCGTGACGTTCATGCATCCCATGATTGTCGGGTACCGCCTGACCCTGAAGGACCTTCTGCGCAACAGCATGCTGCTGGCTGTGGCCCGCCTGCCGCAGAGCGTGGGCATCCGTCTTCTGCACTGCGTGCCGGTGCTCATCGCCCTTGCTGTTGCCTTCTTCATCAACCCTGCATGGGCCATTCTGGGCATTGTGCTCTACTATATCCTCATCGGTTTCTCTCTGAGCCGTTTTGTGACCGCCAGCTTCACCAACGCCGTCTTTGACCGCTATATCAACAGCCATATCGAAGGCGCCAAGGTCAACCGCGGTCTGAGGGAAGAGACCGACGATGACGACGAAGAAGAGATCAGTGTGGAAATGCCGCGCGAGTAAAGGAAGTAAGCAATGTATACCGGTTTTGCCGAGGTTTATGACGAACTGATGGGGGAGGTCAATTATCGCAACTGGGCGGACCTCTACTGTGATCTGATGGCCCAGTACGGAATTACCAAAGGAAAGGTATGTGAGTGCGCCTGCGGGACAGGTGCACTCACGATTCCTTTATATAAAAAAGGATTCCACATGACGGGTGTGGACATCAGCCAGGACATGCTCTGGATTGCGGCGCAGAAGGCGCGCAAGGCAGGCATCGCCATTCCCTTCGTCCGGCAGGACATGCGGGAGCTGAGGCTGCACCGCCCCATGGACGCGGTGCTGGCGACCTGTGACGGGGTGAATTACCTGCTCAGGGAAGAGGACGTCCTGGCCTTTTTTGAGAGTGCCTATCAGGCACTGCGGCCGGGCGGCGGACTCTTCTTTGATATTTCCACGCCCTATAAACTGGAAAACAAACTGGGCAACCAGATCATCTGTGATGATTCAGAGCATATCACGTATTTCTGGCAGAATGCCTATCATCCGTCGACCCGCCAGGTGGAGATGCACCTGTGCTTCTTCGTCCGTCAGGAGGATGGAAGCTACAAGCGGATTGACGAGGAGCAGAAGCAGAGGGCCTGGACTGCAGAGGAGATCGAACGGATGCTGATGCAGGCCGGGTTTGACCGCATCGCGGTGTACGGCAACGGGCACCTGAACCCCGCCCGGGAGAAGGAAGACCGCTGGCATTTCGCCGCCATGCGCCGTGTGCAGCCCGAAGAGATGTAAGACAGAAAAGAGGAACACTACAATGGAACAGCTGACAGCTTTTCAGGGAGATGAAATGCTGCACATGGACCTCATGGGCGGCCAGGTGCGCGTGATGCTCTGCGAGACAACGCAGATGGTGCAGACCGCCTGCGATATTCATGAATCGACGCCGGTGTGCACTGCCGCGATGGGCCGCCTGATGACAGCCACCGCCATGCTCGGTGTGATGATGAAGGGCGACCGGGAGTCCGTGAGTGTCACCATCAAGGGCGACGGTCCCATGGGCACGCTGGTGTGCGTGGCCGACCACGGTGATGTGCGCGTCTGCGCAGACAATACACAGGTGGAGCTCCCGGAGCGCGAGGACGGCAAACTGGATGTCGGCGGCGCGGTCGGACATAACGGCCGCATGAGCGTGGTCAAGGATCTGGGCATGAAGGAACCGTATATCGGCCAGTGCGAACTGGTCAGCGGCGAGCTCGGCATTGACTTCGCGAATTATTTCACGGTTTCTGAGCAGCAGCCTTCTCTGGTGTCTCTGGGCGTTCTGGTGCAGGGAGACAAGGTCATCAAGGCCGGCGGACTTCTGCTGCAGCCCCTGCCCGGATGCGAGGAAAAGACCATTGAGCAGCTCGAACTGCGCAGTCCCATGTTTGCGGAGATCAGCCGTGAACTGAACGCTGCGCCCAAGGAGGAGCTCGCTGAGGGATGGTTCCGCGGCATGGATCTGCGGCTTCTGGACAGGACGCCGCTGCGGTATCACTGCACCTGCTCAAGGGAGCGGATGGAGAAGGCCCTGCTTGCGATCGGACAGAAGGACCTGCAGTCGATCATCGATGATGACCATGGCGCAGAGCTCGGCTGCCATTTCTGCCGCAAGACCTATTTCTTTACCACTGAACAGCTCAAGGCTTTGATTGGAGGAGCAGCACATGTTTGAATGCATTGATTTTGACGAGCATCTCGCGTCGTTTGTCACCGAGTATATGCAGGCCCATCAGAAAGACTATAAGAACTATGACGCCATGGAAGCCGATATGCCGGCGATCTATGTGCGCTTTCTCAATCAGCCGGCTGACTGGCTTGACGGCCTGACCCCCGGCAGCTATTTCACGCAGTTCGAGGATCCCAAGGATCTCGTGGACTGGATGATTGCGTATGACCAGAAGGGCGTCGCGATCCCGGACCTGCTTCTCGAGCAGATTGAGAATGTGGGCAAGCCCTGCGAGAAACGCCTTGTTGCCATCCTGAAGGATGAGGAAATGAGCGATGCCCTGAAGATGACGGCGATCGGGGTGCTCCGGACCATGGAGAGCACCCAGCCCAAGATGCTGTACATCCAGTGGCAGATGGAACGCGAGCGTGAGGACGAACTGGCAGACAATGCCCTTGAGTCCCTTGCCGACATGGGAAGAGCGGCCCTGCAGCCGATTCTGGAAGCCCTGCCCAAAGCCAATGAGGCGGGTCAGGAAGCGCTTCTGGATATCCTGGCCAACTATCCCGGCAATGAGCAGGTCTTCCAGCTGGCCCAGCGCCTCTTCCGCGCCAACCCGGACCGCCGTGCTCTGTTTGCCGGCTATCTGGGCAAGCTGGGGGACGACCGTGCGATGAAGGACCTGATGGCCGCGGCCAATGATCCGGAGCTGAACTATATCGATTATCTGGAAATCCGGAACGCTATCGAACGCCTCGGCGGCACGGCCCCCGAGAGAACCTTTGAGGGCGACCCGACCTATGAGGCGCTCAGCGGCATGCAGTGAGTCTGAGGACAAAGAAAAGGCAGGAGGTGACTGAATGCTTTGTCCGTTCTGTTCGGCGTATGCCAGCGACGATGAAATTGTATGCCCCAAATGTGGGAAACTGCTGCCCAGGCGTGAAAACCGGGAGGAGGGCGTGATGGCCATCCGCCAGGGAAAACGCGCGCGGGAAGCCGCCCTGCTCGGAAAGACAGGCACTGAACAGTCGAATGCCTCAAAGCCTCCGGTCACCTTTGAGCGCCAGGGCACAGGCAGAACCTGGGTGGACCCGGCAGCCCGCGCCTCCACGGCCGGGCAGATCCCCGTGTATGCAGCACAGGACGTGTATGACGCACAGGGTGAACCGCTCACCGAGGATGATGGCCTGCCCATGGACCGCGTCCACCGTGCCACCGTCTACGGAGAGACCGGCACGCGCGAGATCCCGCATATCGACCCGAGACCATCGAGCCGTGTTGAGCGCAAGCGTCTCAAGCAGCACGCGATCAACTGGGCGAAAATGAGCGTGGTCTTTGCCGTTCTTCTGATTTTTCTGCTCATTGGCGGCGTGGTGTTTCTCAGAACCACCGATGCCGGACAGAAAATCCTCGCCAGCATGGGCAGGGATGCCTCTTCGACGGCCTACTGGGAGATCGGGGAGGAAAAGATGGATACCGGTGATATTGCCGGGGCCATTGAGGCGTTTGAGCGAGCCAAGGGCATCGACGACCTCGCGGCAGAGCAGGAGAACGCACAGGTCAATGTGAACGTGGCCGGCCTGCTGATGCTGGCTTCCACGTATGAAGCGTCCGGAAGAACTGCGGATGCCGAGGCAATCTATATCGATCTGTATACGAATATCGTGCCCACGGCGGCCGATGCCTATACCCACGAGATCCGCATTCTGCGCCAGACGGGCCGGGAGGCCCAGGCGGCCGAGCTGATGCAGACCGCTTATCAGGCGACCGGGCAGACCACGTTCCGCACCCAGCGCAATGAACTGCTCCCCAAGCCGCCCACGACGAGCGTGTATGCCGGTCTCTATGAAGAGAAAAAGTACGTCAAGCTCGAATCACCCGAAGAGTATCCGGTGTATTACACCTTCAACCCGGAGGCCAAGCTTCCGGAAGAAGGCACGCTGTTCACGGAAGAAATCTTCCTGGATGAGGGGATCTGGTCGATGCGCGCTGTGGCTGTCCACGGCGAACTCGTGTCGGATGAACTCAGTGCCGTATACCGCATCATCATGCCCAGCCCGCAGAAACCCAGAGCAAGCCTTGCACCGAACACCTACAAACAGAGACAGCAGGTGCGCCTCTGGCCGGGTCTGGACAACATGGAAGACACGGATATCACCCTGTACTATACAATCGACGGCTCGCTGCCGGATGCAGACAGCCCGATCTATACCGGCGACCCGATCCGTCTGCCGGGCAACTATGTCGATCTGCACGCCGTGGCCGTCAACCGTTACGGCAAGGCGAGCAACGTGCTCTCCATCCGCTACAAGATTCTTGCCAAGCCCTATCCGCTGACCTCCTATTCCACGGAGGATGTGGCTTCCGGCGTCCAGCTCGCCCTGACGACATGGGACGCTTTCAGGGAGAAATACGGGGAACCGCAGAGCTCCGAGGACGTGAAGATGGGCGGTATGGAAGGCGAATGCCAGAAGCGGAACTACGACTGGGGCTATGCGATTTTCTACAGACAGTCGGGCAAGCAGCTTCTGGGTGAACTGTACTTTGAAAAGAACACGTTCCAGGGCCCGAGAGACACGGGCATCGGAAGCACCGAGGCCGATGTGGTTGGAAAGTTCCGCGATATGGGACAGCTCGAGAGCCCGTCAGGCAACCGCGGTCTGTATGAAAACGATTCCGGGAAGGGCAAGATTTACGTGCAGGAAGACGGCACGAAGATCATCCGGTATATTGCCAACACGCCGGACTCCCATACCTGGCAGCTGGAGTACAGGCTTTCCAAAGCGGGCAAAGTCATTTCCGTGGATCAGCTGTATATTCCGTAAACAGGGAGGAAGATCAGATGAGCATTTCAGTGGTGCTGAAGGATGCGCAGGAAAATGTTCTCCAGCGTGAGACAGCCGAGCAGACCGTGCATATGGCGGTCGAGCGCACCTATGCCCCGGGCGACTGCCTGGAAGTGACAGGTGCAGAGCATCTGATTGTGCAGATGGACCAGACCCTGACGGAGGGCGAAGTCTACGCGCCGAAAAAGTGCATGACCTACAGGATTCCCTTCGGCCCTGAGCGCTCGGCCTACCCGCCGTATGCGTTTGAAGGTGAAAAACATGTGGTCCGCGTGCGCGAAATGACAGACGATGAAATCCGCGCGCTCCGGCCGATTTCAAGAAATCCGCACGACCTGCGCGGGGATACGGACTATTACCCGCATGCCACCGCCAATGTGGAGACCCGCGGGGAGGCCGACTTTGCCGCGCGGAATATCATTGACGGCGTGTACACCAACCGCGGCCACGGCCCCTGGCCGTACGGCAGCTGGGGGATTGGCACCAAGCAGGATGCCGCGCTGACGGTCGATTTTGGCCGCGAGGTTCAAATCGACAGCGTGCGGGTGCTACTCCGGGCGGATTTCCCGCATGACAGCTGGTGGGAGAGCTGTGTGTTTGTCTTCAGTGACGGCACGCAGGAAACGATGCACCTCGTCAAGTCCGATGCCTTCCAGACGCTTCCGGTCCGGAAGACCATCTCCTGGATCCGTCTCGAACAGATGAAAAAAGCGGACGATCCGTCTCCGTTCCCGTCCATCCGTCAGCTGGAAGTGATCGGGTGCGATCTTCTGTAAACGTTCAGCACAGGGCATGTCCCTGTGCTTTTTTCAACTGCAGGTTCAATGACAGGACGCTGGTTTCGGGGTATCATGAAGATGCGCAGGAATGTCGATGGGGAAGGATGGGAGATCATGAGAGGCAACATTTCGGATATCAGGCAGTATCTGAAGGACCGGGAAGCACTGCAGGCCGTGGAAAAGGAACTGGAGGAACGGATGGAACCGGAGGCGGAACCGTCTGAAAAGCAGTCCCCGGAAGTGCCGGACCTGGATGAAATCATCTGGTTTTTCGGCGAGGAATATACAGTGGACAGCCAGTCGCTGGAAATCATCCTCCGGAACTATACGAGGGGTATGGCAGAACAGGTGCAGTCGGACGAAGCGGGTGAAGATCCTTTTCATGCAAGGCTGATCCGGGAAGCGCACGACTGTGCCGAGGCCCTCCGCATCCGCCTGCTGGCACTGAATGCGTATGAATTGCAGCTGGACGAGGCGAGAGAGCGCAGCGAGGAGGTCTTTGATCCGGAAAACATGGATCCGGATGATCTCCCGTTCTGATCGTGTTCAAAAGAGAACGTGAAACATCCGTATGGAAAAAAGCAGCAGTCCATCTCCGAAAAAACCTGTGGAGTCATGGACTGCTGCTTTTTGCATGGGGAGGAACGGGACTCAGGGAAGGATATGCCCTGCCGCCAGGTACAGGCGGTACCATTCCTCACGGGTGATCTCGATATCGGCGGCCTGTGCGATCTCGCGGATGCGGTCCTCGCGCATGCTGCCGGCAATCACCTGCATACGGGCGGGATGCCGGAAGATCCAGGCTGCTGCGATGCCTGTTTTGGTGCTGCCGTATTTGCAGGCCAGTTCCTCCAGAACCCGGTTGAGTTCCGGATACTCCGGCGAATCAATGAACGGCCCTTTTCTGCGGCCTGCCTGATACGGCGACCAGGCCTGAATGGTGATGTCATGGAGACGGCAGTAGTCCAGAATGCTGTCATCCCGGTCGACTGCGCCGTCGGTTGCCATGTTGGCTTCCAGACCGCTGGAAATCATGGAGGAAAAGGGAATGCTCAGCTGCAGCTGATTGGCCACCAGCGGCTGGCGGACGGCTTTTTTCAGCAGCTGAATCTGGGACGTCTTATGATTGGAGACGCCGAAGAAACGAACCTTGCCGCTCTGCTCGAGGCGGTCAAAGGCTTCCGCGACCTCATCCGGCTCCATGAGTGCATCGGGACGATGGAGGAGCAGGACATCGAGGTAATCTGTGTTAAGACGCCTGAGAATGAGATCGGTCTCTGAGAGAATGTAGTCCCTGGAATGGTCGTACATTTTTCCGGGCACAATGCCGAGCTTGGACTGGAGAATGATCCGGTCGCGGCTCACGCCGGTTTTCTGAAAGGCTTTGGCGAAGCGGACTTCGCAGGGGTCCTCGGGCCCGCCGTAAATATCGGCATGATCAAAATAGTTGACGCCGAGTTCAAGGCAGGTTTCGAGGAGACGGACAGACTGTGTTTCATCCAGCTCCTTCATACGCATGCAGCCCAGTGCCAGAGCAGGCACCTGCAGGGTCGTGCTGCCAAGGAAAACAGTTTTCATAGATCGGGCTCCTTTCAGTTTCTTTCTGCTGCTCAGAGCAGTATAGAGCGCGCAGGGGAAAACCGCAAGAGTCATGCAGATACGCGAACCCCCGGGAAGCGGACTGCATCCCGGGGGTTCGCGGCATTTGCCGGACGATGGACCATGCTTTGATCAGACATCTTCCAGGTCCGGCTGACTGTCAAGGATCTTTTTTCTCGCATCCTGCGCCTCAAGCTCAGCCAGCTCACTTTCCAGTTCGCGGGCTGTGGCCGCGCGGTGCCGGTGGACGGAGAGTGCGAGCTGATGGATAGCATCTGTGGACCCGCTTTCCGCTTCGCCGAATGCGGCGAGAGAGATCGCTGCATCAAAGTCTTCCTCTTCACTGACGAGATGCCCGTACGCGTCAATATAGACGGTGGAAAAGGTCATCCCGCTCTCCGGAGAGGAAGGCGCATGCAGGGAGAGGGCTTCCGAGATTTCCGCATCGCACAGCTGCCAGTAGCGTTCGCAGATCGAATCCACCAGTTCCTTCTGATCTTCTGCGGGGTCATTGTCCATGACGTAGTCCATGGCATTGGCCAGAGGAAAAGGCGGGGCGATTTCGGTCAGCGGCAGATCCTGTGAGAGGCGGTCCATGAGATCCTGAAGGCTTGATGTGTCCATAGAGCCTCGCTTATTTTGCGTTCTTGACCTCGTTCCACAGTGTGGTGTAGACGGGCAGGAAGTTTTCGGGAATATCGGTGAAGAATTCGCAGCTGGCGATGGTTTCTTCACTCGGGTTCATGACGGGGTTCTCGGTGTATTCTTCGCCCATCAGCTCAATGGCGGCTGCATTGGGGGAGGAGTACCAGATTTCTTCGCAGTTGCGCTGGGCAATGTCGGGGCGGCAGAGGAAGTTGACGAACTTCTCAGCGTTCTCCAGATTGCGGGCATCCTTGATGATGACCATGGGGTCAATCCAGATGTTGCTGCCTTCCTTCGGCACAGCGTAGGCGAGAGCAGGGTTGAGGTCAATGGCATACTGGGCATCGCCGGACCAGACCAGGGCGAGGGCGGCTTCGCCGGCAACCATCTTGTCCTTGGTTTCATCCACCTGATAGGCCTTGACCACGCCGCTCTTCTTCTGGGCGATCAGCAGGTCGGCAGCTTCACGCAGCTGGCTGAAATCGCGGGTGTTCATCGGGTAGCCGAGGTACTTGAGGGTGATGCCCATGGAGTCGCGGATGGAGTCGAGCATGAAGACGTCGCCGGCATACTTCTCATCCCAGAGAATGCCCCAGGACTCGACAGGCTCGGTCACCTTTTCGGTGTTGTAGAGGATGCCGACAGTGCCCCACATGTAGGGAATGGAGTGTGCACCCTTGGGATCGTACGCCGGATCGCGAAGGGATTCCATAATATACTGGATGTTCGGGATATGATCATAGTTGATCTCTTCAAGCAGGCCCTTGTTGAGCATGCGTTCCACCATGTAGTCAGAGGGGAACACAACGTCGAAGGCACCGGGGTTGGCTTCGACCTGGACCATCATGTCTTCGTTGGTGGTAAAGCGCATATAGTTGACGCGAATACCGGTTTCCGCTTCAAAATCCTGAAGAACGGACTCGTCAATATAGTCTTCCCAGTTGAATACATTCACAACGCCGTCCGCAAAGGCAGGCAGTGCGATGACGGGAAGAAGCAGAACGAGAGAGAGGAAAAGGCAGATTGTCTTTTTCATAGAAGAGACCTCCCTAAATAGATAGAGTAGATTATGTTAATCGCTTTCCTTGGTCCGGCGATTGACAATGAGGAGAAGCACGAGCAGGGCAATGAACATGAGGGCGGAAAGCGCATTCAGGGTGGGTTCAATGCCGCGGCGCGTGGCCGAATAGATCAGGGTGGAGAGGTTCTGAACGAGCGGGCTGGTGGTAAAGTAGGAAATGGTGAAGTCATCCAGGGACAGGGTGAAGGCGAGCATGGCGCCGGTGACAATGCCCTGGCGGCATTCGGGGATCAGGACATGCAGAAGCGCATAGCCGGGTGTGGCGCCCAGATCCAGTGCCGCCTCATAGGTATGCTTGTTCATCTGCTTGAGCTTGGGCATGACCGAGAGGATGACATAGGGTGTGTCGAAGGTGATGTGCGCGAGGAGCATCGTGAAGTAGCCGCGGTCCACCTTGGTGAAGATGAAGAGGAGCATCAGGGAGATACCGGTCACGATATCCGGCATGGTGTTGGGCAGGTTGGTGAGGGTCATCATGATCGACTGCTGACGCTTTTTCATCGAGTAAATGCCGATGGCAGCGAGCGTTCCGAGGATCGTGGAGACGATCATGGCGATGACAGCCACGGTGATGGTCACCTGCAGGGCGTTCATGATGGACACACTCTTGAAGAGTTCCTGATACCAGTGGAAGGAGAAGCCCTCCCATTTTGCACGGGACTTGCCGGCATTAAAGGACTGGACAATGAGCACAATGATGGGCACATAGAGGAAAACCAGAATGAAGCCCAGGTAGAACCGTTTGAAAAATCTGGAGATCTTGCTCACACGATACCACTCCCTTCGCCGTTGGGATCTGCCTTGCGCAGGATGGAGAGGGAAATCAGGATCAGCAGCATCATGATCAGGCTCAGTGCGCTGCCGCCGTTCCAGTTGCCTTCGGTGAGGAACTTGCTCTCAATGAGGTCGCCGAACATCATGGTGTTGCCGCCGCCGAGGACGCGGGGGATAAAGAAGGTGGTGACGCTGGGCATAAAGACCATGGTAATGCCGGAGATGACGCCTGGAAGAGACAGCGGCATGGTGACCTTGGTCAGGGTCTGCATGGGCGAGCAGCCGAGGTCGGCGGCAGCTTCATGCAGGGACGGATTCTGTTTGGAAAGGGAAGTATAGATCGGGAACACCATGAAGGGCAGGTAGTTGTAGACCATGCCCAGGAGCACCGCGCCGGAATTGTACATCAGGCGGACACTCTTAAAGCCCATGGCGTTGAGCATCATGTTGATCAGGCCGTTGTCTTCCAGAAGGCTCATCCAGGCGATGGTGCGCAGGAGGAAGTTCATCCACATGGGGATCACGAAGAGAACCACAATGGATGCGCCGAGTTTCATCTGGCGGTCCGCCATAAAGAGGGCGGCCGGGTAGCCGAGAAGCAGGGAAATGACGGTGCACAGGAAGGCCATCCACAGGGAGTAGACGAGGGTGTCCACATTGACTGTGCCCCGCGGAATCGAGGCGGCATACTCTTCACCGACCAGCTTTTTCATCTCGGAATTGCTGTCCCAGAAGGTGCGGAAATTGTCCAGCGTGAAATTACCGGCGGTATCGGTGAAAGCATAGTAGGCGATGAGAATGCAGGGAAGAATGGTGAACAGGATCATCCACATCGTGTAGGGTGCGGAGAAGAGCGAACGCTTGATGCCGTGATTGCGGCGGATGGAAAGACCCACCAGGCCAATGAACACAGCCAGGCCCAGGCCCATCACGGCGTAAGCCCACCATGGCAGGGAGACGTTATACCGCATCGTCAGCCGCCTCCCTCTTCGGGGTATCCATGGGACGCATGATGTGGATATTGAAGGGCACGATGGAGAGACCGACGCGGCTGCCCTGGGGCTGCATGGTGGTGGAGTGCACCTTGAAGGTGTACTCTCCGCAGTCGATGATCATCTCATAGTGCACGCCCTTGAAGAGGACGGAGCGGATGGTGCCGACGAGCTGGCCGACATCCTCGCCCACAACGGTGATATCCTCGGGACGGACGACGACATCCACGGGCACATTCTCGCCGAAACCAAAGTCGACGCAGGGGAACTCGCGGCCGGCGAAGGCGACCAGTTCATCGCGGACCATGGTGCCGCGGAAAATATTGCTTTCTCCGATAAAGTCGGCAACGAACGCGTTGGCCGGTTCATCATAGATGTGCTTGGGATCGCCGATCTGCAGGATATGTCCGTCGCGCATGACAACGATGGTATCGCTCATGGTCAGCGCTTCTTCCTGGTCGTGCGTGACGTAGAGGAAGGTGATGCCCAGGCGCTGCTGCATGCTCTTGAGCTCCAGCTGCATTTCCTTGCGCAGTTTCAGGTCCAATGCGCCAAGCGGTTCATCGAGCAGCAGGACTTCCGGCTCGTTGACGAGGCTTCGGGCAATGGCAATGCGCTGCTGCTGGCCGCCGGAGAGGGCGTCCACGTGGCGCTTCTCATATCCGGTCAGGTTGACCAGCTCCAGCATGCTCTGCACGCGGCGCTTGATTTCATCCTTGGGCATCTTTTTGAGCTTGAGGCCGAAGGCAATATTGTCAAACACGTTCAGGTGCGGGAACAGGGCATACTTCTGGAAAACCGTGTTCACGCGGCGCTTGTAGGGCGGAATATCAAGGATATCCTTGCCCTCAAAGAGGAGCTTGCCGCTCGAGGGCGTCTCGAAACCGGCAATGATGCGCAGCGTGGTGGTTTTTCCGCATCCGGAGGGCCCGAGAAGAGTAACGAATTCTTTCTTGCGGATATACAGGTTGATGTCATCCAGGACGGTGACGCCGTCATAATCCTTGCTGATGTGCTGGAGGTCGATAAGATGTTCCTGCTCGATCATTTGTGATCTACTTCCTTTCCTGTATCCGTGCCTCAGAAGCTGGGCGGTGTGGAAATCCAGAGTACGCGTGCAGTGGTTTTACCGGCGTTTTTCAGGTAATGTTCAGTGGAAGGGTGAATGCAGAAGCTCCAGCCGGTCCGAAGGCGGGTGCGCTCGCCGCCAGAGACGAGATAGACCGCACCGGAGAGGACATAGCCGAACTCTTCGCCTTCACTCGGGGACATGACATAACTCTCGCCGTCGGGACCGAGCTCGATGAGGATCGGTTCCATGCTGTTTTTCTGCGCGTCCGGGACGAGCCATGTGATGGAGCCCTTCAGGGTTTCCTCATCCTTTTTTTCAAACATGTCCTGGGGAGAAAACACGGTTTTCTCGTCCGTCTTCTTGCTGAAAAAATCGGAGAGCGAGGAGCCGAGACACTCAAGCATATCCGTGAGTGTTGCGATGGAAGGGGAGGCAAGATTGCGCTCGACCTGGGAGATGAACCCTTTGCTCAGTTCACAGCGGTCAGCCAGTTCTTCCTGGGTCAGGCCGCGCTGCAGGCGCAGGGAATGGAGTGATTTTCCGATATCCATGGCATGAGACACCTCCATCAGATCTTTGTTTGACATCATTAAACTGCAATTTCAGCAGGAGAGAATTTCCGAACGTTACAAACATGTAACAAAACGGGACGAATCCTCTGTAAATGCTGAATTCCCATGGGATTTCGGCGCCAAATGCGCCAGGAACGACAGGACTGCATGTCAGATGATGTATTCTGCACCTTTTGTTTAGCAAAACTAAACTCAAAATGCAGACGATATTAAACCACATTCATATGCGCTTGTCAATGGATATTCAAAGATTATTTTACGTCTCTCTGGAATGCCTGTGGAAGCACAGGGGAAAGGGGGGGTCACAGCGCATTTTATCGTTGCATTGGTGCGTTTTTTCCGATATAATAGGTGAAACCGATGCGGAACAGGAGCAGGATGAAATCTCCCAAGAGAGCCGGGGCAGGTGCGAGCCCGGTGAGAGGAAATCCTGCGGTGGGGTTCCAAGGGCGCGGGGGAAAGGCAGCGAGTATCCCGCGACGCACGCCCGCGTGAAAAGGCCAGAGAGGAACACATCCGTGTTCAATTGGGGTGGCACCGCAGGCACACTGTCCCCAGACAAGGGAAGGTGCTTTTTTTATTTCTCCGTCCCTGAAATCAGTGCGTCATATGATTCAAATGAGTTGGAGGGAATCTATCATGTCTGAAATGCAACAGCCGGCAGCGGAAAAAAAACAGGTCATTTTTTCGGGAATCCAGCCTTCCGGTACGCTGACCCTGGGCAATTACATCGGGGCTCTGCGCAATTTTGTGAAACTGCAGAACGATTATGACTGCATTTACTGCATTGTGGATGAGCATGCCATCACCGTGCGCCAGAACCCTGCGGATCTTCGCAGACGGTGCCTGGAGCTTGCGGCGATCTATATCGCATCCGGCCTCGATCCGCAGAAGAACCTGATCTACTGCCAGAGCCATGTCAGCGCACATGCCGAGCTGGCCTGGATTCTCAACTGCTTCACCTATATGGGTGAACTGAACCGCATGACGCAGTTCAAAGCCAAGAGTGCTGCGCACGCCGACAACATCAATGCCGGCCTGTTTACCTATCCTGTTCTGATGGCAGCGGACATTCTGCTCTATCAGACCAACCTGGTGCCTGTCGGTGTGGACCAGAAGCAGCACCTGGAACTGTGCCGTGATATCGCTCAGCGCTTTAACGGCGTGTATGGAAACGTTTTTACAATCCCTGAGGGCTATATCCCCAAGGTCGGCGCAAAGATCATGAGCCTGCAGGAGCCGGAAAAGAAGATGTCCAAGTCGGATCCGGAAGAAACCTACATCGCGCTGCTGGATGATCCGGACACCATCCGCCGGAAGATCAAGCGTGCGGTCACGGACTCGGACGGAGAGATTCGTTATGATCCGGAAAACAAGCCCGGCGTAAGCAACCTGCTCTCCATCATGAGTGCACTCGGTGCCGGCGATATCGAGACCATTGTTGCCGACATGCAGGGCAAGGGATACGGGGAACTCAAGAACAGGACAACGGAATGTGTCATTAATGCGCTGACACCGCTGCAGAGCGAATTCAAGCGCCTGATTGCAGACAAGGGCTATCTGCAGAGCGTGATCGATGAGAACGCTCAGAAAGCAGCCTATCTTGCAAACAAGACGCTGCGCAAGGTGCAGAAAAAGATCGGGTATGCACCGCGCGGATAATGCACATAAGCCGGATGATCTCCGGCTTTTTTCATGAAAAGAACAAGAAGAAAACAATTGCAAAAGAACAAGAAGAAAACAGCCATTTCCAGCCTTTCCATGTTATGATGAAAAAACCAATGGAGTGACTGTTTAGGAGGCAAAATAATGAATATCACCTTTATGCCCGGTTGCCTGAGGGGACAGATGGATGCACCCGCGTCCAAGTCGGAAGCTCACCGTCGCATGATCTGTGCCGGGCTGACAAAGGGAGACACGGTTATTGAACAGTTTATGACATCTGAGGATACGCAGGCGACAGCGAACTGCCTGCGCGCGCTGGGCACTGTGGTCGAGCTTGAGGGCAAGACCATGAAGATCCGGGGCTTTGCAGCCAAACCGGAGCTTCTGCCGGTCTTTGACTGCGGTGAAAGCGGTTCCACGCTTCGCTTCTTTGTCCCGCTGGCTCTGACGCTCTGTCACGGCGGCATTTTCCGCATGCACGGAAGACTGGGACAGCGTCCGATGGAAGTTTACCGGGATCTTTTTGTGCCCCGCGGCGTTTCATGGCGCATGGCAGAAGGTGCAGACGGCGCTGCGGAACTCATGGTGAGCGGCAAAATCCGCAACGGTGAGTATGTCCTTCCGGGCAATGTCTCCAGCCAGTTTGTCTCGGGCCTCCTTTTTGCACTTCCTCTGCTGGACGGCGATTCCACGCTTACGGTTCTGCCTCCTGTGGAGTCGGCCGGCTACATCCGCATGACGGTGCAGGCGATCCGGGAGAGCGGCGTGGAGATCGAAGAAGTGGCACCGTATTCCTGGAAGATTCCGGGACTCCAGACCTACCATGCAAAGAGCTCTGTGATGCAGGGAGACTGGAGCCAGGCTGCCGTGCTGCTGTGCGCGGATGCACTGGGCAGTGAAGTCGAGATCGGCGGCCTGAACAGGGATTCCCTGCAGGGCGATGCCGCCGTGCTGGAACTGCTTGAAAAGATGGGATGCACCGTGGTGCAAGGCGAGCACGGGATTTCCGTGAAAGCATCCGCGCGTCATGCCATTGATGTCAATATGAATGATTACCCGGATATCGCTCCGATGCTGGCGCTGGTCTGCCAGCTCTCCGAAGGGACGAGCGTGCTGCGCAGCTGCGGAAGACTTCGCATTAAGGAATGCGACCGCCTGGCGGGCACGGTGAGCATCCTCAATGTCCTGGGCGGAAATGCCCAGGAGGATGGGGATGACATAATCATCCACGGTGTGGAAGCACTGAAGGGATCCGGAGAAGTGGATACATTCCACGATCACCGCATGGTCATGCTGGCAAGTGTGGCAGCGCTTTGTGCGGGCGGACCTGTGCAGGTCACCGGCGCAGAAGCGCTGGATAAATCCTGGCCGGCCTATCTGGAAACCTATCGGAGTCTGGGCGGTACAGCCAAATGAGCAGTATGTTTGGAAGCTGTCTGAAACTCTCTCTGTTCGGGCAGAGTCATGGGGCAGGGATCGGCATTGTGCTGGACGGTTTTCCTGCCGGCATGCTGATTGATATGGACCGCCTGATGGCAGAAATGAACCGGCGCCGTCCCGGGCAGAACCGGATGACGACACAGCGCCAGGAAGCGGACGCACCGGAGTTCATCTCCGGTGTGCTGAACGGAAGAACGACCGGCCAGCCGATCTGCGCTGTGATCCGCAATACCGGCATGCATTCTGCGGATTACGGGGACGGTGTGGATGTTCTGCGTCCGGCACATGCTGATTACACAGGCCATGTCCGGTATTTCGGATGGGAGGACTGGCGGGGCGGAGGCAGCTTTTCGGGCCGCCTGACCGCACCGATTGTCCTGGCCGGCGCACTGTGCAGCCAGTATCTGGAAGAGCAGGGCGTCCGGATTGAGAGTCACATCTGCAGGATCGGGAAGGTCAGGGATACACTCTTTGAGGACCTGTCGGAAGACGCGGACACATCTCAGCTAAAGCAGATGGACCTGCCGACGCTCTTGAAAGAGGCAGGGGAAGCCATGCGCCGGGAAATCCTGGAGGCTGCTGAAGCGCAGGATTCCATCGGCGGTGAAGTGGAGTGCCGCATTCTGGGACTGCCTGCCGGTATGGGAAGCCCGTTCTTTGACAGTGTGGAGAGCGTACTGTCGCATCTGTTCTTTTCGATCCCTGCCGTCAAAGGTGTTGAATTCGGAAGCGGATTTGCACTCAGCGGCATGCGGGGATCTGAGGCGAACGACGCGTTCAGCGTGGAAAACGGCAAAGTGGTTACGCAGACCAATCATGCAGGAGGCATTAACGGGGGAATTACCAACGGCATGCCTGTGATCTGCCGGCTGGCTGTGCGCCCTACACCGTCCATTGCAAGAACGCAGGCATCGGTTTCTCTGAAACGCATGCAGAATGAAGAGCTTGCGATTCACGGCCGACATGATCCGTGCATTCTGCCGCGCGTTACGCCCGTCGTGGAAAGCATGGCGGCCATTGGTGTGCTGGATCTGTGGAAGGAAAGAAAAACATGTCTCTCCGCGCAGCCAGGACAGGATGAAGTTTGAGACAAATCAGAAAGTGATGATTTTGTTTCAAAAAAGTTCAAATCAGAAAGTGATGATTTTGTTTCAAAAAAGTGCTGTCAAGCAAAAGTGAAAAT
>DEFL01000065.1 GCA_002350845.1 Christensenella sp. UBA2853
TTCATTCAGCTTCCGTCCGGCAGAAGGCTGGCCTACGTGAAACCGAAGATCGGCGAGAACAAATTCGGCGGCGAATCCGTCACCTACGAAGGCGTCGGCGCGACGAAAAAATGGGAGCGGATCGAAAGTTACGGCCCGAAATTCGTGGAAAACATCGTGCAGGCAATCAGCAGGGACATCCTGTGTTACGCCATGCGAACGCTGAGCCACTGCTTTATCTGCGGCCACATCCATGACGAGCTCATCATCGAAGCCAGCCAGGGGGTGGATCTGCAGGCGATCTGCGAGCAGATGGGCCAGGTGCCACCATGGCTACCGGGAGCTGTGCTGCGGGCCGACGGTTATGAAACAGAATGGTACCGGAAGGATTGAAAAAAGCCCCGTCGCTGTGACGGGGCTGCTGCTTTACAGGCACAATCTTTCATAGCCTTGACGGATTATTCCAGCCATGAGCTTTCTGCGTTCGTTCAGGAAAGTCGGGTAATCCAGGCTCTCAAAGTTCTCTGGAAGGGCGTTCTCTCTGCATGTCCGCCTGTATTCTTCTTCACCCAGCTTCGCTCGGAATTCACTTACATACTCGATTGGTGGTCTATCTGAAATCACGATATTCGTCGCGTAATCGATGTAGGTGTAGTTTGCTACCTGGTTGCGGTCACGGTCATCAGAATAGCCGTTTTCTTCCAGATAGTGCTTGGGGAAAATGTGATGGCGGTCGATAGCATTCTTTGTACCGCTCGCGCCGGGCACAAGAAACTTCGACAGGATCGCTGTACTGAACAGCATCGGTGTCCCCAGCACATTGATGGCAGCAATGTATCCGAGCCATGCCGGGCTGCTGGTGGAAGAGGTGGCCAGATCCTTTGGCAGGGTCACGTTAAAGTAATCATCTGTGAACCGCCCGGCGATAAAGTCCTCCAGATACTTCACGTATTCTTCAGGTGTTTTCACATCACGAAGGTCAGCGAACATACCTTCAACCGTGGATTCAGTTGAACCAGAGTAGAGGAAGGTGACCGTCGTCATATAGATCCATTTGGTTATGATCTTATTCAGGTCGGCAGTTTTGATCTTGTATTCGTATTTGCCAATGAGATACATCACATAGCAGTACACAACGGCATTCGTTGCGGCAACAAAGTCGCCGTTAATGTATCCGGCCTGGGCGAACAGATTGAGGTAGGCATGCCAGTTGTTGAGATTTGTGACAATGTCCAGCGCCTCTTTGAACTTGGATAAGTTCTCGTCTCTCGTGGCTGTGGTAACAATGCCCGTCTTCAGATCTTTACCGCGCATCAGCTGATAGGCATACCGTAGGCGGGCACGGTGGAAACCATAGCCAACCGCAACACGGATCAGGTGCGCAGGGTCAACCTTCAGGATATGATTATAGGCGGTTCCATCCACAGGAATGCGGGACGCCTCACAGAACTTGTCGATCTGATCATGTACGTCATTATCAAACACGGCAAGCAGGGTCTCAATGAAGTTTTTCTCGGTTAGCTTCTGCCCACCAGAATTGACACGGACAAAGATCTCGGATACAGCCTCTTCATCCGCTTGGGCGCTGATCCGGAGTGCAGGCAGAGAGTACACCTTCAGATCCAGGAGGGCATTGATATTGTCCTCGATGGTGATCTCTTCATCTTCGGTCAGTAGTGGTTCACCATTTCTTTCGCGGGAATCATTAACCGTTTTGATGTACTGCTTCCGAAACTTCGTAACGGCATGTTCCCGGTCAGCAGCATACACCTCACTAACAGAGCTAATGTATTCAGCACTGCGCTCATAGGCCTGCGACCAGACCTTGAAATCCCGATTGATGGGGTTGAAGGCAATCTTGATAGTGCGTTCCTTGTAATTCTTGTCCTTGATCGGGACACCTTCCATCGCGGCGAGAAGAGCAGTCAGGCGCTGCTGGCCGTCAATGACCAGATCATCCGGAGCCTTATATGCCTTGTCGTTTTTTCCGATATGGCTGGTACGATCATAGTCCGCTGGTGACTCCCACAGCATGATGTAGCCAATGGGAAAACCGCGCAGCATGGAGTCCAGCAGATCACGCACCTTATTATCTTTCCAGACAAAGGGACGCTGAAGATCCGGAAGACCGATCCGGCCATTCTTTACATCAGAAATCAGATCGCCCACCTTGCTGGGGATGTTGGTATAAAGCTCTTTGCCCATGACTGTACCTCCAATACCCGATTCTTACTGTTGAGGCTGCTGACCGTGCAGTTCCTTGTACAGCCTATCCGCCAGTGCCGCCTGTACGGCATGGTACTTCTTCGCATCCTGGAAAAGCTGAATATAGGCTTCTTGATTTTGCGCGTAGGCTTCCATGGCTGTGTCATCAAAGATGCCGGGGAATACGCTGCGGTGATACACCTGCTGATCATCCGTCTGCGCTGCCTTCTGCACATCCTCATCTTTCTTCATACGGTTGTACAAATCCTCTACGATGACGCGGTCGGCATCCGTGAATTCACCCATGAACTCTTCATTGATCCGCTGGATGATTTCTTCAAGGGGACTGAGTTTTTCCTTCTTGGCTCCGGCTTTTTTCGGGTTTGTCGGTTTCCAAGAGCCAGACTCGTCCTCCAGTTCGATTGCACCCTTGAATGTCTGGGAGAGCTGATAGTATTCCAGCTTGACGCGGTTATCCAGATTAAAGTCAATGGTAGGATCACCCGGTAACAACTTGGCCAGATAAGAGCAGAAGATGTATTCCTTATGAAGCTCTTTATCAAACATACGTGTGATCTGGCTGATGTAGTTGTACCATTTTACCAGATTGCGCACCTCACGCCGGAACTGGTAGCGCTGATCCTGGCTCAGTTGATTATATCTATCAGCGACGGGCAGCAAAGCATTGGAAATCTTGGACTGTGTGGAGTTGGAGGCCCGCACCTCTTCATCAATATAGATGCTGGTGACCTTCTCAATATCCTCGGTCGTGTAGATGCCATACTCGTGCAGGATGCGCTGTGTCGTGTAGATTAGGTCAAAATTGATCTCCTCGTCCAAACTGGTCTCACGATAGAATTGCTGGAAGGCAGCACGAATGCGCTCAACCGGATTGACGAAGTCAAGCACATAGGTATCTTCTTTTCCGGGGTAAGTCCGATTCAGACGGCTGAGCGTCTGCACGGCCTTCACATCACGCAGTTCCTTATCGACGATCATGGTATGCAGCAGCGGCTCATCAAACCCGGTCTGATATTTTTCTGCAACGATCAGAACATCGCCCTCCTCATGGAATACAGCCTTGGTCTGGCTTTCCCGAACAGGATGGCCGTTGCTATCAACGTTCATGCTGCTCTCGGTGTATTCCGGGCTATTGGGATCGTCCGGATCTTTCAGCGATCCACTGAAAGCAATCATGATCTCCACATCGTCATAGTTGTTATCTCGCAGATACTTTTTGATAGTGTGATAGTAGCGGACTGCAGCCAGGCGAGAGGCGGTGACCACCATCATTTTACCTCTGCCGCCGATCTTCTTCTTGGTGATGTCGCGGAAGGTCTCCACAATGATTGCAGCCTTCTGCTCCAGATTATGTGGATGTAGTTCCTCATACCGTTTGATGGTTTTGATGGCCTTGGACGTCGGCACATCCGGGTTTTCTGGCGTGTTGCTGGCAATCTGATAACACATCTTATAGGTTACATAGTTGGCCAGCACATCCAAAATGAAGCCTTCCTCTATGGCCTGCTTCATAGAGTAGATGTGGAAAGGATGGAAGGAACCATCCGGATAAGGTTCGCCGAAGATCTCCAGGGTTTTTCCTTTAGGCGTTGCGGTAAAAGCGAAGAAGGACAGATTCTTATGCCGTCCCTGGGACAGCATCTCCTGAACCAGAATATCCTTGCTGTCAATCTCGTCCTGAGCCGCCTCTTCGATTTCGGCATATTCCTTAAGGGCATCACCCATATCCGCGAGGCCTTCTTTTAATTTCAGAGCACTTTTACCCGTCTGGCTGGAGTGCGCCTCATCGACAATTATAGCAAACCGCTTTCCTGACACATCGTTGATCTGTTCGTAGATGACTGGGAACTTTTGGAGTGTGGAAACAATAATGCGTTTGCCATCATTGATGGCGTTGCGCAGATCCCAGCTGCTCTTTTTTTCGTCAATGGTCACCACGGTTCCCAGGGTATGATCAAAGCTGGAGACCGTCGCCTGCAGTTGCTGATCCAGCACCCGACGATCAGTGACAATGATCACGCTGGTGAACACAGGCTCGTTGTTGGCGTCATGCAGGCTGGCCATGCGGTATGCTGTCCATGCGATGGAATTGGACTTACCGCTGCCCGCGCTATGCTGAATCAGATAGTTATGTCCAGAACCATTGTCTCTTACATGCGCGACCAGTTTGCGAACCACATCAAGTTGATGATAGCGGGGGAAGATGACTTTCATCTTCGTTTCCATCCGCTGGTTCCCATCAGCGTCCTTTGTCTTTATCTCTTCCTTTTGAACATTAATGAACTTCTGGATAATGTCCAGCAGCTTATCCTTCTGCCAGACTTCCTTCCAGAGATAACTGGTCACATAGTCGCCATCATCTGTTTTCGGATTACCTGCACCGCCATCATTGCCTGCACCATTGCTGCCCTGATTGAAGGGTAGGAACATTGTCTTGTCCCGGTTAATATTTGTCGTCATGGCGGCGTTATACAGATCAACGGCAAAATAAGCCAGGATTCGTTTGTTCTGGCCAAAACACGGTTCTTTGGGGTCACGGGCATACATCCATTGACGTTTTGCATCGTCGATGCTTTGCCCGGTCAGCTGATTCTTAAGCTCAATTGCCACCACCGGGATGCCGTTGACAGCCAACATCATGTCTACAGTGTTGGTGGTGGTTTCAGAATAATGCCACTGACGGATGCACTGACACACATTCTTCTGATAGTTGGCAACCGCCAAATCGTTCAACGTGGATTCCGGCGCGAAGTAACACACAGTGAACTGAACACCACGGTGTTTGAATCCGTGCCGCAGTACATCAACCAAGCCCACCTGCTGCACCGCGCTGTCGAAGGCCTTGTAGAACTGGCGCACCGGATCGATGGTGCACATGCGTTCAAAGCGCCGCCATGCCATGGGTTGACTGGCTTTAACGAAATTAGTCAAGGTAACGATGTCCAATGCCATGCCCCGATAATCATGGTTGCAGTAGCCAGAATCGTTAGCTTTCAGCCATCCTCCTGCGGGGGAGATAAGGTACTCTTCAATCTTGCTCTCAAAGAGCTTCTCATTCTCCACCATGACTTACACCACCTTTCGTTTGCCTGTGACAGTTTCATAGATGAGGGAACGCTTGTAGGATTCAAGGTCAGCAATTAGAGCTTCTTTCTCAGCTATCAAAGTATCTATGTCAGCAATTTGATTGTCCAAATAATCAGCAATTTCAACTTGTTCTGTCTTTGGTGGGAGAGGCATCCGTATTTCTTTCATAGCCTCCTGCGTCAAGTGAGGGACTCCCATCCCATTTCTCAAGCGGTTGATTATGTTACTAAACAGAGGGCTCTGGAGATAATAGTATTCGTATCGATAATCAACTGATTCCACCGGAGTAATTACCGCAAGTGAGCTGTTTACTGTTGCCTCTCCGCACGGTAACGAATCAATTCTGGCACATTTACCAATCCCGGCGCCATCCTTAACGAGCAGTACATCCCCACAAGATAGTTTTATTTCCGGGGATTCATCATATCGTTCCTGGGTAATGAAATTGAGAGGAGTCCAGCAAAGTTGGTTATCCACAATATTGAATGCGGAGAGGAATGGATAACCAGCATCCACATATTCTTCTGCTTTTAATCCTTTCCATCCTAAACGAGCTCGTATCCAATTAGCCTTAGAAAAACGAATCGTTTTCCAGCTGCACGGAATATTGCCCATCCATTCGATGTTACTTTTACAGGTTTCAACACCAGTATTTATTCCTCTTGTAACTGCTTCCAGAATAACCGCCGATCTCCACTGCTTATATTCTTCAACGCTCTCCCGCGCCTCCGTGATGACGGTATCGATTTGAGAGACTTGATCATCAAGATAGCCTGCGATGAACTGTTGTTCGACCAGCGAGGGGAAAGGTACTTTGATAGTCTTTACCTCATCGTAGTTCAGACCCTGACGCACGCCAGAGCCCATACCGTAGAATCCCTTAATTAGGTCATAGGCATGAAGAACATAATACAAGTACTTGGGCTGAATCAATGAGGATGGCCTGAGCGTGATATAAGCCGAGGTAATTATACCGCGCTCAGGAGATTGTCCAACACGCAGGCTGGTATGATCATTCTGCAAGTCAGTCAAACGTAGGACAATGTCATCGGCTTCAATTATGTTGTAGCCATCAAAGGATTCCGGCAACAATCCATCAGAACTATTGATATCTTTTCGCTTAATCTTTCCATAACTTAATGAAAGCAAATTATGTTCCAACAAATCCTTGTTCCTATTCTTAACCTGATCAGCAAGCTGAAAGAGTACACGAATACCCCAAGATTCTGGGATATCCAGCATCCATGGAACACCGCTGTTTTTCATATGCTCATATTGCTCCATCACTCATCCGCCTTTCCGAACAATGCTTGCAGCTTGTCAATCAGCACCTTTTCACGTTCTTCGATCCTGGAGGCAATCTCTTGAGCGGGGGGCAGCATTTCATATTCATAGAATGTACGAGTAAACGGAATCTCATAGCCTACTCTATCCTTGTCATGGTCGATCCACGCATCGGGATTATACGGTTTTACCTCGCGTTCAAAGTATATATCCATATCTTCATCCAACGGTACATTTTCAGTGTCGCGTTTAGATGCATCTGGCTGCATTTTCCCTTTCTTTAGGATAGGCTTTCCATCGTCATCCGTCAGGGGGCTTTCGACAGTGATCTTGTTATAACCCAAACTCATAGTAGACATTACTCGAGATTTGACCACTAACTTGTGCCCGTTCTCGTCATCCGTTTCAAAAGTGTCATTCCGATATGCACCGTAGGCTTTGATAATCAATTCTCGGGACTCTTTTGTGATATCCACACGCTTGTTGCCGATGGGTTTGCGTCTCTGAACAAAACACTTGCTGGCATCAACCAACAGTACAGAACCTAAGTGGCTGACTGGCTTATCTTTTGTAACAAGCCACACGTAGGTTGCAATTCCTGTGTTATAGAAGCTGTCATTGGGCAACTGCACAATGGCATCCAGCCAATCATTTTCAATTATGTAGCGTCGTATTTCGCTGGGGCCAGAGCCCGCATCTCCTGTAAACAGGCTGGAACCATTCTGAATAATGGCCATGCGGCCCTTTTCTTTCAGCTTGGCTATGCCATTCATCAGGAAGAGCATTTGACCATCACTCTTCGGAGGCAAACCAGGAGCAAATCGTCCGCTGTTACCCAGTTTGTTTTCTGCTTCCACTTTCACAGCTTCACGCTTCCAGTCAATACCGAAGGGTGGATTGGAAATAACGAAATCAAAGGTCATGTCACTGAACTTATCATCACTCAGCGTGTCGCCGAACTGCATATTCTCAGGATCACCGCCACGAATCAGCATGTCTGCTTTTGCAATGCCGAATGTAAAGGGGTTGATCTCCTGTCCGTAACAGATCAGGTTCGCTGCTTTATCCAGTGCTGAAAGTCGTTCTTCCATACAGGTGAGCATCTGGCTGGTACCCATAGCCATGTCATAAGCCGTGTAGATGCGACCGGGCTCAGACATGCTCATGCGGTCTGTCAGCAGATCGCACATCAGATAAATAATGTCGCGGCTGGTGAAGTGAGCGCCAGCTTCTTCGTTATACGATTCAGAGAAACGCTGGACGAGGTTTTCAAAGATATAACCCATGTCCACTGCGGAAATTTTCTCCGGACTCATATCTGCTTTTTCTGTGCAGAAGTCAGAGATGACCTGATAGAGCAGGCCAGCATTGGCCATACGATCAAGCTGGGTAAAGAAGTCCATCTTTGCAAGAATGTCCATCACGTTATCTGAGAAACCATTCAGGAAATTTTCAAAATTCACCTTGATATTTTCCGGATCAGCCTTCAGCTTTTCAAAGGTGTACTCGCTGGTGTTGAAAAACTTATAGCCTGACGCTTTCAGCAGGAACGGCTCTTTGACCGCAAGATTCTGGATACCCTTGTACATAGCTACAACCTTATCATGGGTGGGCAGAAGGCAGTCATGGAAGCGCTTGATGACGACCATGGGAAGAATCACCAAGCCATATTCATGGGGTTTGTACGCACCAAAGAGGCTGTTTGCAACATTCCAGATGACGGATGCCTTCTCCTGAATGTTGACGCCGACCTCATTAATCTTCTGTGTCGTATCCATATTCCTCGCGCTCCTTTTTGTCCCGTATTTTCTTAGCGATTTCATTCATTTTCTCGGTAAGTTTTTCGATGCGTACTCCGGTGCGGCACGTTTTACCATCTATAGCGAGCAGTTCCTGATCCACGTTCGACAGCATTCGCGCCCGGAGTACATCATAGATACCATATGGCATAAAGGCGATGGCATCCAGGATACCAGTCACAGCTGCCTCCACGCCGGATGGCGGCTTGTTTTCGCTGTCCAGATAGTTTTGAATCTGATTCTCATATAGGTTCAACACATCCTCCAGCAAGGAAAACTCTGTCAGTGGCTGGATTACATTTCCGTCCTCCTCAGTTTCATCTGCGACATATTCAGGAAGAGAATCCAGCCATTCTCTCAAAAGAGGAATTGTCCATCCGGTTTCCATTCGTCTCAGCAAATCCTGATAGGCATTGTACGCAGCACGGATGCGAGGGAGCTTTTTCATGCCGTCTGTAACGCGCCGATGTTCACCAGGTGTCAGATGGCTTTCCAACGCGGTAAGCTTGGCGTAACGTCGATGGATATTGCAATGGTTTCCTTCCTTCTTGATGACATCCTGCAGTGCCTCCCGAGCGCATCTTCGAATGTACTCTTCTGAAACCATGATCTCTGCCTGTGGGAATATTTCAACCACAGCGCTGTGCAGCTGCTCGTCCGGATCAATGAAAACCTGTTTCACGCCCTTGCAGTCAAATTGCCGGAAAAACAGGCGATACTCCATCACACTTGATGAAGGGAGAATGTCCAGTAAGCGCACATCTCTGCTATAGGCCCCCAACACCATAGGATATGTATCACTGAAGAACTCGGCCAGAAAGATGATTACCGCATCCGGTGGCTTTATTGGTGGTTGCATGTCCACCCGGAGGCGCATTCGTCTACGCATGATGATGCCCACTGACGCTTTAGAAGCAGGTACACCATATTCCTTGCAAACGCGTTCGTAAGTCCGAGTCAATGTTCCTTCAGCGATCAGGTCAGATAGCCGATTGCTGAATTTACAGCCTTCTTCCGCGAAGTCGATGTTCTCGTGGAAGACGAGGTTTTCACAGTCCTTACAGCGGAAATACCGCTGATGAAATACAAGATCGATGATCTGTACCTTTCCGTCATCGGAGGGGAGTAAGTCCTTAAAGTTCCGGGGGATGATCTTAGTCTCCGTCGTGTTCCGTTTGCCACAAACCGGGCAAACCGGTTTGTCCTTTGTAAAATACGATGAATGTACGGTGTGATAGGTGGTTTCCTTCTTGTCAGCCTCGTCCAGTTCACTAACTACTTGCAACTGGGAAAGGCCGAGCGCCTGTGTGCGATCCAGGGAAACGAACACCTGTTGAAACAAGCGTTTACCCAAGCGCCAGCCTCCTTCCAGGGTACTTTTATCCATTATACCACCATAAATCGAACATCACAAGCTAAAGTTATTTAAATCAATACTTTTCCACCATATTTTGAACATGACAATTTTATAGAAATTCTGAAGTTTGATAGACTGCCAGTGTCGGGAGTAGTCTGCTCTTTCATCGCAATCCCCGGCATCGGATGCCAGCCCAAAGTCATCCGATTAGTCCAGACGGACAACGCGGGACTGTCAACGGTCGGGTCTCTCTTGTGGCCACGGGGGATGCATCGGTCGATACGTGACAGGCACCTTAATCCAATCGTCAGCTTTACCGAAGCGAGCTGACCGCCAACAGGACGGAGGCCTCCGTAATGAGCGGTCAACTGCGAAAAGCGCTGCGCGTTAACTCCATATGGTTTGCCTCCGCCCTGGGAAGGGATATGGCAAACCATGAAAACTCAGGACAATTACAAAGGTAACAACGACGCGAAACTGGTTAAGGTACCGCTTCGCGTCAATCTGGAAACCATCGAAGCAAATGGACAGGTTGGGAAGGTTCGCTCCGTGCGTATCGGATCCAAACACTATCCCTGCATCTTTGTCGAGGTTTCTGAACACGATGCCCATCAGTACATGCAGCTGGAATGGGCCGATGTCAAAGCAGAAGAGCGCTCGGAGCGCTGTCTGATCGAGGACGGGCACGGCGGCTACATCATGTGCCCGGAACGCAACAAATGCATCAACTGCCCGAAGGTCGGTTCCTTCAATTTCGATACCAATCGGCCCACATCATTGGATGCACTGTATGCGGAGAGCGAATTCGAGCCCGCCAGCCAGCAGCCGGATCAGATTGATGAAACGTCTGACATCTTGGCAATGCTGGTGGAGGAGCTTGGAAGGATTAAGCCGAAATATGCGGAAATCTTCAAGGAGCTCTACAAAGGCAATGAACGTCCGCTCTCTATCGCACGGGCAGTAGGCATCGGGAAAACGCAGGCTTACACCGACGTTCCCCGCGTGAGGGAACTGGCAGAGAAGCTCTATCGTGACATGATGGCATAAAAAAACTGCCTGGCGGCGCATAACCGTCAGGCTTTTTCCATGCTCGTGTTCAGCGAAAAATGAACACAGCAAAGCCGTGAACACCCCCTGAACACCCCTGAACACACCCGGATTCAAGGCCCGTGAACACAGCTGAACACACCCTGAACACAGGCAGCGTGAACACACCCCAAAACGTGAAAAAGCCCATATTTCAAGGGCTTCTGAGGTGTGTTCACGTCCATATTTCAGTTTGACAACTTGACCGGTAGCCCAGAGCACATCGTTCACATCGATGGGGTCACAGGTTCGAGTCCTACTAATCCCACCAATGCCTCGGAGATATGAGAAATCATATGTTCCGAGGTTTTTCTTTGTATATGCTCAGAAAGGCACGAACCACAGGATTTAACAGTTCTGCAACAATCGTGCAACTCGTGAATCCTTCAATCCTTTGTCGTAACCTGACCGAAAGAGGCGCAATGCAGCTTGCTTTCCGTACCCCAACGCTTACCCCAACCCGTACCACAACCAGGGTTATACGCGCCCCCAACCGTACCCCAACCGCTTTTTTATACCCGCTCTACTGAACGATTTTGTGCGAAAAGGCGTGTTTTTTATTTCGGTTGATGCGAGCGGGAGCCATGCCGTACACCTGCCTGGTCATGATGTGCCAGATAAGGTCTTGATTTCAGGGGGACATTTCCTTCGTGCGCGAGCTCTGAAACAGGCACTTTCCGATGAAGCATAGTTAAATGTATAGATATTGTATGCGTCAAGCCAGAATGATCGAGGAACAATGGATATAAAAATAGAATATTTGGCATCAAAACATACATCTTTGTCAATAAATCTAGGTACTGATAACAGACATAATACCATATAAGCCCAACATTATTCCATAGACGAGATAACATAAAACCATATAATGATGCCATCAAACACAGCGAAAAGCTGTTAAGGAGGAAAAACCATGAAGAAACTGGTTGGCCTGATGTTGGCTGTGATGATGGCTTTGACCGTCATGCTGCCCATCGCCGCTTTGGCGGATGAACCTGTGACTATTTCTTTCTTCGACAAGAACTCCGGTGTGCGCACCTTTGACGATCCCGTCGCCAAGGAGCTGGAAAAACGCACGGGCATCAAGCTGGACCTGATCAGCCCCTCCGGCAACCCCGGCGAAAAACTGAGCCTGATGCTGGCCGGCCTCAACTATCCGGACATCATCCTGATGGACCGCGGCAGCGACATCGTGAACCAGTACATCGAAGCCAATGCGCTTGTGAACCTCTCCGAATATATGGATCAGATGCCCAACGTGGTGGCCATGTACGGAGACACCCTGAACAAGACCCGCTATACCGACGGCAACAACTACTACCTCTCCAACTGGTACGGCTACGATCCCGATCCTGTGACCGGCTTCATCTGCCGCTATGACTACATGATCGAGCTGGTGGGCCAGGAGCGTGCCGACAGCGCGGAGCCCTTCCGCTGGAGCGAATTCAAGGCCCTGCTGCAGAAGTTCAAGGATACCAATCCCGATGTGACCAGCCCCCTGGTGATCGGCGATCCCGGCAGCGGCAACATCAACGGTATGTTCGCCGGCATGAACAGCCTGTATCCCTACTATGTGCATGAAGGCAAGCTGTACTTCACCGTCCGCGATCCGCAGTTCATGGATGCCATCCATCAGATGAACGAGCTGTACCGTGAAGGCCTGCTGGACCCCGAATGGACCAGCAACAACCAGGAACTGCGCAACCAGAAGCTGAGCAACAACGGCGTGCTGGCCTATGGCGGCTCCTACTGGGACACCTGGACACCCTCCGCTACTCTGCTGGCAGCTGAAAATCCCAATGCTGAATATTTGGCCTACAAGGTTATTCCCGATGACGCCACCTCCGCTGACCTGCCGCTCTCTGGCCGTTCTTCCCTCGGCTGGGATGCCATCGCCATCACCAAGAACTGCAAGAATGTGGAAGCCGCTGTGAAGTTCATTGATTACTGCGCGTCCCAGGAAGGCCAGGACCTGCTCCTGTGGGGCATCGAAGGCCAGGATTGGGAATTTGTGGACGGCGTGCGCACCCCCATCGGCGACATCGTGGCCCGCTATCAGGCTGATCCCTCCAACGTGGTGGACCAGACCGGCATCACCAAGTGGACCTGGTTCGTCAAGAACGACGTACATCCCGATGACGGCACCACCTGCCGCATCTGGTTCAACGAAAAGGACCGCAGCGCTACCTTTGCCTATCGGAATCTGACCAACGGCTACTATGACAGCGCTGAGTTCGCCAACCTGGAGCCTGCCGGCAGCACCATTGAAGCGCTGATGTATCAGGGCGTCATCGACGTGTTCGATCAGTACTATCCCCGGATGGTCAATGCCCCCACTGTGGAACAGTGCGACGCGCTGTACGCTGAAATGGTTTCCGCCATGGAAAACGCCGGCATGTCCGACATTGAAGCCTACATGACGGATGTATACTTTGCCCGCCTGGCGCTGTGGGGCCTGGAACCCGTTGCCAGCAAATAAAGCCTGACCGTTTCATCTCTTCCAAGAGATAAGCGAGAGAAGCAGGATTGGATGATGTTGCTTCCGGGTAACTTATCTGATCCTGCTTCTGTTTCTGTGAAGGAGGAAATCCCATGTCTAACCTTGCTTTGGGTGGCAAAAAGAAAAAGCCTTTGATGAGCAGGCTGTGGGATCAGAAATACCTGTTTCTGCTGATGGTTCCCGGCGTCATCTGGGTGCTGGTGATCTGCTATGCGCCTATGACTGGCCTGTATATGGCCTTTACCAATTACCGACCCTCCCAGAACGGATATTTCTACGATCTGTTTAACGCCAAATTCGTTGGCCTGCAATGGTTCCAGTATTTCTTCAGCAAGGATTTCGGCATGATCATGCGGAACACGCTGGCAACCAGTCTGCTGACATTGCTGTTTTCCTTCCCGGCGCCCATCATCCTGGCTGTCATGCTCAATGAACTGAAAAACGTCCGGCTGAAAAAATTCATCCAGACCGCTTCTTATCTGCCCTATTTCATTTCCTGGGTTATCGCAGCCAACATTTTCCTCACTTTCCTGGCCGGCGGCGGCATTGTGAACGACGTGCTGATGAGTTTGGGCCTGATCAAGGAACGCATCCTGTTCTTCCAGCATGGCCCCTATTTCTGGTGGATCATTGCCATCGCCAACACCTGGAAAGGCATCGGTTACAACGCCATCATTTACTTATCCGCCATTTCTGGCATTGACGAACAGCTCTACGAGGCGGCCTCCATCGATGGCGCCAGCCGCGTCAAGCGCATCTGGCATATCACACTGCCCACCATCCGGCCTACCATCGCCACCCTGCTGATCCTGGCTGTAGGCGGCATCCTTTCCACCGGCTTTGAACAGCAATTGCTGATGGGCAACAACGCCATTCTGAACTATTCCGACGTGCTGGACACCTACGCTTACCGTTACGGTCTGGCAAAAGGCATGTACTCCTACGGTACTGCCGTGGGACTGTTCAAATCCATCGTGTCCTTCATCCTGGTGATGAGCGCCAATAAGATCACCGCCAAGCTGAACGACAGCGCACTGTTCTGAGAAAGGAGGAGAAAATCATGACTGCGATCACGAAAAAAGCGATTTCCAATCGCATCAAGGAAAGAAGGACGCCCGGCGACTGGGCGCTGGATATTTTCAAGGTTCTCTTCCTGGCGGTGATTACGATCATCACCGTGTATCCTTTCTGGAATATCTTTGTGGTGTCCATCAACGACGCCACGGACGCCGTGCGCGGTGGTATCTATTTCTGGCCCCGTGTGTTCTCCACCGCAAGCTACGGAGAAATTCTGGGGCGCTCCACCTTCCAGCATTCCATTCTGGTCACCCTGGCCCGCACAGTGATCGGCACGCCTCTGGCTGTCATGTGCACCGCCATGCTGGCCTATCCCCTGAGCCGCAAGGATCTGGTGGGACATAAATTCTGGAGCCTGCTGTTCGTGTTCACCATGTACTTTGGCGGCGGTCAGGTGCCGTACTACATGGTGCTCAAGAACCTGGGACTGCTTGACAACTTCTGGGTGTTCATCCTGCCCAACGTGATGAGCGTATACAACATGATTCTGATCCGCTCCTACATCGATTCCATGCCGTCCTCTCTGTTTGAGGCGGTGCGTATTGACGGCGGCAACGATCTGGTGATTTTCTTCAAGATCATCCTGCCGCTGGCCAAGCCGATCCTGATGACCGTAGCGCTGTTTGTTGCCATCATGCAGTGGAACAGCTGGTTTGACGCTTATTTGTACACCTCTTCCCAGAATCTGAAACCCATGCAGTCCATCCTGGTAGAGATCCTGAACCAGTACCAGACCGGAGCCTCCACCTCCCAGCAGATGGCCGCGGGAAAGACCGGAGCTGCTGCCGTGACACCTGACTCCATCCGCATGGCTGCAACCATGGTGGCTACCCTGCCCATCATCATGGTGTATCCCTTCATTCAGAAATATTTCGTCAAGGGCATCATGCTGGGTGCGGTTAAGGGCTGACATGATTCTACTGGGTATGCCATAGTGCAAAGAGGCACAGTACAGTTGAGACGGAAAAGGCTTGCTGTGCTGTGCCGTTTTTTCATACGCATAGGGACCCGGCAAAGGAGGGTGGAAGATGACTGACAGACAATGGCTTGAAACGCCTTCGATCTTCAAAGGCACCAATTATCATGGCATCGAATACCTGCGCGACAAAGACAGTACGTTTTACATGAAAACCTGCGGTGTCCAGCGCTGCCTGCCGGGATATTTCTATCCCCATAACGCCAGGGAAGGGTATCATTTGCATGTGGTGCTTTCCGGGAAAGGCGTTCTTCGGGTACGGGGACAGGAGTATCATATTCACGACGGGCAGATGTTCCTGCTGAAAGACCGGGAAGATATGTTCTATCAGGCGGATATGGAAGAGCCCTGGTATTATACCTGGATCACTTTCTGCGGAGAACATGCGGGACGATATATGCAGTATGCCGGATTTACAGATGGGGTTTATGTGCGGGACTGCAACATCGCGCCGACGGAATTCTTTGCCATTGTCAAAGAAATTCTGGAGCATCCGCACCTGAATGTATCCAGCGAATTTTACCGCATGAGCTTCGCGATCCGCTTCCTTTCTCTGGCCATCGAATCCTGGGAGATGAGCAACGAAGCACCCCGGCAGAACAGCGATATGACGGTGGACGATTATGTGAATTACGCTGTGCGCTTTATGGAAAGCAATTATTCCGCCATCAAGGTGAGCGACGTGGCGGATTACATCGGCATCAACAGAACCTATCTGACGGCTATTTTCAAAAAGAAAATGTACATGTCGCCCCAGGAATACCTGATGCAGGTCAGGATGACCAAGAGCAAGGAACTGCTGCGGAAAACCGACGTGCCGATTTATGTGATCGCCAAAGAAGTAGGCTATGACGATCAGCTGGCTTTTTCCAAGATGTTCAAGAAAAAATACGGGCTCAGCCCCGAGCAATACAGAAAGAAGCATGACGATGAGCATACTGCACAATGAACAGACGGGCATCTTTTCCCTGGAAACGGCCCATTCCCTGTACCAGATGAAAGCTGACGCCACCGGTGTATTGCTGCATCTTTATTACGGGGGAAAAACAGGCGGCGATATGGACTACCTGATTCGCTATACTGACCGGGGCTTTTCCGGCAATCCTTATGAGCTTTCCAGCAACCGGGGCTATTCCCTGGACACGCTGCCCCAGGAATACAGCGGGAACGGCGTGGGGGATTTCCGCTTGCCCGCGGTGCAGGTACTCAGCGAAAACGGTAGCCGCAGCGTGGATCTGAGGTTTGTGGGCTATGCCATCGCGAAGGGGCGGCGGCAGCTTTCCGATCTGCCTTTTGTGCGGGAAGCGGAGGAAACCGAAACGCTGACCATAACCCTGCGTGACAGCGTAATCGACTTGGATCTGGAATTAAAGTATCATGTTTTCCCATCCCAGGATGTGATCGTCCGCTCCGCCCGTCTGATCAATACGGGGAATCAGCCGCTGGTCATCGAAAAGGCTGCTTCCGCCTGCGTGGATTTTTTGTACGGCGATTTTGACGTGATCCACTTCCATGGCCGCCACTGCATGGAACGTATCCCGGAACGGCTGAGCCTGCCCCGGGGCGTTGCGTCCTTCGGCTCCCGCCGGGGCATGAGCAGCCACCACAGCAATCCCTTTGTGATCCTGTGCGACCGTCACGCCACCGAAAACACCGGCGATTGCTACGGCTGTATGCTTATGTATTCCGGCAACCATCTGGAAGAAATGGAAGTGGATCAGGCGGGCAGCACCCGGCTGGTATCCGGCATTCATCCAGATGGCTTTTCCTGGACGCTGGCCCCTGGCGAAGCGTTCCAAACGCCGGAAGCTCTTTTGTCTTACAGCGCAAACGGCTTGAACGGGCTGAGCCGCCATTACCACGATATCATCCGTCATCAGGTGATTTCTCCCCGCTGGCAAACGGCCAAACGGCCTGTGCTGATCAACAGCTGGGAAGCGGCGTATTTTGATTTTGACGCCGAAAAAATCCTGCGCTTTGCCCGCTCCGCCAAAGAAATGGGCATGGAAATGCTGGTGCTGGACGACGGCTGGTTTGGCAAACGGGACGACGACAACGCAGGTCTGGGCGATTGGGTGGTCAACGAAAAGAAACTGGGCTGCTCTATGCAGGAATTGTCCGACCAAATTCATGCTCTTGGCTTAGAATTCGGCCTGTGGTTTGAGCCGGAAATGGTGAACGAGGATTCCGACCTGTACCGGGCCCATCCCGATTGGGCGCTCGCCGATCCGGACCGAAAGCCCATGCTGGCCCGCAATCAGCTGGTATTGGATATGTCCCGGCAGGACGTGGTGGATTATTTGTTCGATGCCATGTGCGCCGTGCTGGATCACGCAAAGATCGAGTATGTGAAGTGGGATTTCAACCGTTCCATCTCCAACTGCTATTCCCATGCCCTGTCTGCTGACCGGCAGGGCGAAGTGGCTCATCGGTTTATGCTGGGCACTTATCAGCTCTTGGACCGGTTACTGAAACGCTATCCCGATCTGATGATCGAGGGCTGTTCCGGCGGCGGCGGGCGTTTTGATGCGGGCATGCTGTATTACTGCCCGCAGATCTGGTGTTCCGATGATTCGGATGCTGTAGAACGCCTGGAAATCCAACGCGGCACCTCTTATGGCTATCCGGCGTCCACCATGGGAGCGCATGTTTCTGCTTCACCCAATCACCAGACAGGCCGTATGACGCCTCTTTCCACCCGGAGCATCATTGCCCAGTCGGGAACGTTTGGGTATGAGCTGAACCCGGAAAAGCTGACCGACGCAGAAAAAGAGGAGATCAAAAAACAGATCAGCGATTATCACCGCTTTGAATTGCTGATTGCTGAAGGCAGCTACTACCGTCTGACGGAACTGGACGAAAACAAGGATTTTGAGGCCTGGATGTTTGTATCGCCCGATCAAAAGGAAGCGCTTGTCAATCTGGTAATGACGCATGTTCGCGCCAATGGACCCTTCCCACATATCCGGCTGCAAGGGCTCAATCCCCAATATCACTATCGCCTGGAAGGAGAAAACATCGCCCATTCCGGCTTGGCGCTGGTGAACGGCGGTTTTGCGTTTCCGCAAATGCACAGGGATTATCCAGCGGCGCAGCTGCATTTGGTCGCAATCGATGAGGCCTAATCGGTGCTGTGCTTATATCAATGAGGAGCTTACGTCATTTGCCCGGAAAAATAGACCGTGACGGTTTTCAAGTATTCTTGAGGCTCGCCGTTCAGAATCAGTTCTGCGTATGCCGTTGGATCGTTCCATGAGAACCCTTGCAGCGCAAGGGTTCTTTCATTTTGCTCGCACCCAAGTGCCACATAGACTGTCAAACCAGGTCTCAATCCTCCTGATCGTCTGAGAAAGATGATCAGACACGATCCGAAAGTAACCAGAAAACAGATGGCGGCAGAGCTGGGGATCAGTGAGCGCTCCGTTCAGCGCCTTCTGAACAGCATGACAGATGTTCATTTTACTGGCGGCGGTGGAAGAGGACACTGGGTCATTGACGATGTATAAGCGAAGCTTGCCAAAAAGAGCCTTTGAATGCGCCGATGCCAGCCCCGTTCAGAAAACAGAAGAATTAGGGGCATTCCGGGAAAACCCATCAGGACAGGGCACCCGGACGAACTCTCCACAGACATCCCGCTGCCTGTGCATGGAGCAGCGTGCAGTTTGCGGTCAAAAATCTACAGTTCGCAGCTTGATAGTACCGGTGATTCCAAGAAAAATGTAACTGGTTGCAGTTTTGTTGTTTTCCTTTTTCCGCTTTCTATAATGGAGACAGCAGATGCTCACAGGGGCTGCGGCAGGCGCGGTCCGACAGAGCGGAAGAAGGAGGACATGCTATGAAGACGAAGCTCTACCGGTTGCTGTCCATTGTGCTCGCAATGGCCATGCTGGTATCCCTCGGCGTTTCGCATGCCGATGATGCCGGCAAGTACTACCCATCCTTTACCAATATGACGGACGCGAAGGCGGCCGCGATCGCCCTGACCACGGAACTGGCCGCGGAGGGTGACGTGCTGCTGAAGAATGACGGTGCGCTCCCGCTCAAGCGCGGTGCGTGGATCAGCGTGTTCGGAGTGACCTCCGACAGCCTGACCGGCGCGTCCGACAGCGCGGGTGCCTGGTCCGGAAGCTCCGAGGGCGGAGACACCCTGGCAGCGGCACTGGAGAGTGCCGGCTACAAGGTGAACCCCACCCTGAAGCAGATTTACGCCAACGACTCCTCCAGGATCGGCAGCGAGATCACGGACTTCTCCGGTACGGTGGAATCCTCCCTCCGGACCTACAAGGAAGCCGCGTTCATCGTCCTCTCCCGTGAGGGCGGCGAAGGCGGCGACGCCTCCACCGTGACTGCGGCCAACGGCAATGTGGAGCTGGCCGTTCCCGGTGAGCACCTCGCCCTGGCGGTCAACGCGGAAGGGCAGGAGATCAAGCACAGCATGATGCTGACGGACAGCGAAATCGCCATGATCGACTATGTGAAGGCACATTTCGGCAAGGTCATCGTGATCCTCAACACCTCCAACGCCATGGAAGTTGGCGCGCTGCAGAATGACGACGGCATCTCCGCCATCATCGACATCGGGCGTCCCGGCGTCGGCGGCTTGGCCGCCCTGGCGCAGATCATCGACGGCACGGTGAATCCCTCCGGTGCCATGATCGACGAGTGGATGACTGACCAGACCACCGATCCCACCTGGTACAATTTCGGAAGCAACAAGCAGAACAACCGGGAGGGCTATGCCGGCTCCAACACCTACATGGGCAGTGAGAGCGGCACCTCCACCCAGTATGACTCCCAGGGCTATCACGGCGTGGATTACGAAGAGGGAATCTACCTGGGATACAAGTACTACGAGACCCGGTACTTCGATATGTACAACAACGCCGCTACGGATGAGGAGCGCGAGGCTGCCCAGCAGTGGTGGGCGGCGAACGTCACCTACCCCTTCGGCTACGGCCTGAGCTACACAACCTTCACCGTGACGGCAGGCGGCATCTTCACCGATGCGGCGCTGAAGCAGGCCCTGCCGGAGACTGTGGACGCCGCCTCCTTCAGCTCCTCTGCGGAGACCGGCGCTGCCGCCGTCGAGAAGCTGTATATGCCTGTGACCGTGAAAAACACCGGCGACATGGCGGGCAAAAAGATTGTTCAGGTGTACGTCACCGCACCTTACACGGCAGGCGGCATTGAGAAGTCCGCCGTGACCCTGGTGGGCTACAGCAAGACTGATCTGATCCAGCCCGGTGCCTCCGAGACCGTGGTCGTGGCCTTCAACGTCCAGGATCTGGCTTCCTGGGACACCGAGGACGCGAACGGCGATGGCTTCCATGGCGATTATGAGCTGGATGCCGGCGAGTATGTCGTCCGCGTCATGGAGAGCTCTCACTTCGACTGCGCGACGGATATCGCCGATCCCGACGACGCCTATGACCAGGTTGTCTTCACCCTCGGCGGCAATGCTCACATGAAGCTGGACGACTTCAGCCACAACGAAGTGGGCAATCTGTTCTCCGCGGAGAACGGCAGCTACGACGGCAATACCAAAAACGGCGACGTGTGCTACAACAATGTCCGCACCGCCGACATGATGGGCGACGATGCCAGCGGTATGACGATCCTGTCCCGCGCGGACTTCGAGGGCACTTTCCCCAAGGCGCCCACCGCGGCCGACCTGACCTTCAAGGAGAATGTTCTGGCCAACTTCTGCTATTGGGATAACTACACGGTTTCCAACAAGAGCGTCGGTCCCGACACCTGCCCCATCGAGGAGACCGAGTCCTTCTTCATCGACGAGTCCGGCTATCCCTGGTACAAGACGGCCGAGGACATCCCGGCTTCCTGGACTCAGGCTGCCGGTGTGTACGACGACAACCACCAGATGCGGGCCAACGGCCCCGGCGGCGGCATCTCCGCCTTCCGTTTCCCGATGTATGTCTCCCTTCCCGAGAACTGCCCCATCAAGTTCGCCGACATGACCGGCGTGTCCTATGACGATCCCAAGTGGGATGAGTTCCTGAACCAGCTGACATGGGACGAGCTGTGCTCCGTCATCGAATTCGGCGGCTACTCCACCGCTCCGCTGGATTCCGTGGACAAGATCCGCAGCGCGGATGCCGACGGCCCGAACAACCTGAGCAGCAGCCACTGCTGGTGCTCCGAGGGTGTCATCGCCTCCACCTGGAATGTGGAACTGGCAAACCGGCAGGGTGCCCTGATGGGCGACATCGCGCTGCTCAAGAACATCCACGGCTGGTATGGGCCGGGCATGGACGTGCACCGTTCTCCCTTCAGCGGCCGCAACAACGAATACTATTCCCAGGACGGCATCCAGGGCGGCTATATCGCGGCAGCCGTGGTGCAGGGCGCCGAGTCCAAGGGCGTCATCTGCTACATCAAGCATGCCTTCATGAATGACCAGGAGACGGACCGCGGCAACCTCTTCACCTGGGCGCCTGAGCAGGCCATGCGCGAAAACTATGCCAAGATGTTCCAGATGGCCTTCCAGGAGGGCGACTCCAGCGCTGCGATGGTGGGCTACGGCCGCATGGCCGGCTTCTCCAACACCAACAACTACAACCTGGCTACCGCGCTGTATCAGAAGGAGTGGGGCGTCAGTGCCTACCTGGTGACGGACGGCTACATCGGCTGGATCAACCTGACGGACGTGGATATGCTGGTCCGCGGCGGCAGTCAGATCGTGCTGTACAACACACCCTTCTGCGAGTACCTCTCCGGCATTTGGGACGCCGAGGCGAACTGCGTCCGGCTGGGCGCGGGCGACAAGTCTGAGCTGAGCCCCACCCAGTGGTACTGCGTGCGCAAGGCTGCGAAGGATGTGCTCTTCCAGACCGCCAACTCCTGCGTGGCTGAGAACGGCTACACCGGTCTGGTAATCGAAGAGCGCCGGAGCGAAGCCACCCAGGGTGTCAAGTTTGAAGGCACTGTCAGTATCGACGATCTGCTGACCGCAGGCTCCTCCGCCTCCTACAGTCTGGAAGGCGAGCTGCCCGAAGGCCTGAGCTTCAGCGAATCCACCGGCATGATCACCGGCACCCCCAAGACCGTCGGCGAATACACTGTGGGCGTGAACTTCGTGATCGACGGCTGCATCCGCAAGGCCAGCACCTATGCGCTGAACGTCGCCGGCGCGTTCCGGATGAACGAGTACAGCGACGACCTGGAAAAAGCCGCCGTGGGCAAGGACTTCATCGCCCGCGTCGAGTCTGATATCTTCAATACCGCGGACGGCAAGTATGCCACGGTCACCTATACCCTGAAGGACGGCGAGATGCCTGCCGGCCTGACTCTGGAAGCGGACGGCACCATCTCCGGCAAGCCCGAGGCCGCCGGCGTGTACAGCTTCGTGGTGTCCATGACCGCGGAAGAAGCCGCCATGCCCGGCCCCTTCGGACCGCCTCCCGGAGCCGGCGCTTCCAAGGTGGAGCTGGACTATCCGATGACCATCACAGTTTCTGAATAATTCTCCCCTCAGATTCCCCGGGAGGCCCCCTTCTCCCGGGGAACGACAAGGAGACGCACGCAACCTGGACGAAAGCGGGGGGATCCCGGGCAGCCGGCCCTCCGCTTTCCTTCATTGAATCGAGAAGGAGCGTATGACAAATGAAACTCGTAAAGCTGTTCGCTGCGATGATCCTGATCTGTTGCCTGACCTGCACGGCCTACGCGGAGGAGTCCTCCTATCGTTTCCTGCTCAACGACGGTACGGATGCAGCCGCAGCCGAAGGCACGTATGAGAATGAATCCCGGCTCAAGAGCCCCGGCACGCCCGAGCGGGAAGGGTACTATTTCGCGGGCTGGTATGAGGACGAAGGTTTTTCTGTCTCCTTCAACGAGCTCAAGAAATACACCGGCAATGTGAATTTCTATGCCAAGTGGCTGAAGATGTACACCTTCGAGGCCGAGAAGACACAGCTGACGGACCTTGACCCCGACGAGGACGATACCTGCAACGTGGTGGGCCAGAAAGTGGGCCAGGGCTACTCCGGCAATGTGGCTGGCAAGGGCTTGATCGGCAACTGTGCCTGCGAGGCCAGCGGGGACGCCTATGTGACCAATCTGTATTACAACGGCGCGTTCCTGGAGTTCGTGATCGAATCCGACCGGGATGTGGACGACGCGCTGCTGTTGCTGCGCCTGTCGGGTGAGTTCAAGACCATCTCCCTCAGCGACAAGACCTTTGTGGTCACCGTCAACGATCAGCCCATTGCCTACGGCGATATCGAACTGGAAGGCGGCACCCTGGACGACCTGACAAGCCTGAACCGCCGCGCGATGACGAACCACGGCATGGGCACCATCAGCCTGAAGACCGGCGAGAACGTGATCCGCCTGACAGTCAACAACACGGAGAAGCAGTTCGCCACCGGCACCATGGACGCCGCGGCTCCCCTGATCGACTGCATCTATATCTACACCAACGCGGAGCTGTCCATGGAAGAGTTCGACAACTGAGAAGGGTGACATCATGGAAAGAAAAGCGTCTTTCTCCCAGAGCAGGGGCCTGGGTTTCTTTCTTGCCCTGCCCGTCGCGGTCTGCGCGGTGGCAGCCATTCTTCTCTACCGGAAAACCGGCGTGACAGAGTTCAGCCCTGCGCTGTATCCCAGTGCGCTCTGGTCGGCGTGGGCAGCGGCAGCGCTTTCCCTGATCTCCCTGTTCGTCAACTGGAAACCCGTCAAATACCTGTCCTATCTGCTGGCTCTGTACTCCTTCATCCAGTATCTCTCTTCTCAGGCTACCTACATTGTGAACGTGTTTGTCAGCATTGACGGAACCACCTTCTCATCCGGCATGATCGCGACGTCCGTCATGTACCTGCTGACCATTGCTCTTGGCCTGACCGCCGCCATCACGGCACACTGGCAGCCCTGGAAAAAAGGAGGGAACGGCAAATGACCGGCAAGAAAAGCGTGCGGAGATGGGAAGCCATCGCCGTCGTGCTGGCGACCCTGTTTACAATCTTCTGCGGCAGCTACTCCCTGGCCGTCAGCCAGGCTGCGTCCATCAACAACGCTCTGGGCCTTCAGGGCGCCTCCGTGAGCCGCAGCGATGACGCGGCCTATATCTACTTCCCGTCAGCCTATGCGGATGCGCAGTCGCTGGAGACAGCGTATCTGGCCGTCTGCGAGGAAGTGGAGGGCGAGGGCATCGTCCTGCTGAAGAACGAGAACGGCGCGCTGCCCCTCTCGGCTGATGAGAAGATCAGCTGCTTCCTGACTGGCTCGGTGAATTTCAATTACTCCGCGTCCGGCTCCTCCGCGGCGGACACCAGCGCCTACAGCACGCTGAAGGATGCCTTTACCGGCGTGGGGCTCGCGGTCAACGAGGATCTGTGGAACTGGTACGGCTCCTGCGGCTATGGGCGCACCAAGAAGGGAAGCAACTACCTGATCAATGAGGCACCCTGGTCTGAAATCCCGGAGAATGTGACCGCAACCATCGGAGATTATCCCACGGCAGTCGTCACCCTGGTCCGGGACAGCGGCGAGGGCAAGGACATCAATGCGAAGAAGAGCGACAGCACAGACGGCAGCTACCTGACGCTGAGCGAGCAAGAGGCCGGCGTGCTGGCAAGGCTGACCGAGCTGAAGCGGGAGGGAAAAGTCCACAAGATCATCGTTCTGCTGAACTCCTCCGCCACTCTGCAGCTGGACTTCCTTCAGGACGAAAACATCGAGGTGGATGCCTGTGTCTGGGTGGGCAACGTTGGCAAGGCCGGCATCCGCGCGGTGGCGGGCGTGCTGAGCGGCAAGGTGAATCCCTCCGGCCGCCTCTCCGACACCTTCCTGATCGACAACCTGTCCGGCCCGGCCTCCGCCTTCCTGAATCTGAATAAGAAGTATTTCTCCCAGTACTACGCCGACTTTGAGGAGGAAGGCCTGAACGCGACGCAGATGTACTACGGCATCTACGCGGAGGGCATCTACGTCGGCTACCGGTACTACGAGACCCGCTACACGGACTATGTGCTTGGCGCGGCGGGCGCGGGCGAGTATGCCTACGCGAAGGACGTCGCCTGGCCCTTCGGCTTCGGCCTGTCCTACACCGACTTTGAATACAGCGGCTATCAGGTTGCTGCGGCTCCGGACGGGAAGAGCTATGATGTGACTGTCACCGTGCGGAATGCCGGCAGCATCCCCGGCAAGGAAGCGGTGCTGATCTGGCTGCAGAAGCCCTATACCGATTATGACCGGGAGAAAGGCGTGGAGAAGGCCGCTGTGGAACTGGCCGGGTTCACGAAGACCGGCCTGCTTGCCTCCGGCGCCAGCGAGACCGTCACCGTGAATGTGCCCCGGGAAAGTTTCAAGAGCTATGACGCGGAAGGACACCAGACCTACATTGTGGAACCCGGCAGCTATCTGCTGACCGCCGCGCGGGATGCCCACGAGGCCGCCAACAACTTCCTGGCCGCCCAGGGCGTCACTGCCGCCGTGAACGGGCGGATGGACGCTGACGGCCGTGCGGACATGGTCGGTACCGTCACCGTGGATGAGCTGGACCTGTCCTATGCGGTCTCCGCCTCCACCGGAAGCAGGATCACCAACCAACTGTCCTTCGCCGATGTCAACAGGTATGAGGGTCTGAAGGACTACAGCGTCACCTATGTGTCCCGCAATGACTGGGAAGGCACCTGGCCCAGAGAGCTGGTGAACCTGACCATTGAGAACGACACCTTTCGCGCGGACATAGCCAGCGGCAAACCCATCCCGGATGACGGCGCGGCCATGCCCGTGTACGGCGAACAGAACGGGCGCAGCCTGGCCGATCTGCGGGGCCTGCCGTATGACAGCGAATACTGGGACTCGCTGCTGAATCAGATGACCTGGGAGGAACAGGCCTATCTGGTCACCAACGCCCAGTTCACCACCGTGGCTGTCCCCTCCGTCTCCAAGCCGGAAACCTATGAAGACGACGGCCCGATTGGCGTGGTCAGCTCCACGGCGAAGCTGTCCATGCCCTGCGAGGGCATATGGGCTTCCACTTTCAACAAAGACCTGTTCCACGCCGTGGGCGGCATGCTGGCCGAGGATGCCCGTGCGTCAGGCAAAACCGGCCTGTATGCCAGCGGCGTCAACATCCACCGTACCCCCTTCGGCGGACGCAGCGCGGAGTATTTCTCCGAGGACCCTTTCCTCTCCGGCGTTGCCTCCATGCACGAGGTGAAGGGCATGCAGGAGAAGGGCGTGATCGCCCATGTAAAGCATTTCGCCTTCAATGACGAAGAGAGCGAGCGCAACGGCATCTGCATCTGGCTGAACGAGCAGGAGGCCCGGGAAATCATGCTGGTTCCCTTCCAGTATTCCCTTGCGGCGGATCAGGGCAACGCCCATGCCGTGATGAGCGGCTTCAACCGCGTGGGCACCGACTGGGCCGGCGCGAACCGCAATCTGCTGATGAATATCCTGCACGGCGAGTGGGGCTTCGACGGCTACTGCATCACCGACATGGCCTCCTCCAACGGCGCCATCTACATGACCTACAAGGACGGCCTGCCCAGGGGAACGGACTGCTATCTTGGCAGCGGTTCCGCTTCTGCGCTGGACGAGTTCAAAAATGATCCGTCCTTCGCCGCCCGCGTCCGGGAGGCTTCCCACTGCATCCTGTACGCCGTTGCGAACTACAGCTGCGCCATGAACGGGCTGTCCGGCGAATCCCTGGTTTCCACGACGACGCCCTGGTGGCAGACCGCGCTGCTGACCGCCATCATCGTGCTGGCTGTGCTCACTGCCGGCGCGCTGGCAATGTGGGGCATGTCCTGGAAGAAGGCCAGGAGAAACGCTTCAGCTGCATAAGCGCCCTCTGCCCGGCTGTCTCTGTCCGCATGCTGCATGGCGGAGACAGCCGGGCGTTTGCCGGTTTCCGCCGGGAAAGCGACGCCACCATCATCTGCCGCCTGATTGTTTTTTGTATACGGAAGTGATATGATTTTCCGACCGCGAGGGGGGAAAAACATGCAGACACTTGTGAATTTCTTCAGCTTTGAATTCGGGTGGGACACGGCCTTTCGCCTGGCCGCAGTGATCGCCTCCCTGCTGATTGCCTATCGAGTGCCCATTCACACGAGCCGCGACCGTCTGCACGCTGCGGGACAGTTCCTGATCATGTACGCGGCCGGAATCCTCGTCCATCTGTCCGTCTTCTTCACGGCTCAGATGTTCAGGGAGCTCTGGGCCATCAGCTATCAGATGAACTGGATCCTTCTGCTGATCGTATACTATGCGCTCTTCCGCCGTGAGAGGCGCCTCAGGAAATGGATCATGGGGGTTACCCTGCTGGCCGCGGTGTTCGCGATGTCAGAAATCGGCTTCGCCATCCCCAACCTGCTCCAGGATGACCCGTTCCGGCCGGTCTACCGGTGGGTGCATGTCCTGGCCGCGATCCTGATCGTCCTGTTCTCGGTATTTCTGCGCGGCCACTCCCTGTACCGCTATCACGAGATCCCGGCTGCCTCCGCGTGGAACATCGCCATCAACGCCGTTTCTTCCTTCCTGATCCTCTGCATCCGCATGCTCTCCGGCGAGAGAAGGAACGATCTTGAATTGCAGTGGTTCATCCTGCTGGTGCCGGTGATGGTGTATATCCTGTCGCTCTCAGGCTACCTGATGGTGTATTACCAGTGCAAGGAACACCAGGAGAGGATCACGCTCACCCTGGGCAACCGGCTCCTGGAAGCGGACAGGCAGATGCTGCAGCTGTCCCAGCAGGCCGCCGCCAATCTGCAGAGCCTGCGGCATGATATCAAGAACCAGTTCCGGGTGATGGAAATCATGCTCGACGAAGGCCGATACGACGAGCTGAAAGCGTTCTTCGCCTCCATGAACGACTGGTTTCGCAGCAACACTGGCATGCACCTGAGCGCCTGCGGAAACGTGCTGATTGATTCCATCATGAACATGGAATACATGAAGGCGGCGACAGGCAAGATCAAACTGACCAGCAAGATCAGTGTTCCGGCTGCGCTCCCCATCGACAGCAGCGCCCTGTGCCGCGTGCTGGTCAATCTGATCGACAACGCACTGGAAGCGGCTGCAAAGGTGGAAGAGGAACGCCGCTGCGTGGACTGCAAGATCTACGTGAGGGGGGACTACCTGTTCATCAGCGTTGTCAATCCTGTCCCGGAAGGCGCGGATCCCACAGAAATTCTGAAAATGAAAACAGCCAAGCGCGATCCTGAAAGCCATGGCTATGGTCATCGGATCGTGGCGCATATTGTGGAAAAATACAACGGCTGCGTCAGATACGCCGTGGAGGACAATGAGTTTCTGTCCGATGTGATGATGGATCTGACCTGCGGTGAAGGAGAAGACGGCCATGCTCAAGATCAGGTACGCAGTGTGTGATGACGACGGGATGATCTGCGACGCTGTCAGCGACCGCGTGTGCGCTATTTTAGAAAAATACGGGCTGACCGTGTTCTGCGAGCGGTTCACCTCTCCCGATGCCCTCTGCAGACGGTTCAGGGACGGTGAAGTGCCATATGATCTGCTCTTCCTGGATATTGACATGCCGGGCATGAGTGGGTTGAACCTGGCGAAGATCGTGCGGCAAAAGGTCGGCGAGAAAATTGACATCGTGTTTGTCTCCAACCGGGAGGATCAAGTGTTCGAAGCGTTCGGCGTCCATCCCTTCGGTTTTGTGCGCAAAAGCAATTTCACCAGGGACCTGACGGACACGCTGCGCTCGTATATGGACCTGCGGGTGAAATCGGACAGCTGCCTGGCCATCCAGACACAGAACAATTCCGTCACGCGCCAGCTGCAGATCAGCGACATCGTGTATATCGAGAGCTACCGGTATCACCAGATCATTTACATGGCCGACGGAGAAGAAATCAAGATCCGCCTCACCATGGAGGAGCTGGAGAACAAGCTGCGGGAATACAATGTGATCCGGATTCACAAGGGCTATCTGGTGAATCTGAAATATGTGCAGCGGATCGACCGAAGCGGTGTTGTCGTGCAGTTTCGCGGCGGGGTTGTCCTGAATGTCAGCCGCGACAAGCTCCAGGACGTGAAGGTTGCCTACCTGAATTACCTCCGCAACACCGGCGCCGTTACACTCATGGATTGAGCCCGTGGCCGCAGACTGCCCGCATCGGAAAGCCATATCACACGCTGCATCTCAGAGTGTCGTGTGATATGGCTTTTGCTGGTTTTATATGCCGCACGCGGCGCAGATGGCGTTGGACAGCACTACAAAACAAACAGACTCCGGGTGTGAAAATATGCTTTGGGAGGTGGATACGGTTTCCGGACAAGGCAGGCGCTCCCGGTCGCTGTCAAGTACCGGCTCGCAATTCAGCTTCTTCTGAAGCTAAAAGAAGGAATATTATACCCGTATTATGAAAGGAATACCGATATACTGCCAGATCAAATATCCTTTGGATCAAGCAGAAGAGTTTGGTGAAAATGCGAAAAAGGGCATGAATGGCTGGCAAGCGCAAATAACAGAGGCAAAGGATCAGGTTGTCCTTATTGTAGTCATCTCCAGTCCGGCCTGACGCTCCCCTTCGTCACCGCTCCCGTCCACGATATGGCATTCGTGTCGGGCTTCAGCATCGGAAATTCACCGTTCATGGGTTCGTTCATACGCATATTTCCAAAAAACGCGGGGCGATGAACCCGAAAGCCGGTTCAGGCAGTTGGTGGATTTCGAGGCCAGGGTGCCGCTGACGGGAGTGGAGAAGTCGGTGCAGTTGGCGGGATCAATGCAGGTCGTGGGGGATCACCTCCAAAAGGGGAAAAAGAAAGCGCCGCGTGATGCGGCGCTGGATTGGGACCCGTCCCGGGAAACTGGAATATATAGTTCTGTTCATCAGGATCCTGGATGCAAAACGCCTGTTCAGCCTGGGATCTGAGCTGCTTTCTCTTTTCAATAGACCCATTTCGACACGAAGGGTCATCGATTCTTTATCCGAACAGAATCGGCACGAGGAAGAATCCAATCATATTATTCAGGAAATGCGGGACAAAGCTGATCAGGCAGTTTCCGGTCTTGCGGTACAGGATCGCAAAAAGGATCGCATCAATCAAGATGCCGCCCAGATCCCACGCAACGATCCCAGGCGCACCTGTGACAAAATGCGCAGCGGCAAAGAGTACAGCACTGACTGCAGTCAGAGGCCAGAACGGAAAATGCTTCATGCCCTTTCCCACAAAGAACGCACGGAATTCGATCTCTTCCCCGAGCACTGCAACCGTCTGATTGAACAGCAGCAGCGGAAGCTGATCCAGACCCGGCATATTGACGCGCCCGAGTACATGATCGATATAGGCGCGGCCAAACACCGCCTTGCTCAGAAGCATCTGTGCAGGAGTCAAAACAAGCATGAAAAAGATCAGTGGAATCACGCCCGGCTTCTTCAGGTCAGAAAAGAAGCGCTTAAAACTGAGACCTGATTCGGAATCAGGCGTTTTTTCAATACCCTCGATGATGAAGAAACACGCCAGTCCCGCGACGTGGATCGCAGCGGCGGCAATCATGGAGGATGTGGCTGCTTTGACTGCGACTGCGATGATCATGGCAGCCATTCCGAGGAGTGTAATGATTTTTACATTGTCTTTTTTCGATGCATCAGGCATAGGATGATCTCCTTCTCAAATTCCGATTTTTTTCAGCAGCCTGCCGCTTTCTCCGCACGCAGGCCATGAATCCTCGCAACACGAGGGCGGTCGGTGTCTGTTCTTTTCTTCAGTTCTTCCGGTAAAAGTCTGACAAATTCCGGCGTGCGCCTGCCGGACACATGAACGATCTCTGGTGCTTCCATCCTGACCGGATCATGAAACAGTTTTTCAAATATCATCATATGGTTCTCATAAAGTTCCGGGGTGGCTGCGCCAATGCTTTCTGACGTCTGGAACCATCTCAGCAAGGCAGGGGCTTCTTCATCGCCCGCAAAACGGAGAATTCTCAATCTGCTTTTCTCAATCTGAAAGCTCTGATTTCTTTGCCAGCCAGCCGCGGAACAGGCCGCCTTCAAAGAGGGAAATGATGACAAAGAAGATGTCAGCAAAGAGAATAAAGACGAAAGAGGGGATGAGGATCCGGGTGTACTTTTTTCCGCTGAAGGTTCCTCTGCGGATATGAACGCCCATGCGGATGAGAAAGAAGAGGACACCCAGGTTAAAGTACAGAAGCATGCCGGCACTCTCCGCAAAGCTCAGCCAGGCGTCTTTCGGGAACAGGATGCCGGTGCGGATGACGCTGAGCAGTGTGTTGAGGACCAGAAGGCCGATATTGACCAGGAACAGGATGCGGGTGACGTTCAGCATAACCCCGCCGCCGATACCGACCCCGCCGCCCCAGGTGAGACCGGAGCGGGTGCAGAAGTGTTCAAAGGCCTGCATGAGCGGCTCATTCTGCCGGCCCTCGATAAAGCCGTTGTTGGCGATGACGTAGACATGCAGGTGCAGGCTTTTTTCTTTACAGAACGCTTCCATCTTCTCCATGAAGCGAAGCACATGGGAGGGGATGCTGTCCACATAGAGCGGCAGGCAGAACACCACGGCATCCGCGCCGGGAAGCTGCGCAAGAATGCGCTCATGATCCTGTGGGGTGCGCAGTTTTTCCGTCACCTGCTGCCCACCGGTGAACAGTTTCTGCAGGAAGAGAAAATAGGCGGAAGCGCAGAAGCGCTGCTTGGGACTGCCGTTGATGAAGATGGTTTTCACAGGACCGCCTCCAGTTCTGCGGGATTTTGGAGGAACACGACTTCCGAGCGCTCATACCCGTCATTGAGGGCGTTCCGCTCAGCCAGATACCGGAAGGTTTCCTTTTCCGCATCCGTTGCGGGTCCATAGACGATGACCTTCCACAGATCGTGCTTTCCGTACCGGAGCGTGTGGTGCATCTGGCGACCCCGATAGGTGCTGAAGGGCGTGGAGGTTCCGATGGAGCGGTCCAGCACGTTTTTGATATTGGCACTGTATCCGCCGTAGAGGTTTCTGGTGATGATAACCAGTTCATCCGCCTGGCCGATCTGCCGGCAGACCTTCTGCAGACTGTCTTTCATTTGACAGGCTGCGGGATGTTTTGTCCAGCAGCCGAAGCAGCCCTGGCAGGGGGCGTACTTTCCGTCGGCCTCAATGACCCGGTCGTATCGCTCTTTGAGAAGTTCAGTTGTTTCACTTCCCAGATCATGGATGATGACTTTCATTCAATGTCCTCCTGCTGCGCAGCGAGCACCGCACCGTTCCATGCATTTTCCAGGTGCTTTGCGATGAGGTGTTCGTCAAATTCCAGATGATTGTTGGCGATGATGCTGGCGTATCCATGGGCAAACATCGCCACGGTAATAAAGACATCCCGGGTCTTTTCCATGTTCAGCCCTGAGCCCTCTTGCATGGCTCCAAGGACCGGGAGCAGTTCTTCTGAATCCACCATTTCCAGGAGGCTGCTTTCCTGAACATACCCGGACTGAAACAGAAAGCGGAACAGCTGCGGTTCCTCGACGGCAAAGCGGATATACCGGATGCCGATTGCGAGGATGGGATCCAGGTCAGGGGACGGAGTCATGAGGTATTCCGAGTGCAACTGATCTGCGCGCTGGTAGACGGCTTTTTTCAGGTTGTCGATGGTCGAAAAATGATACATCACGGGCTGCGTGGAGCAGTGCAGCTGATCCGCAACTGTTCGGACATTGATCTGCTCAAACCCGCCTTTACGCACTACTTCGATCGCTGCATCGACAATCTTCTCTTCGGTGATTCTTGTCTTTGGCGGCATAGTAGGATCATCCTTTTTATAACAAATGTTATGTAACGCAGATTATAATAAATGAGTTTCATACTTTTGTCAATTCCGGATAAAACAGGATACAAGTAATTCAAGCCCCTCAGATAGATAAAAGCGTCAGAAAGTACAGCTTAACTGGAAAATATCATACTATATTGTTTTCTGATTTGTTCGCATATAAGTGTTTTCGGCTTTTTGTTCCTGCAGGCCTGGAACATCCCAGGAACACTAGGAACATTTTTGCTTCTTTTTTAGTGAGAAAGTATGCTCGAACAATATGGAAAAAAGACATGCTGAAAGCTGACTTTGAATCGTACATCTTTCATTCCTTTGTTATCTTAATAATTTCAATCCCGGGACTGTACCCAAATAATAGAGGCCACTCAGCAATATGATGAATAACATATTCATCATATTGCTCTGATGTGTGGGGCAGTCTATGTTTAACATTGAATGTTATCTCTCTGTAATTTATTGCAGAATACTGCTATGAGTACGTTAACTTCGATTGTTTGCCACTGGAAGGTTTCTGTGCTAATATTTTCAATGCGAGGTGGTAAAAAGACAAAGAAATCGACCGTAAAAACGTTGGAATACTAAATCATATGATCAGCTTTCGATTAGGATTCGCAAAGGCAAAAGATAGTGATAGATGCACACGCAAAATCTTTAGGCATGTCTGTAAATGGCATGGTATATGATCTCATTCGCAAAGAAATAGCACTATCTGAGGAAGAATGGAAAAGAGAGATATCAGAATGAAACGCTTAATAACTATTATCCTTGTTGTATGTATGGTTTTCGGGACATGCCACGGAGAAACAACAATTCACCAGTTTTGGAATATTGACTTGAGCAAAGCAACCAGCGAATCGGTAGCGGAGTATTTAAGCCAAGAAAAAGGTATATACAGTAAGATTGTGTATAATTATGATAGAAAAGGTCATGATTCACTTCGTTCTAATAAAGAACAAGAAATAACACTTATGGGATACCCATTTTCCTTCAACTATACTGAATATTCGGGATTCAGGGAAATCTATCTTCCGTTTGAAGAATTTGAAACCGAGGCGGATGTATATAATATTATTAATGCACTGGTTGAAAAGTTTGGGCAGCTTACCTTCTGTTATTATGACTTATATAATATAGATAGTTCCTCTTGGGACATTAATAACGAACCTCAGTACCACAAAAGAAAAATCCTTGATACGTTACAAGATTTTTCACTATTGGATTCGATTCTGTCATGGGAGCATTATGAAGATAATCCTTATTATGATGGGACTATAGAATTAACGGCATACATTGATAATATAAAAATATTTGTGAGATGCTTGAATGACGGTCGATGCTGGATGTATATACGGTTTTATAGCTTTGTACCGTTGGTAGAGTGTGAGGAAGTAGATGAATCAAGAAACCTGACTACATATGTTGATACCGGATTTTGAGTAATGAAATGGATTCAGATATGTCCCTGCCAGATAATTGACAGGGGCATATTATGGCGAGTTATACCCGGTCGCAGTCATAGGAAAATTATGGCTTTAGGTTTTAGCCTCGCAGTTATTGGAATTGTAGCTGCCGCAACAGGTATTATCACTTCTAGCCTTTTTTCAGGTAATCAGCAACGAAAATGGCAAGGATAACATGAACGCGATGACAGACGAAGCCCGGCTATCCTGCAGAGAAAAATGAATAAGAAACTATCAAAGCACGGATATGTTACTGTTATTGGCAAAGCAGAAGAATCTGATCAGGAGGCAAACGAAAAGAATGAAAATCATACGCCGAAGAAAGCAAGCATGAAGACCGCATTAGGGATAACCAAAGTGAAGCGGAACATTGCCAGAGCAACCGGTATTCCAACTACAAAGACCGGGAGAAAAAGAAAAGCATATAACACTCTAACCGGCGGAGCATATGGGAAGTATGAGAGAACCCGGGCTGCAGTAAATCGGCCTTTTAAATACCACAAGAGCCCCCATTCCTGCTTGGGCTGCCTGGTATCAGTGATGATGCCAGTACTCATTTTTGTCCTTCTTCTGGTTTTGATTGTTTGATTATTGGAAAAGGAGTTTTGAAAATGGGTTTGTTTGATTTCTTCAAAAGATCAAAAGGTATGGTTTCTGCCAAGAAACCAGAGAACGCAAAAGAAGATAAAGCCGTTTCTACTCCTGCTAAGGCAATAATTTCCCCCTCTAAGCCCGATATACGCAATGTACCTAATTTGTATGCTGATTCCAGCTCAGTTGCACCAGATGAACGGCCTTTTTATCAACCTGACAGCTACTATACATATTATTCTTATCCGGGGTCATCATTATCACAACGGGTTATCCCATTCGAAGGCAGAAAGAGAATTTCCTATCCATCAGCCCGGGGATTATATGTTGCAGAGATTATGCTCTTGGAATACTGCAATCAGGGAAAATATCCGAAGCCTTCATCAGGATATCCTGGGTTTTGGTGGTTCAAATATGGCATCCGCGATGTTGGTCATGCTCTGGAATCGCTGGAAAAACGGGGCTTCATCCGATGAAAGTCTAAAAAAGACAGCCTACATAGTTTGAAAGTTGAAGATTTGAAGACAATTCTTTCTGCACACGGTTTACCAGTCACAGGGAAAAAGAATGAACTTATTGAACGCATAGCCACCTCTATTCCTGAAGAAGAAATAATTATTCCGAATTACACTCTCAAGTATGAATTAACTGAACTTGGCAAAGATGAGTTGTCTGATAATGGATATGTCCCTTATATGCACAGGCATACACATGTAACGACGGAAGATGCCAGATTTGGAACGCCCTTTACTGTTTGGAAAATCAACGAATTATTTCCGGATGGCAACGCAAAAGACTGGCGTAAAGTTGTAGGCTCTGTCGAGAAAAAGCTTTTTGGTGTTGATATGGCCTCGTGCGAGCAAGACAGCAAGCAAAAGTCCAAGTCAAAACACGAAGATCTTTCCGCTCAGAAAGAAGAAATACGAAAGTACCTTTCTGAAAAAAAGTCTGTTATCAGTAAGGGAATTCAATCAACAGGGGATGGATTCGCAGAAGAGTCCAAAGGCTTGGACTATAAATCAATCGGCCAGGACAAAAAAGCTCTTGTTATGTTTTACATAGCTATCGGGAAAGGATTTGATGCCCCTGCTCTATACAGTGAATGCGCAAAAATCCTTAGGAAATACGGTCTTCTTGAGGAGGAATTGTCAGTGTTGGATGCAGGCATCAAAAACGTTGACATCGGAAACAGGCATAGGAATGAACTTATAGCACGCAAAAAGAAAGTTCAGGAATTGATCGAAAAGGAAAGTGTATGAATAGAATATGTCCATGATCACTTTAATATTGGTCGCAATTTCTTGCTTCTAGATCATGCGGATTAGGATCGGCAGAATCTATTTCAATTTTGTCCACCGGGAGATTTACTATTCCAGGATGTGGTCTGGTAGAAGAGATATTGATGCAAGGTTTTCCTGGAAGCATTTGAGAGAATTGAAAAAGCAAAAATCCCGACGCATTGTGATATGCTCCCTTCATGGAAGA
>DEFL01000068.1 GCA_002350845.1 Christensenella sp. UBA2853
TTTACATCGTAGCCGAGCAGTTTCGGGGTCAGAAAAATACCTTTGCTGAACCGGCGTTCGATAGACCAGTTCATGATGAACGACTTGGATCGGGATTCTTCCTCCGCCACCGTAGCAAGGATAGTCAGCACAAGAGCGCCGGTTGTATCCAGGGTGTACAGATTGTTCTCGTCAAAATGGACACCGACTCCCATCTTTTTCAGTTCATCGATGATGGAGAGACAGTCCACAACGTTTCTCGCAAAACGGGCAATCGACTTTGCCAGGATATGATCGATCTTCCCGGCCCGGGCATCTTCGATCATCTGAAGCATGCCTTTACGGTGAGACAGTTCAGTCCCGGAGATTCCCTCATCCGAATAGATCCCTGCAAACTCCCAATTCGGGTTAGCACGGATGCGGTCCGTGAAATCATTCACCTGCAGTTCGTAAGAAGAAGTCTGCTCATCGTTTTCTGTCGACACACGAACATAAGCGGCAACTTTCAGCTTCCGCTCTTCCAGCGCGACTTCATCCGTCGCGATCGCAGGTATGACTTCAAGTTCAGATGGATCAACGCCTCTGTACCGGTTACGGATTTTCTGTTTGCTGTCTACCGTGGCCTGTTCTCCAGCGTTCATTCTTCAGTAAACTCCTTTGATTCAGCGTTTATCTCTTCATCGGTCAGGACCCAATACCATTTCCGCATCTTCCTGATCGACCTAACTCCCAGCGCAGCTTTCGCTTCGCGGATCGTTTTATCCCCGAGCCCTTTCTGCATGAGTGCAGAAATGATCTCCTGCGATTCAACAGCCCCTTCACCCAGCTTTTGACGGATAAGCTCCGCAGCAAACTCATGTTTGCTGATGTCTGGGCTTATGGATATCTCAGGCTGCTGCTCCTCGCTTTGGGGATTACTTACCTCTTCCCATCGGAAACCAGTTTCTGGACATATTTCAAACTTGATCGGCTTGCCGGTCGGAGCCAGACTGTTTTTGATCTGTTGGACCGTTCGCAGATACGGATTCAATTCATCCCTTTCGACCTGCAAGACACTCCGGGCAGCAGCTACGATGTCAATGCTTCCAAGGCCTCGATACAGATCCTTGCTGCCTTCCTTTTTGTTCATGTGGCCGATCAAAACAATGGCACATCCATAGCTGGACGCCCACAGCCCAATCCTGCGCATCAGTTTTCTTGCTCTCGCGGCAATTTGCAGATCCGAATCGTTCCCGATGTAAGCCTGGATCGGATCAATAACTACAAGAGCAGGCTTGTATTCCGCTATTGCCATCCGGATGCGTTCATCATCCAGTGTCAATCCATCACACGCCTCTTCTTTTACAAAAGCAATGTTGCGACATTCGGCCCCAAAGGCCTCCAAGCGCGGCTTAATCGTATCAGCCGCATCGTCCTCGGAGCACTGGTAAATTACGCGAAACTGGCGCAACAGTGGCGTCCCGTCGGGAAGATTCGTCCCGCTGGACAACGCTGCTATCAAGTTCAGCATCATTGTTGATTTCCCGTCTCCGGGGTCACCCTGAAGCAACGTGATCTTTCCATAGGCAATGTATGGATACCACAGCCATCGGATCGGCACAGCGGCTACATCTGCATACCTTGATATCAGGTTTGAGAGCTGTGCCATACTCATGCCAATCCTTTCTTATTATATGGGTGTGCCTCTGCACAGGATGATTATAACTTGGTGACCACCATCTTAGTTCGGCCTATTTGGCCGAATTTCCACACCGTTTTAGACCTGTTAGGCCGAAAAAATCGTTAAGATGTCCCAATTATGGGGGTGTAGGCGAGCACCGCCTTACAACTTGATAAGGCTCCTATTCAGAGGTAATATCCGGCATACCTTATGCGGGCCATAAGGGAAAGGATAGTTGCCTTTGAAAGCAATTGATTATTCAAAAATTGGTGAAAGGATCCATTTCTACAGGTCGAAAAAAGGGTTAACGCAAGACGAGCTCGGTATGCTGGTATATGCTGATCTCAATCACATTTCACGGGTCGAAATTGGAAAGCGGCGGCCCAGTTTAGAGCTGGTAGTTCAACTGGCAAATGCTCTGGAAGTTTCAGCCAATGATCTTCTCTTTGACTCTTTGGAGCACCCTACTGATTCAGATGAACTTCATGCTTTTCTGATGGATTGTTCAGTGACTGAAAAGCAAATCACTCTTGAAACACTTCGCTTTCTGAAAACGTTATTCAAAGAACACCGTATTTAACCCAATAAAAAAACTGCCCGCATAAGCCGCAGCGGCGCTCATGTACATCATGAGGGCTGTCTGTGGTACAGCGGGCAGTGTTTTCAATAACTATAACTTCATTCTATTCCGAAGAACTTTCGTGCGGGTACCTCAATCTGCATATCAGTTTTTTCCTGATCCTTCTTATCAGGAACCTGATCTGCCAACCAGTAACGCTGAATCTCTCCATTGTAATACAGGATCTCAGCGACCTCATTTTCAATTTTTTCATATATGGCTGGAATAATTCCCTTGAGTTTACCCGTCGCATCCCTTAAAATACCAGTACAGAGTTTTTCGTTGTCCCGGTAGATTTTGAGGAATTCCAGGGTGTCCCCCTTCGCGGTTTCGCCCATCAGCTGATTCCAGATCCAGGTCTGGGCATCCGCCTCATCTTCCTCATACCAATCCCATGGTTTGGTTTCCAGTCCATCCAGTTTCACATTACGGATCATCTTCATCTTCTCCTTCCCCGAATTCAATGTTTCGGTTCGTTATAAGCATATGCAGGGTTGCCGCAGCAGTAAATGACAAAAATTGCAAGTCGTTTTTCAGGCGCTCTCCTTCTGCGCGGAATGCGCAATCCTGACTCCCGTGTCTTCCACGATGATCCGAATGTCACTCGGAATGCTCCCACATTGGATCGTGCCGATATCCGCTTCCAGCGCATTGGCGATTTCCTGAAAGAGCACACTCTCCTCGACATGCCGGTTTTTGCAGCCGCTGCTTTTCACCCGTCCACGGCACCGCCAGGTCTTGTAATTTCCTGACACGCGGCTGGCTGTGCACCGGCGGTACGGTTCTCCGCAGGACGCGCAGAAGAGCCTGCCGTAGAGCGGATGCGCCGTGTTCCTACAGTTCAGGCCTGCGCTGCGGGCTTTTTCCGTTTCGCGCAGCCTCTCCTGTACCCTGTCCCACACCTCCCGCGTCACGATGCCTTCGTGATCGTCCCGCAGGTATTTCGCCTCATATTCGGCCATTGGGTCAGGCTTTTTCGTCAGGAAGTCCTGCGGCGCAGTTTTCTGCAGGAGGCGGTCGCCCACGTAGGCTTCGTTACGGAGGATCGTCAGCACCGACGACCATGTGAACGTTCGATCCGAATGCAGGCGTTTCGCGCCGGTTCCCTGCAGATGCTGAAGGATTGCGCTGGGTGCCATCCCTGCCGCATAATCCTGAAACATCTGCCGGACCATCCAGGCATCCTTGTTGGGCGTCAGCTTCCCGCCCACTTCATCGTATCCCAGCATGTGGTTGTTTCCCACATGCCGGATGCCCAGCTCAGCCAGCCGCCGGTAGCTCCATTTGACATTTTCTGAAATGGACCGACTTTCCTCCTGCGCAATGGCAGCCATCAGGCTGAAGATCAGATCGGAGCTGGGCTCGAACGAGTTGATGCCTTCCTTCTCGAAGCGTACCTCGACATTGAGGGCTTTCAGTTCATGGATGTACCTCTGGGTGTCCACAAAGTTCCGGGAAAAACGGGAGATCGATTTGCAGAGGATCAGATCAATCTTTCCGTCCCGCGCATCCTGAAGCATCTTCATGAACTGTGGACGCTTCGAAGCGCTTGTGCCGCTGATGCCCTGATCCGCATAAATACCCACAAGCTCCCAGCCATCCGTCCCGTCAATCAGGTCAGCATAGTAGCTGCGCTGGGTCTCATAGGATTCCTCCTGTGCTTCGGCCAGCGTACTGACACGGGCATAGGCAGCCACTCGCTTGACCGCGATTTTCGGAGCAATCCGCCGGATAATCATTCAGTTTCCCCCTGTTCCATTCTTTTCCTGTTTACGCATTTGGTCCCGTAAACATGCGGGACATCCGCCTCATAGTCATTAGGTTCCAGGATCAGGAGATGCAGGATCTCCTGCTGAACCTTCTTCATACTGCGCACCAGCTGACTCGGATTCGACCGAAGCAGCGGGACACCGTTCAGCACGTATGTCTCCGTCTCATAGTTCCCTTTGGTCGTCTTGTGTTCCAGCACTTCCTGCGTGATCATCGGGAATGGATGATCGGTTACCTTCCGGAGGGTGATATCCGCCTCCGAAGTAAGCCCGCATTTCCACTGGATTCGCATCTTCGTCCATTTCGGGAAGGAGATTCTTTCGACCAGGTCACACAGATCCTTGTAATCGATTTTCGGAAACGCATCGGCGCACGACCTGCGCCTTTCCAGAATGGTACGTGCTGCAGATGCTTTCCCGTCCTGCTTTTCCCCAATGTGCCTCAGTTCTTCCTCATCCAGCGCCTGCATGGTCTTCCAATACGTTTCCGTCAGAAGATCCTCCTCGAAGAAGTACGGCGGGCAGACGGTCCGATCTTCCCGAAGATTCCCGCGCTCTGTAGCGTGGCCTCCGCATGTCCATCCATAGGAGGCTGTATCCCGAAGCGTTGCAAACCGGACCATGTTCGCCCCACAGATCGGGCACTTCAGGGTTCCGTAAAAGGGATACTGGCTGAAGCCCTGATTCGTAGACCGCATCGCAATCATCTTCTGTGCCATGTCGTACGTTTCCCGGTCGACAATCGCCCCGTGGTGATTCTCCTTGTAGTACTGCTTCAGCTTAGCATCCCGGTTGTCGGTTCGGATATGCTGGATCGGGTCGCTGATAAACGACTTCTGCATCCGTACATCACCGATGTACTTTTCATTGTGCAGGATGTCCAGCACGGCTTTATCGCGCCAGGATGTTTTCCCACCCGTGGATGGAATCCCATCCGCTTCAAGTCCCCTGCAGATGGCCGTGATGGGTTTGCCTGAGACATATTCCCGGAAGATTCTCCGGATGACTTCGGCCTCTTTTTCTTCCACCAGCCATTCCTTGTTCTCTCCGCACCGGTATCCATACACATGCGTCCACTGGGCGTAACCCGATGCATACCGCATCCGCCGGGCGACCTTCATGTTGTTGGAAAGCGAGATGATTTCCTCCTGAGCGCTGGCGGCGAAGATGGAAAGCACGAACTCAGAGATCGCATTGCCGGTGTCCAGCTTTTCCTTTTCGAAGAAAACCGAAACGCCGTAGGATTTCAGTTCCCGCACGTACGCCAGCGCGTCCACCGTGTTTCTGGAGAAGCGGGAGATCGACTTGGCCAGAATGTACTGGATCTTCCCTGCCTTTGCGTCCTCAATCATCCGGAGAAATTCCTCACGGTGCTTCACCGAGGTTCCGCTGATCCCCTTGTCCGCGTAAATGCCTGCCAGCACCCAGCCGGGATGTTCCCGAATGACCCGGTTGTAGGCCGCGATCTGGACATCCAGACTCTGCTGCTGGATTTCCAGGTCCGTACTGACACGGCAGTAGGCGGCCACCTTGATCTCCCGGCTTTCCTCCTGCTTTTTCTCGATCACACGGACATCCGGCGCTAAAGCCGCGGGGCGTCCTGCGGTCTGATTACTCATCATGCTTCTGATTCCTCCTTCTGTTCAGGATATCCCGGTTTTCCATGAGCCAGGCCTTTCTGAGCTTCCCGTTCTGCGTGTTCAGATAACCTTTCTGCACGTATTCCTGAACGGTATCAAAGACCTCCGTGTCCACCAGCGGCTCATGGTGCTGCTCCAGATAAAACTGCTCCTGCTGTCCCTTGTTCGGCACCTGCTTACCGGCCAGATAATCCAGTTTGACCCATTTGTTTGTCAGGATATCCCCGCGGTAAGCTTCATTCACCAGATAGGTCTTGATGCGTGCGCCGCTCCAGACTTTATCGGTGCCCTCCGCCTCCTCCAAGGCATTCAGCAATTCCTTGATCTGGAAGAAGGCATATCCCTGATAAGCCAGCTCAAACATGTAGCGGACCCTGCGGGCTTCATCCTCGTCAATCTCCCAGTGGTGCACCGTCTCTCCGGGCGTCAGAACATTTCTGTATCCATAAGATGCAGGCCGTATGGGATCCCCGATCTCTGCCCGCCGCTTCATCGCCCAGCGCAGGCTTTCACTGTGGGAGCAGGATTCGCTCTGCGCCAGAGAAGCGTAAATGGAAAGAATCATATCCGTCCGGGGATCCAGACTGTCGAGGCCCTCCTTCTCGAACCACACGGAAACGCCACAATCCTTCAGCTTCTTCAGGTACTCCCGGCATTCCACCGTATTCCGGGAAAACCGGCTGACCGACTTCACAAGGATTTGATCCACTTTCCCTTGCTCACAGTCCCGGATAAGCCGCAGGAATTCCTTTCTGGATGCACTCCGGAGCCCTGAAAGGCCCTGATCTCCATAGATTCCGACCAGCTTCATGGTTGGGTCTTTTTCAATCAGTTCCCTGTAGAAAGAGCACTGTGTTTCAAAGGACAGTTCCTGCTGCTCTGTCAGGGTACTGACGCGGCAGTACGCGGCGACTCTCTTCAGGCCGGGTGTATTGTCCATCATCTCCGGCTCATAATGGTATGTACTGGTGCAAAAGCTTTCCTTATGCTGGCTCACGGTTAACCTCCTCATTCATCTTCTTTGCCTTTCTTCTGGCAACCGCCCGGGCCTTCTGCTCCTCACTGAAGAAAGCCGCGTCTCCGCTCAGTCCATCCAGCAGGGTCTTCCGTGGCCGTTCATACTGCTGTCCGATAAAACCCAGCCGCAGAAGCCAGGAGCGCATCTGGAACTTGGGATTGGACATGTCGCAAGGTTTCATCCTCGATTTTCCGGTTGTCATCGCCATCTTGCTGGCCTGCTCGATCAGGAAGGCCACCGCTTCAACCGCCGTATATGAAAAGGCACCCAGCGTAATACTGAGTGCCAGACCCCAGGTCACAATCAGACGGAGCGGTTCCTTCAGGTCGAGCGCCTGTTCAACCAGAGCTCTTCTGGATTTCAGGATGTTCGCGAGGTTATACAGCAGGTCCATATTCCTCCGTTCCGGATAGTACGTCACAAGAATCTCATCCTCCGGCTTATACCCGGCAGCATCCAGCGCCTGCAGGAGCTGCAGCACCTGCTCCATCGCATTCGTATAGAACGGTCCGGCAATGATCTCATTCCCATGGAGCTGAAAGCCATCCCACAGGTAATACCCGCGGTCATCTGCACTGTTGTAATCCCGTACATACTGCCCCTTGTCCTGCAGAACCGCTGAAACGATCGGCTTGAGTCGTTTCTGCTGCGTGTTGACGAACAGCCCCGCATCCGCTACCCGGAAGTGCAGAGTAACCGTACCGAAGGATTCTTTCGGTTCCTCCGGTATCTGCTTCTTCTCTTCCTCAAGCTTTGCGTAGTAGTGGGGCCTTGTCGTTACCCGAATCACACCCATATGTTCATTTCCCCCTTTCTTTTCTCTGCATCCGGGAGAGACGCTCCCTGCAGAAGGTAATGGCATATACGCTCTGAATCCCAATAAAGTCAAGGCCTCCAGCCCTTGATACAGCTTGATTCTGTCTGGATTCGGACGATATTTCAGAGGATATGAAAAAGACTTCTCTACCAGTAAGATTTTAGGATCGGGCTTTTACAAGGTTCCAAAAATAAAAAAAAGCCCCATGGATCACTCCACAGGGCCAGGCATTCAGCCAACCGCACCATCCTTCTTTTCCAGCAGGGCAACCCGTCTTTCCAGGCGCTCCACCCGCTCCTCAAGGGTGAGATCCTCATCCGGCTCCAGAGACTCCTCCGCAACCAGAAACTGAGCCATCATATAGCCGGTTCGAGATCCAAACTTCACCTTTTTCCAGGAGCCGCAGGTTCCAAGCACCTCGACCCGTGCACCAATGGGAACGCGGTCCACAAGCGCGGCACTTGCTTTGGCTTTTGTGCGGATATTCACGGTAGACCCGGAGTCCGCTGCAACCGTGGCATACCCGGTCATGGTTTCCTCATCCCCTTCCTCTGGATCAGCCGAACTGCTCTGTTCACCGTCCGAAGCACGCCCAGGTTTCTCGACATCCTTCAGCCATCCCCAGTATGCCCACTTTCCGAGCTTTGTATCCGTCGTCACGCATCCGGCGGCAGAGGAAGCATGGACGATCCTGAGCGGATTCACACTGGTGACAAGGCCGATGTGCTGAAAATCTCCCAGCTTGTCCTTAAACTTGTCCGGGGTATTCGGATTCCATTTAAAGACCGCCATGCCGGGCTGAAGCTGACTGACACTGGTCAGCTGTCCCTTTTCAGTGCAGTGTTTCCGGTAAATGGTGTTGCTTCCGTGATAGATGCTGCCGCCCTGATCCCGGAATGCTTTCACAAAAAGTCCGGAGCAGTCGATTCCTCTGGCATCGTTGGTGCCCGGAGAAACATACGGCCAGCCCAGGCATGCCTCCACAGAGGCAATCAGCTGTTTCACATCAAGCATTGTTCTCACTCCCATTCAAAAAGGGGAAGGTTATTCACCTTCGCCCTGATCGGTTGTGTGCTGATCCACTGTTTCGTTCGGAGTGGTTTGACCTGTCGTATCCGCTTTGCCCGTATCCGCTGTGCCCTCCTTCTCATCCCGGTGATGCAGCTGAGAAAGCACTGGGATACGTACAGACATTGCCGCTTGAGCTCTTGTATCCATAGATTCCGATGCTCTCACCACTCGTTGAGATGGAGAGAAGCCGTCCCAGGCTGAAGCCGCCCGGAAGTCTTTCAGCGCATCCCCGCCAGTTTCGGCAGCAACTTCCATTTTGATCAGGGCCTGTCTGATAACTTTTTTATCCAGGTTACTTGTCGTTTTTCTGCTTTTTCTTTGTCCTATCCGGTCTTAATCGTTGCCGTATCGTCCTGTTTTTCAAGCAAAGCATTCAACCCCTTTTCGCCCATCGAAGAACCGCTCTTGACCTTGAAGTAACGCCATCGGCGGAACCCAACATGTTGATTTATGAAATTGATATTACCCCGTATCTTGTGGTCTAAGTCCAACATTGTCATAAGATCGTACTGATTTTGATATAATGATGACACGAAAAAAGCTGGCCGAATTACTCAACCAGCTCTGTTTTTTTATTCACTTATGTTTCTATTCAACGTCCTCATCAACCAGTTTTCCGCTCTCGTTTTATTCCGAAAACACCGTGCACCGAAAAATCACTTCGGAACAATCTTTACTTTCCCTAGAAATAAGTGTACATTCATGCTGATCTGGGATCTACCAGCATCCCCAAAATCTATCATGCCAGGAGACTCGTCATGAATGTATACCTGAACCATCCAGAGTACTCAATAATTATTCCGGCTGAAATCTTCATCTCCATTGGTAAGCCGTCTCATGTACAATTTCAACTGAATTCAGATAAACACATAATCGCAATCGTTCCGGCAAACGCAGATACCGCGGATTCTTTTGATGTCCCAACCTCAGTATACAAGGGCGACCTTTTTGCATTGCCCAATGTTCCCTTCTTCACAGATTTATTCCGTAAAGAACTCGGCTGGGATCAAGGTCTCCGCCAGGCTGACGCTTTCTTCTTTAATAACCTTGCTGACACGCCCCTCGTTCTTGTGGACACCGA